>DASZWR010000080.1:0-12886 GCA_035546215.1 Gaiellaceae bacterium | reverse complement strand
GCGTGCCGCGCGGGCCGCGCGAGACGACCCGCGGGAACCCCGCAGGCCTGACGGCGCGCCAGCTCGAGGTGCTCGCGCTCGTGGCTGACGGGCAGACGAACGCCGAGATCGCCGACGAGCTGGTCGTCTCGCTCCGCACCGTCGAGCACCACGTCGCCGCGGTGCTCGCGAAGCTCAACGTGGACACGCGCCGCGAGGCCGGCCGGCGCGCCTCCCAGCTCGGGCTCTTCGTGCTCAGCTGAAAGATCGGTGGCCGTCGCCCCCAATGCGGGTGGCCGGCACCCATGCCGTCCGTTCGCGCTGCTCCTACGGTCGAAGGCGAACCCAACGACCAAAAGGGAGTCGCAATGGCAACACGTACGCGCAGCGCGCTCGCGCCCGTTGCGGTCGCCGCGGTGCTCGTCGCCGCGCTCACCGCAGCGATCGCGTGGGGAGGCACGGGCACCGGGCAGATCAGCGTGGCCTCGGCTGCGACCGAGCAGTTCCACAGCCTCGGCGCCGCCAAGGGGGCGGGATACGCCCTCCTGAAGGACAAGAACGGCGTCGCGTGCATCGCGATGGACTCGATGCCGGGCATGGGCGCGATGGGCGTCCACTACGCGAAGAGCGGCCTCGTCGCCGACGGGAAGCTCAACGTGCGGCATCCGGAGGCCCTCGTCTACGCGCCGGCTGCCGGCGGCAAGCTCGAGCTCGCCGCCGTCGAGTACGTCGTGCTCAAGCAGGCCTGGGACGCCCGTCACGCGTCGCGCCCGGTGCTCTTCGGGCACGGTTTCAACGAGACGCCGGCCGGCAACCGCTTCGGCCTGCCCGCCTACTACTCGCTCCACGTGTGGCTGTGGCAGCACAACCCGAGCGGGCTCTTCTCGATGTGGAACCCGGAGGTGAGCTGCAAGTGAAGCTCTACGCGATCCGGCGCCCGGAAGCCTGGGCGACCGCCGAGGAGCTGAGCATCGCCGCCGAGCGCTCGCGGCAGGTGGGCGACGAGGAGATGCCCGACCGCGTCCGCTGGATCCGCTCCTACGTCGTCCTCGAGGCGGACGGCAGCCTCGGGACGATCTGCATCTACGAGGCGACGACGCCGGAGATGATCCACGAGCACGCGATCCGGGCCGACCTGCCCGCGACCGAGATCTACGAGGTCGTGGACACGGTCGTCGTCCGGCCCGATCCCGTCGGGGTCGCCTAGCTAGTGACGGAAGTGCCGCCGGCCGGTCACGACCATGGCCGCGCCGGCGGCAGCCACCGCGTCGAGCACCTCGGTGTCGCGACGCGACCCGCCGGGCTGGATGATCGCGTTGACGCCGGCGTCGAGCGCGATCTGCGGCCCGTCGGCGAAGGGGAAGAACGCGTCGCTCGCGAGCACGGCGCCCTGCAGGTCGTGCCCGTGCTCCCTCGCCTTCTCGACCGCGATCCGAACCGCGTCCACGCGGCTCATCTGCCCGGCGCCGACACCGATCGTCTGCAGGTCGCGGGCGAGCACGATCGCGTTCGAGGACACGTGCTTGCAGACGCGCCAGGCGAAGAGCAGGTCGCCCCACTGCTGCTCCGTCACCGAGCCGGTCGCCACTTCCATCGTCGCGCGATCCTCGATGTCGGCGTCGCGCTCCTGGACGAGCAGCCCGCCGAGCACGCGCTTGTAGTCGCGCTCGCCCGGCGTCTCGGCGCGGCGCTCGCGGTCGACGAGGATGCGCAGCGCCTTCTTGGTGCGCAGCGCCTCGACGGCGCCGTCCTCGTAGCCGGGCGCCATCAGCACCTCGACGAAGTGCTCGGCGATGCGCGCGCCCAGCTCCTCGGGGATCTCGCGGTTCGCGATCGCGACGCAGCCGAACGCCGACACCGGGTCGGCGGCGAGCGCCCGCTCCCACGCCTCCTCGATGGTGCCCGCCACCGCGGCGCCGCACGGGTTCGCGTGCTTGACGATCACGAACGCCGGGAGCGCGAACTCGCGCAGCACGCGGCGCGCGCCTTCGAGGTCGGCCAGGTTGTTGTACGAGAGCTCCTTCCCGCCGAGCTGCTCGACCCGCGAGAGCAGATGGCGGCGCGCGCCGATCTCGGCGTAGTAGGCGGCCGCCTGGTGCGGGTTCTCGCCGTACGAGAGCTCGGTCACCTTGCGGAACGGCAGCGTCAGCTGGTCGGGGAACTTCTGCAGCTCGCCGAACCAGTTCGCGATCGTCGCCTCGTACACCGCCGTCGTCTGGAACGCCTCCTGCGCGAGCTGCCGGCGCGTGTCGAGCGTCACCTCGCCGTGCTCCCGCAGCTCCGCCAGGACGAGGTCGTACTGGTCCTCGTGCGAGACGGCGGCGACGTGCGGGAAGTTCTTCGCGGCGGCGCGCAGCATCGACGGGCCGCCGACGTCGATCATCTCGACCACCTCCGCCTCGGTGGCGCCGCGACGCCCGGCCGCCGCCGCGAAGGGGTAGAGGTTGACGCAGACGAGGTCGAACGGCTCGATCTCGTGCGCCTCGAGGGTGGCGACATCCTCGGCCAGCTCGCGGCGCGCGAGGATGCCGGCGTGGATGCGCGGGTGCAGCGTCTTGACGCGGCCGCCGAGCATCTCCGGCGCGTGGGTCACGTCCTCGACGCGCGTGACCGGCAGCCCCTGCTCCTCGAGGAACGCGGCCGTGCCGCCGGAGGAGACGAGCTCGAAGTCGAGCTCGTGCAGCGCGCGCGCGAACGCGCCGACACCGGCCTTCTCGTAGACGGAGATCAGTGCGCGGCGAGACATAGGTTCCTGACGACCTCCGGGAGTAGACGGTGTTCGACGGCGTGGATGCGCTCTTCGAGCGTGTCGCGCGGCTCGACGGGGACCTCCTCCTGCGCGATCACGGGCCCGGTGTCGAGCCCCTCGTCGACGTAGTGCACCGTGACGCCGGTCGTGCGGGCGCCGGCGGCGAGCGCGTCGCGGATCGCGTGCGCGCCGGGGAACGCGGGCAGGAGCGACGGGTGCACGTTGACGATCCGGTCGGGGAAGCGGCGGAGGAACGGCTCCGTGAGCAGGTGCATGTAGCCGGCGAGGACGACGAGCTCGACGCCGTGCTCCTCGAGCCACGTCGCCATCACGAGGTCGCGCTCGGCGCGGTCGGCGTGGCAGTCGAGGCTGAACGTCGCGGTCGGGATGCCCGCCTCGCGCGCGCGGATCAGCGCGTACGCGTCGTTGCGGTTCGCGGCCACCGCGCCGACCGGGAGGCCCGCGTCGATCAGCGCCTGCAGGTTCGAGCCGTTGCCGCTCACGAGCACGCCGATCACCGGATCCGTCCGATCACGGCCTCGTCCGGACGCGGTTCGGCGACGACGGCGCACCAGCCGATCCCGAGGTTGAAGACGCGGCGCAGCTCGTCCTCCTCGACATGGCGCGCCAGCCACTCGAAGACCGGCGGCCGCTCCCAGGCGTGCCAGTCGAGCTCGGCGCGGCGACCCTGCGGCAGGACGCGCTCGAGGTTGCCGAGGATGCCGCCGCCGGTCACGTGCACGAACGCCCTGGCCCGGCCGCGGAGACTGCGCGCGACGTCGAGGTAGAGCCGCGTCGGCGCGAGCAGGTCGTCGCCGTCGTAGTCCTCCTCCTCGAGGACGCGGCGGACGAGCGTGAAGCCGTTCGCGTGGACACCCGCCGACGGGAAGCCGATCACCGTGTCGCCGGGCTCGATCGCGGAGCCGTCGACCAGGTCGGCCCGCGAGACGACGCCGACACACGTGCCGGCGAAGTCGAGCTCGCCCTGCCGGTAGATCCCGGGCAGCTCGGCCGTCTCGCCGCCGACGAGCGCGACGCCCGCCGCGCGGCACACCGCGGCGGCGCCCTCGACGAGGTCGGCGACCTCGTCGAGCAGGATCTCGTTCGCGGCGACGTAGTCGAGCAGCATCAGCGGGTCGGCGCCGCACGTCGCGACGTCGTTGATGCAGTGGGCGGCGAGGTCGGCGCCGCAGTCGCGCAGGCGTCCGCGCCGCCGGGCGAGGATCAGCTTCGTGCCGACGCCGTCGGTCGAGGCGGCGAGCAGCCGCTCGTCGTCGAGCGGGTGCAGGCCGGCGAACGCCCCGAAGCCCTGAGCGCCCGTCGACTCGACCGCCGCACGCAGCCGGTCGACGACCGAGACGGCCGTCTCGAGCGAGACCCCTGCGGCGGCGTAGCTGTGCTCGTTGCCCAGGCGAACATCCTACGATCCGCCCATGACGACCGAGACGATCGACCTCGCCCCGGGTCTCTGGCTGTGGCGCACGCCGCACCCGGACTGGCAGGAGGGCGTCGACTGGGATCCCCTCGTCACCTCGACCGTGATCGAGTCGCGCGGCGAGGTGGTTGTGCTGGACGGGCTCGCGCCCCCGCCGAGCGCGACGGAGGTCTGGCGGCGGCTCGACGCGAGCCCGCCGACCGCCGCCGTCGTCGTGAAGGCCGACCACGTCCGCGACGTCGACCTGTTCGCGCGCTGGTACGGCGCGAAGCCCTACGGGCCGTACCTCTACTGGAAGGGCGATGTCCCACATTCGGAGCTCGTGCCGGTCCGCCCGGGCGACGAGCTGCCCGGCGGCCTGCACGCGCTGTACGACGCCCGCTGGGGGAACGAGACCCCGATCTGGGCGCCCGACCACAAGACGATCGTGTTCGCCGACGCGCTCACCGAGCGGGACGGCGAGCTGCTCGTCTGGGGCTCGCCCTGGCACGAGCGCTGGGTCCTGCCGGTGCTGAGGGAGTACCTCGAGCTGCCGTTCGAGCGGGTGATCATCTCGCACGGCTCGCCGGTGCACGACCGCGCCGCCTTCGAGCGCGCCCTCGAGCTGCCGCCGTTCACCTTCGAGCAGCTCTAGCCGAAGCGCTCGCCGTACAGCTCGGGCCGGCCCTCGGGGCCGTCCGCGAGGAATCGCACGAGCGTGTCTCCGACCTGCACGGCGCTGTCCTCCATGTCGAGGCCGAGGATGTCGGCGAGCGCGCCGGCCTTCGTCTCGGGCTCGTCGGCGCGCAGCTGCAGCTCGGCGAGCCGGAAGTCGTCCGACTCCGAGAGCAGCTCCTCGATCCAGTCGCGCGGCGGGTGAACCTCGAGCCGGTAGCCGGCGTTCGTCGCGACGAACGTGCGGCGCCCGCCGTGCTCCTGCACCCGCAGGTTCCACTGCATCGCCCGGCCGAGCACCGACTGGAAGTCGTCCTCGTCGAGGGCGATCCCGAGGTGGTCGACGCGGGGGATGCGCCAGTGGCCCGGCTGCACGACGACGTTGACCGCGCCGCGCTCGAGCTCCGAGAGCCGCAGCTTGAAGCCGTCGTGGTCGAGCTTCTCCCAGGAGGTACCGGGCTCGACGGCCACGTGCTCGTCGCCGATCCGGCCGTAGCGGGCCACCAGGTCGAAGCCGAGCTTCCCCAGGTACCGCGCCTCGACGTCCCTGAGCTGGGAGGTGACCAGGTGGTAGTGGAAGAGCTGCAAGCCGCCTCTACTCTTACAGTCGAGATGGACTCTCCGTCGCTGCTCTCGCCCTGGTCGCTCGAGCCGCTCCAGGTCGCGCCGACGGTGATCGTCGCGCTGCTCTACCTCCGCCGCACGCGCACGCTCGCCCAGGCGGGCCGGCCGGTGCCGCTCGCGCGGCGCGTCGTCTTCTGGATCGGGATCGGGATCGTCGTGCTCGCGCTCAACTCGCCGATCGACGCGCTCGGCGAGGAGCACTTCTTCTTCCTGCACATGACGCAGCACGTGCTGATCGGCGACCTGGCGCCTCTCTGCTTCGTCTACGGGCTGACGGGGCCGGTGCTGCGGCCGGTGCTCGCGATCCGGGCCGTCGACCGGCTGCGGTTCCTGACGCACCCGTTCGTCGCGCTGCCTATCTGGGCCGTGAACCTCTACATGTGGCACATCCCGTTCCTCTACGACGCCGCGCTCCATCACGACTCCGTGCACGCGCTCGAGCACTTCGGCTTCTTCACGGGCGGCGCCCTGATGTGGGCGCCGGTGGTCGAGACGCTGCCGGCGCCGCTCTGGTTCGGCACCGGCGCGAAGCTCGGGTACATCGCCGCGGTCCGCCTGATCGAGACGGTGCTCGCGAACGTCTTCATCTGGTCGTCGCACAGCTTCTACGGCGTCTACCAGCACGCGCCCGAGTGGGGCATCACGCCGGTCCACGACCAGAACCTGGCGGGAATCGCGATGATGGCCGAGGGGTCGATCGTCACGCTCGTGGCGCTCGCCTGGCTCTTCCTGCGCCTCGCCGAGGAGGGGGAGACCCGGCAGTCGCTGATCGAGCAGGGGCTCGACCCGCGGCAGGTGCAGCGCGCCGTGCGGTACGGGCGCGCGCAGGACCTGAACGCCTGACGTGGTCGGTCAGGCGTGCTCGAACCGGAGCTTCGTCGTGTCCGTCGGGACGCGCGTCGGGTAGCTCCGGGTGAGGCAGGCGCGGCAGAGCCCCTGGGCCGGCCGCTGCGTCGCCTGCTCGAGGCCTGCGAGCGAGAGGTAGGCGAGCGTCGTCGCCCCGATCGCCGCGCGCACCTCCTCGACGGTCGAGTGCGCGGCGATCATCTCGTCCTCCGAGGCGAGGTCGATGCCGTAGAAGCACGGCGACACGACGGGCGGCGACGAGATGCGGACGTGCACCTCGGCGGCGCCGGCGTCGAACAGCATCTGCACGATCTGCCGCGTCGTCGAGCCGCGCACGATCGAGTCGTCGACGATCACGAGCCGCTTGCCCGCCACCTCGGCGAGCGGGTTGAACTTCATGCGGATGCCCTGCTCGCGCATCCCCTGCTCGGGCTGGATGAACGTGCGGCCGACGTAGCGGTTCTTGATCAGCCCCTCGCTGAACGGGATGCCGGCGGCGCGCGCGAAGCCGATCGCGGCGGGCGTGCCGGAATCGGGGATCGGCAGCACGAGGTCGGCGTCGACCGGCGCCTCCTCGGCGAGGCGCTCGCCCATCCGGACGCGCGCCCCGTGCACCTCGACGCCTTCGAGCCGTGTGTCGGGGCGGGCGAGGTAGAAGAACTCGAAGATGCAGAGCGCGCCGCAGCCGGCGACCGGCAGCGCCTGCACGGTGCGCACGCCGTTCGCGTCGGCGAGGACGAGCTCGCCGGGCTCGATCTCGCGCTCGAGCTCCGCCCCGACGAGGTCGAGCGCGCAGGTCTCGGACGCGACGACCGGGTCGTCGCCGAGGCGCCCGAGGACGAGCGGCCGGAAGCCGTGGGCGTCGCGGAAGGCGAAGAGCGTCTCGTCGGCGAGCCCGACGACGGTCGCCGCGCCCTCGATGCGCTCCATCGCCGCCCCGACGGCTTCTTCGAGCGGACGCTCGTCGTCGGCGATCATCGCCGCGATCACCTCGGAGTCGGACGACGACGCGAGCGTCTTCCCGACCTCCGTCCGCAGCTCGCCGGCGTTGACGAGGTTGCCGTTGTGGCCGAGCGCGACCGTGCGCACGCGCCCGTGGTGGATGAGCGGCTGCGAGTTGATCCAGGCGTTGCCGCCGGTCGTCGAGTAGCGCGTGTGGCCGATCGCGAACTGGCCCTTCAGGCCGGAGAGGCTGCGCTCGTCGAAGACCTGCGGCACGAGCCCGAGGTCGCGCAGCACGGTGAGGCGGCCGTCCTCGCTGACCGCGATGCCGGCCGACTCCTGCCCGCGGTGCTGCAGCGCGTAGAGGCCGAAGTAGGAGAGCCGCGCGACGTCGCGCCCGGGCGCCCGCACACCGAACACGCCGCACATCTAGCGCACCGCCCCGAGCTCGACGATGTCGTCCCAGGGCACGTCGGTGCCGGGCGCGACCCCCACGACCACGCCTTCGCCCGACGGTTTGTGTTGAGTCAACACAAGCTCGGCGCGAGACCAGGCTGCTGCTTCGCTCAGGGCCAGGTCGATGCCCCCGTCGGACACGTCGTGAGCGAGCGAGAAAAGGTGCGCGTGGCGCCAGACGAAGTGGACGAAGCCGTGGCCGAAGCCGCGGAGCAGGAGCACACGGTCGCCGCTCCGCCACCTGTCCGGAATGCGGGTCACGTCGCGGACGAGCCCGACGCAGCCGACGACGGGCGTCGGCGGGATCGGCGCGCCGCCGGTCTCGTTGTAGAGCGAGACGTTGCCGGAGACGACCGGGATGCCGAGCGACTCGGCGGCGAGCGAGATCCCCTCGATCCCCTGCGCCAGCTCCCACGCGATCTCGGGCTTCTCCGGGTTGCCGAAGTTGAGGCAGTCCGTGAGCGCGAGCGGCTCGCCGCCGGCGCACGCCACGTTGAGCGCCGCCTCCATCACGGCGCGCCAGCCCGCCTCGCGCGGGTCGCGGCAGCCGAGCGGCGGGCCGTCGAGCGAGACGGCGATCCCGCGCGTGCCGTCGATCCGCAGCACCGCCGCGTCGAGGCCCGGCCGGCGGACGGTGCGCGAGCCGACGAGGTGGTCGTACCGCTCGAACACCCACGTCTTCGGCTCGTCGTTGACCGGCGCGACGGGGGCGCGCTCGACCGGGTGCGGCCGCTGCTCGAGCTCGTAGCGCGGACAGCGATCGGTGAGGAGCTCCGCGGGGATCGAGCCGACGACCTCGCCGCCGGACAGCGCGCGCAGCTCGCCGTGGCCGGTCACCTCGCCGATCACGGTGCACGGGAGCTCCCAGCGCTCGCAGGCCGAGCGCACGTCGTCCAGCCGCTCGGGCTCGACGACGGCGACCATCCGCTCCTGCGACTCGGAGACCATGATCTCCCACGGCTCCATGCCCTCCTCGCGCAGCGGGACACGGTCGAGGTGCACGTCGACGCCCATCCCGTCGCGCGCCATCTCCGAGAGCGAGGACGCGAGCCCGGCCGCGCCGCAGTCCTGCAGCGACACGACGAGCCCGCGCTCGACGAGGTCGAGCGACACCTCGATCAGCGCCTTGCCGCGGAACGGGTCGCCGATCTGCACCGACGGGCGCTTCTCGTCGGAGCCTTCGAGATCCTGGGAGGCGAGCACCGAGGCGCCGCCGATGCCGTCGCGGCCGGTGTACGCGCCGTAGAGGACGAGCAGGTTGCCGGCGCCCTGCGCCTTCGCCGAGAGCACGCGCTCGGTCGGGAGCAGGCCGACGCACATCGCGTTGACGAGCGGGTTCGCCGCGTACGCCTCGTCGAACGCGCACTCGCCGCCGACGTTCGGGACGCCGACGCAGTTCCCGTAGTGGCCGATCCCCGCGACGGCGCGCTCGAAGTGCCAGTCGGGCCTCCCGAATCGCAGGCCGTCGAGGAGCGCGATCGGGCGCGCGCCCATCGCGATCACGTCGCGGAGGATCCCGCCGACGCCGGTCGCGGCTCCCTGGAACGGCTCGACCGCCGACGGGTGGTTGTGCGACTCGACTTTGAACGCGACCGCGACGCCGTCGCCCAGGTCGATCACGCCGGCGTTCTCGCCGGGCCCCTGCAGCACGCGCTCGCCCTGCGACGGCAGCCGCTTCAGCAGCAGCGCCGAGTGCTTGTAGCCGCAGTGCTCCGACCAGAGCAGCGAGAACACGGCCAGCTCGAAGTCGTTCGGCGCGCGCCCGAGCAGCTCCTGGATACGCGCGAACTCGCCGTCGGTGAGGCCGAGGGAGCGGTGGAGAGGTTCCGCGACCGAGCTCAGGGGGCCAGTGTATCGGCGGGTCCCGACGCCGATCTCACGCGGGGTGCGTCCGCGCCGTTACAACTCCTGAATGCGCCGGCCGATCGTCCTGCTGTGGCTCCTCGCCCTGGTCTGGGGGAGCTCGTTCATGTTCATCAAGGTCGCCGACCGGACGTTCACGCCGGCGTCGCTCGTCACCGGCCGCCTCGGATTGGCCGCGCTTTCGCTCCTCCTGGTCGTCCCGGCGCTCGTCGGGCGGCGCGAGACGCTCGCCGGGCTGCGGGCGGCGTGGCGGCCGCTGATCGCAGTCGGGCTCGTCAACACGGCGCTGCCGTTCTGGCTCCTGACGTGGGGCGAGACGCGCATCGACAGCGGCCTCGCGTCGATCATCCAGGCGTCCCTGCCGATCTTCAACGCGCTGATCGCGTTCGGGTTCTTCCCCGAGCAGCGGGTCGGCGGGAAGAAGCTCCTCGGCGTCGGGATCGGCTTCGTCGGGGTCGCGCTGCTGATCGGGGCGCAGCCGCACGCGAAGGTGCTCGGCGCCGTCGCGGTCGTCGGGATGGCGTTCTGCTACGGCACCGGCGGCCTGATGGTACGGCGGTTCCTGCACGGGACGTCGCCCTACGTGGTCGCGCTCGGCTCGACGAGCGCCGCCGCGCTCGCGATCCTCCCCGCCGGGGTGGTCGATGCTCCTGATCAGGTGCCCTCCGCCGAGGGGATCGCGTCGGTGTTCGTCCTCGGAATCGTGTGCACCGCGGTCGCCTACCTGATCAACTACACCCTCATCGCCGAGGCGGGCGCGGCCTACGCCGCGCTCGTCACGTACCTGATCCCGCCGATCGCGCTCTTCTACGGCGCGGTGCTCCTCGACGAGGGCGTCGGTGTCTCTGCACTCGTCGGGCTCGTGCTGATCCTCGGCGGCGTCGCGCTCGGGACCGGAGCGCTCACGCGCCTGCCCGCCCGTAGGATCAGACGCGATGGAGCTCGTGCGGGAGCAGACGCTTGGCCGGGCGTGGCTGGAGGCGGCGGCACGGATCCTGGCGTCGGGCGCTGACGCGTCCTACGACTCCCAGGTGACGAAGGAGCTCGCGCTCCTGACGCTCGTCGTCGACGAGCCGAGCCCCGACGACCCGGTGATCGCCGAGCTCGCCGACCCGGACTGGCTCGACTGGATGCACCGGAACTTCACCGAGCCGCACGACGTGGCGGAGCTCGGCGGCGCGCGCTCGTACGCGCGGCGCCTCCGCGACTACGGCGGCCGCGACCAGGTCGCGTGGGTGATCGAACGGCTGCGCACCGATGCCGAGACGCGCTCGGCGACGATCACCACCTTCGAGCCGCACACCGACACGACATACATCCCGTGCGTGTCGCTGCTCGACTTCTGGCGGAGAGACGGCGGGGTCGAGCTCGTCGTCTATGCGCACTCGCTCGACTTCGGCAAGAAGGCGTACGGGAACCTCGTCGAGCTGGCGCGGCTGCAGCACGAGGTGGCGGCGGCGGTCGGTATCCCGGTCGGGGCGCTCGTCATCCACTGCAAGAGCGCGCACATCTACGAGCCCGAGCTGGGGCCGATGCATGATCGAGCTGCGTCGCGCACGGCCTGACGACGCCGACTGGCTCGCCGCGCTCCTGAGCGGGGAGGAGACCGAGCCGTTCCTCAGCCCGAACCGCGCCTTCGACCGCGAGGCGGCGCTCGCGGAGATCGAGCGCTCGGAGCGCGAGCCGGGGAGCTTCGGGCGGTTCGTGATCGAGGTCGACGGCGAGCGCGCCGGCGTGATGGGCTTCGAGGAGCGGAGCAGCGTCCACCGCATCGCCCACCTGGGCGGGCTCGCCGTGCATCCCGGCTTCCGCGGCCGCGGGATCGCCGACGCGGGCGCGCGGCTCCTGCAGCGCATCCTGTTCGACGAGCTCGGCTACCACCGGCTCGAGCTCGCCTGCTACGGGTTCAACGACCGGGCGATCCGCCACGCCGAGCGCTCCGGCTTCGTCCGCGAGGGCGTGAAGCGCCGCGCGTACCTCCGACACGGCGAGTGGCAGGACGCGGTTCTGTTCGGCCTCTTGCGGGAAGACCTCGAGACGTGATCGTCCTCTACCAGGCGGAGTGGTGCCCGTACTCGTCGCGCGTGCGGGAGCGGCTCACCGAGCTGGGCGTCGACTTCATCGCCCGCCAGGTCGAGCCGTGGCCGGAGGAGCGGATGGACGTGCAGGAGATCCCGACGCTCGAGCTCGAGAACGGGGTGCGCCTCGTCGGGACGGACGACATCTTCTCGTACCTCGCCGGTGTGCCGCCGTGGGAGTACGAGCACGAGCATCGCGAGCGCTTCGTCGAGCACCGCGGTTCGACGGCGTAGGATGGCCGCATGACTTCGAGCTTCCTGCACACGATGGTCCGCATCACGGACCCCGAGAAGAGCCGCGCCTTCTACGAGGCGCTCGGCTTCACCTTCGAGCGCGACATGGACATCGTCCGGAACGGCGAGAAAGAGGCGACGAACTACTTCTTCTCGCTGGGGCACCAGGACTCCGTGCTCGAGCTGACGTACAACCACGACGGCCGCACGTACGACCTCGGCACCGGCTACGGCCACATCGCGATCGGCGTCGACGACCTCGACGCGACGCTCGCGCGCCTGGCCGACCAGGGGATCGAGCCCGAGAAGCCGCCGTACCAGGTGCGCGAGGGCGGGAGCTTCCTCTGCTTCGTGCGCGATCCGGACGGCTACCGGATCGAGTTGATAGATCGCTCGGAGAAGTAGCGGACCCGGTTCTCGGGGTCGTCGGCTCTAGCGGGACTGCTCCAGCCGTCAACTTGAGGAGCGCTCTTCTCGATTCGAGTCCCGTTCTCCGACGCGACGACGCAGGCCCGGTGACGCAGCTCTCAGAAGCCGATCCCGCCGCCACCCGCGGACGACGCGATCACGGCGAAGACGATCAGCGCAACGAGGAGCACGGCCATCATCGCGAGTGTCAGAACCCCAAGTCCAGTGATCGCTGGCACCGCTCCTCTCCATCCTCGTGCCCGCAGCTCGGGAACCGCCATCGTCGCGGCCAACGCGAGTGCGCCGATGAGTAGAAGGAAAGCCGTGTGTCGGAGATGATCACTCAGCCGAGGAGTGACCCCTTCCAGGAGCAACGACGCCGCCGCGACAAGGATCGCTAACGCAGCAACGATCCCACGGATGACCGTGGTCAGTTTCCTTTTTGGGACAAACCACGTTGCCGTCGAGGGTTCCAATTTCTCTTCCAGCTTCGCCTGTGCTCGTTCCGCGAGTTCGCGGGTTCGGGCGGCATTTGCAAGCGTGCGCTCTTGCGCCGCCCTCGATTCGGCCCGCTCAGCCTCCGTCAGCCTCTTCTTCGCCATCGTCCTCCTCCTCGAG
>DASZWR010000079.1:0-2693 GCA_035546215.1 Gaiellaceae bacterium | reverse complement strand
GATCGCGAGCACGCCGAGCGCACCGGATGCCGCGAGGGCAAGACGGATCGCGCGTCCGCGCTTGGTGGAATTCAACGGGGGGTCCTTTCTCGGGGGGAAGGCGAAGTCGAAGTGAGCCGCAGGCTCCGCTTTTCTGCTCTGTGCAGGGTTTATCGGCATTCGACGTAGCCCTGCCTCCCCCTTTCGGGTCTTTCGTCTCGACTGACAACAGTCAGCGGCTACGGGGGCTAGCCCCACCCGCGGACGCCAGGCCGTCCCATTTCGGCGCGCTTTCGCTCCCGGCAGCCTCGAAGGAGACCGCGAAAGCCGCGAAAGGAAGGGATTCTCATGCAGTTGAACATGACCGCGCGCGCCGCCCGCTGGAGCGCCGCCCACTGGAAGACCGCGACGGTGCTCTGGCTCGCATTCGTCGCCGCCGCCGTCGTGCTCGGCGGCATGAGCGGGAAGAAGAGCCTGTCGGAGGCGGAGTCGTCGAACGGCGACACCGCCCGCGCCGAGACGATCCTCGCCCAGGCGGGCTTCCGCAGCCCGGCCGGCGAGTCGGTGCTCGTGCAGGCTCGCCACGCCGGCACGCCGCTCGCGGCGGAGACCGGGCAGGTCGTCGCCGCGCTCCGCGCCCGGCCGGAGCTGACGCACGTCCGCCACACCCGCACCTCGGCCGACGGACGCTCGGCGCTCGTCGAGTTCGACGTCCGCGGCGACCCGACCACCGCGGGCGACCGGATCGGTCCGGCGCTTTCGGCCGTGTCGCACCTGCAGAGCCAGACGAAGGCGTTCACCGTCGCCGAGTTCGGCAGCGCGAGCATCGACAAGCAGGTCGGCGACCAGGTCGACAAGGATCTCTCGAAGGCCGAGAAGATGTCGATTCCGATCACCCTCGCGATCCTGCTCGTCGCCTTCGGCGCATTCGTGGCCGCCGGCATCCCCGTGCTGCTCGCCCTCTCCGCGGTGCTGGCGGCGATGGGGCTCGACCAGATCTCGAGCCACATCTGGCACACGACCGACACCGCAGCCTCCGTGATCCTCCTGGTGGGGATGGCGGTCGGCGTCGACTACTCGCTCTTCTACGTGAAGCGGGAGCGCGAGGAGCGGCGCCGCGGCCACGGCGACGACGCCCTGATCCGCGCGGCGTCGAGCTCCGGCATGGCCGTCCTCGTCTCCGGCGCGACCGTGATGATCGCGATGGCCGGGATGCTGCTCTCCGGCTCGCGCATCTTCACCGCGCTCGGGATCTCGGCGATGCTCGTCGTGGCGGTCGCCGTCGTCGGCTCGCTCACCGTCTTGCCGGCGCTGCTCGGCCGCTTCGGCGGCTGGATGGGCCGCAAGCGGACGCTGATCCAGCGCGTCAAGGGCGACCGCGAGTCGTCGCGCGTCTGGGACGTGGTGCTCCGCGTCGTCCTCCGCCGGCCGTGGCTGGCCGCTGCGGCGGCGGTGTGGGTGCTCGTCCTGATGGCGCTGCCGGCCCTCTCGATCCACACGGCGCTGCCGGGAATCGGCGACCTGTCGCGGAAGATCCCCGCCGCCGTCGCGTACGACCGCATCGACAAGGCGTTCCCGGGCTCGCAGATCCCGCTGACGCTCGTCGTCAAGGCGAAGGACGTCCGGTCGCCCCAGGTGAAGGGCGCGATCGCCGAGCTGCGCAAGGACGCGGTGGCGACGCACCTGATGGACGAGCCCGTGTCCGTCCACGTCAACCCGGCGCAGACGGTCGCCCGCATCGACCTGCCGCTCCGCGGCAACGGCTCGGATCCGTCGTCCACGCGGGCCCTCTCGGTGCTCCGCAACTCGATCGTCCCGAAGACGGTCGGCACGCTGCCCGGGGTCGCCGCCTACGTGACCGGCGAGACCGCCGGGGACGCAGACTTCAACACGACGATGAAGCACCGCTTCCCGTACGTGTTCGCGTTCGTCCTCGGGCTCGCGTTCCTGCTCCTGCTGCTGACGTTCCGGTCGGTGGTCGTGCCGCTCACCGCGATCGTGCTCAATCTGCTCTCGGTGACGGCCGCGTACGGCGCCCTGGTCTGGATCTTCCAGGACGGGCACCTGCAGGGGCTGCTCGGGTTCCACTCGAACGGCGCGGTCGTGACCTGGCTACCGCTGTTCCTGTTCGCCATCCTGTTCGCGTTGTCGATGGACTACCACGTCTTCATCGTCAGCCGGATCAAGGAGCTCGTCGACCGCGGCGTGCCGAACAGCGAGGCCGTCTCGGAGGGAATCCGGTCGACCGCGGGCACGGTGACGTCGGCCGCGGTCGTGATGGTCGCCGTCTTCGCGCTGTTCGCCTCGCTGAGCACGCTGGAGATCAAGCAGATGGGCGTCGGCCTCGCCGTCGCGGTGCTGCTCGATGCGACGATCATTCGCGGCGTGCTCCTGCCCGCGACGATGAAGCTGCTCGGCAACGCGAACTGGTACCTGCCCCGGTCGCTGCACTGGCTGCCGCGGGTCCGTCTGGCGGAGGCGGCAGCATGAAGGGCCGCATCGCCTACGCCGCGAGCGGCCTCGTCAGCGGCACGTTCGCCTTCGGGCTGCTGCTCGCCGGCTGGATCGCCGTGCCGCTGCTGCTCGTGACGCCGCTCGCGTCGCCGGCGCTCGTCGGGTTCCGCGCCGCCGTGGGGGCGGCGGCGCGGGCCGAGGCCTGGCTCGCGAACACGCAGCTCGGGACGGAGGTGAGCCGGAACCGGCTCACCTCCGGC
>DASZWR010000078.1:0-70864 GCA_035546215.1 Gaiellaceae bacterium | reverse complement strand
GACGACAGCGCGTTGTGCGTCAGCCGCACCGTGTTCGTCGCCGGCTCGTGCCCGTTCCGCTTCTCGAACGACACCCACCAGAACGGCAGGTACTCGAACTCGAGCACGGCGGTTGTGAGCTCCTCGACGTCCCGCCCGCCCCACCACGCAGCGAGCTCCAACAGCACCGGCTCGTACTTGATCCGCGAGCTCTCCGTGAACTTGCGGCCCGGCCCCCGCTTCCAGCTGAAGAACGGCTCGACGAGCGAAGCGACATCCGGCATCTTCTCCTCCTTCGGGTGGAGAAGAGCGGAGGAGTTCTCGCGGATTCGCCTCTATCCAGGCCCTTTGCGATTCGAAAGAACCGCTGCTCTATCCACTGAGCTACGGGGGCCGAGCGGCAGTGTAGAGCCCGACTCCTGCCGCCCCGGCCCCGGTAAGAGCATGATCCCTGCGGGAGCCCGGTGGAGACGAGCGACGAGACAACCGAGGAAGCCCTGTGGAAGCGGCTCCTGCGCGGCGGCTACGGGATGCTCGAGCACGCGCTCGGCGGTGCGGAGCGCGCGCGCATCATCCTGCTCCTCGCCGCCGTGCTCGGGCTCTCGAGCGCAGATGCCTCGACGGTCGGCGCGTCGGCCGGGCCGCTCCGCGACGCGCTCCACATCAACAACACGGACATCGGCCTCCTCGTCTCGGTCACGTCGCTCGTCGCGGCGGTGGCGAGCCTCCCGTTCGGGATGCTCGCCGACCGCGTGCGGCGCACGAAGACGCTCGCGATCGCGATCGCCTTCTGGAGCGTCGCGATGGTGTGGAGCGCCACCGTCTCGAACTTTCAGGAGCTGCTGCTGACCCGGCTCGCGCTCGGCGCGGTGACCGCGGCGGCGGGGCCGCTCGTCGCGTCGCTCGTCGGGGACTACTTCCCCTCGGAGGAGCGCGGGCGCGTCTACGGCTGGGTGCTCGCCGGCGAGCTCGTCGGCGCCGGGGTCGGCTTCGCGGTCACCGGCGACATCGCGGCGCTCTCGTGGCGCGCGGCGTTCTTCATCCTCGCGATCCCCGCCGTCGTGCTCGCGGTCTTCGTCTGGCAGATGCCGGAGCCGAAGCGCGGCGGCAGCTCGCACCACGAGCCGCACCAGGCGACCGACGCGCAGCGGCTCGCCCGCGAGCGCGGGATCGAGCCCGACGAAGGGCTCGTGCTGGACGGCGACCCGCGCCGGATGGGGATCATCGCGGCGACGCGGTACGTGCTTCGCATCCGCACGAACGTCGTCCTGATCATCGCGAGCGCCTGCGGCTACTACTTCCTGGCGGGCGTCCAGACGTTCGGCATCGAGTTCACGACGCACCAGTACGGCATCGACCAGCCGCTCGCGAGCCTGCTCCTCCTCCTCGTCGGCATCGGCGGCATCGTCGGCGTCCTCAGCGGCGGCGCGGCCGGCGACTGGCTGCTCCGCCGCGGCAACGTCAACGGGCGGATCTGGGTCAGTGCGATCACCGCCGCCCTCGCCTGCGTCTTCTTCGTGCCGCCGATCTTCGCCCGGAGCGCCGTCGACGCGGTGCCGTACCTGATCGTCGCGACGCTGTTCCTCTCCGCGCAGAACCCGCCGCTCGACGCGGCACGCCTCGACATCGTCGTGCCGCTCGTCTGGGGCCGCGCCGAAGCCGTGCGCACGCTCGTGCGGACCGTCGCCCAGGCGCTCGCGCCGCTCGTCTTCGGCGGCGTCTCCGACTACGTCTTCGGCGGCGGCCGGACCGGCCTCCAGTGGACGTTCGTGGTGATGGTCGTCCCGCTCGCCGCCAGCGCCTACTTCCTCTTCACCGGGCTGCGCACGTACCCGCGAGACGTCGCCGCCGCCGCGCACTCGCTCGAGCGAGCGAATGCGCCGAACGAGGTTTGAGCGGGCCGCCTGCCTGCAAGGAGAAGGGCGTCGAGCGAAAGGAGCGGAGATGCCGAAGATGACGAGGGGCGGCAACGTCAGGAAGTCGGAGCTGCCGGACACCCTGAAGCGCTCGCCGGCCAAGGCGCAGCGCCAGTTCGCGGAGACGCACGACAGCGCCGCCGAGCAGTACGGCGAGGGTGAGCGGGCCCACCGGACGGCGTATGCGTCGCTCAAGCACGACTACGAGAAGGTCGGCGACCACTGGGAGCGCAAGCGCGAGCCCGGCCCGTCCGATCCCCGCTCCGAGGGGACGACCCGCGAGAAGCAGCTGGGCCGCGGAGAGACCTTCGGGGGCGTCGACTACGAGGGGAACACGAAGGCCGAGCTGTACGAGCGCGCCAAGCGCCTCGGTGTCGACGGGCGCTCGAAGATGTCGAAGCGCGAGCTCGCCCGCGCCATCGCGAGCAGGCAGTAACCGCTACTCGGTCGCGAGCCGCTGACGCAGGACGGCCTCGGTCATCGGGTGCGTGACCGCCGTGACGAGGTCGCCCGCCTCGAGTCGCGTCTCGCCTGCGGCCAGGAGCAGCTGCCCTCCGCGCTGGATCGAGACGATCACCGTCCCCGGTGACCACGGGACGTCCCGGATCGCACGCCCGGCCACCTCGGACCGAGGCGCGACGTGCGCCTCCACGAGCACGGTCTTCCCGGTCCGGACGACCTGGCGGAGGCTCGTCGCGAGCGCGTCCCGGTAGCCCTCGATCAGCTCCGTCATCCCGATCACGCCGGCGACGCGGTCACGATCGAGCACCGGCAGCCAGCTCGTGCCGCGGGTGCTCAGCCGCTCGGCCGTCACCTCGAGCGTGTCCCCGAGGTCGACGGCGACCTCGCTGTCGCGGGCGCGCGTGCCGATCGGCTCGGCCGGGTCGACGCCGACGAGCTCCCCGGCCGAGACGCGACCGCAGAACCGTCCGCGGCCGTCGACGACGGGGGCTCCGGGGACCTCCGCCTCGCCGAGGAGGCGGCGTGCCTCGCCGACAGTGGTCGAGCCCGCGAGCACCAGCCGGGGCTCGACCATCGCCGTCCCGGCCGTGGTCAGAGCGAGCATCGGCATCGCGAAGCGCAGGCGGTGCGCCGCCGACTCGGCACGTGACCGAAGCTGGCTCCTGTAGATGGTCGCGTCGCCCGTCAGCAGCGTCGCGAGCCCGACCGCGACCATCGCCGGCGCGAGCACCGTCAGGCTGCCGGTCATCTCCACGACCATCAGCATCACGGCGAGCGGCGCATGCGCGATCGCGCCGAAGCAGGCGATCATCCCGACGACGACGAACGGCGCCGCCTGGTGCGGCAGCTGGGGCGCGAAACCGTGGAGGAGCCGCCACACGGCGGCGCCGGTGAAGCCGCCGATCACCATGCCGGGCCCGAAGATCCCGCCCGAGCCGCCCGAGCCGATCGACAGCGAGGTGGCCGCGATCTTCGCGAACGGCAGCAACAGCACGACCCACAGCGAGAGGTGCAACAGGCTCCTGCCCATGGAGACCTGCACCCAGCCGTAGCCGGTGCCGAGCGCTCCCGGCAGCGCGATGCCGATCAGGCCCGTGCCCAGGCCGCCGAGGGCCGGCTTCGCGAGCCGCGGCACGCGCAGCCGCTCGAAGAGGCCGCTGAGGCCGTAGAAGCTCCACGCGTACAGGCGCCCGATCAGTCCACACGCGATCCCGATCGCGGCGAAGTAGACGAGCTGGAAGGCATGCGAGAACCGGTAGCCGTCGAGGAAGCCGAAGATCGGGTCGTAGCTCTCGAAGGCGCCGAAGACGGCGAACGCGACGATCGCCGCGATGATCGAGGGGACGAGCGCGTCGATCTCCGCGTCGTCGCGGTACAGGATCTCCGCGCCGAGCACGGCCCCGCCGAGCGGCGCGCGGAAGATCGCGCCGATCCCCGAGCCGATGCCCACCGTCACGGCGATCCGCGAGTCGGCGGGCGAGAGCCGCAGGCGTCGGGCGAGGAACGATGCGAAGCCCGCGCTGATCTGGGCGGTTGGGCCTTCGCGGCCGCCGGACCCTCCGGCGCCGATCGTCAGGGCGGAGGCGACGATCTTGATCGGGGCGATACGTGACCGGATGCGCGTCGGGTCGTGGTGGACCGCTGCGATCGCGGCGTCGGTCCCGTGTCCTTCCGCCTCGGGTGCGAACCGGAACACGAGCGCGGCCGAGGCGAGCGCGCCGGCGCCGACGACGAGCGGCACTCGCCATGAGTGCGTGGTCCCGCTCGCGAGCGTGTGGCCCTCGCCGATCGGGGTCGGCGGGTGATAGCCGCCGAGGGTGCCGAGCAGCACGTGCGTGCCGAGCTGCAGCAGCTCGATGAAGGCGACCGCGCCGAGCCCCGCGACGGCGCCGATGACGGACCCGAGCACCACCCATTTGCGCAGGTAGCTGCGCCCGAGGACGCGCCTGGCCGACGCAGGAAGCCGAGAAAACACCATGTCATGGTATAACGCGCCTCGTGGCGTCGCAGTCGCGTCCGACGGCCGAGCTTCAGCGGGCAGCCGAGTTCCGGACGGCCCTCCGGCGCTTCCTGCGGCGCACGAAGGTCGTCACGGACGACTCCGGGCTGACGCCGGAGCGCTACGACCTCCTGCTGATGATCGCCGCCACCGAGGGCGAGGTGCGCCTCACCGACCTTTGCCGGTTGCTGGAACTGCGCCAGACCGCGGTGAGCGAGCTCGTGAAGCGCGCGGTCGAAGCGGGTCTCGTCGTCAAGGACCCATCGCCCGATGACCGTCGCGCCGTTTCGCTGCGTCTGTCACGTGACGGCGACCGGCGGCTGATGCGCGCGTTCAGGGCGCTCGGGGAGGACCGCGACGAGCTCGTCGCGACATTCGCCGCGGCCAACCGGCAGCTCCGGCGGACCTCCTAGCCCGGGAGGAGCCGCAGCAGCCAGAACGCGACCATCCCGGCGGCGATCGCGAGCGCCAGCTGGCGCGACCGCCACGCGACGACCGCCGCGAGCGCGGCGGCGGCGACCCGGATGCCGCCCTCGCCGCGCGACCCCTGCAGCGACGGCGTGACGAGCGCGGCGAACACCGCGATCGGCACGAAGTGCAGGAACCGCAGCCAGAACGGCGGCAGGTGCATGCGCACCGTCAGCCCCGTGATCCGGGAGCCGAACGTGACGACGACCATGCCCGCGCAGGTCAGCCAGAAGCTCAGGCCGGCTTCTCCCCGCGCGTGAGAAAGGCGCCGAGGAGCGCGCCGGAGACACCGGCGCCGACCACCGGCAGGCCCCCGGGCAGGCCCTTCGCGAGCGCCCACGCGACGACGCCGGCGACGAGCGCCACCAGCACGTCGACGCGCCGCCGGAGCAGCGGGACGAGCAGCGCGAGGAACGCGACCGGGAAGACGAAGTCGACCCCGAGCCGCTCCGGGTCGGGGATCACGCCGCCGAGCAGGCCGCCCGCGAAGGTCGCGAGGTTCCAGGTGACGAAGAGCGACAGCTCGGCGCCCAGCACGTAGCCGAAGGTGCGGGCGCCGCGCGCGATCGAGACGCCGTACGCCTCGTCGGTCAGGAAGTAGGCGCCGACGGCGCGCTCGCGCGGCGACATCGGCACGCGCCGGGCGAGCGACAGGCCGTAGAGCACGTGCCGTACGTTCAGCAGGAAGGTCGTCAGCACGATCTCGAGCCCGCCGGCGCCGCGCCCGATCAGGCCGACGGCGCTCACCTGCGCGCTGCCCGCGAAGACGAGCAGCGACAGCGCCTGGGTCTCGAGCAGCGACAGGCCCGCGTCCCGGGCGATCACCGCATAGGCGACTCCGAACGGCACGACCCCGAGCCAGAGCGGCATCATCGCTCGGAAGCCATGGCGGAACATTCGACGCACGCTAGCCTCGGGGTGACCCGCGGCGCGGCCCTCTACGTGGGCGCCCTGATCGGGCCGGGCGTCCTGCTCGTGCCGGCGCTCGCCGTGCAGGCGGCCGGAGCCGCGTCGATCGTCGCGTGGGGAGCGCTGCTCCTTCTCTCGGCGCCGCTCGCGCTCGTCTTCGCCGCGCTCGGTGTGCGGCACCCCGTCGCGGGCGGGGTCAGCGCGTACGTGCGCGAGGGCGTCGGCGACGGAGCGGCCGCGGTGACCGGCGGCTGGTTCGTGGCCGCCGTCGTCGTCGGCGCACCGGCGGTCGCGCTGATCGGCGGGTGGTACGTCGCCGACCTGACCGGCTCCGGGATCGTCGTCGCCGCCGGGGTCGGGCTCGCGATGTTCGGGACGGTGCTCGCCGCGAACACGCTCGGCCTGCGCGTCTCGTCCGGCTTCCAGCTCGCGCTCTCGTCGGTGCTCGTCGTGGTGCTCGCCGTCGCGATCGCCGTCGCCCTTCCGTCGCGGGGCGGCGACAACTGGACGCCGTTCGCGCCGCACGGCTGGTGGGCGGTCGGCACGGCCGCGAACATCCTCGTCTGGCTCTTCGTCGGATGGGAGGCGGTCGCCCAGCTCGCGGGCGAGTTCCGCCGGCCGGAGCACGACCTCCCGCGCGCGATCGCGGTCGCCTTCGCCGTCGTCACCGTCCTCTACGTGGCGCTCGCCGCCGCCGCGATCGCCGTCGGCGGGTCGGGACGCTCGACGGTGCCGCTCGCCGACCTGATGGCCGTCGGCTTCGGCCGCGCGGGCCGCGACGCGACCGCCGTGCTCGCGGTCGCCCTCACGATGGGGACGATGAACGTGTACGTCGGCGGCGCGTCGAAGCTGATCGCGTCGCTCGCCCAGGAGGGCTCGCTGCCGCTGTGGCTCGCCCGGGGCGCGGAGCGCAGCGTGCCGCGGCGGCCGCTCGTGCTGCTCGGGGTGGCGGGCACCGTCCTGCTCGGCGGGCTGCTCGCCGGCATCGGCACGACGGACGACTTCGTGCGCGCGACCTCCGCGTGCTTCATCTCCGTCTACGCGCTGGCGCTCCTCTCGGCGGTGCGGATCCTCGACGGCCGGGTGCGGCTCGCCGCCGCGCTGACCCTCTCGCTCGTCGTGGTCGTCGCCGTCTTCTCGTCGTGGTTCCTCGCCGTTCCCGTCGCGGCGGGCGCCGGTGCGCTCGCGCTCCGGTCGGTGCTCATGGCACGCTCCGCCGGTGCACGAGCACCGGATCCAGACGCGCTGGGCTGATTTCGACGCCCTCGGGCACGTCACGTACGCCGCGTACCCCGTGTTCTTCGACGAGGCTCGGGAGGCGTTCCTCGCGGGGCGTGTCGGCGGGTTCGAGCAGTGGCCCACCGTCGTCGTCCACTTCTCGATCGACTACGTGCGCGAGATCAGGTACCCGGCGCCGGAGGTCCGCGTGCGCACGCGGGTGGCGGAGGTCGGCGGCTCGAGCGTCACGTTCGAGCAGGAGGTGCTGACCGGCGAGGAGGTCGGTGCGCGCTCGCGCACCGTGCTCGTCGCGTGGGACGGTGAGCGCCGCGCGTCGCGGCCGATCGGCGACGACGAGCGCGCCGCGCTGCTCTAGGCCGCGACCCGGACCTCGCCCGCCACCAGCACGCGGTCGATCTCCAGGCTGTCGTTCAGCACGACGACGTCGGCCGGAAGCCCCACGTCGATGCGGCCGAGGCTGCGCTCGCCGAGCATCTTCGCCGGCGTGGTCGTGGCCGCACCCACCGCGTCCTCGATCGGCACGCCGAGCGCGTGCAGGTTGCGGACGGCCTCGATCATCGTCAGGACGCTCCCCGCGAGGACGCCGTCCGGCCCGCGCACCGCACCCTCGTGCACGTGCAGGTCGAGCTCGCCGAGGCTCGACGGGCCCTGCGTCCTCGGCGCCGCCGCGATCGCGTCGCTGATCAGGGCGACGCGCCCGCGCGCCGCGTTCCACACCGTGCGCGACGTCTCGGGGGCGAGGTGGATGCCGTCCACGATCAGCGAGACGACCACGTCGTCGCGCGCGAGCGCGGCGCCGGCGATGCCCGGGTCCCGGTGCAGGAAGGGGCGCATCGCGTTGAAGAGGTGCGTGACCGCCGTCGCTCCGAGGTCGAAGGCAGCGTTCGCCTGCTCGGCGGTCGCGTCGGTGTGGCCGAGCGAGACGACGATCCCGCGCTCGAGCAGCCGCCCGATCAGCACGTCGGCGCCCGGCAGTTCCGGCGCGAGCGTCATCAGCCGCACCGGGCCGGCGTCGAGCAGCCGGTCGAGGAGCGCCGGGTCGGGGTCGCGCCGCGAGGAGGCCTCGTGCGTCCCCAGCCGGTTCGGCGAGAGGAACGGCCCCTCGAGGTGCAGCCCGAGCACGCGCGGCCGCGCGGAATCGTCGGTCGGCACCTCGCGCGCGGCGGCGAGGACCTGCGCCTCCGGGCTCGTGATCAGCGTCGGCAGGTAGGCGGTGACGCCGGTCTCGAGGAGCGCCTCGCCGGCGCGCCGGTAGCCGGCGGTGTCGGCGTCGAGGAAGTCCACGCCGCCGAACCCGTTCACCTGCAGGTCGACGAACCCCGGGACGGCGAAGCCCTGCCCGCCCGGGGCGGCGACGCCGACGGCGGCGATGCACCCGTCCACGACCTCGACGTCGCCCGCGACGAACACGCCGTCGATGAGCGCTGCCTGCACTCCGAGCCTCTCGGACATCCGCGCCAGTGTAGAAGTGGTCCGAGCCCTGGTCAATACCAGTTCACCCAATTCGGGCTTGTTTCCGTGCGCTGTGGTCTATACCATCGCGGCATGGCGGGGATCACCCTCGAGCACGTGACGAAGGCGTTCGGCCCGGTCACCGCGGTCGACGACGTGTCGCTCGAGATCGGCGACGGCGAGTTCCTGGTGCTCGTCGGGCCCTCGGGGTGCGGCAAGTCGACGCTCCTGCGGATGATCGCGGGGCTCGAGGAGGCGACCGACGGGGCGATCCTGATCGGCGAGCGCGACGTCACCGACCTCGCGCCGCGCAGCCGCGACGTCGCGATGGTCTTCCAGACGTACGCGCTCTACCCGCACATGAGCGTGCGCCAGAACCTGGGCTACGGGCTGAAGGCGCGGCGCACGCCGAAGGCGGAGATCGCCCGGCGCGTCGACGAGGTGGCCGGTCTGCTCGGCCTCGACGAGCTGCTCGACCGGCGGCCCGCTCAGCTCTCGGGCGGTCAGCGCCAGCGGGTGGCGATGGGCCGCGCGATCGTGCGGCAGCCGCAGGCCTTCCTGCTCGACGAGCCGCTCTCGAACCTCGACGCCAAGCTGCGGGTCGGCATGCGCGCGTCGCTCGCGCAGCTCCACCAGCGCCTCGGCGTCACCACCGTCTACGTCACGCACGACCAGACGGAGGCGATGACGCTCGGCCAGCGCGTCGCGGTCATGCGCGACGGGCAGATCCTCCAGTGCGCGAGCCCGCAGGAGCTGTACGCCCGGCCGAAGGACATGTTCATCGCCGCGTTCATCGGCTCGCCTGCGATGAACCTCGTCGAGGCGACCTGCGACGGCTCGGCGGTGCGCTTCGGCCAGTTCCGCGTCCCGGTCGGGCGGCCGCCCGCGCAGGAGCGGTTCATCCTCGGCATCCGCCCGGAGGCGTTCGAGGACGCCGCGCTCGCGCCGGGCCGGCCCACGGTTGCCGTGCAGGTCGAGGTGGTGGAGGATCTGGGCGCCGACATGCACGTGTTCTTCCATGTCGACGCACCCCCGATGACTGCGGAGATCCTGGAATCCACCGCCGAAGGCGGCCTGCTGCCGACGAACCGCGCGCTCTTCACCGCGCGCGTCGACGCGCGCTCGGAGGTGCGGGTCGGCGCCACCGTCGAGCTCGCCGTCGACGCCGCGCGCTTCCACTACTTCGACCCGGCCTCGGGCAAGCGGCTCGAAGCGGCCGGCGAGCCGGCGCTCGCCACCGCATGAGCAAGCAGCGAGAGACGCGCGAGCGCGTCCTCGAGCTGATCGAGGCGCTCGCGGTCGGCGACGCGATCCCGTCCGAGCGGCAGCTCGGTGTCGACCTCGGCGTCTCGCGGCTCACCGTCCGCGCGGCCCTCGACCAGCTCGTCCGGGAGGGGTACCTCGTGCGCCGTCGCGGCGCGGGCACGTTCGTCGCGGAGCCCAAGGTGCCGAAGGGGACGATCGACCTCACGTCGTTCAGCGACGACATGCGCGCCCGCGGGCTCACGCCGGGCAGCCGCACGCTCGAGCTGCGCGAGATCGCCGCCGGGGCGCGCCTCGGGCGGATCCTGCACGTGTCGCCTTCCGAGCCGATCGTCGCGGTGAAGCGCCTGCGGCTCGCGGACGGCGACCCGATGGCGATCGAGCTGCTCCACGTCCGCGCGTCGCTGGTGCCGGGGCTCACGGCAGACGACCTCGAGCGCCACTCGTTCTACGAGCTGCTCGTCAGCCGCTACGAGATCTCGGTCGTCGGCGGCACGCAGACGGTCGAGCCGACCGTCACGAGCGAGGAGGAGTCGAAGACGCTCGGCGTCCCGCTCCACTCGCCGGCGCTCCTCTTCGAACGGGTCACCCGGTCGGCGGGCGGCGAGATGGTCGAGTACACGAGCTCGACGTATCGCGGCGACCGGTACCGCCTCGTCACCGAGATCGGGATCGGCGGCGCGCCGCTCCAGAGCCTCGCCGCGAGCGGACTAGACCAGTTCTGAGATTGGTATTGACTTTTCGCCGACCGGTGTGAGACCATGGCGCGCAATGGCTAGTGGTCTGTACCAAATGCGCGGAGCCGAGTCTCGTTTCCAGGGAAAGGCCCGCCCGACTCTGGAGGCTTCCAGATGAAGAGACGCAGCATCGTCGCTCTCTGTCTCGCCGCCCTCGCAGCCGCGGCGGTCGCGGCCACGACCTCGGGGGCGACGCAGAGGGCGGCTGCCAACAGCATCACGGTGTGGCTGCAGACCGACGCGCAGTCCGGATGGCCGGACGTGGTCGCGGCGGCGAACCAGCAGTTCCAGACGGATCACCCCGGCTGGACGGTCAACGTCCAGTATCAGAGCTGGGGCGATCACCTGCAGAAGCTCGACACGGTCCTCGCCGCGGGCGGCGGGTCGTCGAGCCCGGACGTCGTCGAGATGGGGAACACCGAGACGACCAAGTACATGGCGGCCGGCGCGTTCGCGCAGCTGAACAAGTCGAGCTTCGACAACTCCGCGAACTGGCTGAGCGGCCTCGCGAAGTCCGGCACCTACAGCGGCAAGCTCTTCGCCGTCCCGTACTACGCGGGCTCGCGCGTCGTCACGTACCGCACCGACCTGTTCAAGCAGGCGGGCATCAAGAAGCTGCCGAGCTCGACCGCGCAGTACGCGAGCGACGCCAAGCTGCTCTTCAAGAAGGACAGCAAGAAGGGGTACTCGCCCCTCTACATCGCGGGCACCGACTGGTACTTCGCGATGGGCTTCGTCTTCGACTACGGCGGCGGCATCGCCACCCAGGTGAGCGGCAAGTGGAAGGGCCTGCTCTCCTCGCCGAAGTCGATCGCGGGCCTGACCGCGTACAAGAACTTCTTCACCGCGGTCTCGCGCGCCTCGAAGACGACGGACGAGACGCACCCGAACCCGTATGACGTCTACGCGCAGGGGCAGGCCGGCTCGATGATCGGCCCGAGCTGGTTCAGCTGCTGCGTCGGGAAGAAGTACACGGCGTCGACCGCCCAGTTCGTGATGCCGGGCCACGTCTCGGGCACCGCGATGCCGGGCTTCCTCGGCGGCTCCGACCTCGCCGTGCCGGTCACGAGCGCGAACAAGCAGCTCGCGTCCGACTGGATCAAGGACTTCACCGACACGCAGTCGGAGAAGGCGCTCCAGGCGAAGGGCAACATCCCGAACGCGACCAACCTGCTCGGATCGAGCGTGAACGAGCGCGCGGCTTCCCGCTCGTGGTTCGTGCCGACCGCGAAGCACTGGGTCGACGTCGAGAACGGGAACATCCTCCGCAACATGCTCGCCCAGATCCTCACCGGCAAGCTGTCCGTCAAGCAGGCGGCGCAGTCGGCGAGCGACAACATCGCCTCGGTGCTCAACCAGCCGTAGGCGCTTGACTGACGGGTCCAGCACGGCAACCGCCGCCGGGACGCTCCTCGGAGCAGCCCGGCGGCGGCGCCGTGCCCGGGCCCGGTTCGCACGCGGCACCGTGCCGTACGCGCTGATCGCGCCGGTCGTCGTGACGATCGCCGTGATCCTCGGCTATCCGCTCTACTGGCTCGTCAAGCTGTCCACCGAGCGGTACGGCCTCTTCGAGCTGATCCAGCACAGGGGCGCCGGGATCGGCTTCGCCAACTACCGCGCCATCCTCCACGACCAGGTCTTCTGGCACACCCTCGTCCGCACGATCGTGTTCACGGCGGTGAACGTCTCGCTGACGATCGTGCTCGGGATGCTGATGGCGCTGCTCCTGACGAAGGTGTCGAGCTGGGTGCGCATCCTGCTCAGCTCGGGGCTCGTGCTCGTGTGGTCGATGCCGGTCGTCGTCGCGGTGCAGGTGTGGTCGTGGATGACGAACCCCGAGAACGGCGTCCTCAACTACACGCTGACGAAGCTGCACGTCGGGAGCTACGAGCAGCACGACTGGCTCGCGACGCCCACCTCGCAGCTCGCGATGGTGACGACGCTGATCGTGTGGGGCGCGCTGCCCTTCGTGGTGATCACGCTCTACGCCGGGCTCGCGCAGGTGCCGCGCGACCTGATCGAGGCGGCGTCGGTGGACGGCGCCACGGCGTTCGGCACGTTCCGCGACATCACGCTGCCGATCCTCAAGCCGATCCTGCTCATCCTCACGAGCCTCTCGATCATCTGGGACTTCGGCGTGTTCACGCAGGCCTACCTGTACATCGGCCAGGCGCGGATCACGACCGGCAACTACCTGATGAGCGTCTACCTCTTCGAAGAGGGCTACTTCAAGAGCGACTACGGCCGCGGCGCCGCGATCTCGCTGCTGATGCTGCTGATCGTCGCACTGCTCAGCGTCGTCTACGTGCGCCGCATGGTGCGGATCGGGGTGGAGGAATGAGGCGCGCAGGCTGGGACGCGCTCGGGCTCGCCGTCTTCGTCGTGATGGTGTTCCCGGTGTTCTGGATGATCTCGACGGCGTTCAAGCCGGACGACGACATCATCTCGCTGACCCCGACGTGGCTGCCGCTGCACCCGACGCTCGCGCACTTCACGGCGGCGCTGCACAAGCCGTACTTCTGGGAGGACGTGAGAAACAGCGTCGTGATCGTGCTCGTCACGGTCGCGATCGCAATCGTGCTCTCGTTCCTCGCCGCGATCGCGCTCGCGCGCTTCCGCTTCGGCGGCCGGAAGCTCTTCATCGTCTTCGTGATCGGCATCCAGATGCTGCCGCAGGCGGGGCTGATCATCCCGCTGTACGTCGTGCTCGCGCGCTATCACCAGGTGAACACGTTGACCGGCGTGATCGTCACCTACCTGACGTTCGTCCTGCCGTTCTCGGTGTGGACGCTGCGCGGGTTCCTGCTCGGGATCCCGAAGGACCTCGAGGAGGCGGCGATGGTCGACGGCTCCACGCGCGTCGGCGTGTTCCTGAAGATCCTGCTGCCGCTGATGGGGCCCGGCCTCGTCGCGACGTCCGTCTTCGCGTTCATCACGACGTGGAACGAGTACATCTTCGCCCGCGTGCTCCTGAACGACCAGTCGAAGCAGACGGTCACCGTCTGGCTCTCGTACTTCTACGGGACGAGCCGGCACACCGACTGGGGCGCGCTGATGGCGGCGTCGACGCTGACCGCGATCCCGGTGGTCGTCTTCTTCCTGCTGGTCCAGCGCAAGATCGCCTTCGGGCTGACCTCGGGAGCGGTGCGGGGGTGACCGACGCGGCGGCGTGCGTCCTGCCGAGCTTCCCGGGCTCGACGCCGCCGGACTGGATCAGGCGCTTCCTGGCGGCGGGCGGTCGCGGGCTCGTCCTCTTCGCCTACAACTGCGACGACCTGCCGACGCTCACAGCCGCGCTGCGCGCCGAGCGCGAGGACGTCCTGCTCGCGATCGACGAGGAGGGCGGCGACGTCACGCGCCTCGAGTGGCGCACCGGCAGCTCCTATCCCGGCGGTGCGGCGCTCGGCGCCGTCGACGACCCGCGGTTGACCGAGGACGTCTCGGCGGCGATCGCGGCCGACCTCGCCCGGGCCGGGGTGAACTGGGACTTCGCGCCCGTCGCCGACGTGAACGTGCCCGGCAACCCGGTGATCGGGACGCGCGCGTTCGGCTCCGACCCGGCGCTCGTGGCGCGGCACGTCGGCGCCGCGGTGCGCGGGCTCCAGCGCGACCACGTCGCTGCGTGCGCCAAGCACTTCCCGGGTCACGGCTCGACGGTCGAGGACTCGCACCTCGCGCTGCCGGCGCTCGTCGGGCCGCTCGAGGACGGCCTGGAGCCGTTCCGCGCGGCGGTCGCGGCAGGCGTGCAGTCGATCATGACCGCCCACATCAAGGTGCACGCAGACGCGGCGACCCTCGACCGGACGATCGTCGACGGCCTCCTGCGCGGCGAGCTCGGCTTCGCCGGGGTCGTCGTCAGCGACGCGCTCGAGATGAAGGGCGTGAGCGCGCGGCACGATCTGGCGGACGCCGCGGTGCTCGCGGTCGAGGCAGGTTGCGACGCGCTGATCGTCGGGCACGATGTCGGCGAGGAGGACACGATGCGAATCGTCGACGCGCTCGCAGCACGGGTCGATGCAGAACGGCTGGCGGAGGCGGCCGGGCGGGTCGCCCGGCTCGCCGGCTGGGCGCGCCCCGCGGCCGGCGAGGCCCCCGACGTCCGCGGGGCCGCACGCCGCGCGGTCTCGGTCGAGGGCGACGTGTCGTTCCCGGGGACGCCGCGGATCGTCGAGCTCCGGCCGGTCGCGAACATCGCCGCCGGGGAGGCGGCGCACGGCCTCGCCGGAGCGGCGGTCGTGCGCGAGGGCGAGCCGGTGCCCGAGGCGGACGTCTACGTCGTCCGCGACGTCCACCGGCACCCGTGGATGGAGGCCGCCGACCGGCCCGGCGCAGTCGTCGTCGAGATCGGGCTCCCGGTGTGGCGGCCGCGGCACGCGCGCGGGTTCGTCGCGACCTACGGCGGCGGCCGCGCGTCGCTCGAGGCGGCGGAGGCGCTGCTCGCATGACCACGCACCTCGAGCGCGAGCTGCGCGAGCAGCCGCAGGCGCTCATGCGGCTCATCGACACGCAGCGCGCGACCGCCCAGCGGATCGGCCGGCTGTTCGGGCGCGACGACGTGCGCTACATCCTGATCGCCTCGCGCGGCAGCTCCTCGAACGCGGCCCGCTACGCGCAGTACGTCCTCGGCCGCTCGCACCGGGTGCCCGTGTCGTTCGCGACGCCGTCGCTCTACACGCTCTACGAGCAGCCGCCGCGGCTCGACGGCGCGCTCGTGATCGGCATCTCGCAGTCGGGCCGCTCGCCCGACGTGAAGGAGGTAATCGAGGAAGCGCGCAGGCAGGGCCGACCGACGGTCGCGATCACCAACGACGCCGCATCGCCGCTCGCGGAGGCCTCCGACGAGGTGCTCGCGCTCGAGGCGGGCGACGAGCTCGCGGTCGCCGCGACGAAGACCTACGTCAACTCGCTGGGGGCGGTCGCGCTTCTGTTCGCGCTCGCGACCGACGACCGCACCGCGCTCGCCGAGCTGCAGCGCATCCCGTCGCAGCTGTCGCTGCAGATCGAACGGTCCTGGGACGACGCGCAGGCCGTCGACCGGCTCGGGGCGATCGAGGGCGGGACGGTGATCGCGCGCGGCGTCAACTACGCCACCTGCTTCGAGGTCGCGCTGAAGATCCGCGAGCTGTCGGGCCTCCTCTTCGAGTCGTACAGCGCCGCCGACCTGATGCACGGGCCGGTCGCGGCGATCGCGTCGGGCTGGCCGGTGATCGCGGTCGCCCCGCGCGGGCCGGCGCTCCAGGTGATGCTCGACGCGCTCGACGCGCTGTCCGCGCGCGGGCCGAGGCTCGTGGTCATCTCGGACGACGAGCGCGCGCTCGCACGCGGCGAGATCGCGCTGCCGCTGTGGACGCGCGTGCCCGACTGGCTGAGCCCGCTCGTGGCCGTGGTGCCCGGGCAGCTGGCGGCGTTCCGCCTCGCCGAGCTGCGCGGCGTCGACCTCGACAGCCCGCTCGGGCTTTCGAAGGTTACGCTCACGCGGTAGTGACGACGGTCGAGGGCGAACGCCGGTTCGAGGCTCCGCGGGAGCGCGTGTTCGAGCTGCTCACGAGCCCCGACGTGATCGCGGCGGCGATGCCGATGGTGCGCAGCCACACCGTGCTCGACGCCGACCACTGGGTGGCGAAGGTGAAGCCGCCGCTGCCGCTCGCGCCGGCAATCACGATCCGCTTCGAGGTGCAGCAGCGCCGCCCGCCGGAGCACGCCGCGCTGCGCGCGCACGGCGGCGGCGCCGACGTCCTCTCGACGTTCGACCTCGAGGACGACGGAGGCGCCACGCTCATGCGCTGGCGCACCGACCTGAAGCTCACCGGAGTGCTCGGGCGGCTCGCCGGTCCGGGACTCGACGCGGTCGCGCACCGCCAGGCGGCGCGCACGCTGGACGAGGTCAGACGACGTCTGTGATCTCTGCGTGGCGCTCGGCCACGCAGAGGCGCGCCCAGTGCTCGGCGCGGTCGAGCACCTTCCGCTCGATCTCGTCCCGGTTCCCGTTCAGGTCGTCCGAGGAGATCTCGATCCGCACCTGATGGACGGACGCCTCGCCGTGCGCGTCGATCTCGTGCCGCTCCTCGGAGATGATCGAGACCTCGCCGACCTCGTCGAGGAGCCACTCGGCCAGGCGGTCGATCTCTGCGGGCGTCGCCTCCCGGCCGGCGAACACGCCGAAGTTCACGCGCACCTCGATGCCGGGCGCCTGGTGGCGCTCCACGACGAATGCCATGGTCGGATCGTCCATGTACACCTACAACGTTCTACGGCCGTAATTGGTTCCGTCAGCCCTCGTGGGGCTGCCAGCGGAAGCTGCGGATCGCCGCCGCCAGGCCGATCGCGCCCCAGAGGAGCACCGGCCAGATGGAGCCGAGCTCCGTCCACCAGTGGTGGTGGAGCACCATCACGTTGCGCGCGAGCCGCGTGAAGTAGGTGAGCGGCAGGAGGTCGGCGATCGCCTTCAGGAAGCCCGGGTAGTGCTCGGGCGAGAAGAACGTGCCGGAGATGATCGCCATCGGCAGGTAGAAGACGTTCACGACCGCCGACGAGCCCTCGGCGGTCTTCACGAGCCCGGTGAGCCCGAGGCCGAGCGCGGCGAACGAGGCCGCGCCGATCACGAGCGCCACGAGCAGCGAGCCCGGCCGCTCGGGCAGCGGGACGGAGAAGAGCAGCCGGCCGAGCGCGATCAGGATGGCCGCTTCGATCAGGAACGTGATGAACGTCGAGACGAGCACCGCCGCGAGGTAGGTGGTCGGCGGCAGCGGCGTCGCCCGGATGCGCTTCAGCACGCCGCTCTCGCGGCGGATCACCATCGTGATCGCGAGCCCGGCGAACGCCGTCGACGCCACGCCGTAGCCGATCATCCCCGCCTGCAGGAACGGGGCGCCGCGGATCCCCTCGATCGTGTCGTTCCCGTAGATCGACGCGAACACGAGGAAGAAGATGACCGGCAGGAAGAACGTGAAGAAGGCGGCCTCGCGGTTCCGCCAGAAGAGCTTCTGCTCGGTGCGGACCTCGTGCACGAAAAGCCTCATTCGGCGGTCAGCTCCAGGTACACGTCCTCGAGCGTGGGACGCCGCACCTCGAGCGCCTCGAGCTCCTCGCCGCGCTCGAGCGCCTCGGCGGTGAGCGCGTGCAGACGCTGCGTCGGCTCGCGCGTCCGCTCGACCACCTCGCCGCCGTTGCGGCGGTAGCGGATCTCGGTCTCCACCTCGCCCCCGGTCAGCTCGGCGGGCGTCCCCTCGCGCACGATCTCGCCGGCGCGGAGGACGGCGACGCGGTCGGCGAGCTGCTCCGCCTCGTCGAGGTAGTGGGTGGTGAGCAGGATCGTCTTGCCGAGCTCGCGCAGGTTGCGGATCGTCTGCCAGGCGGTGCGGCGGGCGTTGGGGTCGAAGCCGGTGGTCGGCTCGTCCAGGAACAGCAGCTCCGGGTCGCCGACCAGCGCGAGCCCGAGGTCGAGCCGGCGCTGCTGGCCGCCCGAGAGCGTGCGGACGCGTGCGTCAGCCTTCTCGCCCAGCTCGACGATCTCGACCACCTCTTCCGGGTTGCGCGGCGTGGCGTAGTAGCCGGCGAACACCTGCAGGGTCTCGCGCACCGTCAGGTGCGGGTACAGCGAGGAGCTCTGGAGCATCACCCCGATCCGCTGCCGCCACGGGGTGCCGCCACGCTGCGGGTCGGTGCCGAGCACCTGCACGTCGCCGTCGTCGCGGGCGCGGTAGCCCTCGAGGATCTCCACAGTCGTCGTCTTGCCGGCGCCGTTCGGGCCGAGCAGGCCGAAGACCTCGCCCGACTCGATGCGGAAGTCGATCCCCTTCAGCGCCTCGTGGTCGGCGTAGCGCTTGCGCAGGCCCGAGACGACGACCGCGGTCACAGCTCGAGCTCCTGCACGTCCGCCGGTGCGAAGCGCACCTCGCGGCCCGTGAGGGCGAGCACGATCTCGCTGCAGTTGGGCTGGTGGCCGACGGCGACGACCGTCTCGCCGCGGCCCTGCACAGCGGCTCTCAGGCTGCCGGCGGTCGCGTCGAAGCCGAGGCCGTCGTGCGGCTGGGCGGTGAGGCCGGCGGCGCGCGCGATCGCCTCGCCGGTCTCCCGGGCGCGCAGGTGCGGGCTCGTCACCACGGCGTCCGGATGCACCTCGGCCAGCCGCTCGCCGAGGGCGCGCGCAGCCGCGCGTCCCGCGTCGGTCAGCGGGCGCAGCTCGTCCGGCTCGCCGGGCGCAGCCTCGGCGTGGCGCACCAGGAAGACACGCACGCCACCTAGCGTAGTCGGGCCGCGAGCTCGCCCAGCTCGGCAACCCGCTCGACGTTCTCGTGCTCGAGGTGCTGGAGCATCGTGCGGTAGACGCCGGCCTCCTCGTAGGCGCGGAGACGCTCCTCGAGCTCGTCGATGCTGCCTTCGAGCTTCAGCATCATCGAGAAGCGGAGCGGCTCGCGACCCGCGGCGGCCGCGGCTTCGTCGAGGCGCTGCTTGCGCTCGCGGGCCTCCTCGACGGTCGGCCAGACGGTGTTGTACTCGTCGGCGTATCTGACCGCCGCGGCGACCGTCCGCGGTTTCGCGCTGCCCCCGACGAGGATCGGCGGCCGCGGCTTCTGCACGGGCTTCGGCCACACGTCGTCGGCCTCCGTCCACTGGCGCGTGATCTCGGCGAGCTGGCGGTCGAGCTCGTCGAGGCGCCCCCTGGTCGTGCGGAAGTCGAACCGGTACGACTCGTGCTCGGCCTCCATCCAGCCGGCGCCGATGCCGAGCTCGACGCGCCCGTTCGACACGTGGTCGGCGGTCGTGACGAGCTTCGCCAGCACCGACGGGTGACGGAACGTGACGGGCGAGACGAGCGTCCCGAGGCGGATGTCGGTCGTGATCGCCGCGAGCGCGCAGAGCGTGCCCCAGGCGTCGAGCGAGCCCGCGGGGTCGCCGCGGCCGATCGAGCGGTAGTGGTCGGAGCGGAAGAGGCCGTCGAGCCCGGCGTCCTCGGCGGCGCGCGCGAGCGCGACCCACTGCGGCCAGGAGACGCCCTCCTGGCCCTCGATCATCAGGCAGATCTTCACTCGGGCGTCACGTACGCGGCGGTGAGGCCGCCGTCGACCAGGAAGGTCGCGCCGTTCACGTAGCTCGACTCGTCGGAGGCCAGGAACAGCGCGCCGTTGACGATCTCGCGCGGCTTCGCCAGGCGACCGGTCGGCCAGTGCGTGCGGCGGCGCTCGAGCGCTGCCGGGTTGTCGCCGAAGATGTTCAGCAGGAGCGGCGTCTCGACCGGTCCGGGGCAGAGGGCGTTCACGCGGACGTTCTGCCGCGCGAACTGCACCGCGAGCTCTCTCGTCATGGACAGGACTGCGCCCTTGGAGGCGGTGTAGGAGATCTGGCTGGTGGCGGCGCCGACGATCGCGACGAAGCTCGCCACGTTGATCACGCTGCCGCCGCCGCGCTCGAGCAGGTGGGGGATCCCGTGCTTGCAGCAGAGGAAGACGCCCTTCGTGTTGACGGCCTGCACGCGGTCCCACGCCTCGACGCTCGTGTCGAGGATCGACGCGTCGTCGTCGGGCGAGATGCCGGCGTTGTTGTAGAGGACGTCGATGCCGCCGAAGCGCTCCTTCGTCGCGGTCATCATGGCGGCGACGCTCGCCTCGTCGGCGACGTCGACGCGCACGGCGAAGGCGTTGCCGTTCGTCTGGGCGACGGTCTCGTTCGCCGCTTCCTCGTTCACGTCGGCGACGCAGACCTGCGCCCCCTCCTCGGTGAAGAGGACGGCGGCGTCGCGGCCCATGCCGCCGCCTGCCCCGGTGATCACGCAGACCTTGCCGTCGAGACGAGCCATCAGCCCTCCGTCGAGTAGTAGACGTTCTTCAGCTCCGAGTAGCCCTGGAGCGCGTGCATCCCGAGCTCGCGGCCGAAGCCGGATTGCTTGAAGCCGCCGAACGGGGTCGACACGCGCACGCTGGAGTTCGAGTTGACGCTCAGCACGCCGGTGTCGAGCGCGCGCGCGACGCGCAGGGCGCGCGCGCCGTTCTGCGTCCAGATGCTGCCCGAGAGGCCGTAGGGGGTGTCGTTGGCGATCCGGATCGCGTCGGCTTCGTCCTCGAACGGGATCAGCGCTGCGACGGGGCCGAAGACCTCCTCCCGCGCGACGCGGTCGTCGTTCGTCGCCTCGACGAGCGTGCAGGGGAACCAGAAGCCCTTGCCGTCTGGTGCGTCGCCGGTGAAGAGCGGGTCGCCCTCGACGAAGCTCGCGACGGTCTCCCGGTGGGCGGCGCTGACGAGCGGGCCCATCTCGGTCGCGTCGTCGGCGGGGTCGCCGACCTTGACGTTGCGGGTCGCGGCGATCAGCAGGTCCGCGAAGCGGTCGTAGGCGGGCTTCTCGACCAGGATGCGGCTGCGCGCGCAGCAGTCCTGGCCGGCGTTGTCGAAGACGGCGTAGGGCGCCGCGGCGGCGGCCTTCTCCAGGTCGGCGTCGGCGAAGATCACGTTGGCGCTCTTGCCGCCGAGCTCGAGGGTGACGCGCTTGATCGTGGCGGCGGCTCCCTGCATGACGCCGCGGCCGACCTCGGTGCTGCCGGTGAAGCCGATCTTGGCGACGTCGGGGTGCTCGACGAGCCGCTGTCCGACGACCGAGCCCTTGCCGACGACGACGTTGAACACGCCTTCGGGGATCCCGGCTTCGAGCGCCAGCTCGGCGAGCCGGAGCGCGGAGAGCGGGGTCAGCTCGGCGGGCTTCAGCACGATCGTGTTCCCGCAGGCGAGCGCGGGGCCGACCTTCCAGCTCGCGATGTTGAGCGGGAAGTTCCACGGGACGATCAGCCCGACGACGCCGAGCGGCTCGCGGAACGTCAGGTCGATCCCGCCGGCGACGGGGATCGTCTCGCCGCTCGGCTTGTCGACGGCGCCGGCGTAGTAGTGGAAGACGTCGGCGACCATGCCGACCTCGCCGCGTGCGCCGCTGATCGGCTTGCCGACGTTCTGCGACTCGATCCGCGCGAGCTCCTCGCCGTGCTCCTCGACGAGCGTCGCGAGCCGCCGCAGCAGCCGCGCCCGGTCGGCGGGGCCGACGGCGCGCCAGGCGGGGAAGGCGCGCCGGGCCGCAGCCACAGCCGCGTCGGTCTCGCCCACCCCGGCCGACTCGAGGGTGACGATCGCCTCCTCGGTCGCCGGGTTGATCACGCGAATCGCCATCCCGCCGATCCTAGTCGCCCCAACCCTCCTCGTAACCCTCGTCGTTTGGCGAGGAGACCTGTCGCCGACGGTCATGCTCGGTTCGGAGGAGCTCGCGGTACGCGGCGCGAGCCTTCGCGGGTCGAGGGTCGAGCGCCTCCAGGAGCAGGGAAGGTGTGTGGAAGCTCCGAGGATGAGAGTGCCCGAGCGTCGCCGCCTGGCTGCACCAGTCCGACTGGCGCACCGACCATCTCGCGCGACGTGCAGTCGGGTTCAGGTCGACGTACACGCAGGCCGCGATCAGCGCGTCGGTCGTCTCGAGGCGACGCGCGAAGAAGGCGTGGCGGACGAGGTGCCCCTTGCCGGTCTGGCCGTAGATCTCATTTCGCCAGCGCGAGAATCCGCCGTTCAGCTCGCGCATTCCCTCGGACAGTCCGCCCTTCGTCAGCGTGAGCACGAAGTGGAAGTGGTTCTTCATGAGAGCCCACGCGGCCGTCCGCCACTGGTACTTCCGCGACACGCGCTCGTACATCCGCAGGAACGTCTCGTGCTCGGCAGGGTCGGCGAACATCGTGGCGCCGTACGAGCCACGCGAGCCGACGTGGTATGTCCCTTCCGGATCGATCGGGGGGCGCCGCGGCATGCGGGCCACGGTACGAGCGCCGGCGCCGTCGCGCATCGTCTGTGGACAGTTCGTGACGCTTTCGTCACGTCGTTTGGCGAAGGGACTCGTCTAGCCAAGCCCTGCCGAGAAGCTACGCCCCGCGCGCGGCTCGGTACGCGCTCGCCTCCGCGACCAGCGCTTCGAAGAGCGCGCGGTCTTCGGCCGCTTCGGGATGCCACAGGACGCCCAGCGTGAACCGGCGCGCCGGGGCTTCCAGCGCCTCCACGGTCCCGTCCGGGGCACGCGCGGCGACGACCAGGCCGTCGCCCACCTCGCCGAAGCCCTGATGGTGGTGCGACTTCACGTCGTGCCGGTCGCCGATCAGCGAGCCGAGCCGCGTCCCGCCGACCACCTCGACGCCGTGGTCGGAGAACACGCCCGGCACCTCGCGATGCAGCTCCGAGCCGACCCGGTCAGGGACGTGCTGCTCCAGGTCTCCGCCGAGCGCAACGTTCAGCACCTGCGAGCCGCGGCAGATCGCGAGCATCGGCACGTCCCGCTCGAGCGCGGCGCGCATCAGCTCCAGCTCGAAGTCGTCCCGCTCCCGGATCACCCCGGCCGTCTCCGGATGCGCATCGGCGCCGTACAGCTCCGGATCGAGATCCGAGCCGCCGGAGAACACCAGCCCGTCGACGACCGCGAGCGTCGCGTCGAGGGACGCGCCCGGAGGCACGAGCAGCGGCGATCCGCCCGCACGCACGACACCGCGCACGTAGTCCGCCGGCACGAGCGCCGCCTCCATGTCCCACGCCCCCCAGCGCGCCGGCGTGAGGTACGTGGTGACGCCGATCACCGGCGGCTCAGCCGCGCTCATACAGCCGCTCCCGCTCCCAGTTCGTGACCACGCGGTCGAACAGCCCCTGCTCCGTCCGCCCGTAGTTGAGGTAGTGCTCGACGACGTCGTCGCCGAGCGCCGCGCGCGCGACCGAGCCGCTCTCCAGGGAGGAGATCGCCTCGCGCAGCGTCGACGGGAACCGTTCCACCGACGATTCGTACGCGTTTCCCTCGAAGGCGGATGGGAGCTCCAGCTCCTGCTCGATCCCGTACAGCCCGGCCGCGATCGTCGCCGCGAACGCGAGGTACGGGTTCACGTCCGCGCCCGGGATCCGCGACTCGACCCGCCGGGCGCCGCCCGACCCGACGATGCGGAAGCCGCAGGTGCGGTTGTCGACCCCCCAGGCGAGCGTCGTCGGCGCCCACGACCCGGCGGCGTAGCGCTTGTACGAGTTGACGTTCGGCGCGAAGAAGAGCGCCAGCTCGCGGGCGCACGCGATCTGGCCCGCGAGGTAGCGCCCGAACAGCGTCTCGTCCGACGCGAACGCCGGCGACCCGTCGCGCCACAACGACGAGTGGATGTGGCACGACGAGCCGATCCACTCGTGCGACGGCTTCGCCATGAACGTGATCGAGCAGCCGTTCAGGTGCGCGATCTCCTTGGCGCCGTTCTTGTAGACGACGTGGTTGTCGGCCATGGTCAGCGCGTCGGAGAAGCGGAAGTTGATCTCCTGCTGCCCGGGCCACGCCTCGCCCTTCGACGTCTCGACGCGGATGCCCGCGCCCTGCATTCCGTTGCGGATCTGCCGGAGCAGCGGCTCGTCGTAGGTGGTGGCGAGGATGTGGTAGTCGAGGATGTACGGCACCGACGGCGTGAGCCCCGTGTACCCGAGCCGGTGCGCCTCCTCGTACGACTCGCGCAGCAAGTAGAACTCGAGCTCAGAGCCGACCATCACCTCGAAGCCGAGCGCCCGCGCGCGCTCGATCTGCGCGCGCAGCACCTGGCGTGGAGAGGGCCGAACGGGAGACGAGTCGCCCCACGCGACGTCGCACAGGACGAGCGCGGTCGCCTCGAGCCACGGGATCCGGCGCAGCGTCCCCAGGTCGGGCTGCAGCTCGAAGTCGCCGTAGCCGCGCTCCCACGACGCGATCTCGTAGCCGGGCACGGGATCCATCTCCATGTCGAGGGCGAGCAGGTAGTTGCACCCCTCCGTGCCGTGCCCGTGGTCGACCTGCTCGAAGAAGAAGTCGCGGTGCAGGCGCTTTCCGAGCAGGCGGCCCTGCATGTCGGTGAACGCCATGATCACGGTGTCGATCGACGAATCCGAGCGCAGCTCATCGAGCGTCAGCACGCAAGCCTCCTTGAAGAGGAGGGAGCCGGCGCTCGCCGGCTCCCTCCGATCCGATGTCCGGGAACGATCCTACGCCGACGGAACGGCGGTGCCTTGCCCGCCGCCCCGGTCGTACTGCGCCTCGATCTGCGCCAGCTCGGCCTCGGTGCCCTCGACGACCGGGCCCTTGAACCACTTGCGCGCCGAGACGACCCACCAGATGGCGACCGCGAGCAGGACGCCGCCCAGCGTGATCGGCGCGTAGTTGACGACGTTCCAGTCGAAGCCCGTCTTCCACGGGATGGCTGTGGGGACGGTCGGCATCAGGAACAGCACCGTCACGATCGCGATCCAGATGACCGCGATCGGGTTGATCCACTTGTAGTGGTTGCCGAGGCTCCAGGCGCCGTGCTCGAAGCTCGAGCCCGCGCGGATGCGAAGCGCAATCGGGATCGCGAACGCGAGGTAGAGCCCGATGACGGCGACGGACGTGCCGACGAGGTAGCCGATCGCGCCGTTCGCGAGCGTCGGGATCATGAGCGCCCACGAGAGGACTGCGATCGCCATGACGGCGTTGATCGGTACGCGGTTCCTCCTCGTCACCTTGCGCCAGATCGTGCGGCCGGGGACGGCGCCGTCGCGCGAGAACGCGAACATCATCCGCGACGCCGCGGTGACCGACGCCGCGCCGCAGAAGAACTGCGCGATGCATGCGATCAGGAGCAGGAACTCCGCCCAGCGGTCGCCGAGCGACGTCTGCCAGATGTACGGCACCGCGTTCCCGCCGGCGTCGATCGTGCCCTGGACGTCGGGCACGGCGAAGGTGACGGCGACGAGCAGGACGAAGCCGAACACGACCGAGACGGCGATCGACATCACGACGCCCCACGCGGCCGAGCGGGAGGCCGTGCGTGTCTCCTCGCTCATGTGGGCCGACGCGTCGAAACCGGTGATCGTGTACTGCGCCATCAGGAGCCCGATGCCGAACACGAACCAGAACACGGGATGCGCGAAGCTCGATCCCGAGAAGCCGGACGCGTTGATCGTCTTCCCGAACACGAACCCGGCCGACTGGTGGTGGTCGGGCACGACGGCGAGGACGACGACGATCACCGCGACGCCGGCCATGTGCCACCACGCCGAGATCGAGTTCAGCATCGCGAGCAGGCGTACGCCGTTCAGGTTCAGCAGCAGATGCGCGGCCATGATCGCCGAGAACGTGATGAACACCGTGTGCGTGCCGGTGCTGACGCTCGGGAACCAGAGGTGCATCAGCGCCGTCCAGAAGATCGCGGCGCCGTAGTCGATCGCGGCGGTCACGGCGATCTGCCCGATCAGGTTGAGCCAGCCCGAGAACCAGCCGTAGATCGGGCCGCCGAGCTTCGACGACCAGTAGTAGATCGCGCCCGCCGTCGGCATCGACGACGCGATCTCACCCATCGCCAGCCCGACGAGGACGCAGAAGAAGCCCACGATCAGCCAGCCCCACGTGGCTGCGATCGGGCCGCCGTTGTCGAACGCGATGAAGTACGACGTGAGACAGCCCGCGAGGATCGAGATGATCGTGAACGAGATCGCGAAGTTCGAGAACCCGCCCATCTCGCGGTAGAGCACCTGCGCGTAGCCCAGCTTGTGCAGGAGCCGTTCATCGTCGTGGTGGTGCGCGTGGCTTTCCACCTGACCTCCTAGGGGTTTGTGACGGATGGAGCTAGCCCCGATTGTGCGACCTCGACCGGTCGGAGGGCAAGGCCCGGTTCAGGAGACCTGCGAGGTGGTGACGATGCGCGTCCACGGGCCGGGCGGCGGCTTCGTCACGAACCGCCAGGAGACGCGGTCGCCGTCCCCGTCGAGCTCCCGGAAGCCGAGGCAGCCGTTCAGGGCGGGGGAGACGTCGAGCCCCGCGTCGTTGAACTGCCCCTGCGCCGGGCGGGCGTTCCGGGTGCCGAAGACGTAGGCCGCGTCGTGGTAGAGGGAGCCGTGCGAGGGACCGGCGTCCTCGACCTGGCCGTAGCAGGTGCGGTGGTTCGGCCCCGTGATCGCGACCCAGCGGTTCTTCATGTACGAGTACGACTGGTCGCCGCACTTCGAGGCCGGCACCGACCGCGCCCAGGGGATCACCCTGCAGCGCTGGGCGAACGCGGTGCGGTCGTTGACGTCGTCGTATGGCAGGTCGAGGTAGAACGGGTTCTGCTTCGGGTGCACCGACCGCGAGGTCGGGAAGTACCCGTTCCTCGCGGTCCGGCGCTCGGTGCGGCACGTGAACCGGTCGCCGCTCCCGGACGGGATCCCGTCGCAGCCGCCGATCGGCGCGCCGGCGCAGTCGGTCGACGGGTCGGTGCCGAGGTTCACGCCGCCCGACCAGTGGTAGGCCCACTTGCTGTCGTAGGTCGAACAGACCTGGGAGCCGTCCGCGATCGACGCGTTGAAGATCTCGCCCACCCAGAACGTCGTCGCGACGACGTTCGTGTGCAGCGGGTAGACGGGCGGCTTCGGCTTGTGGGGCGGCCCTGCGGCCGCGATGACGAGAGCCGTGATCAGGGAGAGGGCGTACATCTGAGCCTCCTCACCAAGGTACCTCCCAGGTCACGAGACCTGGGAGGTGGTGACGATCCGCGTCCACGGCCCGGCGGGCGGGCTGTCGACGAAGCGCCACGAGACGCGGTCGCTGTCGCCGTCGAGCTCCTTGAAGCCGAGGCAGCCGTTCAGCGCGGGCGACACGTCCATCCCTGCGTTGTTGAACTGGCCCTGCGCCGGCCGCGCGTCGTTCGAGCCGAAGACGTAGGCGGCGTCGTGGTAGAGCGACCCGTGCGACGGGCCCGCGTCCTCGACCTGGCCGTAGCACGTGTTGCCGTTCGGGCCGGTGATCGCGACCCAGCGGTTCTTCATGTACGAGTACGACTGGTCGCCGCACTTCGACGCGGGCACCGAGGACGCCCACGGGATCACCTGGCAGCGCTGGGCGAACGCGGTCCTGTCGTTCACGTCGTCGAACGGGAGGTCGAGGTAGAACGGGTTCTCGGCCGGGTGCACCGACGACGAGGTCGGGAAGTAGCCGTTCGCGGCGGTCCGGCGTTCGGTGCGGCAGGCGAAGCCGCCGCCGGTCCCGGACGGCACGCCGTCGCAGCCGCCGATCGGCGCTCCCGCGCAGTCGGTGGACGGGTCGGTGCCGAGGTTCACGCCGCCCGACCAGTGGTAGGCCCACTTGCCGTCGTAGGTGGAGCAGGCCTGCGAGCCGTCCGCGAGCGAGGAGTCGAAGATCTCGCCGACCCAGAAGGTGGTCGCTGCGACGTTCGTGTGCAGCGGGTACGAGCCGCTCGGGACGGTGGCCGGCGCAGTCGACGGCGCGGTCGCGGTCTTCGTCTTCGTCGTCCGGACCGGTGTGGTCTTCGTCCTCGAGCTTCGGTGGTGCCGGGCCGCCGAGCTCTGCGGCTTCGGCTTCTTGTGGTGCGCAGCCGCCGCCGTCACGGTGGTCGCGACGCATGCGGCGATGGCGAGAGCGATGAGCAAGGACAACCGGCGCATGGGGCGCCTCCTTTTCTGTCGACAGTCGTCCCAACGGGCTTACGGACCCGCTCCGCTCGTCCTGCCCGGACCAGACCAAGCGCCGGTGTCCTTCCCCGACTTGCGTAGAGTCTTCGAGCGATGAGGCGGTTCCGCTACGTGGTCTGCGACGTCTTCACGGACACACCCCTCGCCGGCAACCAACTCGCCGTGTTCACCGACGCGCGCGACCTGACGGACGCCGACATGCAGGCGCTCGCCAAGGAGATGAGCTTCTCCGAGTCGGTGTTCGTGCTGCCTGCCACGAGTGCCGAGGCCGACGTGCGGATCCGCATCTTCACGCCGGCGAGCGAGCTTCCGTTCGCGGGGCACCCCACGCTCGGCAGCGCCTTCGTGCTCGGCGGGCCGCTGCAGAAGATCGTGATCCGCCTCGAGACGAAGGCCGGTGTCGTCCCGGTGACGCTCGAGCGCGACGGGCCGCGGATCGTCTTCGGCCGCATGGAGCAGCCGATCCCGACGTGGTCGCCGGTCGAGAACGCCGAGGCGGTGCTCGCGGCGCTCGGCGTCGAGCGCTCGCTGCTGCCGGTCGAGCGGTACGCGCTCGGCCCGGGCCATCTCTACGTCGAGCTGGAGTCGCCGGAGGCGGTCGCCGCGCTCGAGCCGGACTTCGCCGCGCTCGTGCGCGCGACGCACGACGGCACGAACTGCTTCGCCCGCGACGGCGCGGCCTGGAAGACGCGCATGTTCGGCCCGGCCGACGGGATCCCGGAGGACCCGGCGACCGGCTCCGCGGCCGGGCCGCTCGCGGTGCACCTCGCCCGCCACCGGCGCATCGGCTTCGGCGAGCAGATCGAGATCCACCAGGGCGCCGAGATCGGCCGGCCGTCGACGCTCTACGCGTCGGCGCACGGGGAGGGCGACCGGCTCGAGCGCGTCGAGGTGGGCGGCTCCGCGGTCGTCGTCGCCCGCGGCGAGTTCAGCTTCTAGAAGCCGAGCGCGACGATCTCCGGCAGCTCGACGTCGAGCGCCGTCCAGAACACGCCGCCGTCGCGCGAGACGTAGAGCCGGTTGCGCGCCGCGTAGACGACCGTGTCGGGGTCGTCCGGCGCGATCGCGACGGCGCTGCCGGGCGGGAGGCCGCGGCCGCCGTCGCGCCAGGTGGTGCCGGCGTCGTGCGAGACGAGCAGCGGCGGCTTCGCGTCGACGACCGCGACGACGGTCGAGCCGGCGGCGGCCGCGGCGACGACCCGCGGCAGGTTCAGCGCGAGCTCGGGCTGCGGATCCGGCGCGACGAGGCTCGGCTCCACCTCGCCGCTCTCGAGGTCGACCTCGTACGTCCCGCCGACCGTCGCGACGATCATCGGGTAAGGAGCGACGCCACGACGGCGGTCGCGCGGCGGGCCGCGCCGGGCGGGGCGAAGCCGGCGTTGCGCCCGACGATGTAGGCGGTGACGAACGCGTCGCCGGCGCCGGTGGGGTCGCGCGGGATCGCGCGCGCCGGTACGAACTCCCTCGTGCCGCCGTAGTAGATCGTCGAGCCGCGCGAGCCGTGGGTGACGAGCACCTCGCGCACGCCGAGGGCGGTCGGGTCGCCGACCACCTCGGCCTCCTCCTCGGCGAGCTTCAGCACCCAGATGTGGCGGAGGATCTCGGGGTCGAAGTCGTCGTCGAGCTGCAGCGGGCCGACCTCGGGCCGCCGCACGAGACCCTGGCCGTCGTACGAGACGCGATGCCGCCGTGCGAGCGCGGCCAGCGTGTCGGCAGGCCATTCCATCCGCGAGAGCGGCGCGACGTGCACCCAGCGGCAGCGGAGATCCGGCAGGTCGGCGGGCCGCCACTCGTCGCCGAGCCCCTCGATCCACATCGTGCGCCGGTCGCCGTCGTAGGTGAACGAGAACGCCGCGGTCTGCTCGCCCGGGACGTAGCGGACGGGCGTCCCGAGCCGGACGAGCGGAGGCAGGAGCGCCGTGCGGTCCGCCACCGCGCAGCGGGCGACGATCCGTGCCGGGACGCGGAGGCGCTGCAGGGCGCGGGCACCGTGAAAAGGGCCGCCGCCCGCCTTCGCCTCTCCGCCGGGCACGAGATCGCGCGAGAGGTTGCCGAGCAGCGCGATCATCGGTGCGCATCATGGCGTTTCGAGACGGGCGGCTGCAGCGAGCTCGGCTGCGATCGACTCGAGCGTGAGGCGTGCGGCCGCCGACGTGAGCGGCTCGTCGGGCAGCTCTGCGATGCGCGCGCGGGCCGCGGCGAGCCTCTCGGCGTCGGTCCTGCGTGCGAGCTGCGCGACCGCGTCGATCGCCGGAGCGAATGCGCCCGACTCGTCGCCGGCGCGCTCCGCGATGCGCGCCAGGGTCGCCGCCGACGCCGCGGCGAGCTCCAGGTGCGGGCGGGCGTCGCGGTACGCGTCGACGGTGCCTCGGACGCGGCGGCGTGTCGGTGCGAGCCGGACGGCCTGCGTGGCGACCTCGAGCGCCTCGTCGAGCTCCCGCATCGCCGCGGGGAGCGGCCCGGCGCCGGCCGGCTCGCCGCGCGCCGCCCGCTCGAGCGCCTCGGCGAGCGATTCGACGAGGCGTGCCGCCGCCCGCTCGGCGCGTGCGACGGGATCGACGGGGAACAGCACCTGGCTGAAGACGAGCGCGACCGCGCCGCCGACGAGCGCCTCGAGGAGCCGGCTCGGCGAAAGCCCGACACCGGGACGGTAGGCGGCGGCGACGATCACGGCGGAGACGGCCGCCTGCACCACGAACGTCGAGCTCGTCCCGACGAGGAGGCCGGCAAGCATCGCGACGAACACGACGGCTGCGATCTGGAGCCCGCCGGCACCGATCGCGTGCGCGACGACGTCGGCCACCGCGATCCCGATCGCGACGCCGAGGACGGTCTGCACGGCGGTCCGTCCGCGCTGCCCGGTCGTGAAGCCGAGCGCGATCACGGCGACGATCGGCGCGAAGAGCGGCCGCGACTCCGAGAGGACGGCGCGCGCGATCCACCAGGAGATCGCCGCCGCGGCGGCCGTCTGCGCGGACGGCCAGAGGCCTCGCCGGACGCGGGCGAGTCGAGCGCTCGCGAGCCCGGCGAAGGACGGCACGACGCTAGTGGCCTACCTCCGCTGTCTGGAAGGAAAACGCGAGATGCACGACGGCCGCGATCAGGAACGCGGCTGCGAAGCTCGGGAGAGACGCGCCGCCCCACGGCAGCGCGTGCGGATGCGCGTGCGCGACGAGGCTCGTCCACCACGACGGCCCCTGCGGCGACAGCCACTGGTAGAGGCAGAACCCGACGAGCCAGGCGGCGATCATCTCGACGCGCACCTCGGGCGCGCGGAAGACGTCGTCGTGCGAGTAGCTGCGGCCCGTGAGCAGCCAGTCCGCGAGCAGGACGGCGAAGAGCGGCACGAAGAACGACCCGAGCAGGTAGAGGAACGGCTGGTAGTTGCGCAGGTCGACGATCAGCGCGCCGGCGGTCGCGAGCGCGGCGACGCCGCCGACGAGCAGCCGCTGCGGCACGAACGGCAGCAGGTTCTGCAGCGAGACCGCGCCCGAGTAGACGTTCGCGAACGCCTCGTCGCTCTCGTCCACCGTCAGCGCGAGCAGGGCGAGGACGCTCGCGGCTCCGCCGGCGGCGATCGCGGTGAGGAGGCCCGGTGCGTCACTGATCTGGCGCGCCATCGCGATCACCGCACCGAGCACGAAGAGCGGGATCGTCGGCACGAAGTAGCCGAGCCCTGCACTCCAGAACCCGGCCCTGCGCGAGCGCGCGAAGCGCGTGTAGTCGGCGACGAGCGGCGTCCAGCTGATGATCGAGGCCAGCACGAGGTCGAAGCCGGCCCAGAAGGCGTGCGCGCCGCCGCGGTGCCAGAGGCGCACCGGGTGCTGTCCGTGCAGCGACCACCACGTCAGGTAGCCGAGCGACGCGATCACGATCCAGACCGCGAACTTGCGGACGTACTTGCGGACGAACCCGACCGGGCCGAGCAGCGCGAGCGCCGTCGCGACGACGCCGAAGAGGATCTTCCAGAACGCGACGCCGCCGAAGCCGAGAACCTGCTGCGAAAGCGCGCTCGCGCCCGTCGCGATGATGATCAGCTCGAACACCGACCAGCCGAGGCACTGGACGATGTTGAGCGCGGTCGGAAGGTACGACCCGCGGCGGCCGAGCGGCGCGCGCAGCAGCACCATCGTCGGCACGCGCGCGTCGGCGCCGATCAGGCCGCCGAGCCCGAGCAGCGCGTTCCCGACGATCGCAGCCGCGACGGTGGCGCCGACCGCCTCGGGCAGCGACAGGCCGAGCCCGCCCTCGCCGGCGGGCAGGACGAGGAATGCGCCCGCGACGATCACGAGCAGCGACACGGACAGGTTCGCCCAGAGCAGGAAGCCGTCGAGGACGCCGAGGACGCGCAGGCGCTCGGGGACGGGCTCGATGCCCCAGGCGGGAGTCTCGAGGTCGGTCATCGGCTCGCGGACGAGGCTAGCGCTCAGCCCCAGCGGGGCGCGGCAGGCTCGAGCGAGGCGGCGAGGACGACCGCGCCGTCGAGCGCCGCCTGCAGGTGCTGCTTCTGCACCGGCAGCGCCCACGCCGAGAGCTCGGCGACGGGCCCGTCGCCGGCCTGGGCGGCGAGCGTCGCGACCGCCGACCACGCGGCCACCTCGGCGGCCTCGCCCATCGCGAGGAACGTCCAGGCGCGGAGCGGGTCGGTGCCCGCGTTGAACCAGGCACCGACGAGGTCGGCACCCGTCTCGTGCGTGGAGTTCGCGTGCGCGCGCAGCTCGTCGAACTCGGGGAGCGAGCGCTCCAGCAGCACGCAGCGCACGCGCGTCTCGTCCGCCTCCTCGCGCATCCGCTCGAGCTCCCCGAGGAGCGTCGGGTCGACGATGCGCTCCGCCACCTTGTGCGTGACGACCGAGGCCGAGATCGCGAGGCCGTGCGCCTCGGCGAGCTTCTGCTGCAGGACCGTGAGCACTACGACTCCGCCATCGCCTTCGCGCGGTGCTCGGCGCGCTTGCGGACGCGCTCCGCCTCCTCGCCGCGCTGCAGCTCGACGCAGACGCGATACGCGATCACGCCGAAGAGCACGGGGATCACCCAGATCAGGAACCGGAACGCCCAGATCGCCGCCGTGTAGCTGAGGTCGAACATCACCGCGACGCGGTCGATCCCGCCGGCGACGAACACGAGCGTGACCCAGGTGAAGACGCCGATGCCGATCGCCGTGCGGAGCGGCGCGTCGCGCGGGCGGTCGGCGAGATTGTGGAAGCCGTCGTCGTGCGTGATGAACCGCCGCTCGAGCATCGGCCACGCGAGCAGGAACCCGAACACGACGAGCGGAAACAGCGCGCCGCCCCAGAACGGGTTCGGCACGAGCGTGTAGCTGCCGATCGTCACGTCGAAGCCGGGCACGAGGCGCAGGCCGCCGATCAGCCAGCCGAGGTACCAGTCGGGCTGCGCGCCGTTCGTCGAGAGGTAGGTGTGGTACGGCCCCCACAGCCAGATGGGGTTGATCTGCACGAGGCCGCCGAGCAGGAAGAGGACGCCGGCGGTGATCAGGAAGAGGCCGAGCGACCGCGGGGTCTGGCCGGGGTAGAGCGGCACGCCGACGAGCTTCCGCTGCGTCGCGCGCGGGTCGCTCCTTCTGAACTGGGTGTGGTGCTTGAGCGCGACGAGGCCAAGGTGCGCGGTGAGGAGCAGCGCGAGGAGGGCGGGGACGAGGAAGACGTGCGCGATGTACATCCGCGACCAGAACGCCTCCGTGCCCGGGAACGGCCCGTGCCAGATCAGCTCGCCGAAGTTGCCGCCGACGAACGGGAGCGAGATGGCGACCGCGTACCCGATCGCGAGCCCCATCCCCGAGAGCAGGTCGTCGACGAGCGAGTAGCCCATGTAGCCCTCGAGCAGTGACACGACGAGGATCGTGATCCCGATGACGTATGTGAGCTCGCGCGGCTTGCGGTACGCGCCGGTGAAGAAGACGCGCAGCAGGTGCAGGAAGATCGCCGCGATGAAGACGTCGGCCGCCCAGTGGTGCGTCTGCCGGATCAGGAGGCCTGCACGCACGCTCGTCGAGATGTCGAGCACCGAGTGGTACGCCTCGCTCATCTGCTGCCCGCGCAGCGGCGCGTACGGCCCGTGGTAGGTGATCTCCTTCGTCGAGGGCGTGTAGAAGAAGGCGAGGTATGTCCCGGTGAGGACGAGGATCACGAACGAGTAGAGGGCGACCTCGCCCAGCAGGAACGACCAGTGGTCGGGGAAGAGGTAGCGCAGGGTCTTCCGGACGAGCGGCGCGTCGCCGGTGCGCTGGTCGAGGAACCGGACCGTCTTCCTGATCACGACGGGCCCGGCTTCCGGTTGCGGACACCCCACCACGACGGGCCGACGGCCTCGTCGAAGTTGCCGGCTGCGCGCAGCTCGCCGCGGCCGTCGATCTCGAGCGGCAGCATCGGCAGCTTCCGGCCTGCGGGGCCGAAGAGCACGGTGCCGCCGTCGCCGGGGTCGAACGTCGAGTAGTGGCACGGGCAGACGAGCGCGGGGCGCGGCTCGTCGGGCTGGAAGAGCGGCGTGCGGTAGAGCGAGATCGCGCAGCCCGCGTGCGTGCAGATCTTCGAGTAGGCGACGATCCCGTTCGCCGGGTAGTGGGCGAGGCTCGCCGGCAGCTTCAGGCGCTCCTCCGGCAGCCGCACGAGCACGATCGGCGAGCCGAGCTCCTCCCGGTCGGCGCCCTCCGGGAACGCCGTGTAGAACGTGTCCTCCTCGATGTCGGACGCCTTCCAGGGCCGGCCGTGCTCGTCGACGAGCCGGCGGCCGCGCCGCCACGGCGTGCCGAAGAACGGCGCGATCCGGAACACCGGGCCGAGCGACACGAGCGGTGTGAGGAGCGCCAGCCCGAGCGCGCCGCCGGCGCCGCCGAGCGACAGCATGAAGAGCCCCCTGCGCGTGAACCGGCTGCCGCTCTCCTCGACGACCTGCACGATCGTCTCCTGCTCCTCGGGGTGCTCCTCGGGCGGGTAGTCCTCTTCGAGCTCCTCCGTGGCGATCAGCTTGTGCGCCGTCACGACGAGCGCGGCGCCGATGAAGACGAACGCCAGGCCGAGCGACAGCCCGAACCACTGGTTCTCGTGCGAGAGGTGGTCGGCGAGGCCGTAGAGGACCGGGAAGGCGATCGCGGAGAGCGCGCCCAGCCCGAAGAGGGCGACCGCGACGAGCTCCCAGCCGGGGTTGGCCGGCTCGTCCGGGACGATGCGCTCGCGCTCGGGCAGCGACGGGCGCCCGCGTCCCATCAGCAGCACGGTCAGCGAGACGAGGAGGTCCTTGATCCTACTCATGGCTCCGCAGGCGCTTCCCGATCGCGAGGCACGTCAAGACGAGCGCGACCATCGCGATGAACCAGGTGACGAGCCCTTCCGGCACGGGCCCGAGGTGGCCGATCGCCCAGCCGCCCGGGTCGTCGGGATGCTTGGCGTACTCGACGTAGGCGATGAGCGAGTCGAGCTGGTGCGTCGTGATCGCCTTCCGTGAGAAGCGCGGCATCACGTACGGGCCGATGCGGACGGCCTGCGCGACCTGCGTCGCCGTTGCGTCCTCGAGCGGCGGCGGGATCGCGCCCGTGACGTAGCCGCCCTCGGCGGCGATCTGGTGGCAGCCCGCACAATGGTCGGTGAAGAGGTGCTGGCCGAGGCTGATGTCGCCGCGCTCCGGGTGCGGCTGCGGGATCGGCGGGCCGCCGCCGAGCGAGGCGACGTAGGCGATCAGAGCGCGGATCTGGCCCTCGTCGAAGATGACGCGCGAGCGGCGCGGCTGCTCGCCGACGTGCTGCAGCGGCATGTAGCCGGTGCGGAGGTAGAAGTCGGCTGCGCGCGCGCCGACGCCGCGCAGGGAGGGGGCGACGGCGCGCTGCTGCGCCTGCGAGCGTCCCGGGCCGGCGCCGATCGTGCGCGGCGTCGCCACGCCGTTCATCCCGTGGCAGGAGGCGCAGTAGCGGCCGTACAGGTGCTCGCCGCGCGTGACGAGCGGGCTCTGCGCCGACGCGGCGCCCGCGCAGGCCAGTGCGACGACGATGACGGCGGCGAGCCTCACGACTGCCTGCACGCGATGTCGAAGAGGTTCGCGATCCCGTCGAGCAGCACGATCATCAGGAAGATCGCGTTGGCCGCGACGGCGGCCGCGCTGAAGAAGTGGATGCGGGTCGGCTTGCGCTCGCCCTCGACGCCCTCGACCGGCGGGCCGTCGCCGAACTCGAAGCCGCGGGTGCGCGTGAAGACGAGCACCGCGCAGATCTCCGCGAGCAGGATGAAGGCGACGGAGACGCCGAGCACCGTTCCCTGCCACGTCGGGTTCGAGAGCCCCCAGCGCGTCGTCCCGGTCGCGTTGCACTCGGCCTGCGTGATGCCGATGCCCGCGAGGTGCGCGGTCGTCCACGTGATCGCCCCGAGCAGGAGGCCGACCCACTGGAGGCGTGCGAGGCGCCGGAGCCTCATCCGACCGCCGCCGACAGGACGGCCCCCGTGACCGCCCAGGTGAGGATGACGACGAAGTGCCAGTACAGCGCGATCGCCTGCAGCGCGTTCGCGCGGTACGGCGTGATGCCGCGCGCAAGCTTCCAGAGCAGCCAGAGGTTGAAGAGGATCCCGACGAAGACGTGCCCGTGGTCGGCGCCGAGCAGCACGAAGTGGGCCGAGGTGTACGCGTCGGTCGAGATCGGGGTCCGGTGGACCTGGTCGGCGAAGTCGTGGACCTCGTACGCGAAGTAGCCGCTCTGCACGACGAGCGACGCGACGAGGAAGAGGCGCACCGAGGCGACCCGGCCGTCGCGCACCGCGCGCCACGCCGCGTGCATGAGCGGGCTCGTCGTCGTCAGGACGGCGACCATGATGAGCGGCACCACGACCTTCGGCTCCGGGTCGCCGGGCGGCGGCCACGCCGGGTCGTTGAAGCGGAGGTAGAAGAACGTGCCGATGAACGCGGCGAAGAGCACGCCCTCGCTCGCGATCAGCATCAGCATCCCCCACCACGCTGCGGGCGGGCCGGTGCGGCGGGCGATCGTCGCTGCGGCGTAGTCGGTCACGACTCCTGCGGCTCCCTGGAGTGCCAGCCGAAGAGCGTCAGCACCGCGGCGATGCCGAAGATCCCGGCCAGCCCGAACTTGCCGAGCACGAGCGCGCTGAATACGAGCAGCAGCGAGAGCGCGAGCAGCGGCGGCCACGGCGACTCGTGCGGCATCTCGACGATCTGGTCGAGGGTGCCGTCGACCGGCGTCACCTCGACCTGCTGGTGGCCCGCCTGCAGCACGAGGATGCCGCGCGCGAGCTTCTCGCGGTCGGCTGCGCGGTCGGCCTTGTCCCAGTTCGCGTACGCGCTCGAGACCTTCGGGATGACGGCGTAGTTGTACGGCGGTGGCGGCGAGCTCGTCGTCCATTCGAGGGTGGCGCCGTGCCACGGGTCGGGGCCCGCGTCCGGCCCGCGGAAGTAGCTCCAGAAGAGGTTGCCGATCAGCAGCAGGATCCCGGCGGCGGTGATGTAGCCGCCGATCGTCTCGGCGAGGTTGTACGAGCTCCAGCCGAGGTCGGACGGGTACGTGTAGTTCCGCCGCGGCATCCCGAGCAGCCCGACGATGTGCATCGGGAAGAAGAGGAGGTTCGTGCCGACGAACAGCACCCAGAAGCTGATCTGGCCGGGCCGTTCGAAATACAGCTTCCCGGTGACCTTCGGGAACCAGTAGTACATCCCGCCGAAGATCGGGAAGACGGCCGCGCCGAAGATGATGTAGTGGAAGTGGGCGATCACGAAGTACGTGTCGGTGACCGTCTGGTCGAACGGGATCGCCACGAACATGATCCCGGTGAGGCCGCCCATCACGAACATGAAGATGAAGCCGGCGATGAAGAGGAGCGGCGTCCGGAACTCCGCCGTGCCGAGCACCATCGTCATGCACCAGGCGAACACCTGGATGGTCGACGGGATGATCACCATCGCCGTCGCCGCGCCGAAGAAGACGGCGGTGATCGTCGGCATCCCCGTCGCGTACATGTGGTGCGCCCACACGCCGAAGCCGATGAAGACGACGAGCAGCTCGGCGATCGCGACGAGCGGGAACGCGGTCACCCGCCGCTGCGTGAACGCCGGGATGATCTCGGTGGCGATCCCGAACGCGGGGACGATCAGGATGTACACCTCCGGGTGGCCGAACATCCAGAAGAGGTGCTGCCAGAGGAACGCGGAGCCGCCGTGCGCGACGTCGAAGAAGTGCGTCCCGACGTTCCGGTCGAGGAACAGGAAGATCGTGTCCGCGGAGAGGAGCGGCAGCGCGAACAGCAGGCCGGCCGACGCGGCGAGGAACGCGAAGCAGAAGAGCGGCATGCGGTTGAACGACATGCCCGGCGCGCGCGACTTGAAGATCGTGACGATGAACTGCGCGGCCGTCAGCGTCGACGCGATGCTGTTGAAGATGATCGCCAGGCAGTAGAAGTCGATGTTCCGGCCCGGGTTGAACCGGTGGTTCGCGAGCGGCACGTAGTCGAACCAGCCGGCGTCGGGCGCGACGCCGAGCGCGAGGCTCACGTAGAGGAAGATCGCCGAGCCGAGGAAGATCCAGTACGACAGCGCGTTCATGCGCGGGAACGCCATGTCGCGCGCGCCGATCATCAGCGGGAGCAGGTAGTTGCCGAACGCCCCCGTCGTCATCGGGATGATGAAGAAGAAGATCATCGTCATCCCGTGCAAGGTGAAGAGCTCGTCGTAGGTGCTCGGGGAGACGACGTGCAGGTTCGGCTGGGCAAGCTGCGTGCGCATCAGCAGCGCCTCGACGCCGCCGGCGCCGAAGAGGACGAGCGTCGTCCAGAAGTAGAGGAGGCCGATCTTCTTGTGGTCGGTCGTCGTGAACCAGCCGAGGATGCCCGGGCGGCCCTCCCACATCTGCTCGAGCAGCTCGACGCGCTCGACGCGCTCGGCTCCCGCGACCATCAGCGCAGCCCCTCCAGGTAGGCGACGAGGGCACGCACCTGGGAGCCGGGGAGCTGCATGTCGGGCATCTGGTTGCCCGGCTTCAGCGCTTGCGAATCGGTGATCCAGCGCGCGAGGTGGCTCCGGTCGTTCGGGACGGTGAGCGCGCCGAGCGTCGTGCGCGACGCGACGTGGGTGAGGTCAGGCCCGACGTCGCTCGTCGCCTGCGTGCCGCGGATCGTGTGGCAGGTCTCGCAGGAGGCGCTCATGAAGACCTGCCGGCCGCGGCCCGCGAGGCCGGAGGACGTCCGCGCCGGCCGTTCCTGGTTCGCGAGCCACGCGCGGAACGTCGCCGGCGGGTCGGCGAAGACGTAGAACCCCATGTGCGCGTGCTGGAGCCCGCAGAACTCGTCGCACTGGCCGCGGTAGCGGCCGACCGCGTCGGCGTACAGCTCGATCGCGTTCGTGCGGCCGGGCATCGTGTCGATCGTCCGGTTGAGGCGCGGCACCCAGAAGCTGTGGATCACGTCCGCCGTGCGCACCTCGAGGCGCACGGGCGTGCGCACCGGGATGTGGATCTCGTTCGCGGTGACCGCCGTCGTGCCCGGGTAGCGGACCTCCCACCACCACTGGTGGCCGATCACCTCGACGGTCAGGCGCGTCGCCTCCTTCGCGGGCGCCTGCGTCGTCTTGATGACGAAGATGTCGGAGATCACGAACAGCGCCGCGATCAGCACGATCGGGAAGACGATCCCCGCGCCGATCACGATGCGGAAGGCGAGCTGCTCGCCCTCCTTCGGCTCGTGCCCCGGCCGGCGGTGCGCGCGCCGCCAGGCGAGCAGCATCAGGCACACGACGACGCCGAGCCCGAGCCAGGAGACGCCCATCATCCACCAGAAGAGGCTCGCGATGTCGCTCGCGGCGTGGCTGCGCGGCGCGAGCGACGACTGCTCCTCGTTGCAGCCCGTCAGGACCGCGACGAGACCGACGAGCGGCAGCAGTCGAGCGTGGCGCGTCCGAGGCGTCATCCCCGGGCACTGACGTACCCGGGCCGATCAGCCGAAAACAGATCGGGAGACGATCGAACGCGCGTCCGGGAAGCCGTCCGTCGTGTCGAGCTCGATCAGCGCTCCGTCGAGCGGCAGCGGCGGCCACTCACCGGCCCGCGCCCGCTCCGCGACCTCGTCGACGGCGTCGCCGTCGTAGTGCACGGGATGCCGGCCCGGCCCACGCGACCGTAAGCGCTCGCGGAGGACGTCGGGCGCCGCCGAGACGTGCACCTGGACGAGCCGGCAGGGCGGAAGGTCGACGAAGAGCGACGAGCGTGCGGTGAAGTTCCCTTCCGCCACGGCCGGCACGCCGCGCCGCAGCAGGTCGTGGGCGACGTGCGTCATCAGCTCGAAGACCGCGGCCCCGAGCCGATGCGACTCGGAACGCTCCGTGATCCCGAGGGCGCCTCCGAGCAGCTCCTTGTACGCGTCCTTCTCGACGAGCGGCGCCGGGAGCTCCTCCGCGAGCGCGCGCGCCAGCGTCGTCTTGCCCGCGCCCGGCGGGCCGGTGACGACTACGAGGAGAGGAGGCGGCGAAGGACGAACGGCAGGATCCCGCCGTGCCGGAGGTACTCGCGCTCCTGCGGCGTGTCGAGCCGCACGCGGGCACGGAACTCCCTGTCGTCGGCGCGCACCGTCACCTCGCGCGCCTCGGCGTTGTCGACGCCCGAGATCGAGAACGCCTCCCGGCCAGTCAGGCCCAGCGACTCCGGCGTGTCGCCGTCCAGGAACTGCAGCGGCAGCACGCCCATCATCAGCAGGTTCGAGCGGTGGATCCGCTCGTACGACTCCGCGATCACGGCCTTCACCCCGAGCAGGTTCGGGCCCTTCGCGGCCCAGTCGCGCGACGAGCCGGAGCCGTACTCCTTGCCGGCGAGGACGACGAGCGGCGTGCCCTCGGACACGTAGCGCTCGGACGCCTCGAAGATCGTCATCTCCTCACCGCTCGGCACGTGCACCGTCCACGTTCCCTCCGACTCGGGCACGAGCTTGTTGCGCAGCCGCACGTTCGCGAACGTGCCGCGCACCATCACCTCGTGGTTGCCGCGGCGTGCGCCGTAGCTGTTGAAGTCCTTGCGCTCGACGCCGTGGTCGACGAGGTACTTGCCGGCGGGCGAGTCGGGCCGGATCGAGCCGGCCGGGGAGATGTGGTCGGTCGTCACCGAGTCGCCGAGCCACACGAGGCAGCGGGCGCCGTCGATGTCGGAGACCGTCCCCTGCGCGCGGCCCATCCCCTCGAAGTACGGCGGGTGCCGCACGTAGGTGGAGTCCGGCTGCCACGCGAACAGCTCCCCCTCGGGGACGGGCAGCGCGCGCCAGGCGTCGTCGCCGGTGAAGACGTCGTCGTAGGTCTCCGAGAAGTGCTCGGCGCGCACCGACGAGGCGATCGTGTCGCTCACCTCCTGCGCGGACGGCCAGATGTCGCGCAGGTAGACGTCGCCCTGCAGCGGCTCGGTCTCGAAGTCGATGTCCATGCGGCCGGCGAGCGCGTACGCGACCACGAGCGGCGGCGAGGCAAGGTAGTTCGCCTTCACCTCGGGATGGATGCGCGCCTCGAAGTTGCGGTTGCCGGAGAGCACCGAGCACACGACGAGGTCGCCCTCGCCGATCGCGGCGGAGATCTCGTCGGCGAGCGGGCCCGAGTTGCCGATGCAGGTCGTGCAGCCGTAGCCGACGACGTTGAAGCCGAGCGCGTCGAGCGGCTCCTGCAGGCCGGCCTGCTCGTAGTAGCGGGTGACGACCTTCGAGCCCGGCGCCAGCGACGACTTGACCCACGGCTTGCGCTCGAGGCCCTTCGCGACCGCGTTGCGGGCGAGCAGGCCCGCGGCGACCATCACCTGCGGGTTCGACGTGTTCGTGCACGAGGTGATCGCCGCGATCACCACCGAGCCGTGGTCGAGCTCGTAGTCGGTGCCGGCGACCTTCGTGCGGTGATGCTCCGGGGCGGGGGCGGCGGCGACCGCGGCCGCCTCACGCAGGCGCTCGCCGGCCGGCTGCTGCTCGGTCGTCGGGTCGGAGGCCGGGAAGGTCTCGGCGACCGCCTCGTCGCCGTTCGCATATTCGACGCCGAACGTGCCGAGCGTCTCGACGAACGCCTCTCTGGCGCGCGCCAGCGGAACCCGATCCTGCGGACGGCGCGGCCCGGCGATCGACGGCTCCACGTCGCCGAGGTCGAGCTCGACGACCTGCGAGTAGGTCGCGTGCTCGGACGGGTCGTGCCAGAGCATGTTCTCCTTGCAGTACGCCTCCACGAGGGCGATGCGCTCGGGCGACCGCCCTGTCAGACGCAGGTAGTCGAGCGTCACCTGGTCGACGGGGAAGAAGCCGCACGTCGCGCCGTACTCGGGCGACATGTTCCCGAGCGTGGCCCGGTCGGCGAGCGGCAGCGACGCGACGCCCTCGCCGAAGTACTCGACGAACTTCCCGACGACACCCGTCTTGCGCAGCATCTCCGTCACGGTCAGCACCAGGTCGGTCGCGGTCGCGCCCTCCGGGAGCGCGCCCGACAGCCTGAAGCCGACCACCTGGGGGACGAGCATCGAGAGCGGCTGGCCGAGCATCGCGGCCTCGGCCTCGATGCCGCCGACGCCCCAGCCGAGCACGCCGAGCCCGTTCACCATCGTCGTGTGCGAGTCCGTCCCGACGAGCGTGTCGGGGAACGCGCGGCCGTCGCGGTCCTCGACCACGCGCGCGAGGTACTCGAGGTTCACCTGGTGGCAGATGCCGGTGCCGGGCGGCACGACCTTGAAGCCGCTGAACGCCGTCTGGCCCCAGCGCAGGAAGAGGTAGCGCTCGCGGTTCCGCTCGAACTCGAGCTCGACGTTGTGGTCGAACGCGAGGCGCGACGCGAACGCGTCGACCTGCACCGAGTGGTCGATCACGAGCTCCGCCGGGATCAGCGGGTTGATCTTCGAAGGCTCGCCGCCGAGGTCGGCCATCGCGTTCCGCATGGCCGCGAGGTCGACGACCGCCGGCACGCCGGTCAGATCCTGCAGCAGCACGCGCGAGGGCGCGAACGAGATCTCGTTCGACGGCTCCGCTTTCGCGTCCCAGCGGGCGACGGCGTCGACGTCGGACTCGTCGCCGTTCCGGAGCACGTTCTCGAGGAGGACGCGCAGCGTGTACGGGAGGCGGGCGACGTCGTAGGAGGCCTGCAGCTCTTCCAGGCGGAAGATCTCGTACGACCGGTCGCCGACGGAGAGCTTGCTCGGCGTGGCCATACGTCGATCCTAGCGAGATGCCGTAGGGCGCCTCACAGCAGCCGCTGCGCGAAGTCGACGAACTCCGCCTGGTTCACGCCGACGTCGTGCAGGCAGACGTGGGTGAAGCCCGCGCGCTCGTACTCGTCGATCTTCTCGCGCCACATCGTCGGGTCGCTGCCCAGCACGAGCGACCCCTCGAGGTCGTCGGGGCGGACGAGCTCCGCCACCGCTTCGAAGTCGCGCGGCAGTGGGAGCTCCTGCGACAGCGAGCCGCCCATCGCGACGTTCGGCTGGCGCTCGAGGGCGATCTTCCGCGCCGTCTCCGCGTCGGGCGCGAAGCAGCCGGTGACCTTGCCGTAGATCGGGCCCGTGCCGCCCGCGGCCCTGTACTGCTCGACGATCTCCGCGTCGGGCGTGGTGTTCATCGTGCCGTCGCCCTTGGCGGCCGCGAGCTCCGCGGCGTTCGCGGCCGCCGCTGCGACGACGATCGGCGGCGCGTCCTTCGGCGCGTCGTAGAGCTTCAGCTGCTCGACGGTGTAGTGCTTGCCGCGGAACGTCTCGTACTCGCCGCCGAAGAGCTTGCGGATGACGTCGATCGCCTCGTCGAGCATCTCGAGGCGCTCGTCCGCGCGCGGCCAGCGGCCCCCGAGCACGTGCTCGTTGAGGTTCTCGCCGGTGCCGACGCCGAGGAAGAAGCGCCCGTCCATCAGCGACTGCGCGGTCGCCGCGGCGTGCGCCACGATCGCCGGATGCACCCGGAGCAGCGGGCACGTCACCGCGGTGCCGAGGCGGATCCGCTGCGTCGCCTGGGCGATCGCGCCGATGACGCCCCACACGAACGGGCTGTGCCCCTGCGCGTCGACCCAGGGGTGGATGTGGTCGGAGATGAGGACGTGCTCGAAGCCGGCCTCCTCCGCCCGCACCGCGTTCCGCACGAGCTCACCGGGGTCGTGCTCCTCGGACGAGAGCCAGTAGCCGATCTTCACGCTGCAGGGCGTACCTTCGCCGCATCCCGGTAAAACTTCTGCCGTGGCCGGGGAGCGGCACATCGTCGGCATGGGCGGAGGCGGGGACGAGAGCGAGCAGACGCTCCGTCTGTACGACTACGTCCTCGGCCTGACCGGGAAAGAGCGCCCCAGGGTGCTCTACCTGCCGACGGCGGTCGCGGACTCGGTGCACACCGCCGAGGGCGTCATCACCTTCTACGACACCTTCCGCGAGCGCACGGAGCCGGCCCATCTCTCGACGTTCCCGTGGCCGCCGGCCGACCTGCGCGAGCGCATCCTCTCCCAGGACGCGATCTGCGTGAGCGGCGGCAACACCGCGAACATGCTGGCGATCTGGCGCGTCCACGGCATCGACGCGCTGCTGCGCCAGGCGTGGGAGAGCGGCATCGTCCTCTTCGGCGCGAGCGCCGGAATGATCTGCTGGTTCGAGGCCGGCGTCACCGACTCGTTCGGACCGCAGCTCGAGGCCATGGACTGCCTCGGCTTCCTGCCGGGGAGCGCCTGCCCGCACTACGACGGCGAGGAGCGCCGCCGCCCGCGTTACCGCGAGCTGATCGACGGCGGGCTGCGCGAGGGGATCGCCGCGGACGACGGTGTGGGGCTGCACTACGCCGGCACGGACCTGGCCGAGGTCGTCACGTGCCGCCCGGGCGCGGCCGCCTACCGCGTGACGCGCGACGGCGAAGAACGCCTCGAGGCGCGCGAGCTCGCCTGATTCGGGAGCGCCGATCCGGGTAGTCCGGACGCATGGACACCCAGCGCGCAGCCCTCGTCCAGGCGGTCCTCGAAGGCGTGGAGCTCCCGGCCGGGAAGGCTGACCTCGTCGGCTACGCCGGGGAGCAGCAGCCGTCTGTCGTCGGCGACCTGGAGGGCCTGCCCAACCGGCAGTACGGCCGGCTCGACGAGGTCGGTGAGCTGCTGACGCTCGTGCCGACCGCGCCGGCCCCCGAGCCGCGGACCCCGGTCCCGGAGAGCGGCGAGCCGCCCGGCGGCCCCGACTACCTGACGCCGTTCCCGAAGGACACCGGCCGCGTCCGCCACGACGCGCCGCGGCAGAACCCGCCGCAGCAGGCGATCGAGCAGGCGGCGAGCGAGCAGAAGAAGCAGAAGGCGGAACAGGGCGGCTGAGCGCCGCCCTGCCGCCTACGGCTCGTAGGTGCGCTGCCCGGCCGCGTCCTGCGCGATCCGGTCCGCCTCCCTCCCGAGCGTCTGGAGCGCATGGACCTCCTGCTCCAGGTTGGCGCGGAGGAGCCCCCCGACGTCCTCCGCCCCCAACGCGTCCGCGAGGCGAATCGCCGCCTCGTACGCGTTGATCTCGTAGTGCTCCGTCCCCATCGCCGCGGCGACGTGCACGGCGGTGCGCGCGCCGGGCACGACCTTCGGCGCGGCCGTCTTGTGCTCGGTGCGCAGGCCGTCGAGCCCGTACGCGGGACGGCCGAACGGTGCGACGCCGAGCGCCAGGAACGCCTCCTTGACGCGGCCCGCGTGCCCGCGCGTCTCGGTGAGGTGCTCCGCGATCGCACGGGCGAGGCCGTCGTCCTCCACCTCGCGGAGGAGCTCCGGCAGCACGAGCTTCGCCAGCGTCTCCTCGACGCTGAGGAGGCGCGCGAGCTCCTCCAGGAGCAGCTCGCGCGCGTCCTCGACCTGTGGCGGCAGGTTGACGGCGGGCGCCTTGCCGGGGATCGCGCTCACGCCGCTACTGCCCCTTCTTGACGCCCGGCTCGGCCCACGCGAGCTGGATCGTGTGCGTGGGCTCGTGGCCCGGGACGTTCGCGTCCGCGTTCGACGGCTTCCCGAGCGGCAGGATCGTCTTCCCGGCGCTCGAGAGGAGCATGATCGCCGTGGCCGTGTACCAGGCGAGGATCGCCGAGGCCACGAACACCCAGCCCGCGACCTTGACCCAGTTCGGCCCCGCCACCGAGAGCCCGACCGCGAACAGCGCGGAGCCCGTGGCCAGGGTCGCGAGGACCGAGAACAGCGCCAGGTTCTCCGCGAGGGCCGCCAGCGCTCCCGCCGCCGTGATCGCAGCGAGCGTGTAGAACCACATCGCGAACTGCGGGTCGGACACGGATCCCGGGGCGTGCGCCGGGAGCTTCCCGAACATCTGCAGCAGGTTGAGGATCCCGAAGGCGATCCAGAACGAGCCCCACATGCCGTGCATCGCCGTGGCGACGGTGTCGCGGACGCGGAACGCCCACATCCCCGCCGTGAACTGGCCGACGCCGCCGAACAGCGCGGCGAACGGCCACAGCGTGTAGTTCGCGGTCGACCCGCCGTAGACGCCCGTCAGGTGCAGGGCGACCATGAACGTCGCCGACGCGAACCCGAACAGGCCGAGCACGGAGGGCGCCGCGTACGGCTGCAGCATCACCCGCGGCCGCGCGAACCCGTCCTCCCACTCGGTCCCTCTCTCGACTGTTACGACCCGGCGCGCTTCGGTTGCCATGACCCCATCTCTCCTTTCCGCTTCGCGAGGCGCTCCTTCTGCGGGAGCACCGTGTAGCGGGGATCCCGTGCCGACTGGAACCCCGCCTTGAAGACCGACCAGCGCAGTGCCAGCTCGCCGGCCAGCACGAGCACGCCTCCCGTGACCGCCGCCGTGCGCGACCGCTTCCCTCCGACTGCGAGGAGCGCGGCCCCGGCGACGGTGCACGCCTTGCTGAGCCTGCCGAACCGTCCCGCCTGACCCTGGCGGTAGACCTCTCCGACGAAGCCGAGCCGGTGCTCCATGAGCTGCATGACGCCGAGCTCGGCGGCCACGCCCGCGACGGCGGCCCGGCGCGCGGGCCCGGCGGACTCGGTGGGCGTGAAGACGGCTGCGGCGGCGCCCGCGCTCGCGGCGGCGCTCGTGCCGAAGAGCCACGGCAGCTCGTCACGCGCCTCGCTCCACACCGGGATCGAGGTGTTCGCGAGCAGCGCGCCCGTGTACGTGGCGAGCGCCGGCCCCGCGAGAAACGCCACCGCCTCGCCCGCGACCCGGATCGGCCTCAGCACGTCGAGCAGCTCGAGCGTCGCCGACGTGACCGACGAGCCGCTCTGCAGGAACAGGATCCAGCTTCCGACGCTCATCGGCGACGTGACCTTGAACATGCGCAGCATGTGCAGGAAGCGCTCGGGCCGGCCGAGGTCCTTGATCAGGAGCACCGGGTTCAGCGTGTCGGCGGCCGCGCCGACGAAGAGCGCGGAGCGCGCGAGCCGCTCGTTGCCGCTCACCTTCGCGAGCCCGTGCAGGACGGCCGAGGCGCCCGCGATCCCGCCGGTGAACATGTACACCGGGATCTCCGGGTTCCACACGGGCTCCTTGACGATCGGGCGCCCGTAGTAGGAGTCCATCGTCGTGCCGCGCGCGGTGATCCCGCCGTTCACGCCGGTCATTCGCTCCCTCCGATGAAGGCCGCCGCGAGGCCGACGAACATCGCGGTCGCGGCGATCGCGGTCGTGCGCCACAGCTGCGGCAGGTGCTTCGTCGGCACGACCGGGTCGGGCGGCAGCCCGTAGACCTCCGGCTCGTCGAGCAGCAGGAAGAACGCGCCGAAGCCGCCGACGCCGTCGTCCGGGTCGTGCCCGTAGAGGCGCGCGCCGTTCCACCGCTCGGCGCGCAGCTTCTCGAGCCGCCGCTCGGCCCGCTCGCGCAGCTCGTCGAGCTCGCCGAACTGGATCGAGTCGGTCGGGCACGACTTCGCGCAGGCCGGCTCGTGGCCGCCCTTCAGGCGGTCGTAGCAGAGCGTGCACTTCCAGACGCGGCCGTCCTCCTGCTTGCCGAGGAGCGGCAGCGCGAGCGGCGCGTCGTCGGCGCTGCGCGGCAGGTGGCGCTGGTCGATGACGCCGAACGGGCACGCGGGGACGCAGTAGCCGCAGCCGTTGCAGACGTCCTCCTGCACGACGACCGTGCCGAACTCGGTGCGGAAGAGCGCGCCTGTCGGGCAGACGTCGAGGCAGCCCGCGTGCGTGCAGTGCTTGCAGACATCCGACTCCATCAGCCACCGCAGCGGCTCGGGCGCGGCGGCCGCGTCGGTCTCCACCGTCGCCGTCTCGCCGTCGAGCTTGAGCGGCTTGCGCTGCTCGACGAACGTCACGTGCCGCCACGTGTTCGCGCTCAGCTCGGAGGTGTTGTCGTAGCTCTCGCCGGTCCAGCGGAGGCCGTCGTCGGGGATCAGGTTCCACTCCTTGCACGCCACCTCGCACGCCTTGCAGCCGATGCAGACGGTCGTGTCCGTGAAGAAGCCCATGCGCGGCTGGGTGAGCGTCTCGGTCATTGCGAAGGCACCGTGCTCGTGTTCTCGGCCGGCTCGACGCGCGGCTCCTGGTCGCGGCGCGTGTGCGCCTGGTCGCGCAGCTCGGCGACGTGCTCGGGCAGCGACGGCCCCTTCGGGCGCCTGCCCGGGCGGATGTCGCACGTGAACGCCTTGACCTCCTGGATGTGCACGTTCGGGTCGAGCGCCATGTGCGTCAGGTCGTTGCCCGAGCCGCCCGTCGTGAGCCCGCGCGTGCCCCAGTGGTAGGGGATGCCGACCTGGTGGTGGACGCGGCCGTTGATCCGCACCGGGCGCATGCGGTCGGTGACCATCACCCGCGCCTCGATCGCCGAGCGCGCGGTCGTGACCGTCGCCCAGCCGCCGTGCTCGAGCCCGCGCTCCTGCGCGAGGTCGGGGTGGACCTCGACGAACATCTGCGGCTGCAGCTCGGCGAGGTACGGCGTGAAGCGCGTCATCCCGCCGGCGGTGTGGTGCTCGGTCAGCCGGTATGTGGTCGCGACGAACGGATAGAGCTCCGAGCCCGGCTCGTCGCCGGTCGGGTTGTACGGGTCCTCGGGCAGGTCGCCGTGCTGGCGGCGCGGGTTCGCGCGCTGGTCGTACAGGGGGTTCTCGAACGGCGACTCGTGCGGCTCGTAGTGCGTCGGCAGCGGCCCGTCGACGAGCCCCTGCGGAGCGTAGATCCAGCCGAGGCCGTCCGCCTGCATGATGAACGGGTGGTCGCCGCGGATCGCGTCCGGGCCGCGCGCGCCGTCGGGCGGGACGTAGTCCGGCGGCTTCTCCTCGTCGAAGTCGGGCGTGTCGGTCCCCGTCCACTTCTTCTGCTCCGGGTCCCACCACACGAGCCTCTTGCGCTCCGACCACGGGTTGCCGTCGGGGTCCGCGGAGGCGCGGTTGTAGAGCAGGCGCCGGTTCGCCGGCCACGACCACGCCCACTCGAGCGCGGTGTAGTTCTGCTCCCAGTGCGGCTTGCGGCGGGCGGCCATGTTGATCCCGCCCGCGAAGACGCCGCAGTAGATCCAGCAGCCGCAGGCGGTCGTGCCGTCGGGCTTCAGCAGCTTGTAGCCGGCGAGCGCCTGGCCCTTGTCGTCCCAGCCGTTGATCTCCGCGAGCACGGCCTCGGCGCTCGGCTCCTCGTGCTCGCCGCTCGTCGGATAGGCCCAGGTCAGGTCCTGGATCGGCAGGTCGCGGGGGTCGGCCGACTCCTTCAGCTTCTCCCGGATCTTCTTGCCGAGGTGGTAGTAGAACCAGAGCTCCGAGCGGCAGTCCTCCTTCGGCTCGACGGCCTTGAAGTGCCACTGCAGGAGCCGCTGCGTGTTCGTGAACGAGCCGTCCTTCTCGAGGTGGCTCGAGGCCGGCATGAAGAACACCTCCGTGCCGATCTCGTCCGTGCGCAGCTCGCCCGACTCGATCTCGGGGCTGTCGTACCAGAAGGCCGCGGTCTCGGTCTCGACCAGGTCGCGGACGACGAGCCAGTCCAGGTTCGCGAGGCCGAGTCGGTTCGCCCTGCCGTTCGCGGAGCCGACGGCCGGGTTCTGGCCGACGACCATGTAGCCCTGCACGTTCCCCTCGAGCATCTGGCCGACCGTCCAGTAGTTCGAGTTGTCCTGGTCGATGCGCGGCAGGTACGAGAAGCAGAAGTCGTTCTCCGGCGTCGCCGCCGCGCCCCACCACGCCTTCAGCAGCGACACGATGTAGGCGTTCGCGTTGCCCCACCAGCCGCCCGGCGAGGTCGTCCTGTCGATGTACGCGTCGAGGCCGCCGTAGTGCTCGGTGTGCGGCATCGTCAGGTAGCCGGGGAGGATGTTGTAGAGCGTCGGGATGTCCGTCGACCCCTGGATCGACGCGTGCCCGCGGAGCGCCATGATCCCGCCCCCCGGCCGGCCCATGTTCCCGAGCAGCAGCTGGATGATCGCCGCGGTGCGGATCATCTGGACGCCCTTCGTGTGCTGCGTCCAGCCGACCGCGTAGACGAACGCCGACGTGCGCTCGGGGCCCGAGCTGTCGCAGATCGTCTCCGCGACGTGCAGGAACTCCTCGACGCTGCAGCCGCACGCGTCCGCGACGAGCTCGGGCGTGTAGCGCGCGTAGTGGCGCTTCAGGATCTGGAAGACGCAGCGAGGGTGCTCGAGCGAGTCGTCGCGCTCGGGCGGGTCGCCGTGCGAGAAGCCGCCGCCGTGACCGCCGTGGCCCGACTGCTCGCCCTTCGAGGCGGACTCCTGGAAGCCCTCCTCGCGCTGGCCCGCCGCGCCGTGCACCTGGGTGCCGGCGTACTGCCAGGTGGTGACGTCGTACCGGCTCTTCTCCGGGTCCCACCCGGAGAAGAGCCCGTCGTTGTCCTCGGTGTCCGAGAACCGCTCGTCGATGATCACGGGCGCGTTCGTGTAGTGGAGGACGTAGTCGTGGAACCACCGGTCGTGCTCGAGGATGTAGTGGACGAGCCCGCCCAGGAAGGCGATGTCGCTGCCGGCGCGGATGCCGACGTGCTTCGTCGCCATCGCGCTCGTGCGCGTGAACCGCGGGTCGACGTGGAACACGTGCGCGCCCCGCTCCCGCGCCTCCAGCACCCACTGGAAGCCGACGGGATGGTTCTCCGCCATGTTCGAGCCCATGATCACGACGCAGTCCGAGTTCATGAGGTCCTGCTGGTAGTCGGTGGCGCCGCCGCGCCCGAACGAGGTGCCCAGACTGGGCACCGTCGAGCTGTGTCATATGCGGGCCTGGTTCTCGACCTGGACGACGCCGAGCGCCGTCAAGAGCTTCTTGATGAGGTAGTTCTCCTCGTTGTCGAGGGTGGCGCCGCCGAGGTTCGCGATCCCCATCGTCCGCCTGGCGGGGTTTCCCTCGGGCGTCTCCTCCTGCCAGGTCTCGTCGCGGCTCCGGAGGATCCGGTCGACGATCATGTCCATCGCCTGGTCGAGCTCGAGCTCCTCCCAGTGCGTGCCGTAGGGCCGCCGGTACTTGACCCTGTACTCGCGGAGCGGGCCCGCGTGCAGGTTCCTGGACGCCGCGCCCTTGGGGCACAGCCGGCCGCGTGAGATGGGGCTCGCCGGGTCGCCCTCGACCTGGATGACCTCCCCGTCCTTGACGTAGGCGAGCTGCGCGCAGCCGACCGCGCAGAACGGGCAGATCGACTGCGCGACGTGGTCGGCCTGCGCGATGCGCGGCTGCAGCTCCCTGGAGCGCGGCGACTGCGCGGCCTTGCCGAGGCCGAGCGGATCGCCTTCGCGGATCTGCCGGACGACCGGCCAGGACTCGAGGAGCTTCGTGAATCCCACGCCCGGGTTTTTTCGGGAGCGGAGCGGGGATAAACATATCGGGAGGCGATCTAATCCGCGCCGAGCGACTCGACGACCCGGTGAAGCTGCGCACGCTCCGCGCCGAGCGCGTCGTGCACGGCGGCGAGCCGTTCCGCGCCGAGGGGCGTCAGCGAGAGGTACACCACCCGGCCGTCCGACGGCGACTGCTGCCGGGTCACGAGGCCCGCGGCCTCGGCGCGCTGGACGAGCTCCGTCACGGCGCTCTGCGTGAGGGCGAGCGTCGAGACGAGCTGCGAGACCGTCGTCTGCTCACCCTCGGCCCCCGCGATCTGCAGCAGCAGCAGGTGCTGGCGCGGCGTCAGTCCGTACGCGCGGGCGCAGTCCTCGCTCTGCTTGAGGAAGCGGCGGAGCTCTGCGCGGAACTCGGCGGCTGCGGCGTAGCGATTCGTCGCCATGTCGGGTTTTTACACCCCGCGAGGCCGGAATCAACGAACAGCGGCCCGGGTGATGCGCATTTTGACCTGGGCGATCGCGCTCGAGCTGGTCGGCGGGCTCCTGCTCGTGACGCGCGGACGCCGGCGCTCGCGCCCGCGAGCCCGCCGTTCCTCGGCACGTTCATCGGCCACGCGCTGATCGACGACTCGACGTCGCGGCTCGGCTACCGGTGGCCCCGCCGTCGTCGCGGTCGCCACGATCGGCTCGACGGGCGCGATTCTCCGCGCTGGCCTGCGCATCTTCGTGGGGCTCGGCGACGCCGAGGACCCGCTCCTCTCGGAGGTGCCGCCCGAGAGCCCGCCGCCGCAGGGGCTCCCGCGCGTCGGCGTGATGCTGACGGTGAGCCGGGTGCTCGCGCTCGCAGGCCCGGCGGCCGGTGCGTGGACCGGGCTCGCCACCCGCGCGGTCGAGGCGACGCACACGTTCACCGACCGGCTCGCGTACATCGGCGTCGTCTGGGCCGTCAGCACCGTCGTCTGCTCGCTCGTCGTCAGCACTGCCAGCGTCTTCCGATCGCGTGGCTCACGTTCGGCACCGCCATGATCGGCGGGCTCTTCGCGGTGACGCTGCGATGAGGCGCTACCGGTCGGCGCTGCGGGCGGTCGTCGCCAAGGAAGCGAAGGCGTACGGCTTCGCCGTCGTCGTCTGGTCGACCGGTGCGCTCCTGATCAGCGCGCGGGGAAGGCCCACGACGCGCGCCGTGCTCGTCTTCGCCGGCGCGATCCTGCTCGCACACGCGTTGAACGCGGCGCTCGCGTTCGGGTCTCCGACGAACACGTGGCGGTCGCCCTCGCCGCGCGAGTACGTCTGGACGATCTTCGAAGCTCCGGCTGTGATCGCCGCCGTCCTCCTCGGCTGGGCCCTCGTCTCCTGGTGCAGCGGGCTGTGGGCCTACCTGCTCGCGCCGTTCGCCGCGGTGCTCGGCTACCAGCTCCTGCTCGGGCTCGAGTCGATGCTGCTGAGGCCGCCGGAGGGCGGCGGGTCGAATTGATCGACGACCGTCAGATCGCCCGCATGCAGTTCGTCTACGGCAGCGACGACGAGGAGCTCGTCGCGCTGCTCGGCGAGAGCCTCGAGCCGCGGTCGCCGGACTTCCTGCTCGACCTGGCCGCGCCGCTCCTGACGCCCGGCAGCAGGCTCCTCGACGTCGGGTGCCGGGACGCACGGCACCTGATCCCGCTCGTGGCGCGTTCGGGCTGCACCGGCGTCGGGATCGACCCGGTCGAGCGGAACCTCGAGCGGGCGCGGGCTGCGGTCGCCGCCGCGGGCCTCGATCGGCGGGTCGAGATCCGCCGCGGTGCGATGGAGCGGATCGACCAGGCCGACGGCAGCGTCGACGTGGTCTGGTGCCGCGACGTGCTCGAGGTGATCTCCGACCTGCCGGCGGGCCTCTCCGAGGTCGCACGCGTCGTGAAGCCGGGCGGCGCCGCGATCGTCTACACCGTCTTCGCGACGCCGCGCCTTGAACCGCGCGAAGCTGCCGCGCTCGAGCCGGTCGGCAACGTGCCGCGCAACCTCGACCGTGCGTGGGTCGAGAGCGTGCTCGGCCGGGTGGGGTTCCGGGTCGAACGGCTGGAGGAGATCGGAACCGAGTTCCGCGAATACGACGAGGAGCGGACGCGGCCGGTGTCCGAGAGCCTGCTGCGGCTCGCGCGGCTTCGCCGCCGTCGCGAGGAAGTGATCCGAAGGTTCGGCGACGAGAAGTACGAGCTGTGGGAGGCGTCGCTGCAGTGGCTCGCCTACCTCCTGCTCGGGAAGCTCGAGCCCGTCGCCTACGTCCTCCGTCTGGCCTCGTAGCGGGCGGCTGCGCGGGCGAGCGCGGCGAGATCGGCCTCGTCGTTGTAGGCCTGCACCGAGACGCGCATCGTCCAGCCGCTCGGCGTCTCGACGATCGGCACCTCGATCCGGTGTTCCTCGTAGAGCCGGCGCTTCAGGTCGGCGCCGTCCGTTCCGGCCGGGAGCGCGTAGCCGCGCATCTGCACGAAGTCGTCCGTCAGCGGCTCGTACGGCAGCTCGAGCGACGCGAGCAGCTCGTGACAGCGCGCGCGGACGGCGGCCCAGTCGTGCTCGGCCTGGAAGCGGATCGCGGCCGGCACGGCGAGGAACGCCGACGGGTCACGCGTCCCCTGCCAGCGGTGACGGTCGGTGAACGAGGCGCCGTCGACGAAGTCCCACGAGATGACCGCCGGCTCGATCAGCTCCTGCACGCCCGGCCGCGCGTAGAGGAACGCGGAGCCCTTCGGCGCGCACAGCCACTTGTGGCAGTTGCCGGCGTACACGTCGGCGCCGATCGCCTCCAGGTCGAGGTCGATCTGCCCGGGGGCGTGCGCGCCGTCGACGACGGCGAGGGCGCCCGCCTCGCGCGCGGCGGCGACGACGGGGGCGAGGTCGTTGACCCGCCCCGTCGTCCACTCGACGTGCGAGCAGAAGACCACCCTCGTGCGCGGCCCGGGCTCGAGCGCGTCGAAGGGCCGGCGCACGAGCGTCGCGCCGGTGCGGCTCGCGACGTGCTCCCACAGGATCTCCAGGCCGCCGTACTCGGCGTCGCCGAGGAGCACCTCGTCGCCCGCCTCGAGCGGCAGCGAGCGGATCGCCGTGTTGAGCGCGGCGCTCGTGTTCGTGGCGAACGCGAGGTTCCCCGGGCGCGCGCCGACGTAGGCGGCGAGCGTCATCCGTGCCTCGTCGATCAGGCCGGCGAAGCGTCGCTCGGGCGCCAGGAACTCGACCGGCCGGCGCTCGAGCTCGCGCTGCAGGCGCCGGTACTCCTCGAAGACGGGCCGCGGGCACGCCCCGAACGAGCCGTGGTTCAGGAAGACGAAGTCCGGGTCGAGCAGGAAGAGGTTCTTCACAGCCCTTAACCGGCCTTTAAATGCGGTTCACGTGCAGGCACGTCGCGGCTGGTTATAACGGTGGAGTGGGTCCTACCCGCTTCCTCTCCCTCAGGGCCGTCGAGCTCCTGGTCGTCGCCGTCGTCGGCGGCGGCCTGGCGCTCGGCGGCGCCGCGGCGTTCGGGAAGCTCGGGGACCACACGACCGTCAAGGAGATGACGGGGCCGAAGCAGCCGGCCACGACCCCGGGCGTTCCGCCGCCGGCCGCCGCCGCCGCGACCGCGCTCACCCCGGAGCAGATCTACAAGCAGGACGGCCCCGGCGTCGTCCAGATCACGGCGACGACGGTGACCCAGGGCCAGAGCGACCCGTTCAACCTGATGCCGGCGACGCCGCAGACCTCGGAGTCGCTCGGCTCCGGCTTCGTGATCGACCGCGCCGGCCACATCGTCACGAACTACCACGTGATCGAGGACGCCTCGAAGGTGCAGGTCTCCTTCAGCGGCCAGGACCAGCTGCCGGCGACCGTCGTCGGCAAGGACCCGACCACCGACACCGCGGTGCTGAAGATCGACGCGCACGCGCGGGCGTTGACGCCGCTGCCGCTCGGCGACTCCGACGCGGTGAAGGTCGGCGACTCCGTGTACGCGATCGGCAATCCGTTCGGCCTGACGCGCACGCTCACCGCGGGCCTCATCAGCGCGGTCGGCCGCCAGATCTTCGCCCCGAACGGGCTGCCGGTGGAGCGCGCGATCCAGACCGACGCCGCGATCAACCACGGCAACTCGGGCGGCCCGCTGCTCGACGCGCAGGGCCGCGTGATCGGCGTTACCTCGCAGATCCAGACAGGCAGCAACGACGCGAGCTCGGGCAACGTCGGCATCGGCTTCGCGATCCCGATCAACACGGTGCGCGACGTCGCGTCGCAGATCATCAAGACCGGCAGCGTCAAGCACGCGTACCTCGGCCTCAACGACCTGCCTGTGACGCCGCAGATCGCCCGCCTCTTCAACCTGCCCGTGCAGCACGGGCTGCTCGTACAGGACGTGAGCGCCGGCACTCCGGCCGCCAAGGCCGGCATCGCGCGCAGCACGACGCCCGTCGTGGTGGGCGGCGAGAGCTACCGCGTCGGCGGCGACATCATCACCAGGGTCGACGACCAGCCCATGACCACCGAGCAGCAGCTCTACTACCTGATCCTCGGGAAGAAGCCCGGCGACAAGGTGAAGGTCGAGCTCTGGCACAAGCACACGAAGCGCACCGTGACGGTGACGCTCGGAAATCGGCCGAAGTAGGGCCGAACAAGTAGGTCGGCCGGCGCCCGACTGCCTGCCCGGGGCCGGCCGGCCTCTCAGCTCCATCGCTACCTTGTCGCGATGGAGCGGGGCCAGATCGTCCTCGAGCAGAGCGCTGCCGAGGCTCAGGACGAGGAGCTGTGGCAGGACGACGACGGTCAGGACTATCAGGGGTGGTTCTGCGTGCGGACCGATCCGTTCCCGTGCCCGGCGTCCGGCTGCACGTTCGTCGCGGAGTTCATGACGGCCGCGCACCTCATCCTCGTGTGGCAGGAGATCGACGACCCGAACCTCCTGCGCCACGCCGCGCGCGCACGCGATGTCGGCCGCAACCCGCGGGTCGAGGGGTACCGCTCCGAGTACGGCCCGAGCGCGTCGTACTACGCGTGGGTCGCCGCCGGCCGCCCGGTGCACGGCGTCAAGCACGCGTGATCGAGCAGAGGTTCGGCGAGGGATCGCCGCTCTCCCTCGGGGTCGAGGAGGAGGTGATGATCCTCGACGCCGCCACGTTCCAGCAGGTGCCCGGGGTGCATCGCATCCTGCGCGGCGTCGAAGGGCGCGAGCTGCCGGGGTCGCTGAAGACGGAGCTCTTCGCCTCGATCTTCGAGACGAACACGCACGTGTGCACGACGGCCGCCGAGGTCGACGAGGTGCTGCCGCTGCTCAGGCGGGCCGCGGCCGAGGCTGCCGACGCGGCAGGGCTCGCGATCGCGGCGGCCGCCACGCACCCGTTCGCGATCCCGGAGGCGCAGCCGATCGTGAAGGAGGAGCGGTACGTGACCTTCGTCGGCTACGGCGGCATCTCGGTGCGGCGCCAGGGCGTCCAGGGCCTGCACGTGCACGTCGGCATGCCGTCGGCGGACGACTGCTGGCGCTGCCTCGACACGATCCTGCCGTGGCTGCCGCTCGTGCTCGCCCTCTCGGCGAACTCGCCGTGGTTCGCCGGCGAGCTGACGGGCATGGCGTCGAACCGCGCGCCCGTCCTCGGCGAGCTGCCGCGCGCGGGCGCGCCGCCCGGGTTCGCGTCCTACGCGGAGTGGGAGGCGTGGGTCGAGCGGCTCGTGCGCTTCGGCGTCACCGAGGACTACACCCGGATCTGGTGGGACGTCCGGCCGCACCCGAAGCTGGGGACGCTCGAGGTGCGCGTCGCCGACCAGCCGACCGACGTGCGGCTCTCGGCCGCCTTCGCGGCGCTCCTCCAGGCGCTGTGCGCGACCGCCCTCGACGGCGGCCTGCCGGCGCGCGGCGCGGAGCTCGGCGACCGGAGCCGCGCGGACTACGTCCAGAACCGCTGGTCGGCCGCCCGGTTCGGGCCGCGGGCCAACCTGCTGCACCCGGACGGCGGCTCCTACCGGCCCGCCTACGACCTCGGCGCCGAGCTGCTCGAGCGGGTGGCGCCGGCGGCGCGCCGGCTCGGGTCGGAGGCGCTGCTCGCGCGCATCGACCCGTCGGGCTGCGAGGCCGACCTGCAGCTCCAGGCCGACTCGGCGCAGGACGCTGCCGCGGATCTCGTGGCCCGGACGGTAGGCTGAGTTCGATGGCAGTCGTCACCGAGACGATCCAGGTCAGCGGCATCCGCTGCGAGAAGTGCGTGATGCGCCTGGCGCAGACGCTCGAGGGCGCCGAGGGGCTCGAGTCCGCGAACGCGAACCTGATGGGCCAGGTGCAGCTCTCCTACGACGACGAGCGCACCACCAGGGGCGCGCTCGTCGACCAGCTGGCCCGCGGCGGCTTCCGCGAGCAGACCTTCGTCTAGCGGCTAGCGCCCGGGCTCGTCCGTCCAGTCGCGCCGGGGGTCCGGCGCCTCGGTCGTGCGCGGATGCCCGCCGAAGGTGGACGAGTCGGCGCCGCTGCCGCCGACGGTGCCGCCCGTGGTGTACCGGTCTTCCATCACGTCGAGCCGCTCGGCGGGAGCGGGCTCGACGCCGTGGCGCAGCCCTTCGACCTCGGCGCTCTGCTCGTCCGGGTCAGGGTCGACCTGGTGCACCTCGATCAGCCCGTAGTGCATCCGGAGCGCGTTCACGTCGACGGCGTCGTCCTCGACCCTGGGCGAGTCGGTGACGACCTCCTTCGCGACGGTCGCGCGCAGCACGCCGTCGTGCTCGTGCAGGAAGTCGGTTGGGATCGCGTGACGGGACTTGAACACGTGGCCGCTTTCCACCACCACGTAGCCGTCGCGCTCGGCGACGACGTGACCGACCTTGTGCTCGTCGCTCGTGACGACATCCTGGCCTTCCATGCCACCTCCCTGGGGGTCGTTTCCCTTCTCCGTACAACGTCCCGACCCGGGGAATCCGGTACGCCCGGAATGCGTTTACACCATTGCTAGGGTGGCCGTGAGATGAGCGACAGCGCTCCGACGGCCGCCGACACCAGGAAGCTCGCCCAGGAGGCGAGGGACCGCGTCCGCTTCGAGGAGGAGGCGCTGGAGTTGAGCGACCAGGTGTACCGCGTGGCCCGCCGGCTCGTCGGCTCCCGCGAGGAGGCGGAGGACCTCGTCCAGCAGACGTACGAGCGCGCGTTCCGGTCGTGGCGGCAGTACACGCCCGGCACGAACCTGCGGGCCTGGCTGCTGCGCATCCTCACGAACCTGAACATCGACCGTGGCCGCCGCGTGCAGCGCACGCCGCAGACGACCTCGCTCGACGCAGGCGAGGCGGGCGACTACTTCCTCTACAACAAGCTCGAGTCGCAGGTGCCGGACGAGAACCCGGACGAGGAGCGCGTGCTCGAGCGCCTGTCCCAGGATTCGATCGTCGACGCGCTCGCCGACGTGCCGCACGACTTCCGCGACGTGATCGTCCTCGTCGACATCGGCGAGTTCTCGTACGCCGACGCGGCGCAGATCCTGGACATCCCGATGGGGACCGTCATGTCCCGCTTGCACCGCGGCAGGCGTATCCTGAAGAAGAACCTCGCCGACAAGGCAATCGCCGCATGACGACCAACGATCCGTGTGAGAAGTGCGAGGAGATGATGCAGCCGTTCCTCGACGGCTCGCTCTCCGACGACGAGGTGGCCGAGGCCCAACGCCATCTCGAGCGCTGCCACTGGTGCGCGAAGCGCTACCGCTTCGAGGAGCGCCTCCGCCACTACGTGCGCGTCGCCGTCTCCGAGCCGATGCGGCCGGAGCTGAAGGCCAAGCTCGCGGCGCTCCGCACTCCGCTCTAGGACCGAGCCGGGTACCCGGCAACCTCGGTACCGGGCACCCGTCTCGGAAGCCGACCTCAGGCCGGGCTGTGCCCGACCCGGAGCGAGCCGCGCCGGTACTCGCGGCGCGCGAGGGCGCCGAGCGTCAGCGCGACGAGCAGGAGCACCACGGCGACGACCCATTCCGCCGAGCCGCTGTGGTGATCCGGGTCCCAGCCCGTGACCTCGAGCCAGTCGTGCCAGAACAGGGTCACGACTCCGAGCAGGCCGCTCGCCGCAGCGAGCGCCGTCTCGATCTTGAACCGCCGACTGCCTTCCCTGAGCACCTTTCCCCCTTGACTCGAACTGCACAATGCGAGCCGTGCGCGCACAGGATAGGGGAAACTCTATGAAGGTGCCAGGGGCTCTCCGGCGGGTCGAACAGGCTCGCCGGAGGCTCCCGGAGAACGTCCGCAGGCTGGGGTGGATCTCGTTTGCGAACGATGCGGCGAGCGAGCTCGCGTACCCGATCGTGCCGCTCTTCCTGACGATCACGCTGGGCGCGCCGGTGGCCGCCGTCGGCGCGATCGAGGGGGTGGCCGAGGGCCTCGCGACCGGCGTCCGCCTGCTCTCGGGCTGGGTTTCCGACCGCACGGGGAACCGTCGCAAGCCCTGGATCCTGGGCGGCTACGGCGCCTCGACGGTGGCCCGCGCCGGGCTCGCCGCCGCACCCGCGTGGGGCTGGGTGCTCGGCGCACGGGTCGTCGACCGGCTCGGCAAGGGCGCGCGGGGCACGCCGCGCGACGCGCTGATCCGCGACTCCACGCCGCCCGAGCTGCGCGGCTCGAGCTTCGGCTACCACCGGGCGCTCGACACGGCCGGAGCGATCGTCGGCCCGCTGCTCGCCGTCGTCCTCCTGGAGAGCGGCCTCTCGCTGCGCGGCATCCTCTGGGTGGCCTGCGTCCTCGGCGCCGGCGTGCTCGTCCTCCTCCGCGGCGTCCGCGAGGCGCCCGGCCACGCCGACCCGGCGCCGTCTGCGGCACAGCCCGCGCGCGTGCCGCTGCCGCGCGCGTTCTGGGCCGCGCTCGCGGTCTGGTTCGTGTTCTCGCTCGGCAACTCGAGCGACGCGTTCCTCGTGCTCCGGGCGCGCGACCTCGGCCTCGGCGCCGTCGTCGTCGTGCTCGCGTACGCGGTCTACAACGTGATCTACGCGTCCCTTGCGTGGCCGTTCGGGACGATCTCCGACCGGGTGCCGCGCGCCCTCGTGCTGGGTGCGGGGCTCGGCGTGTTCACGCTCGTCTACCTCGGCTTCGCACTCGCCTCGCGGAGCTGGACGGTGTGGCCGCTCTTCGCGGTGTACGGCGTGTACATCGCGGCGACGGAGGGCGTCGCGCGGGCGTGGGTGGCGGACACGCTCCCGGACCGGTCGGCGGTCGGGACGGCGTTCGGGATCTTCTTCACGGCGACCGCCGCGGCGGCTCTCGTCGCGAGCGTCGTCGCGGGCGTGCTCTGGACGTATGTGAGCCCGCGAGCGCCCTTCGTCGTCGGCGCGGCCGCGGGCCTTGCGGCGCTGCTCCTGCTCGTCGCCTTCGAGGCGGGCTGGGAGGCGCGGGCCGGCTCGATCAAGGCGGCGCTCGTCGGGATCGCGCTCGTCGTCGTCGCGGCGGCGGCGGCCGGCGTCGCGATCGACCACCGGCGGATCGCCGACGCCTTCGACAAGCGCGAGGCGGAGGCGCTGCCCGCAGGGTTCGTGCGGCCGTGCGGGCCGGAGCCCACTGCGCGCGCGGCGGTCGGGTTCCCGGCGGCCGGCTCGACGTTCACGGAGTCGCGCAAGGCGGGGCCGACGACGATCGTCGCCGGCTTCCGGCCGGGCGACATCACCGAGGCGAACCGGGCGTTCCGCGCGGCGCTTCCGCCCGCGGGCTACACGGTCGTGCGCTCGGAGGTCGACCCGGCCGACTCGGAGGTCGTCTTCGCGGGCGCGTCGACGACCGGCGAGGTGGCGATCACCCAGGAGTGCCGGAGCCGCGTCCGGCTGCGGATCACCCTCCGGCCGCGCTGAGCCCGCCCGGCCCCGAGGGTGTCAAGGACGGTCGCGGTCGCCGGGCGGCCGCAGGTCGGAGCAGTCGACGAGCACGGGGTCGAGCGCGCGGCCGCCCTCGTCGGGGATCGACCCCCAGACGCTGCGGTCGAGGCCGACGGGGTGGCTCCGCGAGCCGTCGTACGAGGCGGCGGCGACCGCCGCCGGGTGCCCGGCGACGCGGTCGACGGCCCGCGGGTCGAGCTCCGGCCCGTCCGCGAGCACGACCACCGCCCGCGTCACGTCGGCCCCGAGCGCCTCGAGCCCGCACCGGAGCGAGACGCCCGGCCCGCGCTCCCAGCCGGGGCAGTGGACGATCCGCGCGCCCGGTGCCTCGAGCGCGTGGGCGCCCTCGACGACCACCACCTCGTCGACCGCGGTGCACGCGAGGGTCGCCAGGATCGCCGGCAGGAACTCGCGCTGCTTGACGCCGCCGTACCGCGACGACGCTCCGGCGGCGAGGACGACGGCGCTAACCGACGTGGACGGTCGCCTTCTCGATCTCGACGACCTCGGTCGGCTGCTCGGAGGTCGGGTCGCCGAGCTGCCCGACCCGCTTCACGACGCCGAGACCCTTCGTCACCCGCCCGAGGACGGCGTAGTCGGGCGGCAGCTGCGCGTCCTTCGCCGTGACGACGAAGAACTGGCTGCCGGCCGTGCCGGCCGGCTCGGTCTGCGTCTTCGCCATCGCCACGACCCCCAGGGTGTACCTGGTCGACGCGGGCGGCCGGTCGACCGTCTCGTAGCCGGGGCCGCCGGTCTGGGAGGCGGTCGGGTCGCCGCCCTGGATGACGAACCCGGGCACGATGCGGTCGAAGATCGTGTGGTCGAAGAACCCCCGCCGCACCAGGCTGACGAAGGACGCGGTCGCCGCCGGAGACGTCTTGACCGCCAGGCGGACCGTGAAGCTGCCGCAGTTCGTCCGCAGCACCACGTCGTAGGCCTTCGCGGGGTCGAGCGCGGCCGTCGGCTTCGGAGCCGTCCGCCGTTCGGGCTTCGGCTGACCGACCAGCACGCACCCGGCCGCGTCGCGCTTCACCGCCGCGGGCTGCTTCGAGCCGCCCCCGCCGCAGCCGGCGAGCGCGACGACGAGGACCGCTAGCGGCAGCCCGCGACGGAGAGCCACTGCCGGTTCACGTTCGCGACGTACCGCAGGACGTCGGCCGAAGGTGCGCCGCCCGCCTCCTCGACCGCCGTCGGCCCGGCGTTGTACGCGGCGAGCGCGAGGTCGAGCGAGTCGAACCGGTCGATCAGCTGGCGCAGGTACCGCGCCCCGGCGAGCACGTTCGACGCGGGCTCGTCGGGGTCGAGGTCGAGCGACTTCGCGGTCGCGGGCATCACCTGGAGGAGGCCGCGCGCGCCGGCGGTCGAGCGGACGTCCTGCCGCAGGTTCGACTCGACCTTCGCGACCGCGTACAGCATCGCGGGCGGCAGGTCGGCGTCGGCGGCGGCGCGCTCGAACAGCGAGCGGAGAGTCTGCGGGAAGGGGCAGCGCGCGAAGCGCGCCGACGTGCGGCGCGGCGCCGCCGGGGTCGCGGCGGCGTTCGCGACCGCGGCCACGGCCGGCGGCCGGACCGTCGCAGCCCACGCGGCCGCCGCCGCGCCGAGCACGGCAAGCACAGCCATCCGGCGATGAATCTCCCGCCCCACGAGGGTCAGGATCTTATCGCCGAGCGAGCCCTCGAGACGAGCGCCTTCGCGACATCCACCTTGTACGCGTTCTTCGGCAGGGGCGTCGCGGATTCGAGGCCGTCCTCGAGAAGCCAGGGAACCGGCGCCACGCCGGCCAGCGCGACGCGGACCCGCCCGCCCGTCCGCACGGCGGCCACGCCGACGAGCGGAAACGCCCAGCGCTTCCGGTCCATCGCCTTCAGGTAGACGCTCGCGTCGCAGTCGCCGAGCTCGACCTCGAGGATCACCTCGCCCGGCTCGAGCGTCGTCGTGCGGCGGTCGTCCTCGGTCGGGAGCCGGTAGAGCTCTGCGACCGGCAGCCGGCGGCTCGCGGTGACGAGCGTCGCGTCGAGGGCGAGCAGCGCCGCGGCCACGTCCGACGGGTGCGCGGACGCGCAGTAGTCGTTCGCGAAGATCGCGTGCTCGCGGTGCTCGCCGTCCTGCGCGAAGCACTCGTCGCCGCCGTGCAGGCGGCACGGCCAGTTGAGGCGCCAGTACCAGCAGCGGGTCGCCTGCAGCAGGTTGCCGCCGAGCGAGCCCATGTTGCGCAGCTGCGGGCTCGCGGCGAGGCGGCACGCCTCCCGCAGCACCTCGGGGACGGTCGGGTCGCACTCGAGCTCGGCGAGCGGCGCCCCGGCGCCGATGCGGTTCCCGTCGATCCCGCGCGGGACGACGCCGCGGATGTCGACGAGCGTCTCGGCTCGCAGCAGGCCGCTGCGCACGAGCGGCACCACCTCGGTGCCGCCGTGGACGAGCGTGCCCGCGAGGCCGTCGCTAGACGACGCCCGCCGGAGCTCCATGCCTCTGCCTCTGCTCCGCCTCGCGCAGCGCGCGGAGCATCTCTTCGCGGGTGATCGGGAGCGAGCGGATGTCGGCGCCCGTCGCGTCGCGGATCGCGTTCGCGATCGCGGCCGCGACCGGGATGATCGGCGGCTCGCCGAGCCCCTTCGACCCGAGGTTCGTGAGGTGCGGGTCGGGCTCGTCGATCAGCTCGCTGACGATCTCGGGGACGTCGGCGATCGTCGGCAGCTTGTACGCGTCGAGCGTCGTCGTCAGCAGGCGGCCGGTGCGCGGATCGTGCAGGCGCTCCTCCGAGAGGGTGTGGCCGATGCCCTGGATGATCCCGCCCTCGATCTGGCTCGACGCGCCGAGCGGGTTGATCACCCGGCCGACGTCGTGGATCGCCGCGATGCGCTCCACCGACACCTCGCCGGTCTCGACGTCGACGGCCACCTCGGCCACCTGCACGCCGAACGTCAGCACCTGCATGCCGGTGGGGTTGGGGCCGCGTGCGCCCTTGCCGAGGATCTGCGCCTCGCCGAGCACGTCGACGATCTCCGCGACCGGCGTGCCGGCGGGGAGCCCGCGCTGCTCGGCGATCTCCTCGATCTGCCCGCGCGCGTCGGCGGCGGCCGCGCGCACGGCCGGCCCCATCGACGGCGTCGTCGACGAGCCGGCGCTGATCGCGGCGTAGGGGCCGCGGGCCGAGTCGCCCGCCGAGACGGAAACGTGGTCGAGCGGCACGCCGAGCTCCTCGGCGGCGATCTGCGCCATCGCGGTCTTCGTGCCGGTGCCGATGTCCTGCATCGCCGTCACCACCTGCGCGCGCCCGTCGGAGCCGACGCGCACCCAGGCGTAGCTCGGCGGGCCGCCGCCGCCGTACCAGATCTGCGACGCCATGCCGACACCGCGCTTCACCGTGTCGGTCGAGCGGCTGCGCACCTCGTGCCGGCGGTCCCAGTGCGGCTGGGCGCGCTCGTAGCAGGCGAGGAGGTTCTTGTCGCTGTACTCCCCGCCCGCGGGCGCGTCCTCGGCGTGGTTGCGGCGGCGCAGCTCGAGCGGGTCGAGGTCGAGCTTCGCCGCGAGCTCGTCGAGGAGCGCCTCGAGCCCGAACGTCCCCTCGACGAACCCCGGCGCGCGGAACGCCTTCGACGGCGGCAGGTTCAGCTTCGCGCCGTGCGCCGTCGTGCGCACGTTCTCGCACGCGTAGAGCATCTGCATCGGGCCCTCGGTCGACGACGACCAGCCTTTCCAGCCGACCGCGTTCACGAACTCGCCGCCGAGCGCGGTGAGCGTGCCGTCCGCCTTCGCGCCGGCGGTCAGCCGCTGGATCGTCGCGTTCCGGTTGCCGGCCGCGGTGTTCTCCTCGCGGCGGGTCAGCGCGCACTTCACCGGGCGCCGCGTGCGCTTCGCGAGCTCCGCGGCGATGAAGGTGTAGTCGTCCGGGTTGTTCTTCGAGCCGAAGCCGCCGCCCATGAAGTGGCAGATCACGCGCACGTCGTCCTCCGGCAGGCCGAGCTTCTCCGCGACGGCCTGGCGGATGCCCCAGATGTACTGCGTCGAGATGTGCACCTCGACGCCGTCGTTCACCCACTCGACGACCGACTGGTGGGTCTCCATCGAGTTGTGCAGGACGACCTGCGTGCGGAACTCGGCCTCCACGACGACGTCGGCCTCGGCGAGGCCGCGCTCGAAGTCGCCCCGCTCGGTGACGCGGGGCGCACCGTTGCCGACGACCTCGCCGCGGCGTACCGCCTCGTCGGGGTCGAGGAGCGGCTCGAGCACCTCGAAGTCGCAGGCGATCGCGCGGACGGCGGCGCGCGCCTGCGCGAGCGTGTCGGCGCAGACGGCGGCGACCGCCTCGCCCTGGAAGCTCGGCTCCATCGTCAGCACGTCGAGGTCGTCGGGCCCGATCGCCGTGTGCACGCCCGGCATGGCGAGCGCGGGGGAGAGGTCGAGCCGCGCAACGCGGGCGCGCGGGTGCGGCGAGCGGAGGACGGCGGTGTGAAGCATCCCCGGGAGCTGCAGGTCGGCGGTGTAGACCGCCTGCCCGGTGGCGCGCTGGAGGCCGTCCTGACGCGTCGCCTCGCGGCCGACGACGCGGCGCGGGCCCGCGGGCCACTGCTCGAGCGGATCCTCCTCGACGACGAGCCAGACCTCCTCGTACCGGCCCTCGACCTCCTTCTCGGTGCGAATCAGTCTCGCCACGTGCGAATCGCCTCCTCGATCTTCGGGTACGCGCCGCAGCGGCACAGGTTCCCGGCCATCGCGTGTCGAATCTCCTCGGCCGTCGGCTCCGGGTTCGCGTCGACGAGCGCCACGGCGCTGACGATCTGGCCCGGCGTGCAGAAGCCGCACTGGAGCGCGTCGCTGCGCACGAACGACCGGATCATCGGATGCTCCCGCAGCCCCTCGATCGTCGTCACCTCGCCGTCGACCGCGTGCACGAGCGTGATGCACGAGAGCGTCGGGACGCCGTCCACGAGCACCGTGCAGGCGCCGCAGTGGCCTTCGCCGCACGCGATCTTCGTGCCGGTGAGCGACAGCTCGTCGCGCAGTGCCTCGGCGAGGGTCGTGCCGACCTCGCCGTGCACCTCGTAGCCGTGGCCGTTGACGCTGAGCGTCGTCACTCCGTCGTCACCGCCTCGATCTGCGCGATGTGCACGAGGCGGTGGGTCAGCCGGGTCGTCTGCCGCGCGTCGAGCTCGTCCTCGATCTCCGGGATCGTCGCCCACAGGTCGCGGGCCGCCTCCAAGAGCTCGCGGATGCGGTCGACGGCTTCCGCGTGGCCGTTGCGCTCCGAGCACGTGTTGATCGCGAGCCCGAGCACGCCGACGGTGTCCGGCTGCCGGCCCCACAGGAGCGGCGTCGCCATCGAGAGGTACTGGTGGATCCTGGCGAGCTGCAGCGGCAGCTGGATCAGCTCGCGGCCGAGCGGCAGGGTCGGCTCGGGCAGCTCCCGCCCGTCGGCGAGCGCGTTCGCGTTGCCGGCCAGCAGCGCGCGCAGCTGCGCTTCGTCGTAACCCGCGCGCAGCGCCGTCTTCACCGCGATCAGCAGCGACGAGGGCTGCTGCCCGTACGGGTAGTCGCTCGCGTAGAGCACCTGCTCCGGCGGCACCTGGCGGTAGAAGTCGAGCAGGTCGATCGCGCTCCACGTCGAGGTGTCCCAGAAGACCCCGCGCTTCCCGGCCAGGGCGGAGGCGAGCGCCTCGAGGTCGGCGATCCCGGCGTGCGCGAGGATCAGCCGGGCGCTCGGATAGCGCTCCATCAGGCTGGCGAGCCCCGCCGCGATCGGCGGCAGGCCCCGGCCGGCGTGGATCAGGATCGGCACCTCGCGCTCCGCCGCCAGCTCGAAGACCGGCGCGAGCCGCTCGTCGGTGGCGGTGAACTTCTGCGCCCGCGGGTGCAGCTTGATGCCGCGTGCGCCCGCGTCGAGGCAGCGCGCCGCCTCCTCGAGCGGCGACTCGTTCAGGTCGAGCCGGACGAACGGGATCAGCCGGCCCTGCGAGCGCTCGGCGTAGGCGAGCGTGCGGTCGTTCGCCGCCGAGAACCCCGGGTGGCGGTCGGGCTCGTCGAGGCAGAACATGAACGCCCGCGAGATGCCGTAGCCGGCCATGATCTGCTCGAGCTGGTCATAGTCGCCGACCATCCCGTCGATGTCGTGGCCGAGGTGCAGGTGCGCGTCGAAGACGTCGGCGCCCGCCGGCAGCAGGCGCTCGAGCTCCACCTTCCACTGCTCGACGAGGTCGAGCGCCCTGGCGCGCGCGTCCATCCAACGCACTCTAGATAACGTCTCGCGCATGGCAGACGTCCTCATCTACGCAGACACGTTCAGGTCCCCGGAGCTGCGCCACGAGGTGCCGCTCGGCGTGCCCGACCCGATCCTCTACGCCGAGAAGGACGGGGCGAAGCACGTCGTCACCCACTCGATGGAAGCGCCGCGGCTCGAGGCGCTCGGCCTCTTCGAGATCGTCCTCAACGACGACCTCGGGCTCGACGACCTACGGGCCCAGGGGCTGAGCCTCAAGGAGATCCGCAAGGAGCTCGCGCTGCGGGGCGTCCGCTCGCTCGGGATCGAGAGCGCCGTCGTGCCCGAGACGTTCCCGCTCTGGCTCGCCGACCATCTCCGCTCGAACGGGATCGAGGTTCGCGGCGACGCCGACTTCTTCGACGACCGGCGCCGGGTGAAGACGCCCGCGCAGCTCGCGGGGATGCGCCGCGCGCAGGCGGCCGCCGAGGCGGCGATGGACCGCTGCCGCGAGCTCCTGCGGGAGCGCGGCCCCTCCGGTGACCTCACCGTCGAGGAGGTGAAGGGCGCCATGAACGTCGTCTTCGCCGAGCACGGGACGAGCGCCGACGACTTCATCGTCGCGCCCGGCCCGCAGGGAGCGGTCGGCCACGACATGGGCTCCGGCCCGATCCGCCCGGGCGTGCCGGTCGTCGTCGACATCTGGCCCCGCGACAACGAGTCGTTCGTGTTCTGCGACATGACGCGGACGTTCGTCGTCGGAGACGTCCCCGAGGACGTGCAGCGCTGGCACGGCCTCGTCAAGGAGGCGCTCGACCGGGCGATCGCCGACATCCGCCCCGGTGTCTCGGGGAAGGCCGTCTTCGAGGGCACCTGCGAGATCTTCGAGGCGGCCGGCGAGCCGACGCAGCGCACGAAGACGCCGGGCGAGCCGCTCGTCGACGGCTTCTTCCACGGGCTCGGCCACGGCGTCGGGCTCGAGGTGCACGAGGAGCCCGGCCTCGGCCTGGTCTCCGAGCAGGAGCTCGTCGCCGGCGACGTCGTCACCGTCGAGCCGGGGCTCTACCGCCGGGGGTACGGCGGCGTCCGGCTCGAGGATCTGATCCTCGTCACCGGGGACGGGCGGGAGAATCTCACGCAGTATCCGTACGACCTGACGCCGTAAAAGTTGCAAAAAGCTCGAACGGGGTATGGACTATGCGCATCGGGTTCCGTTCTAACGCCCGGCGAAGGCCGGGCGAGAAGGAGGACGCATGGCAGCAGTGTCTCCCGCTCGAACGCTCGTCGAGTCCGTTCCCGCGGCCGATCCGGCCCCGCTCGGTCTCGCGGGCTTCGCCCTCACGACGTTCCTCTTGAGCGGCCACAACGCGTCGTTCATCCCCGACCTCATCTGGGTCGGGCCCGCGCTCTTCTACGGCGGGCTCGTGCAGCTGCTCGCCGGGATGTGGGAGTTCCGCAACCGCAACGTGTTCGGCGCGACCGCGTTCTCGACGTACGGCGGCTTCTGGATGAGCCTCGGCATCTACGTCGTGCTCTCGAGCACGACCTCGTTCGCCAGCACGCTGCACGGGAACGACGGGACGAACGCGCTCGCCTGGTTCCTCATGGCGTTCGCGATCTTCAACTTCTACATGCTGATCGCGAGCCTCCGGGTGACCTCGGCGGTGTTCCTCGTCTTCCTCACCCTGCAGATCACGGAGGTCGTGCTCGCGATCGGCTTCTGGAACGGCAGCTCCGGCTGGCTGCACTGGGGCGGCTGGCTCGGAATCATCACCGCGGGCGTGGCGTGGTACACCTCGGCTGCAGGCGTCATGAACGGGGTCGCCGAGCGCGTCGTACTGCCCGTCGGCCCGGCCCTCATGCGGCCGATGCCCGCGTCGCCCGTCCCGGCCTAACACGCTGAAAGAGAGAGGAGAATCGGCTCGTGTCCACGGAAACGGAAACCGGCCAGGCCATCGACACGCTGTTCCTGGAGGAACGGCGCTATCCGCCGCCCGCCGACTTCGCCGCGCAGGCGAACGCGAAGCCCTCGATCTACGACGAGAGCTTCGAGGCGTTCTGGGAGCGGGAGGCCAAGGAGCGGCTGACGTGGCTCGAGCCGTTCTCCACTCTCTACGAATGGAACCGCCCGTACGCCAAGTGGTTCCTCGGCGGCAAGCTCAACGTCTCCTACAACTGCGTCGACCGGCACGTCGAGAACGGCCTGGCCGACAAGGTCGCCTTCCACTGGGAGGGCGAGCCCGAGGACGACACCCGCACGATCACGTACGGCGACCTCCAGAAGGAGGTCGTGGCCTTCGCGAACGCGCTGAAGGAGCTCGGCGTGAAGAAGGGCACCGCCGTCGGCATCTACATGGGCATGATCCCGGAGCTGCCGGTCGCGATGCTCGCGTGCACCCGCCTCGGAGCGCCGCACACCGTCGTCTTCGGCGGCTTCTCCGCGGACTCGCTCTCGAGCCGCATGAACGACATGGGCTGCGAGGTGCTGATCACGCAGGACGAGGCGTGGCGCCGCGGCACCACGGTCGCGCTCAAGAAGATCGCCGACGACGCGATGGCCGACGCGCCCGGCGTGAAGAAGTCGCTCGTCGTCCGCCGCACGGGCGGCGACGTGTCGATGACCGACGGCCGCGACCACTGGTACCACGACGTCCGCGGCTCGGAGGACCCGGCCTCGTGCCCGCCGGAGCCGATGGACTCCGAGGACCTGCTCTTCCTCATGTACACGTCGGGCACGACCGCGAAGCCGAAGGGCATCGCGCACACGACCGGCGGCTACCTGCTCGGCGCGGCGACGACGCACCACTACGTCTTCGACCACAAGCCGGAAACCGACGTCTACTGGTGCGCGGCCGACGTCGGCTGGATCACCGGCCACAGCTACATCGTCTACGGGCCGCTCTGCAACGGCGCCACCTCCGTCATGTACGAGGGGACGCCCGACTACCCCGACAAGGAGCGCTGGTGGTCGATCGTCGAGCGCTACGGCGTGACGATCCTCTACACCGCCCCGACCGCGATCCGCTCGCACATGAAGTGGGGGCCGGAGCACGCCCAGAAGCACGACCTCTCGTCGCTGCGGCTGCTCGGCTCGGTCGGCGAGCCGATCAACCCGGAGGCGTGGATCTGGTACCACGAGCACATCGGCGGCGAGCGCTGCCCGATCGTCGACACGTGGTGGCAGACCGAGACCGGGATGATCCTCATCACCCCGCTCCCCGGCGTCACGACGACGAAGCCCGGCTCGGCGACGAAGCCGTTCCCCGGCGTCGACGCGGCGATCTACAACGAGCAGGGCGAGGAGGTCGGCCCGGGC
>DASZWR010000077.1:0-44559 GCA_035546215.1 Gaiellaceae bacterium | reverse complement strand
CCCCCGGCGGCTCCGGCTACTGGAGCCGCGCCCGGGCGGTCGCCGAGGACCGGATGTTCTGGCGCGAGCAGGCGTACCTGTTCCTGCGGGTGTTCGCGGCGTGGCCGCTCGCGGTCGGCGTCGTCTCGCTCGCCGGGGCGTCGCTCTGGCTCCTCGGCCTGCCGATCTCGTACCGGTGGGTGAACGAGGACGTCGGCAGCTGGCACGTCGACACCCTCCAGAAGGCCCTGCTCGGCATGCCGCTCGGGGTCCTGGGGCTGGCGCTCGCGGCCGCGGTCGCCCGGGGCATCGCCTCGCTCTGGGAGAAGGCCGCGCTGCCGCTCCTCGTGGAGTCGGAGCCACGGGGCGGCGGCCGCGACCTCCGCGCCCTCCGCACGCACGCGCTGCTGACGCTGCTCGCGAACGCCGTCGTGCTCGTCGTGTGGGCGTCCACCGGTCACGGCACCTTCTGGCCGAAGTGGGTGCTGATCGCCACCGGTCTCGTGCTCGCCCTGCACGGCCTGCGGGGCCTGACCCTGAAGCTCGCGGCGCTGGCCGTCTTCGAGATCTTCGTGTGGTGGTTCGCGGGCGCGGGGTACTTCTGGCCGATGTGGTCGATCCTCGGCTTCGCGATCGTCGCCGCCGTCGTCGCGATCGTCCGGCACCAGCGCGGCGGCCTCGAGGAGCGCATCGGCGTCCTCGAGACGACGCGCGCGGGCGCGGTGGACGTGCAGGACACCGAGCTGCGGCGCATCGAGCGCGACCTGCACGACGGCGCCCAGGCGCGGCTGGTCGCGCTCGGGATGAACCTCGGCATGGCCGAGCAGAAGCTCGCCGCCGACCCGGACGCCGCGCGCGGGCTCGTCGCCGAGGCGCGGGCCGGCGTGGAGGAGGCGCTGCGCGAGCTGCGCGACCTCGCCCGCGGCATCCATCCGCCCGTGCTCGCCGACCGCGGGCTCGAGGCCGCGATCCAGGCGCTCGCCCAGCGCAGCGCCGTGCCGGTCGAGGTGCACGCGTCGATCGCCGAGCGGCCGTCGTCGGCCGTCGAGACGGCCGCGTACTTCGTGGCCGCCGAGGCGATGACGAACGCCGCGAAGCACGCGGGCGCGACCCGGATCGACGTCTCGATCCGCCGCGAGGCCGGGCGGCTCGTGGTCGAGGTGGCCGACGACGGCAAGGGCGGCGCCGACCCCGCCGGGTCGGGTCTCACCGGCCTGCGTCACCGGGTCGAGGCGCTCGACGGGCGCCTCGACGTCACCAGTCCGTCCGGAGGAGGGACGACGCTGCGCGCAGAGCTGCCTTGCGTGTCCTGATCGCCGAAGACCTCGCCCTGCTCCGAGACGGCCTCGTCCGCCTGTTGCGCGACAACGGGTTCGAGGTCGTGGACGCCGTCGGCGACGGCGACGCGCTCGTGCACGCCGCGCGCCGCGAGCGCCCCGACATCGCGATCGTCGACATCCGCCTGCCGCCGTCGTTCCGCGACGAGGGGCTGCGGGCGGCGCTGGAGCTGCGGCGCACGATTCCCGAGCTCGCGATCCTCGTCGTCTCCCAGTACGTGGAGCAGGCCTACGCGACCGAGCTGCTCGCCGAGGGCGGGGGCGGGGTCGGCTACCTGCTGAAGGACCGGATCATGCACGTCGACGACTTCGTCGACGCCGTCCGCCGGGTCGCCGCCGGCGGGACGGCGCTCGACCCGGAGGTGGTCGCCCAGCTCTTCTCGAAGCGCGGCCCGCTGGCCGACCTCTCGCCGCGCGAGTCGGAGGTGCTCGGCCTGATGGCCGAGGGGCGCTCGAACGCGGGCATCGCGGCGGCGCTCGTGCTCTCGGTCGGCGCGGTCGAGAAGCACATCGCGAACATCTTCACGAAGCTCCGGCTGCCGCCGTCGCCCGACGACCACCGCCGGGTGCTCGCCGTGCTCGCCTACCTGGAGGACAGCTCGTCGTAGACGGCGTCGACGGCCTCGGCGTCCGAGCCCGTCACCTCGCCGTGGTCGCGCCACGCCCACTGCTCGAGGTAGGCGTCGCTGCCGAGGAGCCCCTGCTCCATCGCCACGCGGTCGATCTCCTGCTGAAACCAGTCGGGGAGCTGGCGCTTCACCTCGCCCGCCTTCACGACCGACGGGATGTCCTGCCAGTAGAGGACCTGCACCAGGCTCATCGGCTGTGCACGAACTCGTAGCCGAAGCGACCCTTCACGCACAGGTTGCCGCGCGTCACGTCGTGGTCGTCGGGTGACGTCACGTTGACGATCTCGCCGTCCTGCACGTGCAGCTCGACGTTGCAGCCGACGCCGCAGTAGCCGCACACGGTGGTGACGACCTCCTGTCTCGACTCGTCCCACGCGCCCTCTTGCCGCAGGTCGTACTCCCGCTTCGACATGAGCGCGCCGGTGGGGCACACGGCGATGCAGTTGCCGCAGTAGACGCACGCCGACTCGGGCAGCTCCACGTCGAGCTCGGTCGAGATGTGCGCGTCGAAGCCGCGCCCGGCGACCGCGATCGCGAACGTGTTCTGGTGGTCGACTCCGCAGGCCTCGACGCAGCGGTAGCAGAGGATGCACTTCGAGTAGTCGCGTACGTACAGGTCGTTGTCGATCTTCACCTCGTGCTGCACGCGTTCGGCGTCCGGCCCGAAGCGCTCGGGATCGGCGTCGTAGCGCTCGATGTACTCAAGCGCCTCCGGCGCGGTCGAGAGGTCGACCGACGACCCCAGCAGCTCGAGCACGAGCCGGCGCGAGGTGCGCACGCGCTCCGAGTCGGTGTGCACGACCATCCCGGCCTCGGCCTTGCGCGAGCAGGAGGGCACCAGCGTGCGCGCGCCCTCCAGCTCGACGACGCACACGCGGCACACGTTCACCGGCGTCAGCGTGTCGCCGTAGCAGAGGGTCGGCGTGTCGATGCCGGCCTGGCGGCAGGCGTCGAGGATCGTCGAGCCCTCGAAGACCCGCACGGGCTTCCCGTCGACGGTCAGCTCGAGCATCGTCTTCGGTGCGAGCAGGGTGGTCATGCCGCGAAGACTCCCAGATTCACGATGGCGGAGGCGACGGCGTTCGCCGCCGTCTGGCCGAGGCCGCAGATCGAGGCGTCGCGCATCACCTGCGCCAGCTCGGCGAGCGTCCGCAGCTCGTCGTCGCGCTGCGTCCCCGCGGCCAGCCGCCGCAGGGCCTCCTGCTGGCGCACCGTGCCGACGCGGCAGGGGACGCACTGGCCGCACGACTCCTCGCGGAAGAACTCCGCGATGCGGAGCAGCGCGCCGACGAGGTCGGCCTCCTCGTCGTAGACGATCACGACGCCGGAGCCGAGCGTCAGCCCGGCCGCCCGCGTGTCCTCCTGCGTGAGCGGCAGGTCGAGCAGCTCCGGCCCGACGAACGCGCCGGCGGCCCCGCCGAGGAGCACTGCCTTGACGGACGACGTGCCGGCGAGGGCGAGCAGCTCGCGCAGCGTCGTGCCGAGCTCCAGCTCGTACAGCCCCGGCCGCTCGACGCAGCCGGAGACGCAGAAGAGCCTCGTGTCGGGCGCGTTGCCGCGCAGGATCTCCGGCACGTTGAACAGCGTCTCGACGTTGTTGACGGCGGTCGGCTTTCCGAAGAGCCCGACCTCGACCGGGAACGGCGGCTTGTTGCGCGGCTCGCCGCGGTAGCCCTCGATCGACTGGAAGAGGGCGGTCTCCTCGCCGCACACGTAGGCGCCGGCGCCGATCCGCAGCTCGATCTCGAACCCGTCCAGGAACGGCGCCGACGCGTCGATCGCGTGCTGCAGCCGCTCGTGGGCGAGCGGGTACTCGGCCCGCACGTAGACGTAGCCCTTGCCGGCGCCGGTCGCGACGCCGGCGATCGCGAGCGCCTCGACGAGGCCGAACGGGTCGCCCTCCATCAGCACGCGGTCCTTGAACGTGCCGGGCTCCGACTCGTCGGCGTTGCAGACGACGTAGTGCGGCTGCGCCGGCTGGTCGGCGACGGCCCGCCACTTGAGCCCGGTCGGGAACGCCGCTCCGCCGCGGCCGAGGAGCTGCGACTCGGTCACCCGGGCGATCAGCCGGTCGGGCCCGAGCGCCTTCGCGCGGGAGAGCATCTCGAAGCCCTCGGCCGCGAGGAAGTCGTCGAGCGAGGTCGGGTCGACGCCGGCCGCGATCCGCCGCAAGAGCCGGACTTTGTGTTGACTCAACACGAAGTCGGGGAGCGGCTGCGCGGACGCGGGGATCTGCTCCTCGCGCGGGTCGGGGCCCGCGACCGTGCGGTACTTCGCGGGCGCGCGCTCGCAGAGGCCGAGGCACGGGCTCGGGAGCTCGCCGGGGCCGACGGTCGCGCCCCTGAGCGCGCAGGCCAGGTCGGTACACGCGTGGGTCACGTCCGCCGGGCGCTCCTCGAGCGCGAGCAGCGCGTAGAAGCTCGCCACGCCGTACGCCTCCGCCGGCGGCACCGAGAGCCGCCGCGACGCGTAGCCGAGCGCGCCCTCGCTGACCCAGCCGACCCGGCGCTGCGCCGCGCGCAGCGCGGGGAGGAGGAGGTGCCGCGACGTCCGGTCGACGCGCGACGTGCGCTCGTCCGGCGCGGGCGCGGCGCCGAGGATCGCGTCGATCGCCTCGCGCTCGGCGTCGCTCGGCGTCGCCTCGAGCAGCCGGAGGTCAGCCACCGAGCGCCTCCACGCGGATCGCCGTCGCCTTGAACTCGGCCGTCCCGGCGACCGGGTCGGTCGCGTCGATCGTCAGCACGTTGGTGTCGACGAGGTCGGGGAAGTGCAGGTTCATGAACGCGAGCCCGGGGCGGAGCGTCGCGTCGAACGCGACCGGCGCCTCGACCGAGCCGCGGCGCGAGGTGACCCGCGCGCGCCCGCCGTCGACGAGGCCGTAGCGCTCGCCGTCCGCCGGCGAGACGCGGAGCGCCTCGCCGCCGACGTGGAGCGGGGAGCGGAACCGCCCCGACTGCACGCCCGTGTTGAACGACTCGAGCCGCCGTCCGGTCGTCAGGCGCAGCGGGAAGTCGCCGTCGAGCGCGTCGACCGGCGGCGAGTGGCGCACCGCCGTGAACGGCGCCCGGTCCTCGACGACCGGCTCCCACAGCCGGGCGTGCAGGAACTGCTCGCCGGGATGCTCCTCGTCCCAGCAGGGCCACTGGATGCCGCCGAGCTCCTCGAGCCGCGCGTAGCTCATGCCGGCGTGCATCGGCGAGAGCGCGCGCAGCTCGTTCCAGACGTCCTCGGCGTTCGGCGAGCCGAGGTCGTGGCCGAGGCGGCGCCCGAGCTCGTAGACGATCGCGATGTCGTCGCGCGCCTCGCCCGGCGGATCGAGCGCCTTGCGCACGCGCTGCACCCGCCGCTCGCTCGAGGTGACCGTCCCCTCCGACTCGGCCCACCCGGCGGAGCCGGGGAGGACGACGTCGGCGAGCTCGGCCGTCCGGGTCAGGAACAGGTCCTGCACGACGAGGTGGTCGAGGCCCTGCAGCAGCCGCACCGCGCGCTGCTTGTCGGCCTCGGACTGCGCCGGGTTCTCACCGACCACGTATGCCGCCCGCAGCTCGCCGTGCTCCATCGCCTCGAACATGCCGGTGAGCGTCAGCCCGCTGCGAGCCGGGATCGACGCGCCCCAGGCCGCCTCGAACGTCGCCCGGGCGGCGTCGTCCTCCACGTCCTGCCCGCCGGGGAGCTTGTTCGGGATCGCGCCCATGTCGCCGCCGCCTTGCACGTTGTTCTGGCCCCGCAGCGGCTGCAGGCCCGCGCCGTGGCGGCCGACGCCGCCGACGAGCAGCGACAGGTTGATCAGCGCGAAGACGTTGTCGACCGCGTTGTGGTGCTCGGTGATCCCGAGCGTCCAGCAGAGCTGGGGATGCTCGGCGCGGCCGTAGGCGTGGGCAAGCTCGCGGATCGCCGCCGCCGGGACGCCCGTGACGCGCTCTCCCTTCTCGAGCGTCCACGGCTCGATCGACTCCAGGAACGCGTCGTAGCCGGTCGTCGCACGCGCGACGAACTCCTCGTTCACGAGCCCCGCCGCGACGATCTCGCGCGCGACCGTGTTCGCGAGCGGGATGTCGGTGCCGACGTCGAGGCCGAGCCAGAGGTCGGCCCACTGCGCCGACGCGGTCCGGCGCGGGTCGACGACGATCAGCCGGGCGCCGCGGTGCACCGCCTTCAGGAGGTGGTGGAACCAGATCGGGTGCGCCTCACGCGCGTTCGAGCCCCAGAGCACGATCAGGTCCGCGACCTCTCGCACCTCCCGGTAGGAGCTCGTCCCGCCACCCGCACCGAACGCCGTCGCCAGACCGGCGACGCTCGGGGCGTGTCAGGTGCGGTTGCAGCTGTCGACGTTGTTGGAGTGCAGCGCGACCCGGCTGAACTTCTGCGTGGCGAAGTTCAGCTCGTTCGTGGTCTTGGAGCAGCTGAAGACCCCGGTCTGGGCGCCCTCGTCGAGCGCCTTCCGGAATCCCGCGGCGGCGCGGTCGAGCGCCTCGTCCCAGCCTGCGGGCCTCAGTGCTCCGTGGTCACGAACGAGCGGCTGGGTCAGCCGCGTCAACCTCGGAGGCATGCCCGGAACCTAGCGCGGACCCCGCTGATATATCAAGGCCCGCGAGCCAGGCGGTCGTCCGCCGGCGGAGCACGTCCTCGTCCCGGACCGCGAACTCGTGCTGCCGCGCGTAGCGCGCCTGGGCGCGCAGGTCGGGGCGCCCGGCGACGAGCGGCTCGAGGAGCGACGGGTCGTCGACGGCCGGCGCGACCACGTCGGCCGCGGTGGAGCCGTAGAGGTGGAGCAGGTGCCGCCTCGTCGCCGCGTCGAGCTCGACCGGCCAGTCGACGTGCGCCAGGCCGATCGCGCCCGGCAGCGGCCGCGGCCGGCGGTCGAGGTTCCGCACGCCGAGGTGCTCGAGCGCGTCCAGCGCGATCCGCCGGTACGTCGTGAGCTTGCCGCCGGCGACGCTCACCATGCCGGTGGGTCCGCGGCTGTAGACGGTCTCGCGCCGTGCGTTCGCCGTCGCGCCGGGCCCGCCGGGGAGCACGCGCAGGCCGCAGAACGACGCGCGCACCTCGTGCGAGAACCCGTCGATCGCGACGCTCGCCTCGTCGAGGATCGCGCGCACGTCCTCGTCGGTGACGGTCGCCTCCTCCGGCGCGCCCTCGTGGAGGGTGTCGGTGGTGCCGAGCATCAGCATCCCCTCCCAGGGGATCGCGAAGCTGACGCGCACCTTGCTCTGCGGGATCGTCACCGCGGCGCTCCAGTCTCCGGCTCCGTCGACGACCACGTGCACGCCCTTGGAGAGGCGGATCGACGGCTGCGCGCCGGGGTCCTCGAGCCGGCGCAGGTGGTCGAGCCACGGGCCCGTGGCGTTCACGACCTGGCGCGCGCGCACGCGGACGTCGGCGCCGTCGACCCTGACGTCGGCGCCGTCCTCGCGGATCGCCGTGACGGGCGCGTAGTTGAGGACGATCGCGCCCCGCGCGGCGGCGGCGCGGACGTTCTCGATCGTGAGGCGGCCGTCGTTCGTGCGCGCGTCGGCGTAGAGCGCCGAGGAGTGCAGCCGCTCGGTGCGCAGCGCCGGCACGAGCTTGCGCGCCCGCTCCTCGGAGACCCGCCCGTTGAGGCGCGCGCGGGCGAGCGCCGAGTAGAGGAGGACGCCGGTGCGCACCACGATCGGCCGGTGCGGCCCGTCGGCGTAGAGCGGGAAGAGGAAGGGCAGGCGCTCGACGAGGTGCGGCGCGACGACGTTCATCAGGTAGCGGCGCTCCTGGTGCGCCTCGCGCACGAGCGCCACGTCGCCCATCTGCAGGTACCGCAGGCCGCCGTGGATCAGCTTGGACGAGGCCGTCGAGGTCCCCGAGGCGAAGTCGCCCCGGTCGACGAGCGCGACCGACAGGCCGTGCGCCGTCGCCGCCTCGGCGATGCCGGCGCCGATGATCCCGCCGCCGATCACCAGGAGGTCGAACTCGCGGGCGGCGAGCTGCTCTGCGGCCGCTACGCGATCCACAGCGGGTTCGTCCATGCCTTCGTGCCGTTCGCGGCCTTCACCTCGACCCGACCGTACCTGCCTCCGTCCCACGGCCGCCGCAGGGCGGCGCGCGTGACCAGGCCGTCGTCGTCCCGGTCGAGGATGCGCCCGTGGTTCGGGTAGCCGAGCCGCCCGGCGTTGACGCGCGCGCCGTGCTTCCGGCCCGTGTAGAGCGTGACCGCCTCGGCCGGGCTGCACTCCACGACCACCTCCTCGTCGGAGACCTCGACGGCCCGGATCTCGGGCCCGGTCGAGCCGTAGAAGGAGCCCGAGCGCAGCGCGTCGAGGATCGCCGGCTGCGTCCGCTCGGCGGCGCGCACCCACGTCCACGCGAAGCCGCTGTCGAAGCCGGGGTGGTGGGAGTCGTCGGTCGCGAGCGCGTGGAGGAGCCGTCCGTGCTCGAGCGCCTCGTCCCAGTGGATCGACGAGTCGCCGCGGCCGAGCTCGAGCTCGCAGCCCGTGTTCCAGACCTCGATGCCGACGATCCCGGGGCAGTCCCACCACTGCTCCGTGCGGAGCCCGCTCCAGTAGGTGTGCGCCAGGTAGGGGACGCCGCCGTTCGCCTCGATCCAGGCGACCACGGTCTCGAGGTCGTCCCACTCGCCCTCGGGAAGGACGGGGTCGGCCTCCAGGCCGAGTGCGAGGACGTGGGCGTCGCTCTCCATCGTCGGCGCCTTCGCGTCGAGCTCGGCCGACGGGATCACCAGGATCCCGTTGGTGGAGCGTTCCACCGTGCGCGCCCAGTGATCCGTGATCGCGAGCACGTCGTAGCCCGCCCACTCGTAATGCCTGACGAGCATGTCAGGGCCGAGCTCGCCGTCGGAGCGTGTCGTGTGCGCGTGCAGCGCGCACCGGTACCAGGTGCCCGGCTGGTCGAAGGGGGTCATCAGCGTCCGACCCTACTCGGTCCCGAACGCGCGTCGCAGTCCCGTGTTCCACGACGTGGAAACCAGACGTTCACCCTATTGAAACCAGACTCGACTTCATGATCTTCTAGAGCAATCACCGACCCCCGGGAGGACTGATGGAGGATTACGAGGCCCAAGAGATCGAGTTCTGGGCCAAGCTCGAAGAGGAGGGGATGAGCCGCTCGTCGATGCTGCGCCGCAGCGCGGCGGCCGCGTTCGGCCTCACCGTCATGGGCAGCTCGGCGACGGCCCTCGCCGCCACCCGGGCGAACCTCGCGGGCCCGCCCGCGACGATGACGAAGGCCGGCCTCGCCGACCTCGTCAAGGCGGCGAAGAAGGAAGGCCACCTCAACACGATCGCGCTGCCGCCCGACTGGGCGAACTACGGCGAGATGATGTCCACCTTCCAGAAGAAGTACGGCATCAAGATCTCGAACGCGAACCCGAACGGCAGCTCGGCCGAGGAGAACCAGGCCGTGCAGTCGCTGAAGGGCGACTCGCGTGCCCCCGACGCGGTCGACGACGGCCCCGCCTTCGCGATCTCGGGCACCGCGCAGGGGCTCTTCGCGAAGTACAAGAACGAGTACTTCAACACGATCCCGCGCGCGATGAAGGACACCCGCGGCTACTGGGTCGGCGACTACTGGGGCGCCATCTCGATCGGCTACAACGCCAACCTCGTGAAGACCCCGCCGAAGACGTGGAAGGACCTGCTGAAGTCCGACTACCACGGCCAGGTCGCGCTGAACGGCTCGCCGCTCACGTCGGGCTCCGCGGTCGCGGGCGTGTTCGGTGCGGCGATCGCGAACGGCGGCTCGCTGAACGACGTCGGCCCCGGCATCGACTTCTTCGCGAAGCTGAAGAGCAGCGGGAACTTCATCCCGGTGCAGTCGACGCCGCAGACGGTCGCCTCGGGCCAGACGCCGATCTCGATCGACTGGGACTACCTGAACCTCGGGTACACGAAGCAGTACCCCGGGGCGAACTGGAAGACGACGATCCCGGCGGACGGCGTCTACGGCTCGTACTACTGCCAGGCGATCAACGCGTCGGCGCCGCATCCGTACGCCGCCCGCCTCTGGCAGGAGTTCATGTACTCGGACCAGGGCCAGATCATCTGGCTGAAGGGCTTCACCCACCCGGCGCGGTTCCAGGACCTGTCCAAGCGCAAGGTGATCCCGAAGGCGCTGCTGGCGGCGCTGCCGTCCGCGGCGATCTACGCGAAGATCGCGTTCGCGAACTCGGGCCAGCAGACCAAGGCCAAGACGCTCATCGCGAGCCAGTGGCCGTCGAAGGTCGGGTCGTAGCCTCATAGCGACCCAGGCAGCACCCCAGGCCCTCCGGTCGGACCTCGTGTCCGGCCGGAGGCGCCTGCCTCTCGCGTGGATCGCGACCGTGCCGTTCTTCGCGTACACGGTCGCGTTCCTGTTCCTGCCCGCCGGCTCGGTGATCACCGGCGCGTTCAAGAGCAACAGCAGGGGCGGAGGGTGGACGTTCTCGAACGTCACGACGCTCTTCCACGAGCCCTACCGCCACGCGTACATCGTGAGCATCGAGGTGAGCGCGATCACCGCAGCACTCGGCGCGGTGCTCGGCTTCGCGGTCGCCTACGCGATGATCCGCGACAACACGCCGCGCATCTTCCGCGGCGTCATCACGACCTTCTCGGGCGTCGCGGCGAACTTCGGCGGCATCCCGCTCGCGTTCGCGTTCATCGCGACGATCGGCCCGCTCGGCATCGTCACCGTCTTCCTGCGCAACCACGGCGGGTACGAGCTCAACCAGCACCTGCCGCTGTTCACGCAGAACGGCGTCGAGTTCGTCTACCTCTACTTCCAGATCCCGCTCGCGATCCTCGTCATCGCCCCGGCGATCGACGGGCTGAAGCGCGAGTGGCGCGAAGCGGCCTCGAACCTCGGCGCCAGCTCCTGGCAGTACTGGCGGCACGTCGGCATCCCGGTGCTGCTGCCGTCGATGCTCGGCATGTTCATCCTCCTCTTCGGCAACGCCTTCGCCGCGTACGCCACCGCGTACGCGCTGACGACCGGCGTCGTGCCGCTGATCCCGATCCTGATCGGCGCCTACTACCAGGGCAACGTGCTCGACAACCCGCACCTCGCGCAGGCGATGGCGTTCGGGATGTTCGTCGTCCTGGCGGCGATGATGGTCGCCTACATCCCGCTGCAGCGGCGCGCGCAGAGGTGGGCGAAGTGAGGATCCGCCGTCCGCGCATGTCGCTCTCCGCCACGGTGTGGCTCCTGCTCGCGGCGCTGTACTTCCTGCTGCCGCTCGTCGCGACGTTCCTGTTCAGCCTGCGCAGGGTGCAGACGAACGCGTGCTGCTCGCTCGCGGCCTACGGCTTCGTCGTCCACAACGGCGACTTCTGGCACACGCTTCGCGTGTCGGGCGTGCTCGCGCTCGAGGTGATCGCGATCTCGCTCGTGCTCTTCGTGCCGACGATCTACTGGGTGCACCTGAAGCTGCCGCGGCTGCGGCCGGTGATCGCCTTCCTTGCGCTCGTCCCGTTCGTCGTGCCTCCGATCGTGCTCGTGGTCGGCATCCTCAAGGTCTACAAGGGGTCGCCGGTGTGGTTCTACGACCGCCCGAACGGGATCCTCGCCGCCACCTACGTGATCCTCGCGTTCCCGTACATGTTCTTCTCGCTCGACGCCGGCTTCCGCGCGATCGACGTGCACACGCTCACCGAGGCGTCGCAGTCGCTCGGCGCGAGCTGGCCGGTCACGCTCGTGCGCGTGATCCTGCCGAACATCCGCGCGGCCGCGCTCGCGGGCTCGTTCCTCGCGCTCGCGATCGTGATGGGCGAGTTCACGATCGCGAACCTCGCGCAGTTCCACACCTTCCCGATCTTCCTGCAGTACGTGAACGAGACGCAGCCGTACGGGGCCGCGGCGCTCACGCTGATCAGCTTCGGGATCACCTGGGCGGCGATGCTCAGCCTGCTCTTCATCGGCCGCAAGCGCGGCGGCAACCTCCAACTGGCAGGAGCTCGATAGTGGCCTTCCTCGAACTGCAGGACCTCCATCGCTCGTTCGGCTCGCACAAGGCGCTGAGCGGCATCAACATCCAGCTCGGCGAAGGAGAGTTCCTCTCGCTGCTCGGCCCGTCGGGTTGCGGCAAGACGACGGCGCTCCGCCTCGTCGCCGGCTTCGACCGGCCCGACCAGGGGCGGATCGTGCTCGACGGCAAGGACGTCTCGGGCATCCCGCCCAACAAGCGCGACATGGGGATGGTCTTCCAGGCGTACTCGCTGTTCCCGAACATGACGGCGAAGCAGAACGTCGAGTTCGGCCTCCGCATCCGCCGGAAGGAGAAGGACGCGCGGCGCGGCCGCGTCGACGAGCTGCTCGAGCTCGTCGGGCTCGGGCACGCGGGCGACCGCTACCCGCACCAGCTCTCCGGCGGCATGCAGCAGCGCGTCGCGCTCGCCCGCGCGCTCGCGATCGAGCCGCGCGTGCTGCTCCTCGACGAGCCGCTCTCGGCACTCGACGCGAAGGTGCGCGTGCAGCTCCGCGAGGAGATCCGCCGCATCCAGCTCGAGCTCGGGATCACGACGCTCTACGTGACGCACGACCAGGAGGAGGCGCTCGCCGTCTCCGACCACGTCGCGGTGATGTCCGGCGGGGTGATCGAGCAGATGGGCGCGCCCGCCGAGATGTACACCGCGCCGAAGACGCCGTTCGTGGCGGAGTTCATCGGCACGATGAACCGCCTCGAGGGGACGATCGTCGACGGCTCGGCCGGTGAGATCGACTACGACGGGAGGCGCCTCCGCATCGACGCCGCCCGCGGCCGCGCGAACGGCGAGCGCGTGCTCGTCCTGATCCGCCCCGAGGCGCTCGAGCTGCAGGCGGGCGGCAACGGCGCGGCCGCGAACGGCAACACGCTCTCCGGTGAGGTGCTGACGCAGACGTTCCTCGGGCCGGTGACGCGGCTGAAGGTGAGCGGCGGCCTGATCGCCGACATGTCGACCGCCCGCGCGGCGGCGCTGCCGGTCGGCTCGAACGTCGTCGCTCAGGTGCCCGCGGAGGGCGTGCAGCTGCTCACGCTCACGGACGAAGCGCTGCCAGCGCTCGATCCGGATAATCCGTGAAGATCCCGGTGACGCCGAGCTCGCGCAGCTCGAGCATGCGCGCCGCGTCGTTCACCGTGTAGACGGTCGTCTCGAGGCCGAGCCGGCGGGCCGCGGCGAGCCCGCGCGCCGTCACGCGGTCGTTGTTGAAGCCCGCCGCCCAGGCGCCGGCGGCGCCGCGGATGCTGACCCCGACGCCGACGTGCTGCACGGTGCGGATCCCGGGTCGCAGCTCGCGTGCCCGCACGAGGGCGCGCTTCTGGAAGCAGACGAGCACGGCGTCGGCGTCCAGCAGCGGGAGGACGCGCTCGACGATGTCGCCGCGCGGCCGCTTCAGCTCGACCATCAGCCCGATGCGGCCCCGGCAGAGCTCCACGACCTGCTCGAGCGTCGGGTACAGGACGCCGGGCTGCGGCCGGTCGTGCGTGACGTTCAGGTCGGGCCACACGTCGAACTCGATGTAGTCGGCGCCGATCTCGATCGCGCGCTCGAAGGCCGGGAGCGTGTTCTCCGGGAGCTGCGCGGACGCGCCGCGATGCGCGATCACGAGCACAGCAAACGCTCCATCACGCCCACGTCGATCCGCTCGACGAGCTCGTCGGCAGCCCGCATCCGCTCGGCGCCCAGCGTGCGCGTCACCCCGACCACGTAGGCGCCGGCCGCCTGCGCCGAGGTGACGCCGACGTCGGTGTCCTCGAAGACGACGAGCTCGCGCGGGTCGAGCTCGAGCCGCTCCGCCGCGAGCAGGTACGGCTGCGGGTCGGGCTTGCCGCGTGTCACGTCGTCCTGGGAGACGACGATGCGGAAGAGGTCGAGCAGGCCGGCTGCGCCGAGGACGGGGTCGATCTCCTCGCGCAGCGCCGCCGAGACCAGGCCGACCGGGATCCGTCCGGCGGCGTAGCGGACGGCCTCGCGCGTGCCGGCGTCGACGGTCGACCCGTCCGAGCAGAGCTCGACGTAGCGCCGGACGCGCTCGGCGATGAGGCGCTCGTCGCCGTCGAAGATGTACTCGTCGGTGTGACCGGCGTAGCGGGCGTAATACTCGTCGACCGTCAGTCCGGGCAGCAGCTCCTGGTAGACGCGCGCCAGGACCGGCTCGTCGTCCGAGAGCGTGCCGTTGAAGTCGAAGACGACAGCCTGCACGTGTGCGAGCGTAACCGCCGCAGATGTCGACGCTCGCCCTCACCTTCGCGCTCTCGGCCGCCGTCTTCCACGCGCTGTGGAACCTGCTGCTCGCCCGGGCGCCTGACGTCGAGTCGGCGACGGCGGTCGCGCTGCTCACCTCCGAGATCGTCTTCGCGCCGATCGCGATCGTCGTCTGGCGCGCCGACCCGGGGGTCTGGCCGTGGCTGGTGGCGAGCGGGCTGTTCGAGCTGGCCTACTTCGCGCTGCTCGCGACGGCCTACCGCTCCGCGCCGCTCTCGGTCGTCTACCCGGTCGCGCGCGGCGGCGCGCCGGTCGTCGTCCTGCTCGTCTCCCTGGCGTTCAGCACGCGCCAGGTGGTGGCGGTCGCCCTCATCGTCTCCGGCGTCCTGCTCGTGCGCGGCCTGCGCCATCCCGACCGGCGCGGCCTCGTGTTCGGCGCCGTGATCGCCTGCTGCATCGCGGGCTACACGCTGATCGACAAGCACGGGATCGCGCACGCCGGCCCGATTCCCTACCTCGAGCTGTCGATGCTCGGGCCGTCGCTCGTCTACTCGGCCGTGATCCTCCGCCTGCGCGGCCGCGCCGCGGTGCGGGCGGCGATCGGCCCGCCCGCGGTGGTCGCAGGCATCGCCACGTTCGTCGCGTACGCCTTCGTGCTCGCCGCGCTCGAGCGAGCGCCCGCCGCGTCGGTCGCGGCGGTGCGTGAGACGAGCGTGGTCATCGCCGCCGCTCTCGCCGCGCTCGTCCTGAAGGAGCGGGTGACGCGGTGGCGCTTCCTCGGCGCCTGCATCGTGGTCGCCGGGATCGCGGTGCTCGCGAGCTGAGATCGGGCCTCGACCGGTGGCCGGCACCCGAGGGTGCCGGCCACCGGAGGCTGCTACTTACCGAGCCACTTGTTGACGACGCTCATGTGCGACTTCACGTACTTCTCGGCTGCCTTCTGCGGGTCCATGTGGTCGCCGGCGATCCACTCGGAGACCGTGTTCTGGTCGCTGTTGGACGGCCACTTGAACCGCTTCAGGACGGCGACGGCAGGAGAGCCGCTCTTCACGAACTTGCTGCTGAACACCTTCTCGAGCGGGTACGACGAGTAGGCGCACCGGAAGTCCTTCAGCGGGGCCTTCACGGTGCCGTCGTCCTGGCAGCCCTTGAACCGCGGCGGCAGCTTGACCTCGACGAGGTCGAACGTCGCGTTGTGGAACTCGGGCGTCCACCAGTAGAGGATCACCGGCTTCTTCTGGGCGATCAGCTGGCTGATGCGCGCCACTTCGGCCGTCTCCGCGCCGACGGTGACGTGCTTCAGGTTCAGACCGAGCGCCTGGATCAGCTGCGTGTCCTTCTGCTCGTACGACGGGTCGCCGCCGAGGAACATCCCGTCGGGCGCCTCGGGGGAGGAGAAGACCTTCTCGTGGCCCTTCAGGCCCTGCCAGGTCTTGAACTCCGGGTACTTCTTCAGCAGGTAGCGCGGGATGAACCAGCCGATGTGCCCGGTCAGGCCGTTCGACCCCTCGAGCACGACCGAGTGCTGCTTCTGCGCGAACTGCTTGTACTGCGCGACGTGCTGCCAGTCCTCGAGCACGGCGTCGACCTTGCCCTGCGCCATCGCCTGATAGACCGGGATCTCGGCGATGTCGGTCACCTTGACCGAGCAGCCGAGGTAGTGCTCGAGCACGTACTTCGCGACGTACGTGTTGGCCGTGGAGCCGGTCCACGCCTGCTCGTTCAGCGTGACGGTGCCGCAACCGGCCTTCGTCCGTGCGGTCGCGGTGCTCGCGACCACGAGGACGCCGATCGCGGCGGCCGCCGCGAGCAAGCCGACCGCCCCGTAGAGCCGTTTTCCTCTCACGTGTGACCTCCCTTGCCTGCGTTTCGATTGCCCCGCGTCACCCGGTCGAGCGCGATCCCCATCGCGAGGATCGCGATCGACGCGACGACACCGATTCCGAACTCGCCGCGCTGCAACCCGGCCGCCACTGCGTAGCCGAGCGCACCCGACCCGACGAGGCCGGCGATCACCACCACGGCGAGCACCATGATGATTCCCTGGTTGATCCCGAGCATGATCGCGTCGCGCGCGAGCGGGATCTTGACCTTGAGCAGCAGCTGCAGCCGCGTCGCGCCGAACGACTCGGCGGCCTCGACCGCCGGGGGCGCGACGTCGCGCACGCCGCGCTCGACGAGGCGGACGACGACCGGGAACGCGTACAGCACCGAGGCGATCAGGCCCGGCACGTACGAGATCGGGAAGACGTAGACGAACGGGATCACGTACACGAGCTGCGGCAGCGTCTGCAGCACGTCGTTCACCGGCCGCGTGACGCGGCTGACCCACGCGCTCTCCGCTGCGAGGACGCCGAGCACGATGCCGAGGATCACCGCGATCGCGGTGGCCACGAGCACCTGGGAGAAGGTGTCCATCGCGTCCTGCCACTCGCCGACGACGCCGATCAGCGCGAACATCGCCGCCGTGGTCGCGGCGGGGCGGATGCCGCTGAGGATGAACGCGATCGCGGTCAGCGCGACGAGCGTCACGAACCAGGGCGTCTGGGCGAGGAACGTGTCGAGCGGCTGCAGCAGGTGTGCGACGAGGAAGTTCCCGAGCGGGTTCGTGATGTCCCTGAACAGGAACGTCGACGGCTTCTGGACGTAGTCGAGCACGCTCTGCACGCGGGCGAGCAGCCAGTCCTGCGCCGTCCAGCGCGACCAGGCGCTGCCGGCGGAGAACACATGCCCGAGGACGCACGCCCCGGCGACGACGCCGAGCGCGGCGACGGTCAGCAGCTGCTCCCGCTGCCCGTCGGTGCGGTCGAGACGCCGCTGCGTCGGGTCGGTGCGAAGCGCGATCGCCTCGGTGACGCGGTCGAGCCCGATCGCCATCACGACGATCGCCGCCCCGGCGAGGATCGCGAGCGCGGGGTTCGAGTTCAGCCCGTTCGTGACCGGCGCACCGAGCCCGCCCTCGGTGTTGATGAGGCCGGCGATCACGACCATCGAGAGCGCGAAGAGGATCGTCTGGTTCACCGAGAGGAGCAGCAGCCGCCGTGCGAGCGGCAGCTGCACCTTCCACAGCACCTGCCTCGGGGTCGCGCCGAGCGCGTTCGCTGCCTCGACGGAGTTCGCGGGGACGCTGCGGATGCCGAGCGCCGTGATACGGACGGCGGGCGGGACCGAGTAGATCATCGTGGTGATCACGGCGGCGGCCGGGCCGACCGAGAAGAAGATCACGACCGGCATCAGGTACGCGAACGCCGGGATGATCTGCGCGGCGTCGAGCACCGGCGTGATCAGGCGCTCGAAGCGCTCCGACCGGCCCATCCAGATGCCGAGCGGGACGCCCGCGAGGAGTGACAGCGCGACGGCGACGAGCATCAGCGCGAGCGTCTGCATGCTCTCGTCCCACAGGCCGAGCGCGGCGAAGGACGCGAAGCTCGCGACCATGATCGCGCCCGCCCGGCGGCCGCCGAACCGCCAGGCGAGCAGCCCGCCGAGCAGCGTCGTCGCGGGCCAGCGCAGCCACGAAGAGAGGAGGTGGTAGAGCCAGCGCACGAGCGCGTCGAGCGCGTTGCTGATCCCGTGGATCACGCGGTAGACGATGTTCGGGTTCGCCTTGTCGCTCTCCGCCGACAGCCAGTTCTGGATGTTGTCGAGGTACTGCGTGAGCGAATGCCACGTGAGCGAGCCCGGCCACGTCTGGGTGCGGCTCATCGTCAGGTGGCAGACCACCATCGCCGCGATCACCACGCCGACGAGCGTGGCGCGGCTGCGCCACCACGGCCGATGGTCGACGGCGGCAGCGGGTGCCGCGGCGATCGTCGACGCGGCCGTGGTTGCCACCTATTCGCCCTCGCCGGCGATCGCGCGGAGAACGGCTTCGCGGTCGACCACGCCCACCACGCGGTCGCCGTCGGTGGCGAGGATCGGCCGGTCGCTGTCGGTGAGCATCGGCACGACCTCGCGAACGGTGGTCGTGACCGGGACGCGGGGCCCGTCGTCGCCGTCGAGTGCGTCGCGCATGATCCAGCGGAGCGTCAGCACGTGCGAGCGGGGGATGTCGCGGATGAAGTTCGCGACGTACTCGTCGGCCGGCGAGCCGACCAGCTCCTCCGGCGTGCCGAGCTGCACGATCCGGCCGTCGCGCATGATCGCGATGCGGTCGCCGAGCCGGAGCGCCTCCGGCAGGTCGTGGGTGATGAACACCATCGTCTTGCCCGTCTCGTGCTGCAGGCGGATCACCTCGTCCTGCATGTCCCGCCTGATCAGCGGGTCGAGGGCGCTGAACGGCTCGTCGTAGAGCATCACCTTCGGGTCGACGGCGAACGCTCGGGCGAGGCCGACGCGCTGCTGCATGCCGCCCGAGAGCTCGTCGGGGAACTGCGAGGCGGCGTCCTCGAGCCCGACGAGCTCGAGCATCTCCCGCGCGCGCTCGTGCCGCTGCGCCTTCGAGACGCCCTGCACCTCGAGCCCGAACGCGACGTTGTCGAGCACCGTGCGGTGGGCGAGCAGGCCGAAGTGCTGGAAGACCATCGAGGAGGTGTGACGGCGCAGCTGGAGCAGCTCGTCCTTGCTCGCTGCGGTGACGTCGCGCCCGTCGAGCTCGACGCGTCCGGCGGTCGGCTCGATCAGCCGGATCAGCGTACGCACGAGCGTCGACTTGCCCGAGCCGGAGAGGCCCATCACGACGAACACCTCGCCCGGGTGCACCTCGAACGAGACGTCGCGAACGGCGGCCACGCAGCCGGTCTTCTGCCGCAGCTCGGCGCGGGAGAGGTCGGCGTCGGACGTCCCGATCACCTTGTCGGCATTCCGCCCGAAGATCTTCCAGATCCCCTCCGCGCGGATGAGCGGCTGGGCGCCGTTCGAGCCGTCAGAAGAGGCCGACGGTCTCACCCCGCTCGTCGATGTCGACGCTCTTCGCGGCCGGCGTCCTCCCGTAGCCCGGCATCGTCTGCATGTCGCCGCACAGCGCGACGATCCAGCCGGCGCCGGTGTACGCGCGCAGGTCGCGCACGCCCACCGTGAACCCGACCGGCGCGTTCGTCAGCTTCGGGTCGTGCGACAGCGAGAGGTGCGTCTTCGCCATGCAGATCGGCAGCCCGTCGAGGCCCGTCCTCGTGAACTCCTTGACCTTTGCACGGGCCGCCGGCTGAAGGAAGACCCCGTCGGCGCCGTAGACACGCCGCGCGATCGCCTCGATCTTGTCCTCGATCGGCGCGTCGAGCGGGTAGATGAAGTCGAAGCTCGACGGCTCGTCGGCCGCGGCGGTGACGATCTCCGCGAGCTCGGCCGCGCCCTCCCCGCCGCGGGAGAAGCCTTCGTTGACGGCCGCGCCGTACGCGCCGTGCTCGAGCGCGAGCCGCTTGACGAGCTCGACCTCCTCCTCGGTGTCGTCCGGGAAGCGGTTCACCGCGACGACCGGGTTGAGGCCGAACTCGCGGATGATCCCGAGGTGGCGCGCCATGTTCGCGCTGCCCGTCTCGATCGCGTCGAGGCCGCCGTCGGGATCGCCCGCGTGATGCTTGAGCGCCTTGACGGTGGCGACGAGGACGACGGCGTCCGGCCGGATGTGGCCGAGCCGGCAGACGATGTCCATGAACTTCTCCATGCCCATGTCCGAGGCGAAGCCGCTCTCCGTGACCACGTAGTCGGCGAGCTTCAGCGCCACCCGGTCGGCGACGAGCGAGTTGTTGCCGTGCGCGATGTTCGCGAACGGGCCGCAGTGCACGAACGCGGGCTGACCCTCGAGCGTCTGCACGAGGTTCGGCTTGATCGTCTCCTTCAGCAGCACCGTCATCGAGCCGGCGGCGCCGATCTCCTCCGCCGTGACGGGGTCGCCGCTCCGCGTGTGGCCGACGGTGATCGCCCCGAGGCGCCTGCGCAGGTCGAACAGGTCCGCCGCCACGGCGACGATCGCCATCACCTCGCTGGCGGCTGTGATGTCGAACCCGGTCTGGCGCGGGTAGCCGTTGCCCCTGCCGCCGAGGCCCACGACGATGTCGCGCAGCGACCGGTCGTTGATATCCATGCACCGCCGCCAGCTGACCGACAGCGGGTCGAGGTCGAGCTCGTTCCCGTGCAGCAGGTGCGCCTCGATCATCGCGGCGAGCAGGTTGTTCGCGGCGCCGATCGCGTGGATGTCGCCGGTGAAGTGCAGGTTCATGTCCTCCATCGGCACGACCTGCGCGTAGCCGCCGCCCGCCGCACCGCCCTTGATCCCGAAGACGGGGCCGAGCGACGCCTCGCGCAGGCAGAGCGCGACGTCCTTGCCGATGTGGCCGAGGCCCTGCGTGAGCGAGACGGAGGTGGTCGACTTGCCCTCGCCCGCCTTCGTGGGCGTGATCGCCGTGACGTTGATCAGCTTCCCGTCGGGCCGGTCGGCGAGCCGCTCGAGCACCGACAGCGACACCTTGCCCTTGTACTTCCCGTACGAGTCGATCTCGTCCGGCTCGAGACCGGCTGCCGCAGCGATCTCGGTGATCGGGCGAAGCGTCGCCTTCTGCGCGATCTGGAGCGACGACGGCATCGTCGTGGCCACATTCATCCTTTCGGTCGACTGATCGACGCGGAGGATACGACTAATATATCTCCGTGACTAGGGCAGGCACCGCGCCGGTCGCGATCCCGCTCGAGGCGGCGTCACTCGCCGACCAGGCGTACGTCGCGCTCCGGGAGATGATCGTCACGCTCGAGCTCGCGCCCGGGACGCTCGTCAAGGAGCCCGAGCTCGTCACACGGCTCGGGATCGGGCGCACCCCCGTCCGGGAGGCGCTGCGCCGCCTCTCGCTCGAGCGGTTCATCGAGGTGTTCCCGCGGCGCGGCATGGTCGTGACGACGGTCGACGTCCGCGACCTCGCGCGCCTCTGCGAGGTGCGGTTAGCGCTCGAGCCGGAGGCGGCCAGATTGGCCGCGGAACGGGCAACCGAGGCCGATTTGGACGAGCTCACAGCGGTCCTCGCCGAGCTGGGCGGGCGCCGGCGCCGCGACGAGCGGACGCTGATCGACCTCGACCGGCGGATCCACGGCGCCGTCTACCGCGCGAGCCACAACCCGTTCCTCGAGGCGACCCTCGAGGAGTACTACATGCACGCCCTCCGCATCTGGATGCTCGGTCTCGAGCGGACGGGTCTGAGCGCTGCGGTGCACGAGCACGCCGAGCTTCTGGCGGCGATCCTGCGCGGCAACGGCGGGCGGGCGGCGGAGCTGATGCGCTCGCACGTCGAGCGCTTCGAGGAGGAGATGCGTGAAGTGCTTCTCGAAGCGTGATATATCAGTCGTACATGACTGATACATCAGAGCTCCCGGGTCGCGCGCGCGCCGTCATCGTCGGCGCGGGCATCGTCGGCAACAGCCTCGCCTACCACCTCGCGCGCCTCGGCCGGCGCGATCTCGTCCTCCTCGACAAGGGGCCGCTGCCGAATCCGGGCGGCTCGACGGGGCACGCGTCCAACTTCATCTTCCCGGTCGACCATTCGAAGGAGATGACGCAGCTGACGCTCGAGTCGGTGCGCCAGTACAGGGAGTGGGGCGTCTTCACGGAGAGCGGCGGCATCGAGGTCGCGCGCACCGAGGAGCGCATGCAGGAGCTGCAGCGGCGCATGTCGTCCGCGAAGGCGTGGGGGATCGAGGACTGCGAGATCATCTCGCCGGCGCGCGTGAAGGAGCTCGTTCCGTACGTCGAGGAGTCGGTGATCGTCGGCGGCTTCTACACGCCGTCGGTCGGGATCGTCGACTCGCTGCGCTTCGGGACGCTCGCGCGCGAGCGGGCGCAGGAGCTCGGCGCGCTCACCGTGTTCGCGAACACCGAGGTTCTGGGGATCGACGTCGAGAACGGCCGCGTAACCGGGATCGAGACGTCGCGGGGCCGCATCGCGACGGACACGATCGTCGTGTGCTGCGGCGTGTGGAGCCCGAAGATCGCGCGCATGGCCGGAGCGTCGATCCCGCTCACGCCGGCGGTGCACCAGATGATCGACGTCGGCCCGGTGCCGCACTTCAAGGACACGAAGGGCGTGATCGAGTTCCCGATCGTGCGCGACATGGACACGAACATGTACGAGCGCCAGGACGGGAGCGGGCTCGAGATCGGCTCGTACGCCCACCGGCCGATCCTCCACGACCCGGAAGAGATCCCGTCGAACGAGGAGGCGGCGCTCTCGCCGACGGAGCTGCCGTTCACCCAGGACGACTTCACGAAGCAGATGGAGGACGCTCTCGAGCTGATCCCGGAGGTGCTGAACGACGAGTCGGTCGGCATCAAGTACGCGATCAACGGGCTGCTCTCGCTGACGCCCGACGGCCTGCCGCTGCTCGGCGAGACACCCGAGGTCAAGGGCCTCTGGTCGGCTGCCGCGGTGTGGGTGAAGGAAGGGCCGGGCGTCGGCAAGTCGGTCGCCGAGTGGATGGTGAACGGCGAGCCCGAGATCGACCTGCAGGCGTCCGACATCGCGCGCTTCTACGAGTGCCAGAAGTCGCGCACGCACGTCAGGGCGCGCGCCGCGGAGGGCTTCAACAAGACGTACGGGATCGTCCATCCAAACGAGCAGTGGGAGTCGAACCGCGGCGTCCGCCTGTCGCCGTTCTACGAGCGCGAGCAGGCACTCGGGGCTGTCTTCTACGAGGCGGCCGCCTGGGAGCGCCCGCACTGGTACGAGTCGAATGCGAAGCTGCTCGAGGAGTTCGGCGACCGCATCAACCGCCGCGAGGCGGAGTGGGAGTCGCGCTGGTGGTCGCCGATCATCAACGCCGAGCATCTCGCGATGCGCGAACGCGCGGCGATGTTCGACCTGACCGCGTTCTGCATCTTCGACGTGACCGGCCCGGGCGCGCTCGACACCGTGCAGAAGGTGTCGATGCGCCAGATGGACGTCGCGCACGGCAAGGTCGTCTACACGCCGGTGCTCTCGCCGAGCGGCACGTTCAAGAGCGACCTGACGGTGATGCGCCTCGGCGACGAGCAGTTCCGCGTCGTCACCGGCGGCGCGCACGGGATGGCCGATCTCAAGTGGTACGCCGATCATCTGCCCGCGGACGGCAGTGCGCAGATCACCGACCTTACGTCGGCGTGGACGACGCTCGGCCTGTGGGGGCCGCGGTCGCGGGAGATCCTCGCGGGCCTCACCTCGGACGACGTCTCGCATGCAGGCTTCCCGTTCGGCACGTGCCGAACGATCGAGGTCGACTCGCTGCGCGTGCTCGCCTCGCGGATCTCGTACGTGGGCGAGCTCGGCTGGGAGCTCTACGTGCCGATCGAGCAGGGCGCGAAGCTGTGGGACCTCGTCTGGGAGGCGGGGCAGCCGCACGGCGTCGCACCGGCGGGAATCGGCGTCTACGGCACGACCGGCCGGCTCGAGAAGTGCTACCGCGCGTTCGGCTTCGAGCTCGACGCCGACTTCGACGTGGTGGAGGCCGGGATGACGTCGCCGAAGGTGAAGTCGCAGGACTTCGTCGGCAAGGAGGCGCACCTCCGCCACCGCGAGGCCGAGCCGGCGGCAGTGCTCTGCACGCTCACCGTCGACGACCACACCTCGAAGTCGGGCCAGAAGCGCTACATGCTCGGCCGCGAGCCGGTCCTCGCGAAGGACGGCAAGCCGCTCGAGGACGCCCACGGGCGCCGCTCCTACGTGACCAGCGCGGGCGCCGGCCCGTCGATCGGCAAGCACATCCTGATGGCCTACCTGCCCCCGGAGAACGCGAACGTCGGCGAGGAGCTGCTCGTCGAGTACCTCGGCGAGCGATACCCGGTCACGGTGCAGTGCAACGACGCGACGCCGGTGTTCGACCCCGAGAACGCGAGGATCCGCGCGTGAGGATCCTGGTCGCCGTGAAGCGCGTCCCGATCACGGGCGGGCGGATGGTGCTCACGGCCGACGCGCAGGCGATCGAGACGAAGCACCTGGGCTTCACGATCTCGCCGCACGAGGAGTGCGGGGTGGAGGAGGCGGTGCGTATCGTCGAAGCGCAGGGCGGCGAGGTGACCGTGCTGACACTCGGCCCGCCGGAGGCGGAGGAGCAGATCCGCGACTGCATGGCGATCGGCGCCGACCGCGGCATCCATCTCGTGACGAGCGAGGAGTGGGACGCGCAGGCGACCGCTGCGGCGATTGCCGACGCGATCAGGGCGGACGAGCCGTTCGACCTGATCGTCTTCGGCAACGAGTCCGCGGACGCCGGCAACTACCAGGTGGGGATCCGCGTCGCGTACGCGCTCGGGCTGCCGGTCGTGACCGGGCTCAAGGGGCTGTCGGTCGACGGCGGGCGCGCCCGCTGCGAGCAGGAGGTGCCGGGCGGCCGCGACGTCTACGACGTGGCGCTGCCGGCGGTCGTCACCGTCAAGGAGGGCCTGAACCTGCCGCGCTATCCGTCCGTGCCGGCGAAGCTGCGCGCCAAGGGGAAGCCGCTCGACAGCCGGCCCCTCGAACGCCCGGCGTCGAAGCTCGAGAAGCTGCGCCTGGTCGTTCCGGAGGGGCAGGGCAAGCAGGCGGAGCTGCTCGGCGAGGGCGCGGCCGCGGCGCCGCGCGTCGTCGAGGTCATGCAGCAGCTGGGAGTCGCATGAGCGTGCTCGTCTTCCTCGAGAGCGCGGACGACGAGCTCTCGCTGCAGGCGCTGACGCTCGCGCAGCGGCTCGGCGACGTCCGCGCCGTCACGATCGAAGGCCCCTACGCGCCGGCCGCGTGGGCGAAGGCGATCGTCGAGGCTGCAGGCGGCGACGACATCGTCGGCCCGGGCTCCGACCGCGGCAACGAGGTGCTGGCGCACGTCGCGGCGCAGCTCGACCTGCCGCTCGCCGCGAACGTCACCGACGTGCGCGGCGACGAGGTGACGCGCATCCGCTGGGGCGGCACGCTGCTCGAGGAGGCGCGCATCCACGCCGACCGCAGGCTCCTGACCGCGGCGCCCTACGCCTTCGAAGCTTGTGTTGAGTCAACACAAGCGCAGGTTCTGTCACCGGCGCTTGACGGAGCTGTGACAGTCGTCGAGCACGTCGCGCCCGACACCGGCGGCAAGGTCTCGCTCGCCGACGCGAAGGTCGTCGTCTCGGGCGGGCGCGGGGTCGGCTCCGCGGAGGCCTTCGGGATCCTCGAGGAGCTCGCGTCGCTGCTCGACGCGGCGGTCGGCTGCTCGCGCGTCGTCACCAGCGCGGGGTGGCGGCCGCACACCGACCAGGTCGGGCAGACGGGCACGAAGGTCTCGCCGGACCTCTACATCGCGTGCGGGATCAGCGGCGCCACGCAGCACATCGCGGGCTGCAAGGGCGCGAAGAAGCTGCTCGCGATCAACGCCGACCCGGAGGCCACGATCTTCGCGCACGCCGACTACGCGGTGGTCGGTGACCTGCACGAGATCGTCCCGGCGATCACCGCGGAGCTGAGGAAGGCACGGGGGCGATAGGCGCCATCCCGCTCGCGGTCCTCGTCGCGGTCGCGGGCTATCTCTTCGGTCGACGCGCGCTCTTCCTCTGGCGGCTCGTCCGCGCGGCGCGCCCGCTCGACCGCACCGACGACGTGCCGTTGCGCGTGAAGAACGAGGCGACGATCGTCCTCGGCCAGCGCAAGCTCTTCCAGCGGCTCGTTCCCGGCGCGATGCACGCGCTGATCTTCTGGGGCTTCCTCGTCCTCTTCCCGACGATCGTGATGGCGGGGATCGGCGCCGTCGACCGGCACGCGAGCTTCCCGTGGCTCGGGCGGCAGGGCTGGTACATGGCGATGGTCGACGTCTTCATCCTCGCGGTGCTCGCGGGGATCGTCGTCGCCGTCTGGATCCGCAAGGTGCTGCGGCCGCGGCGGTTCGCCGGCTCGCACCTCGGCGAGGCCGACCTGATCCTGGGCCTGATCGCGCTCGTCGTGCTGACGCTGCTCGGCTGGCACGCGTCGCGCATCGCTGCCGGCCTGAACGAGTGGCCGGCGCACGCGTCGTTCCTCGCGAACGCGGTCAGCGGAGCCGTGCCCGCGCCGCGCGTGCTCGAGCGCGTCTTCGTGTGGGCGCACGTCTGCGTGATCCTCACCTTCCTCGTCTACCTGCCGTACTCGAAGCACCTGCACATCGCGACGGCGGCAGTGAACGTGTTCTTCTCGCGCACGCGCCGCCGCGGCCGGCTCGAGCCGCTCCGCTTCGACGTCCCGGAGGAGGAGATGCGCTTCGGCGCCGGGACGATCCGCGACCTCACCTGGAAGGAGATGGTGGACGCCTTCTCCTGCACAGAGTGCGGCCGCTGCCAGGACGTGTGCCCCGCCTACAACACGGGGAAGCTGCTCTCGCCGAAGCTCGTGATCATGGGCGTGCGCGACCACGTGTTCGCCGAAGGCCCGAAGCTGCTCGCAGGCGGCGACCTGACGCAGATCGCCGGCAACAGCGTCCCGGAGGAGATGATCTGGGACTGCGTGACGTGCGGCGCGTGCGTGCACGAGTGCCCCGTCTCGATCGAGCACGTCGACCACATCGTCGACCTGCGCCGCGACCTGGTGATGATGCAGTCGTCGTTCCCGCAGGAGGCCGAGACGATGCTGCGCGACGTCGAGCGCGTCGGCAACCCGTGGGGGAAGCCGCAGGGCGACCGCGCCGCCTGGGCGGAGGGCCTCGGCGTGCGTGTCGTCGCCGAAGGCGAGCCGGCGCCGGAGATCCTCTACTGGGTCGGCTGCGCCGCCGCGTACGACGAGCGGGCCCGCGCCGCCGCCGAGTCGACGGTGAAGCTGCTGCAGAAGGCAGGCGTCGACTTCGCGATCCTCGGCGCGCGCGAGTCGTGCACCGGCGACCCGGCGCGCCGCATGGGCAACGAGTACGTCTTCCAGGCCTACGCCGAGCAGAACGTCGCGACGCTGAACGAGACCGGCGTGACGAAGATCGTCGCGAGCTGCCCGCACTGCCTCAACTCGCTCGGCAACGAGTACCCGGACTTCGGCGGCCGGTACGAGGTGATGCACCACACGGAGCTCCTCGCGCAGCTCCTCCGCGAGGGCAAGCTCGAGCCGGCGAAGAGCGACGCCGAGATCACCTACCACGACAGCTGCTACCTGGCCCGCCACAACGACATCGCCGCGGAGCCGCGCGAGCTCGTCGCCGCGGTCGGCACGCCCGTCGAGATGGAGAAGCACGGCAAGCGCACGTTCTGCTGCGGCGCCGGCGGCGCCCACATGTGGATGGAGGAGCGCGGCGACGCGATCAACGAGGAGCGCGTGCGCCAGGCCGCCGAGACCGGTGCGGAGACCCTGGCCGTCGCGTGCCCGTTCTGCACGGTGATGCTCGACGACGGCGTGCGCGCCAGCGGCAGGCAGCTCCGCGTGGTCGACGTGTCGACGCTGCTCGCGGAATCGCTCGACGACTAGGGTTCGAGCATGAGGGACGGCATCGACCGGCGAGCGATGATCGCGCTTTCCGGCGGCCACCTCGCGGTCGACTTCGCCTCCGGCAGCGTGCCGGCGCTGATCCCGTTCCTCACCGACCGCTACGACCTGAGCTACGCGCTCGCCGCGATGCTGCTGCTCGCGGCGACCGTCTCGTCGTCGCTCGTGCAGCCGCTGTTCGGGCTCTGGTCGGACCGCCGCGGTGCCCTCTGGCTGATCCCGGGCGGGACGATCCTCGGCGCCGTCGGCGTCGGCTTCGCGGCCGTCTCGCCGTACTACCCGCTCGCGCTCGTGCTCGTGTTCGCCGGCGGGCTCGGCATCGCCGCGTTCCATCCGGAAGGAGCCAAGTACGCCGCGTTCGCGAGCGGCTACAAGCGTGCGAGCGGCATGTCGTACTTCAACATCGGCGGCAACACCGGGTACGCGCTCGGCGCGTTCGTGACGGGGCTGCTCGTCGGGGCGATGGGCCTCGGCGGCGGGCTGCTCGCGATGCTGCCCGTCGCGGTCTTCGCCGGCGTGCTGCTGCGCTACGTGCCGCACTTCGGGACGCTCGACCCGTCCGCAGTCGCCGCCGACGGCCTCGGGGAGGACGACCGGCGCGCGATGGCGCAGCTCGGGACGGTGATCGCCCTCCGCGGCATCGCCTGGTTCACCCTGCTCGCGTTCGTCCCGCTCTGGGCGGTCTCGCTCGGCCACTCGAAGGCGTACGGAAACCGGCTCCTGTTCCTGATGCTGCTCGCCGGCGCGTTCGGCACGCTCGTCCTCGGGCCGGTCGCCGACCGGGTCGGGCTCCGGCGCACGCTCGTCGTCACGCAGGCGCTCGTCCCGCCGCTGATGCTGGTCTTCATCTACGGCGGCGGCATCGCGGGCGTCGTCGCCCTGATGCTCGTCGGGATGTGCGTCGTCGGCACCTTCGGCGTGACGATGGTGCTGAGCCAGCTCTACCTGCCGCAGCACATCGGCATGGCCTCGGGCATCTCGGTCGGCCTCGCGATGGGCATCGGAGGCGTCGCCGCCGTCGTGCTCGGCGCCGTCGCGGACGTCGTCGACCTCAGGGTCGCGCTGACCATCAGCGCCCTGCCGCCGCTGCTCGGGGTCGTCGCCAGCCTGCGCCTGCCGCGGCCGAAGACGGTGCCGCGTCGCGCGCCGGCGCCGGTCGTCGTCGACTGATGCTCGTCGGGCTCGGCCACGTCGACCTGGTGTGCCGCGACCTCGAGCGCTCGCTGACCTTCTACGCGGACGTGTTCGGCGACCTCGGCCTGACGGCGCCGCACGGCGTCGACGGCGAGCGCGGCGAGACGATCCACTACCTCCGGTTCCCGCGGGCGGGTTCCGGCTCGCTCGGCCTGCGGCAGGCGCTCGACGCGCAGGAGTTCCTGCTCTACGCGCCGGGCCTGCACCATCTCGCGCTCGCGGTGGAGAGCCGCGAGGACGTCGACCTCGTGCACGGCCGGGCGGTCGCGGCCGGTGCCGAGGTGCTGCACGCTCCGCGACTCTGGCCGCAGTACCACCCCGAGTACTACGCGACGTTCTTCCTCGACCCGGACGGGTTTCGCCTGGAGGTCGCGGCGAGCCGCGATTCGCGCCTGGACTGAACGGCCGAGCGCCCCGCTGCGCGACGCGGTCTTGACAGTTTGGAACACAGGTTCCACCATATGGGCGCATGGCCGCCGAAACCGGGACGCAGGCGATCGACCGGGCCGCCGACCTGCTGGTCAGCGTCGTCGAGTCTCCGCGCGCCCTCGGCATCTCCGAGCTCGCGGAGCGCAGCGGCCTCCCGAAGAGCACGACCTCGCGCCTCGTCGGCGCGCTCGAGCGGCGCGGCCTCGTCCAGCGCGCCGGCGACCGCCGCGTCGTCCCCGGCCCGGTGCTGCTCCGCTTCGCCCACCGCGACACGAGCGAGAGCCTCGTCGAGCTCGCCGGGCCGGCGCTGAAGACCCTGGCTGAGCTCTCCGGCGAGACGATCAACCTCGGCGTGCCGACGCCGCTCGGCGTGGAGCATCTCGCCCAGATCGACTCGCGGCACTTCGTCGGCGGCACCAACTGGGTCGGTCGGCGCGTCCCGTACGAGACGAGCGCGAACGGCAAGGTGCTGCGCGCGTTCTCGAGCGCGCGACCCGCCGACGCGCAGGCCGTCCGCCGCCAGGGGTACGCGACCACCATCGACGAGCTCGAGCGCGGCCTCTCCGCGCTCGCCGCACCCGTCTTCGGGCCCGAGGGCGTCGCCGTCGCGGCGCTCTCCGTCTCCGGCCCGTCGATCCGCCTCACCCGCGAACGCATCGCCGAGCTCGCGCCTGCCCTGATCGAGCAGGCCCGCCTCGTCTCGGAGCGGCTCGGCGCTCCGTCCACCGACCACCAGCGAGGAGCCGCATGACCCACGAAGAGATCCTGCAGGGGCTGTACGAGAACACGCTCGTCGGCAACGCCCCCGAGGTGAAGGACCTCGTCAACCAGGGGCTCGAGGACGCGCTCGCGCCCGAGAAGATGCTCTACGACGCGCTGATCCCGTCGCTGGAGGAGGTCGGCGCTCGGTTCGAGCGGGGCGACTACTTCGTGCCGGAGATGCTGATCGCGGCGCGCGCGATGCAGGGCGCCCTCGACATCCTGCGGCCGCTGCTCGCCGAGACGGGGGCGAAGCCGATCGGTACGTACGTCATGGGCACCGTCAAGGGCGACGTCCACGACATCGGCAAGAACCTCGTGAACATCATGCTCGAGGGTGCCGGCTTCACCGTCTACGACCTTGGCGTCAACGTGGCGCCCGAGACGTTCGTCGAGAAGGTGCAGGAGCACGAGCCGGACATCGTCGGCTTCTCCGCGTTCCTGACGACGACGATGCCGATGTTCAAGGCGAACATCAACGCGCTGCAGAAGGCGGGCATCCGCGACGACGTGATCGTGATGGTCGGCGGCGCCCCCGTGACGCAGGAGTACGCCGACGCGGTCGGCGCCGACGGCTACGCGTCCGACGCCTCGACGGCGGTGCGGCTAGCGAAGGACCTGATCGAGCAGAAGCGGTCGGCCGTCCCGGCCTGATGCGCCCGGTCGCGGTCATCGAGGCGGCTGTCAAGAAGCCGCTCTTCGGCTGCCAGATGTGCGGCCAGTGCGTGCTGCACTCGACCGGCATGACCTGCCCGATGAACTGCCCGAAGACGCTCCGGAACGGGCCGTGCGGCGGCGTGCGCCCCGACGGTCACTGCGAGGTGAAGCCGGAGATGCGCTGCGTGTGGGTGAAGGCGGTCGAGCGCGCGCCGAAGACGCCGTGGGCGCACGAGATCGACGACATCCGCAAGCCCGTCGACAACCGCCTGCGCGGCACCTCGTCCTGGGTCAACTTCCTGACCAAGCGCGACCGCGTCGCGCCGAAGGGCTGGCATGTCGAGGCTTGAGCGGGCGCTCGAAGCGGGCCGCTTCCTCGTCACGGCCGAGCTCCTCTCCGTCGACGGCGGCGGGCTCGACCAGGTGCACGAGCTCTTCGCGCCCTACGAGGAATGGGTCGACGCGGTCAACGCGACCGACAACACGGCGGCGCACGCGCACGCGTCGCCGCTCGCGGTGGCGATCGCGCTGAAGCAGCTCGGGATGGAGCCGGTGATGCAGCTCGTCTGCCGCGACCGGAACCGGCTCGCGCTGCAGGCGGACCTCGCGGGCGCCGCGTTGCACGGGATCGAGAACGTCTGCTGCCTCACCGGCGACGACGTGACCGCGGGCGACGAGCCGGAAGCCCGCCGCGTCTTCGACCTCGACTCGATTCAGCTCGTCGCCGTCGCCGAGGCGATGCGGAACGGCCGCTACCTCTCGGGGCGCAAGCTGAGCCCGCCGCCGCACCTCGTGATCGGCGCCGTCGAGAACCCGCAGGCGCCGCCCGTCGACTACCGTGTCGACCGCGCCTGGAAGAAGGTGCGCGCCGGCGCGCGGTTCCTGCAGCTGCAGGTCGTCTTCGAGCTCGAGCCGCTCGCCCGCTTCCTGGGGCAGGCCGTGGCGACGGGCCTCGCAGAGCGCGCGGCGATCCTGCCGTCGATCTGCCTCGTGCGCTCGCCGAAGGCGCTGCGCTTCATCGACGAGAAGGTTCCGGGCATCTCGGTGCCGGCCGGCGTGATCGAGCGGTGCGAGCGCGCCGCCGATCCGGAGGCCGAGTGCTTCGAGGTCGCCTGCGAGCTCGCCGACGCGGCGCGGCTCCTGCCCGGCGTGCGCGGGCTGCACCTGATCAGCTTCCGCAAGGAGGCCGGGATCGCGCGGCTCTGCCGCCGCCTCGGCATCCCGACCAGAGAGGAGAGGGAGTCGGTTGGAAACGGTTCTCGAGTCGCCGTCTAGGACGGTCGTCATCGGCCCCGGCACGCCGTTCTGCGTGATCGGCGAGCGGATCAACCCGACCGGGCGCAAGAAGCTGCAGGCGCAGCTGCAGGCCGGCGACCTGTCGCGTCTCGAGGTCGACGTCGCGCAGCAGGAGCCGCTCGCCGACATGCTCGACGTGAACGTCGGCGACCCGCTCGCCGACGAGGTGGAGCTGATGCGGCAGGCGGTGCCGCTCGTGCAGTCGCTCACCGATTTGCCGTTGTGCATCGACTCGTCGGTGATCGAGGCGCTCGAGGCGGGTCTTTCCGCGTACCAGGGCAAGGCGCTCGTCAACTCGGTGACCGGGGAGGACGAGCGGCTGGAGGCGATCCTGCCGATCGTCGCGCGTCACGGCGCGGCGGTGATCGGGCTGTGCAACGACGACGAGATCCCCATGGACCCCGAGCGGCGGGTGGAGGTGGCGAAGAAGATCGTCTCGGTCGCCGGCGACCACGGCATCCCGCCCGAGGACGTCGTGATCGACCCGCTCGCGATGCCGGTCGGCGCCGAGCCGCGTGCGGTGACGCTGTTCGTGGAGACGCTGAAGCTCCTCCGCGAGGAGCTCGGTGTGAACACGACCTGCGGCGCGTCGAACACGTCGTTCGGGCTGCCGGGGCGCGAGACGCTCGGCGGCGCCTTCCTCTCGATCGCCGCGAGCCACGGCCTGACGAGCGCGATCATGGACGCCCGCTCGCCGGAGGTGGTGGAGGCGGTGCGCGCCTCCGACTTCCTGCTCGGCAAGGACGAGTGGGGCGCCAACTGGATCGCGGCGTACCGCAGGAAGCAGGCAGCCGCCGCATGATCGAGCCGGTGCTCGAGGAGACGCACCCGGATCGCGTCCGGCTCGTCTTCGAGCAGGCCGACGGCGCGACCAAGGAGGCGCGCGTCCCCGCCGGGACGACGCTGTTCGACTGCGCGAGCTGGAACGGGGTCGCGATCGACTCGACCTGCGGCGGCCACGGCACCTGCAAGAAGTGCAAGGTGCGCGTCTCTTCGGGGGTGCAGGAGGTCTCGTCGGTCGACCCGCGCGCGTTCTCGCCGGAGGAGCTGCGGGCCGGCTGGCGGCTCGCCTGCCGGGCGGAGGCGCGCGAGGACCTGACGGTGGAGGTGCCGCCGCTCCAGACGCGGCCGAAGGCGGCACTCGCCGGCGTCGGACGGCACGTGATCCTGCGGCCGGCGGTGCAGAAGCGCTACCTCGAGCTCTCGGAGCCGACGCTCGAGGACCAGACCTCCGACCTCGAGCGTGTGCTCGCGGCGATGGACGACGTCGAGCTGCAAGTCCCCCTCGAGGTCGTGCGCGACCTCGGCCGCACGCTTCGCGAGAACGACTGGAAGGTGACCGCCGTCTTCGTCGACGACGAGCTGGTCGCCGTCGAGCCCGGCGACACCTCCGCGCGTCGCTACGCCGTCGCCATCGACCTCGGCACGACGACGGTCGTCGCGACGCTCCTCGACCTCGAGACGGGGCAGCCCGCCGCGGTGCGCTCGATGCTGAACATGCAGCAGCCGTTCGGCGCCGACGTGATCTCGCGGATCAGCGCGACGATGCTCGACCCCGACGCGCTCGGCCGCCTCCAGCAGCTCGCGCACGACACGGCGCGCCAACTGGTCGAGGAGGTCGCGGCCGAGGCCGGCGCTGATATATCGGAGATATATGAGCTGTGCATCACCGGCAACGTGACGATGATCCAGCTCGCACTCGGGATCGACCCCGAGCCGCTGTCGATGGCGCCGTTCACGATCGCCGCGCGGCGGCTGCCGGAGGCGAAGGCGTCGGACTTCGGCGTGCGGATCCACGAGCGCGCGCCGGCCGTCGTGTTCCCGGCGCTCGGGGCCTACGTCGGGCCCGACATCGTCGCGGGCGTGCTCGCGACCGGGCTGACGCTCGACCGGCGCGTCAGGCTGTTCATCGACGTCGGCACCAACTCCGAGATCGTCCTCGGCTCGTCGGCGCGCGCGCTGGCGTGCGCCGCCCCGGCCGGGCCGGCGTTCGAGGCGGCCCAGATCCGCTGCGGCGTCCGTGCGGCCGAGGGCGCGATCGAGGGCGTGAAGATCGTCGACGGCGAGGTGCAGCTGACCGTGATCGGCGATACGGACCCGGTGGGTATATGCGGCTCGGGGCTCGTCGATGCGGTCGCCGAGCTCGTCGGCGCCGGTGTTCTCGACCACTCCGGCCGATTCGTCCTCGGCTCCCACCCCTCGCTCGGCAAGATCGGCGAGGAGAACGTGTTCTACCTCTCCGAGGGCGTCTTCCTGAGCCAGCGCGACGTGCGCGAGCTGCAGTTCGCGAAGGCGTCGATCGCGACCGGGTGGGCGATCCTCTGCAACGACCTCGGCGTGGATCCGGCAGAGATCTCCCAGGTGCTCCTCGGCGGCTCGTTCGGTTCCTACCTCACGGCGGCAAGCGCGGTGAAGATCGGCCTCGTGCCGCGGCTGCCGCTGCCGCGCATCGTCGCTGCGGGCAACGTCGCCGGCGAGGGCGCCAAGATCGCCGCGCTCTCGATCACCGAGCGCCACGCGGCGAACGCGGTGCTCGACGAGGTCGACTACGTCGAGCTCTCCGGCCGCGCCGACTTCAACGACCTCTTCATCGACCAGCTGGCGTTCCCCGGATGAGCCGCACCGTCGTCGCCTGCGGCGCGCTCGCGTTGCACATCCAGCAGATCGCCAGGCGGCGCGGCTGGGACCTCGACGTGCGGCCGCTTCCGCCCGAGCTGCACAACCGTCCGGAGAAGATCCGCGGCGCGGTCGGCGACGGCGCCGACATCGTTGCGTACGCCGACTGCGGCACCCGCGGTGCGCTCGACGGTCTGCCGCGGCTGCCCGGCGCCGACTGCTACCAGCTCTTCGCCGGCTTCGAGCAGCACGAGGCCGGCACGTACTACCTCACCGACTTCCTCGTGCGCTCGTTCGAACGCGTGGTGTGGCGCGGGCTCGGCCTCGACCGCCACCCCGAGCTGCGCGACGACTACTTCGGCCACTACGAGCGCGTCGTGTGGCTCGCGCAGTCGCCGACGGACGCGCTGCGCGTGAAGGCCGAGGCCGCAGCTGCGAGGCTCGGCCTGCCCCTCGAAGTCCAGGAGACCGGCGACGCCGGCCTCGAACGTGCCCTCGAACACCTACTGGAGGTCGGAGCTTGCTGATCAACGAGATGCCGCGGTACGAGATCCTCGACGAGTCGTCGATGCAGGAGCTCGAACGCGGCTGGCGGCGGATCGTGTCCGAGCTCGGGATCGACTTCCTGCACGACGAGGCGATCGCGGCGTTCGAGGCGGAGGGCCAGACCGTCGAGGGGCAGCTCGTCAAGTTCGACCCCGACTGGATCCTCGAGAAGGTGAAGCTCGCGCCGCGCGAGTTCGACCTGCAGGCGCGCAACCCGGAGCACACGATCCACGTCGGCGGCAACCACATGGCGTTCGGCGCCGTGTACGGCTGCCCGTTTGTCCGAGAGGGAATCGAGCGCCGCGAGGCGACGTACGCCGACTTCGAGAACCTCGTGCGCCTCTCGCAGGCGTTCCCGCAGCTCGACACGCCGGGCGGGACGATCTGCGAGCCGAACGACAAGCCGCTCGACTCGCGTCACCTCGACATGGTCTACGCGCTGCTCACGCTCTCCGACAAGCCGTTCATGGGCTCGGTCACCTCGGGCCCGAACGCGGAGGACACGATCGCGATGGCCCGCATGGTGCTCGGCGACTCGATCGAGCAGACGCCAGCGACGATCTCGCTGATCAACGTCAACTCGCCGCTCCGGTACGACGACCGGATGCTCTCCGCGCTGCTCGCGTACGCGAAGGCGAACCAGGCGCTCGTGATCACGCCGTTCCTCCTCATGGGTGCGATGTCTCCGGTCTCGGTGCCGGCGACGCTCGCGCAGCAGGTGGGCGAGGCGCTGGCGGGGATCGCGCTCGTGCAGACGATCCGGCCCGGCTGCCCGGTCGTCTTCGGAAGCTTCCTCTCGAACACCGACATGCAGTCGGGCTCGCCGTCGTTCGGGACGCCCGAGTCCGCGGTCGGCCTGCTCTGCACCGGCCAGATCGCCCGGCACTACGGCCTGCCGTTCCGCGGCGGCGGCGGGCTCACCGCGTCGCAGACGGTCGACGCGCAGGCTGCCTACGAGGCGTCGATGACGCTGTGGCCGACGTTCCTCGCCGGCACGAACTTCGTCATGCACTCGGCCGGCTGGCTCGAGTCGGGGCTCGTGTCGTGCTACGAGAAGTTCATCGTCGACGTCGAGATCCTGCGGATGCTGCACGAGGTCTTCGAGCCGCTGAAGATCGACGAGGAGACGCTCGCCTACGGCGCGCACCAGGAGGTGGGCCAGGGCGGGCACTTCCTCGGAGCGATGCACACCCTCGAGCGCTTCCGCGAGTGCTTCTACCGGCCGCTCCTCTCGTCGACCGAGAACTACGAGCGCTGGTCGCGGAACGGCGGCAACGACGCGGCGGCCCGCGCGACGGAGATCTGGAAGAAGACGCTCGAGGAGTACGAGGAGCCCGCGCTCGACCCGGGCCTGAAGGAGGAGCTGAAGGCGTATGTCGACCGCCGCAGGACCGAGCTCGGCGACTAGGGGGATGTTCGTCGGCGGCGCCTGGACGGGTGCCGCGTCGGGCGAGACGTTCACCGCCACCTCGCCCGCGACGGGCGAGGCGATCGGCGACGTGCCGCAGGGCGACCGCGAGGACGCACGCCGCGCGATCGCCGCGGCGAACGACGCCGCGGGCGGCTGGGCGCGGCTGACGCCGTTCGAGCGCGCCGATCTGCTGCACCGCGTCGCCGACCAGGTCGAGAGGCGCCGCGACCACCTCGTGCACACGCTGACCCTCGACCAGGGCAAGCCGTTGCACGAGTCGCGCGACGAGGTCGAGGAGCTGATCGCCTACTGGCGGAACGCGGCCGAGGACGGGAAGCGGCTCGAGGGCCGCCTCGCGAACTCGTTCACCCCCGGGAAGCGCGTGCTCCTCGTCCGGCGGCCGCGCGGCGTAATCGGCGTGATCACCCCGTGGAACTGGCCGTACACGATGCCGGCGGAGCTGATCGCGCCGGCGCTCGCGTCGGGCAACACGGTCGTCTGGACGCCCGCGTCGACGACGGCTGTGTGCGCGACCGCGCTCGCCGAGTGCGTCGTCGAGGCCGACCTGCCGGCCGGCGTCTTCAACCTCGTCACAGGGCCGGGCTCGACCGTCGGCGACGAGATCGCACGCAACCCGGGGACGCACGGCGTCGGCTTCATCGGCTCGACCGAGACCGGCCGCAAGGTCGCCGAGGCGGCGGCAGGAAAGGCGGCCGTGCTCGAGCTCGGCGGCAACGGCCCGGTGGTCGTCCTCGACGACGCCGACCTCGAGCTTGCGGCGGAGGCGGCTGTCACCGCGTGCTTCCTCTGCGCGGGGCAGAGCTGCACCGCCGGCGAGCGGCTGCTCGTGCACCGCGCGGTGAAGGACGAGTTCGTCGCGCTCCTCGCCGAGAAGGTCCGGCGCGTCGTGCTCGGCGACCCATTCGCCGACGGCACGACGATGGGCCCGCTGAACAACGACGGCGTCGCCGAGAAGATGGACGAGCACGTCGCCGACGCGGTCGAGCGCGGGGCGGAGGTCGTGCACGGCGGCGCGCGCGCCGACGGCTTCCCCACGCGGCTCTACTGGCAGCCGACCGTCCTCGACGGCGTCCCGCCCGACGCACTCGTCGCGACCGAGGAGACCTTCGGGCCGGTCGCGCCGGTCGTCGCGATCGACTCGCTCGACGACGCGATCCGGCTCGCGAACGCCTCGCCCTACGGCCTCCTGTCGGCGATCTTCACACGCGACCTCGCCAAGGGGCTCCGCTACGCGGACGAGGTGAAGACCGGCTGGGTGAACGTCAACGACAGCTCGAACTACTGGGAGGCGCATCTACCCTTCGGCGGCCGGTCCGGCACCGCGAGCGGCATCGGCCGCGTCGGCGGCAGCGCCCCGATGGAGTCGTTCACCGAGCTGCAGACGGTGGTGATCCAGCCGTGACCTACGACTACGTGATCGTCGGCGGCGGCTCGGCGGGCTGTGCGCTCGCGGCCCGATTGACCGAGGACGCGGGCACGCGCGTGCTCGTGCTCGAGGCGGGACGGCCCGACTCGTGGTGGGACCTCTACATCCACATGCCGGCCGCGCTCTCGTTCCCGATCGGCAATCGCTTCTACGACTGGAAGTACGAGTCCGAGCCGGAGCCGTTCATGAACGGCCGCCGCATCTACCACGCGCGGGGCAAGGTGCTCGGCGGGTCGAGCTCGATCAACGGCATGATCTTCCAGCGTGGGAACCCGCTCGACTACGAGCGCTGGGCACACGAAGGCGGGATCGCCGACTGGGACTACGCCCACTGCCTGCCGTACTTCAAGAAGATGGAGAGCTGCCTCGCAGGCGCCGACGAGTGGCGCGGGGGAGACGGCCCGCTGATCCTCGAGCGCGGGCCGGCCGAGGGGCCGCTCTTCGACGCGTTCTTCCAGGCGGTGCAGGAGGCGGGCTACCCACTCACCGACGACGTCAACGGGTATCGCCAGGAGGGCTTCGCCAGGTTCGACCGCAACATCAGCAAGGGCCGCCGCTGGTCGGCGGCGCGTGCGTACCTCCATCCGGCACTGAAGCGCCCGAACCTCGAGCTGCGCACGCGCGCGCTCGTCGAGCGGATCGTGTTCGAGGGGACGCGTGCGGTCGGCGTGCGCGTGAACGGCGAGACGATCCGCGCGAACGAGGTGATCCTCTCCGGCGGCGCGATCAACTCGCCGCAGCTCCTGCAGCTCTCGGGCGTCGGGCCGGGCGAGCTCGCGCGCGTCGCCGAGCTGCCGGTCGGCGACAACCTCCAGGACCACCTCGAGGTGTACGTGCAGTGCGGCTCGAAGCAGCCGGTGACGATGGCGCCGTACTACAAGTGGCGGAAGCGGCCCCTCGTCGGCGCGAAGTGGCTGTTCGCGAAGACCGGGCCCGGCGCGTCGAACCACTTCGAGGCGGGCGGGTTCATCCGCTCGAACGACGAGGTCCGCTACCCGAACGTCATGTTCCACTTCCTGCCGATCGCGGTGCGCTACGACGGCACGGCGCCGCAGGGGCACGGCTACCAGCTGCACGTCGGGCCGATGTACTCCGATGCGCGCGGGACGGTGCGCATCGTCTCCGACGACCCGCGCGTGAAGCCGGCGCTCCGCTTCAACTACCTCTCGACCGAGCAGGACCGGCGCGAGTGGCCGGAGTGCGTCCGTGCAGCCCGCGCGATCCTCGAGGCTCCGGCGCTCGAGCCGTTCAACGCGGGCGAGCTCTCGCCCGGGCCGGGCGTGCGGACGGACGACGAGATCCTCGACTGGGTCTCGCGCGACGCCGAGACGGCGCTGCACCCGTCCTGCACGTGCGCGATGGGCTCGGTCGTCGACCCGTCGTCCATGCGGGTCTACGGGCTCGACGGCCTGCGCGTCGTCGACGCGAGCGTCTTCCCGTTCGTCACCAACGGGAACATCTACGCGCCGACGATGATGGTCGCCGAGCGCGCCGCCGACCTGATCAAGGGCAACACGCCGCTTCCGCCCGCGGATGTGGACTACTACGTGCATGACGGCGCTGAGCGAACAGTCGGTCGGTGAGTTCCTCGCGGCGCTCGGCGAACGGACGCCGGCGCCCGCGAGCGGCGCGGCGACCGCGCTGACCGCCGCTCTCGCCGCGGCCCTCGTCGAGCTGGCGGGACGCTTCGCCGGCGACGAGGAGGCGATCGTGCGCGCCAAGGCGCTCTGGTCGCGCCTCTCCGAGCTCGCGGACGAGGACGCCGCCGCGTACACCGCGTTCCTGGCCGAGCGCAGCGACGAGAACCGCGAGCGGATCATCGCCGTCCCGCTGGAGATCGCCGAGTGCGCGGAGGAGGCGGCGCAGCTCGCCGAGCGCGTGCGGGCACAGCTGCGGACCGCGGTCGTCGGCGACGCGGAGGCCGCACGCGATCTCGCCGCGACGGCGGCGAGGGTGGCGCGGCGGCTCGCCGAGATGAACGGCTGAAATCCACTTCAGGCTTTCTCGGCTACTGACGGACGACCCCGTTCGTCGAACCGAGGAGACCACCATGAAGAAGGTCATCGCCGCTGTCGCGGTCGCAGCTGCGCTCGTTCTCGCAGCCGTCGCGTTCGCCGACACCTACACGATCAACACGAAGCTGACGCCGGGCGCCGACGTCCCGAAGCCGAAGGGCGCGCCGAACGCGAGGGGGACGTTCACCGGCAGGTACGTGGAGCACCAGGACAAGGCGACGCTCACCTGGAAGCTCACGTACTCCGGTCTCACGGGCGCCGCCCTCCAGGCGCACATCCACTCCGGGAAGCCCGGTGTCGCCGGGAACGTCATCGTCCCGCTCTGCGGCCCGTGCCACAGCGGGATGACCGGGCACGCCAGGATCGGCGAGGCCGTGATCAAGGCGCTCGAGTCCGGCGGCGCCTACGTGAACGTGCACACGAAGAAGAATCCTGCCGGCGAGATCCGCGGGCAGATCAGGGTCGCGGGCTGAGGGCCGCGCGCACCGCGGCAGCGGACCCGATGCGTACGCTGCCGCGGTGCCTTCTTTCACCGACCGCCTGGCCGCGGGGACGCTCGTCGCGGACGGCGCCACCGGCACGAACTACCAGCGGCTGGGCATCGCTCCCGGCGTCGCGCCGGAGGAGTGGGTGTTCGACGAGCCGGAGCAGGTGCAGGAGCTGCACCGGCGGTTCGTGGCCGCCGGCGCGCAGCTGATCCTCACCTGCACGTTCGGCGGCTCGTCGCTGCGGCTCGCGGACGAGCGGCTCGCGGGCCGCGCCGACGAGCTGAACCGGCGTGCCGCCGAACTCGCACGGGAGGCCGCCGGGGACGGTGTCCTCGTCGCAGGCTCGATCGGGCCGACCGGCCACCTGACGGAGCCGCTCGGCCCGCTGACGCACGACCTGGCGGTCGAGACCTTCTCGCAGCAGGCGCACGCCCTCGCGGCCGGCGGGGTCGACGTCCTCGTCCTGGAGACGTTCTTCTCGCTCGACGAGGGCCTCTGGGCGCTCGAGGGGATCCGGCGCGTCACCGACCTGCCCGTCGTCGTCTCGTACAGCTTCGACCAGGGGACGCGCACGATGATGGGGCTGACGCCGGCGCAGGTCGTCGAGGCGTTCGCGCCGCTCGCCGTGGCAGCGGTCGGCGCGAACTGCGGCAAGTCGCTCGACGAGACCGACGCGATCGTCGACGAGCTCCTCGCCGTCGCCGGCGACCTGCCGCTGTGGGTGAAGCCGAACGCGGGAGTGCCGCGGATCGTGGGGGAGGACGTCGTCTACGACGCCGGGCCCGAGGACATGGCACGGCACGCCGCCGCCTACGTCGCCAAGGGCGTCCGCGTCGTCGGCGGGTGCTGCGGCACGACGCCGGAGCACCTGGCCGCGATCGCGGCCGCCGTCTCCTAGCAGGCCCAGCGGAACAGGCCCTTGATGTCTGCCGATCGGTTGGAGAAGACGTACCGGTCGTAGAGGTACAGCCTGCCCGCGCTCGACCGGACCGGATTCGCGAGGCGGATCGGCCGCGTGTGCTTCGGCCCGCGACCGTGCTGGGGGATGAGCTCCGGCCACAGCTGCGAGCACGAGGAGACGTCGACCGCCCGCGACGGCCGCTCGCGCGGCATCAGGACCGCGACGCCGTCCCGGCAGCGGTACATGCCGAGGATGTAGGCGTACTCGCGGCGAGGCGCTCCGTCCCAGTCGTGGGCGAGCTGGCCGAGTCGGGCCGTGAGCGTCGTTTTCACATGCCGGAGGTGGGACTCGAACCCACACGCCCCGAAGGACAACGGCTTTTGAGGCCATCGCGTCTGCCGATTCCGCCACTCCGGCGCGGATCGGGAGATCGTAGCCCGAGTCACGACGTAGGAATTTCCCGTTCCACGAAGTAAAGTCGGCCAATCGTGGCGGCCGACGCATCAGCCCCTACCCTCGCAACCCGCTTCCGTCTCCCGACGTCGGCGGTGGGGATCACGGGCCTCGTCTTCGTGGTCGCCCTGATCGTGCTCCTCGTCAAGGAGTTCACGGTCTCCCCGTCGCAGTTCGCACAGGCGACGCTGATCGGGCTCACGAACGGCGCCGTCTACGCGCTGATCGCGCTGGGCTACACGCTCGTCTACGGCATCCTCGAGCTGATCAACTTCGCCCACGGCGATGTGTTCATGCTCGGCGGCATGTTCACGATCACGTTCGCGACGCACTTCTTCAACCTGCACCACGGTCAGGGCTTCGCGATCATCCCGATCGTCTTCGCGACGCTGATCCTGACGATGCTCGCGTGCGGCGGGATCAACGCGGCGATCGAGTTCCTCGCGTACCGGCCGCTGCGAAACGCGCCGCGCCTCGCACCGCTGATCACGGCGATCGGCGTCAGCTTCATCATCGAGGACATCGGACTCGCCTGGAAGGGCCCGAACTACATCACGGCGCCCGACGTCTTCCCGCACTCGAACGTCTTCTCGGTCGGCGGCGTCAACTACCAGTGGAACCACCTGCTCGTCGTGATCATCACCGTGCCGGTGCTGCTCGCCCTCCTCTGGCTCGTCCAGCAGACGCGCCAGGGCAAGGCGATGCGCGCCACCGCCCAGGACCAGGACGCGGCGGCGATCATGGGGATCAACGTCAACCGGACGATCTCCTTCACGTTCCTGATCGCCGGCTGCCTCGCCGGCGCCGCCGGCACGCTCTACGCGCTCTGGGCGACGACGGTGCGGTTCGACCAGGGCTTCCAGCTCGGGCTGATCGCGTTCACCGCGGCCGTCCTCGGCGGCATCGGCAACCTGCCCGGCGCGGTGCTCGGCGCCGTCACCATCGGCCTCATCCAGTCGTGGAACGAGGCGCTGCCGTGGCACATGCCGGGATCCGACTGGACGGAGTCGATCGTCTTCTCGATCCTCATCCTGATCCTGATCTTCCGCCCCGAGGGCCTCCTCGGCGAGCGGACGCCGGAGGGCGGATGACGACGACGGGGACGCACGTCGGCACGCAGGGTGAGTCGCCTAGCGACGACGTCGTCGGGTTCCGCAACCAGCTCCGCGCCCGCTGGCAAGCCCTGCCGGAGCGCACGCGCATCGGGACCGCGATCGGGCTCGAGCTCGTCCTCGCGATCCTGTTCTTCTTCGTCGACCACTCGCTCGGCATCGCGGTGGGGGTCGTCGCGGCGGTCTACTGGATCTTCCGGCTCCCGCTGCTTCCGTGGCGCCTCGCAAGCCAGGTCGTCCTGACCGGGCTCTTCCTGATCTTCGGGCCGCGGTCGTTCGGCGTCCTGCTCGCGATCGGGTTCGCGCTCTTCTGGGTGCCGCGGCGCCACCGGACATGGGTGCTGCCGCTCGCCGCGGTGGCCGGGTCGGCCCTCTACCCCTTCTACCAGCAGAAGATGTTCACGATCCCCGTGTTCGGCGTGTGGCCCGACGTCGCGACCGGGGTCTACATGCTCGTGTTCATCATGATGGCCGTCGGGCTGAACATCGTCGTCGGCTACGCAGGGCTGCTCGACCTCGGCTACGTCGCCTTCTACGCGACCGGCGCGTACACCGCCGCCTGGTTCGCGTCCGAGCAGTTCGCGCATCGGAGGTGGCACTTCGGCGCGGTCGGCCTCGACCCGACGCTGCCGGGCATCCACATCACGATCTGGATCCTGCTCCTGCTCGCCGGCGTGATCACCGCGATCTTCGGGATCCTGATCGGCCTGCCGACCCTCCGTCTGCGCGGCGACTACCTCGCGATCGTGACGCTCGGCTTCGGCGAGATCCTCCCGCAGATCGCACGCAACGGCGACAACCTGTTCGGCACGGGGATCAACCTGACGAACGGGCCGAACGGGATCACGCCGCTCGACTCGCTCGGCTTCGGCAACACGCTCTCCCGCTGGACGGGCGGCTTCCTGCCGGCGAACTTCCTGCAGTGCTGCAACGCGAACGTGCTCGGCCATCAGATCCAGTCGACCGACGTCTTCTTCTGGGTCGCGATCGGCCTGCTGCTCATCACCGTCTTCTGCTCGCTGCGCCTGCAGTACTCGCGCCTCGGCCGCGCGTGGATCGCGATCCGCGAGGACGAGACCGCGGCAGCCGCGATGGGCATCCCGCTGATGCGCACGAAGACGTGGGCGTACGCGAGCGGCGCGTTCTTCGGCGGCGTCGCCGGCGCGTACTACGCGGTCTTCAAGAGCGCGACGTTCCCGGGCGACTTCTTCTTCAACATCTCGGTGTTCATCCTCTGCATGGTGATCCTCGGCGGCATGGGGAACATCACCGGCGTCATCGTCGGCGCTGCGTTCCTCGCCTACCTGAACCAGGAAGGCCTCGCGAACACCGGCTCGTGGATCAACACGAACATCCACTTCGGCTCGCACCACCCGAACATCGACGTGCCGCTGTACGCGTCGGGCATCTACGGCCTGATCATCCTGATCGTCATGCTCTTCCGCCCGGAGGGGCTGATCCCGTCGAGACGCCGGGCGGCCGAGCTGCACGAAGGCGTGCACGACGAGTCGCTGTACGACGTCGCGCACGCCGGAGCGGAGGCGTGACCGTGACCGAGACCGCGGTGGCGACCGACGACCTGCTCGTCGCGACAGACGTCCGCAAGGAGTTCGGCGGGCTCGTCGCGGTGAACGACGTCTCGTTCACCGTGCCGCGCGGCAAGGTGATCTCGCTGATCGGCCCGAACGGCGCCGGCAAGACGACGTTCTTCAACATGCTGACCGGCTTCTACCGGCCGACCCTCGGCACGATCTCCTTCGACGGGCGCAACGTCACCGGCGCCCGTCCGGACGTCGTGATGAAGGCC
>DASZWR010000076.1:0-49282 GCA_035546215.1 Gaiellaceae bacterium | reverse complement strand
ACCCCGGCGGGGGTCAGACCCCTCGTTCTTCCCTAGAGCAGCGTGATCGCGATCGAGCCCTTGGCGTTCTGCGAGACGACACGGGCCGAGCCGCGCGCGCCGGCGTAGTCGCCGGTGCCGCCGACGACGGCGACCGTGAACGGCCCCTCCGACGCGAGGCCCGCCAGCTGGATCGTCCCGCCGGCGAGCACGACCGTGCCCGAGCAGACCTCCGCGTCCGTGCGCGTGTTCGCGACGTGCGTGCAGAGGATGCGGTCGTGCCCGACGGCCTTGCCGTTCGCGACCAGCTGCTCGACGAAGATGAACGAGTCGCCGACCGAGAAGCCCTTCTTGCCGACGTCGACCTGCGCGAACGACTGCTGCTTCGTGACGAACGAGAGCGCGCTCGCGCTCTTCCCCTGCGCCGTCACCGCGACCACTGCGGCGGCGACGAGGGCGAGGATGCCGATGAGGATTGCGTGCTTCACGAGGTGTCCCTCCTGTCGAGTGGTGTGCCTCGACGGTAGGAACGGCCGCGCCGGGCGTCGTCGGACCGGAGGACGATCCGGGTCACCGTGGAGGAGGACGCGCGTTCGTCGCAGCCCGGTTAGCTTGAGCGCGATGAAGATCCGTCCCGCCACCCTCGTCGACGCGTCGATCGCCGCCGCCTTCGTCACCGCCGGCCAGCTCGTTGCCTGGCGCGTGATCCAGGACAGCAACACGGCGCCGCACGGGAGCCGGCTCGCCCAGAGCGCCTTCTACCTCTGCTTCGACGCCCTCGTCTTCTTCTGGCGCCGCGCGCCCGTGCCGGCGCTGCTCGCGATGGGGCCGATCGGCATCGTCCAGACCTGGGTCGGCGGCACCACCTCGTTCTTCGCAGGCTTCCTCGCCGTCATCTTCGTGCTCTTCGGCGCCGCCGGCCGGCTCCGGATCCGCGAGACCGCCGCCTGCGCGGCCTACGTCCTGCTCGTCCTCGTCGCGATCATCGGCGTCGCCGACGACCTGGAGTACGCGACGGAGCTGCCGTTCTCGACGGTGATCATCCTGATCGCCGTCTCGCTCGGGACGACGATGCAGCGCCGCAGCTCCCAGGCGCGCACGGCGATCGCCCGCGCCGACGAGCTCGAGGCCGAGCGCGAGCGCGTCCTCGAGGAGGAGCGCGCGCGGATCGCGCGCGAGCTCCACGACGTGATCGCGCACTCGGTCTCCGTGATGATCGTGCAGGCCGGGGCCGCTCGCCTGACGCTGAACGGCGAGGCGCACCGGGCGACCGAGTCGCTGCTCTCGGTCGAGCGCGCCGGCCGCCAGGCGCTCGACGAGATGCGGCGCCTCCTCGGGATGCTCCGCCAGGGCAACGTCGAGCCGCAGCTCACGCCGCAGCCGGGGCTCGGCGACCTGCAGCAGCTGGTCGACCAGGTGCGCGCAGCCGGGCTGCCGGTCGAGCTGGAGGTGGAGGGGACGCCGGTGCCGCTCGCACCCGGTGTCGACCTGTCCGCCTACCGCATCGCGCAGGAGGCGCTGACGAACACGATCAAGCACGCGCAGGCGCGGTCGGCCCGGCTTCGCCTGCGGTACGAGGCGGACGCGGTCGCCATCGAGGTGACCGACGACGGCCGCGGCGGCGCGGTGAGCGGGACGGGGCACGGGCTCGTCGGCATGCGCGAGCGGGTCGAGCTGTACCGCGGCACGTTCGAGGCGGGCGCGCACGGCGAGGGCGGCTTCCGCGTCCACGCGCGGCTGCCGGTGGGGCACGCGTGATCCGCGTCGTCGTCGCCGACGACCAGGCGCTCGTCCGCGGCGGCTTCCGGATGATCCTCGAGTCGCAGCCCGACCTGGAGGTGGTCGGCGAGGCCGCGGACGGCGCCGAAGCGGTCGAGCTCGCCCGGACGCTCAGCCCCGACGTGCTCCTGATGGACATCCGCATGCCGAACGTCGACGGGATCGAGGCGACGCGTCGCGTCGTGCTCGCAGCTCCGGCGACCCGCGTGATGATGCTGACCACGTTCGGCGAGGACGGCTACGTGTGGCAGGCGATGAAGGCGGGCGCGAGCGCGTTCCTCCTCAAGGACGTGCCGCCGGAGGACCTCGCCGGGGCCGTGCGCACGGTCGCGCGCGGCGATGCGCTGCTCGGGCCGGAGATCACGCGGCGTCTGGTCGAGGACTTCATGCGCGGGCCTGAGCCGGGCCGCCTTCCGCCCGAGCTCGCGGAGCTGACCGGCCGCGAGCGCGAGGTGCTCGAGCTCGTGGCCCGCGGGCTCTCGAACGCCGAGATCGCCGAGCGGCTCTACCTCGGCGAGACGACGGTCAAGACGCACGTCACGCGGATCCTCGCGAAGCTCGGCCTGCGCGACCGCGTCCAGGCCGTGGTGCTCGCCTACGAGAGCGGTCTCGTGCGCCCGCGAGGCAAGTAGCCTCGGCTACCGTCTCCTCCGTGGACGTCACTGCCGACAGCTGGCAGGCGGAGGTGATCGAGCGCTCGCACCGCGAGCCCGTCGTCGTCGACTTCTGGGCCGAGTGGTGCGGGCCGTGCAAGGCGCTCGGGCCGATCATCGAGGAGGCGACCGCCGAGGCCGGCGTGGCACTCGCGAAGCTCGACGTCGACTCGAACCAGGGGCTCGCGAACGAGTTCGGGATCAGCGGCATCCCGGCCGTGAAGGCCTTCCGGAACGGCCACGTCGTCGCCGAGTTCGTCGGCGCCCGGCCGAAGTCCGGCGTCGAGGCGTTCCTCGCCGAGCTCACGAAGCCCGGCCTCGCCGAGACGACCGACGACCCCGAGCTGAAGGACGCGCTCGACGCGCAGGACTACGAGCGCGCCTTCGAACTGCTGCTCGGGCGCGTCGGCGAGGCACCCGACGAGACGCGCGAGCAGATGGTCGCGCTCTTCGGCGAGCTCGGGCACGAGCATCCGCTGACGGCGCAGTACCGGCGCCGGCTCGCCGCCGCGCTCTATTGATCGTCGAGACCGAGTACCTCGACCTCCCGGAGCCGCTCGCGCTCGACTGCGGCCGCGTCCTGCCGAACGTGCGGATCGCCTACGAGACGTACGGCGAGCTGGCCCAGAACCGGGACAACGTGCTGCTCGTGTGCCATGCGCTCTCGGGCGACGCGCACGCGGCCGGCGAGACCCCGGGCGCGCTCTCCGCCGGCGAGATCGAGACCACCGCGCTCGGCTGGTGGGATCCGATGATCGGGCCGGGCCGTGCGTTCGACACCGACCGCTTCCACGTCGTCTCGACGAACCTGATCGGCGGCTGCCGCGGCTCCACCGGCCCCGGCAGCGTCGACCCCGAGACCGGAGAGCCCTACGGCCGGAGCTTCCCGCAGCTCACCGTCGCAGACCTCGTCCGCGCCCAGAAGGCCTTCCTCGACGCGCTCGGCATCCCGCGGCTCGCAGCGGTCGCCGGCGCGAGCCTCGGCGGGATGCAGGCGCTGCAGTTCGCGACGGACTACCCGGACTACGTCGACGCCGTCGTCGCGATCGCCAGCACGAAGGCGCTCGACACGCAGGGCGTGGCGCTGAACGCCGTCGCCCGCAACGCGATCCGCAACCATCCCGAGCCGCGCGAGGGCATGCGCATCGCCCGCCAGATCGGGCACATCACCTACCTCTCGCGCGAGTCGATCCGCGACAAGTCCGGCGACGACCGGTTCGGCGTCGAGTCGTACCTCGACTACCAGGCCGACAAGTTCGTCCAGCGGTTCGATCCCGAGACCTACCTGCTCTTCTCGACCGCCCTCACGCGCTTCCGGCTCGACGAGGAGCGCCTGCGCGACACGAACGCGCGCTTCCTGCTCCTCAGCTTCAGCTCCGACTGGATCTACCCGCCGTCCGACAGCGAGGCGCTGCGCGAGACGATCGAGGGCGCCGGCAAGGAGGTGCGGCACGTGACGCTCGAGACCTCGTACGGGCACGACGCCTTCCTGCTGGAAGCGCAGACCCAGGCCCCGCACATACGCTCTTTCCTGGGATGACCGAGCGCGAGTACGGCTTCGAGACGCGGCAGGTGCACGCGGGCCAGCGCCCCGATCCGTACACGGGCGCCCGCGCCCAGCCGATCTTCCAGACGGCGAGCTACGTGTTCGAGGACGCCGAGTCGGCGGCCGCGTACTTCAACCTGCAGGAGTACGGCAACACGTATTCGCGGATCATGAACCCGACCACCGCCGCGTTCGAGGAGCGCGTCGCGGCGCTCGAGGGCGGGGTGGGGGCGGTCGCGTTCGCGAGCGGCCTCGCCGCGCAGGCGGCCGCGTTCTTCACGCTGCTCGAGCCCGGCGACCACGTCGTCTCCCACTCGGCGCTCTACGGCGGCTCGGTGACGCAGCTCAAGCACCTGCAGCGGAAGCTCGGCTTCGAGGTGACGTTCGTCGACGGCGACGACCTCGACGCGTGGCGCGGCGCGATGCGCGAGAACACGAAGGCGCTCTTCGGTGAGACGATCGGCAACCCGGGCGGGAACGTGCTCGACCTCGAGGCGGTGGCCGGGATCGCGCACGACGCCGGCGCCGTGTTGATCGTCGACAACACCTTCGCCACCCCGTACCTCTGCCGGCCGGCCGAGTTCGGGGCCGACATCCTCGTCCACTCGGCGACGAAGTTCATCGGCGGCCACGGCACCTCGATCGGCGGCGTCGTCGTCGACTGCGGCTCGTTCGACTTCGCGAACGGCCGCTACCCCGTGCTCACGGACCCCTCGCCCGCGTACCACGGCCTCGCCTTCATCGAGACCTACGGGGTCTACGGGTACCTGATGAAGCTGCGCGCGGAGTCGCTGCGCGACCTCGGCGCGTCGGTCAGCCCGTTCAACAGCTTCCTCTTCCTGCAGGGCCTCGAGACGCTGTCGCTGCGCATGGAGCGCCACGTCGAGAACGCGCTCACGATCGCGCGCTGGCTCGAGGAGCACCCGGCGTTCTCGCGAGTGCGCTACGCGGGGCTCGAGAGCTCGCCGTACCACGCGCTCGCGCAGCGGTACCTGCCGAAGGGCGCCGGCTCGATCTTCGCGGCCGACCTCGCCGGCGGCCGCGACGCCGCGCGGAGCTTCGTCGAGAAGCTCCGCATCTGGAGCCACCTCGCGAACGTCGGCGACGCCAAGTCGCTCGTCATCCACCCGGCCTCGACGACGCACCGCCAGCTGTCCGACGAGGAGCTCGTCGGCGCGGGCATCGGGCCCGGGACGGTCCGGCTGTCGATCGGCCTGGAGACGCCCGACGACCTGATCTGGGACCTCGAGCAGGCGCTCCGATGACCTATCAGGATCCGCGGACGATCCAGTCGATCCTGCACCGGGCGAAGACGGTGGCCGTCGTCGGCCTCTCGCCGAACGAGCTGCGCGCCTCGCACTTCGTCGGCTACTACCTCCGCCGCCACGGCTACCGCGTCATCCCGGTGAACCCGCGCGAGGACGAGATCCTCGGCGCGAAGAGCTACCCGTCGCTGTCGGCGATCCCGGAGCCGGTCGACATCGTCGACGTCTTCCGCGCGCCCGACGCGGTGCCCGCGATCGCCGAGGAGGCGGTGGCCGCGAAGGCGGGCGCGCTCTGGCTGCAGTACGGCGTGATCAGCCCGGAGGGCGCGCGGATCGCGGCCGAGGGCGGACTCGACGTCGTCATGGACCGCTGCTTGAAGGTCGAGCACGCCCGCTACCTCGGCCGCATGCACTGGCTCGGCTTCAACACCGGCGAGATCATCTCGGCGCGCGACCACGGCTGACGTTTGCTGCGCCGTCGCGTCGGTAGATCCGGCGCATGCGCATCTTCTACGGAGCAGGACACGAGCAGTTCACGCCCAGCACGCTGCTGCGGCACGCGAAGCTCGCGGCGGACGTCGGGTTCGACGGCATCTGCTGCAGCGACCACTTCCAGCCCTGGTGGGAGCCGGGCGAGTCCGGTCATGCGTGGCCGTGGCTCGGCGCCGTCGGCGCCACCGTCGGCAACGTCGACCTCGGCACCGCGGTCACGCCGGCCGTGCGCCGCTACCACCCCGCGCTCGTCGCGCAGGCGTTCGCGACGCTCGAGGAGCTGTTCCCGGGCCGCGTCTTCCTCGGCTACGGCTCGGGCGAGAGCCTGAACGAGAGCCCGTTCGGCTACGACTGGCCGTCCGGGGAGGAGCAGCTGGAGATGATGGACGAAGCGCTGGAGATGATCCGCCGCCTCTGGAGCGGCGAGACGGTCGCCACCGGCAGCAAGCACTTCCCGACGAAGCACGCCAAGCTGCACACGCTGCCGTCGAGGCCGCCGAAGCTCTACGTCTCCGCGTTCTACGAGGGAGCGGCCGAGGTGGCCGCGAAGCACGCCGACGGCGTGTGGACGCTCGGCGACCCGGAGTCGGCGCCCAGGGTGATCGAGACGTACCGCGCACGAGGTGGCAAGGGCGAGGTGATCCTGCAGGCGCTCGTCTCGTGGGCTGAGACCGACGAGCAGGCGCTCGAGGGCGCCCGCGTGTGGAAGGGCGCGCAGCCCGACGAGTACTACGTCGACGACTGGCACGACCCGAAGAAGATGTACCAGCACGCAGAGGAGACGATCTCCGACGACGAGTACAGGGAGCAGGCGATCATCTCGGCCGACCCCGGGGAGCACCTGAAGAAGCTGGGCGAGCTGAAGGAGCTGGGTGCCACGACGATCGCGGTGATGAACTGCTCGGGCGCCGATCCCGAGGGTGCGATCCGCACGTATGGTGAGCACGTCCTCCCCAAGCTCACGTGAAAGCGATCTGGTTCCAGAAGCACGGTGGCCCCGAGGTGCTCGAGGTGCGGGACGTTCCCGACCCCGAGCCGAACGAGGGCGAGGTCCTCGTCGACGTCGAGGCGATCGGCGTCAACTTCCGCGACGTCTACGAGCGGGAGCGGGAGGGGTACGGCGCCGACGCGCCCGCGATCATCGGCACCGAGGCGGGCGGCACGACCGCCGCCGGCGAGCGGCTCGCGTGGGCGCACGGCACGGCGTCGTACGCCGAGAAGGTGGCGGTGGCGCGCGACAAGACCGTCCCGATCCCCGACGGCGTCCCGACCGACGTCGCCGTGGCGGCGCTGCTGCAGGGGATGACCGCGCACTACCTGGCGCACGACAGCTATCCGGTCGAGGAGGGCGACCGCGTGCTCGTCCACGCCGCGTCGGGAGGGGTCGGGCTGCTGCTCACGCAGATCGCGAAGCTCCGCGGCGGCTACGTGATCGCCACCGCTTCGACGGACGAGAAGCGCGAGCTCGCCCGCGGCGCCGGCGCCGACGAGGTGCTGTCCTACGAGGAGGCGGTCGGCGTCCGCGAGGTGGCGGCGGTCTACGACGGCGTCGGCAAGTCCACCTTCGCCGCCGGGCTCGACTCGCTCGCGCCGACGGGTCGGATGATCCTCTACGGCGCTGCGAGCGGCGAGCCCGACCCGCTCGAGGTGCGCGTGCTGGCGGCGAAGGGTTCGCTGTATGTGCAGCGGCCGACGCTCGCGACCTACACCCGCACGCCCGAGCTGCTGCGCGAGCGGGCGGCGGCGGTCTTCGCGCTGATCGCCGAGGGGAAGCTCGACGTGCGCATCGGCTACCGGTACCGCCTCGAGGAGGCGCGCCGGGCGCACGAGGATCTCGCGGCCCGGCGCACCACCGGGAAGCTGCTGCTCGTTCCCTAGGCTGCCTCGACGAGCACGGGGTGCTCCTCGACCTCTTCGACCTCGCCGGCTGCCAGGTCCGCCGACTTGCGCGGGGCGAGCAGGAACACGGTGATCCCGAGGCCTGCGAAGAGCACCGCGAACAGCACCACGAACGCCTGGTGGAAGTCGTGGCTCAGCGTGGCGGCCGACTCGCCGGTCTTCGCCGCCGCGATCGTGGTCACCACGGCGAGGCCGAGGGCGCCGCCGATCTGGCGGGCGGTGTTCGTGATCCCGGACGCGATCCCGGCGTCGGCGGGGGAGACCCCGGCGAGCGACGCGATCGTCCCGGCCACGAACGAGAACGACATCCCGACGCCCATCAGCAGGAACGCCGGCAGGAGGTCGACGGCGTAGCTTCCGTGCACCGGGAGGCGGAGCAGCCAGCCCTGCGAGAGCAGGAGCAGCGAGATGCCGAGCGCGAGCACCGGCTGTGCGCCGATGCGCCGCACGAGCGGCCCGGCGAAGTTCGAGACGACCGCGACCGTCGCGGCGATCGCCAGGAACGCGACGCCGTTCTGCGCAGCCGAGTACCCGAGCACCTGCTGCAGGTAGAGCGCGAGCAGGAAGAAGTTCGAGAACGCGATCGACGCGATGATCACCAGCACCGCGTTCCCCGCGGCCAGCGTGCGGACGCGGAAGATCCCGAGCGGCATCAGCGGCGACGCGGCCCGGCGCTCGATGCCGATGAAGAGCGTCAGCAGAGCGGCCGAGGCGGCGAGCGTCCCCGCGGTCAGGCCCGAGCTCCAGCCGTGCTGGCTCCCCGAGGTGAGCGCGTAGACGAACAGCATCAGCGCGGCGGTGACGGTGATCGCACCGGCGACGTCGAAGTGGCGGGCGAGATCGAGCCGCTTCGCCTCCTGGAGGAACCGCGGCGCGAGCGCGATCACGGCGATCCCCACCGGCACGTTGATCAGGAAGATCCACGGCCAGCCGAGGTACGAGACGAGCACGCCGCCGAGCAGCACGCCGGTGGCCCCGCCGGAGCCCGACGCGGCGCCCCAGATGGCGATCGCCCGCGCACGGCCGTTGCCCTCCGGGAAGACGGTCATCAGGAGGGACAGCCCGGCCGGTGCGAAGAGCGCGCCGCCGAAGCCCTCGAGCCCGCGAAACGCGATCATCGAGCCGGACGACCACGCGAGGGCGCACAGGGCGGAGCCGAGCGTGAAGACGCCGACGCCGATCGCGAACAGCCGGCGGCGGCCGTACAGGTCTGCGATGCGCCCGCCGAGCAGCAGGAAGCCGCCGAAGACGATCGCGTACGAGGTGATCACCCACTGCAGCCCGCCTTCCGAGAAGTGGAGCGAGCGCTTGAGGGCGTCCAGGGCGACGTTCACGATGGAGACGTCGAGGACGACCATGAACTGGGCGATGACGATGAGTGCGAGAGCGCCGTAGCGCCGGTCAACAGAGGTAACGCTCATTCATCTTCCTTCCAAATCGTTGACAAGACCAACGATATCACACAACCACTGTTGAACGCGCTACACTTCCGGTCGATATGGTGATCAGTCAGCTGGTGCGGGCCCCGCAGGAGCTCTTGAAGAGCCCGGCTTTCCTGTTGAAGCGGCTCGGCACGATCGTCAAGGACAAGACCATGGCGGCCTACGAGGGCGCCGGCGCCTCTCCGTACTGGTACGGGGTGCTGGCCGTCCTCGACGAGGGCGCCCGCGAGACGCAGGCGACCATCGCCGACGCGCTCTGCTACGACCGCAGCTACCTGGTGGGCGTGCTGGACGACCTCGAGTCGGCCGGCCTCATCGAGCGGCGGCGCGACCCGGCAGACCGCCGGCGGCACGTCGTCTCGATGACCCCGGCGGGGAAGAAGGTGCTCGTCAAGCTGCGGGCGCTGCACGAGCGCCTCGACCAGGAGGTCTTCTCGGTGCTCACGTCCTCCGAGCTGAAGACGCTCGAGGAGCTGCTCGGGAAGCTCGCAGCGGCGCACGACCCGCGCTACCAGGTCTAGTGCGTCTCAACGCGTGGCTCGCCCGCGCCGGTGTCGCCTCGCGGCGGAAGGCCGACGAGCTGATCAAGGCCGGCCGCGTCACGGTGAACGGCGAGCCCGGTCAGCTCAACACGTTCGTGCAGGCGACCGACGACGTGCGCCTCGACGGGCGGCCGCTCGCGAAGCAGCAGCTCGCGTACGTCCTGCTCAACAAGCCTGCCGCCACGGTGACGACTGCACGCGACCCGCAGGGGCGGCAGACGGTCGTCGACCTGGTGCAGCACCCGTCGCGGGTCGTGCCCGTGGGGAGGCTCGACGCCGACACCACCGGCGCGCTGCTGCTGACGAACGACGGCGAGCTCGCCCATCGCCTCGCGCATCCGCGCTACGAGGTCGACAAGGCCTACGAGGTCGAATGCTGGACGCAGCCCACCGATGCCGACCTGCAGCGGCTCCGGGACGGGGTCGAGCTCGACGACGGGCCGACGCGCCCCGCCGAGGTGCGCCGCCTCGACGGCGCGCGCATCGAGCTCGTGATCCACGAGGGCCGCAACCGCCAGGTGAAGCGCATGCTCGAGGCGGTCGGGCACCGCGTGAAGCGGCTCCACCGCAGCCGCTACGGGCCGCTCGAGGTGGGAGGCCTCGAGCCCGGCGCGTGGCGCGAGCTCGAGGCCTCCGAGGTGCAGCAGCTCCGCCGGGCTACGACGGGTTCGCCGCCGCGAGCGCGTGGGCGCGGTCGAGCAGGCTCTTCGCCTGGTTGACCCAGTCGTGGGCCTGGCCCCCGTCGATGTGGCCCCCGCCGTTCGCCGCGTCGGAGAGCGCCGCCCGGATCTCGCCGGCGAGCACGTTCCGCTCGAACGTCAGGTTCGCGATCGACGTCTCGATCGAGTCGTACTTCAGGTCGTCCGTCGTCTTGACCGCGGCGGTCGACGCGACCAGCGTGTCGTTCGCGAACTGCCCGAACGGCGCGTTGATCTGCTTGTAGTACGAGCCGAGGTCCTCGACGTTGTTCCCGTGCAGGCCGTCGGGGGTGGCCCGCTGGTCGAGCACCTCGGTCACGACCCGCCCGTCTCCGGTGTAGTCGTCGTGGAGGCCGAGCAGCGCGAGCATCGTCTGGCGTAGGTCGGTGTGGTCCGTCCACGTCTTCGAGTCGATCCCCTGCCGTGAGACGCCCGGCCCGACGTAGCCGGCCCAGGTGTTCCCGATCTCGTCCTGGTCGTCACCGTGGTTCCAGGCGAAGCCCGGGCTCACGCAGATCGGGACGCCCGGGTCGGCCGAGCTCGTCTTGCAGTTGTTCGACGTCGTGAAGAAGAAGTCGTCGTCGCCGAACATCGTCAGCGTCGGCGTCCGCCTCGGGTCGCTGTTCACCATGTGCAGCGCGTTCTCCTCGACCGTGTCGGCGAGCCGGAAGGTCGCGGGCACGGTGCCGCCCTTGTAGTTGTCGGGCAGCTGCAGCGCACCGAGGTCCTGTCCGAGCTTCCGCACGGAGGGGTCGGTGCGCGTCGGGTTCCCGTTCACGTAGAACGTCGGCGCGTCGTCGGTGTGGATCGAGAACGGCGCCTCCGCCGGGAGCACCGACTTGAGGTTGACGTTGATCTCGCCGATCTGGTTCGACGGGCAAGACGGCACCGTCGTGCAGTTCGTGTGCGTGTACGTGAGCGCGCCCGGGGTCGACGGATCGGGCGTGCCCGGCCCGCCGGCGAAGTGGTCGCCCTCGTCGACGGTGACGACGAAGAGAGTGTTCGACTTGTCGATCCCGTCGTGCTGCAGGCGCGTGAAGAACGCGTCGAACGCCTGGTCGTACGCCTTCAGCTGCGCCTGGTAGGCGGCCTCGCCCGGCCCCATGGCCGACGCGGTCTGATGGTTGTCGTGCGCGTCGGAGATGTAGGCGAAGGTCACCGGCACGCCGTGCTCCTGCATCTGGGCGACCTCGCCGAGCGTGTTCTTCGCGAGCGCGCCGTCGAAGCCCGGGAATCCGCAGTTGCCCGCGGCGTCGGTGATGTTCGAGCCGTCCGTCGCCTTGACGCACGGCTGCCCGCCGGTGATCGCCGGGTTCACGTACTTCGCGCCGAAGAGGCCCATGTAGCCGTTGTTCGAGCCCGGCACGATCGTCTCGTCGTCCGGCTTTGCGTTCGGGTTGCCCTGGCAGGGCGACGCACCCTGCGCGCAGTGGACGGCGATGCCGACGAAGTCGGCCAGCGCGAGGGTCGGGTTCGACTGCGCCTCGTTCCACTCGGGCGAGCCCTGCCCGAAGACGCGCGTCATGTCGCCCGACGCGGCGGTTGACGTGTTCTCGAGCTCGATGTTCGCGGCCGAGACGCCGCCGACCGTGCAGCCCGCGTGCGTGTACGTGAGCCACGGCGCCTCGGTCGTCTGTCCGCCGTCGGAGACCATGTTCGGCAGCGAGTCGTCGGAGCCGTCGACCGTGTCCGTCCAGTACTTGAACGACGACGAGAACGCCGGCGCGCCGGTCGCGCCGAAGTAGCCGTAGCTGTTCGACACGGTCTGCCCGTTCCGGTCGGGATAGAGACCGGTCAGCGACGCCAGGATCCCGCCCGCGGTGTGCGAGATGAGGATCGTGTGGTCGTTCGTGAGGAGCGTGCCGTTCCCCTTGAGGAAGTTGAGGAGGTGCGGCATCTGCTCCAGGTCGGAGGGGACGTTCGAGACGTCCCGCCGGTAGTGCGTGTTGTCGAACTGCAGGTAGATGACGTGCTTGATGCGGCCGTCCTTGTTGCCGAGCTGGCACGAGCCTCCGGCCGCGGCGGCCGGCGATCCGTGCGACGCGACGGCGACGAAGGCAGCTGCGACGCAGGCTCCTGCCACGACGGCGAGAATCGCCGTCCGTCTGGCCCTCTGCATTGTTCCCCCTTTTGCGAGTGACAGTGCGCGCCGAACCTACGGCGCTCACGCCCGCGTCGGGGAGGCGGCCCGGGGGCTGTCCGGTGACGAGCTGGATTGTTCGCCGCAGTCACTCGTGCCGGCCCCACCGGGGACCTCCTCGGTCGACGTGACTGTTGCGGGGACTCTACGGCGCGACGAACCCCATGCGCTCGTACATCTCGCGGAGCGTCGGCGCCGCCGTCTCGCGCGCCTTGCCGGCGCCGATCGCGAGCAGCCGCCGCAGCTCGCCTTCGTCGGCGCGGAGGTCGCGGTAGCGCTCCTGGATCGGCCGCAGGAGCTCGACGACGGCCTCGCCGGTGTCGGCCTTCAGGTCGCCGTAGCCCTTGCCGTCGTACTCCGCCTCGACGTCCGGGATCGCGCGGCCGGTGGCGACCGCCAGGATCTCGAGCAGGTTCGAGACGCCCGGCTTCTCGTCGGGCGCGTAGCGAATCTCGCGGCCCGAGTCGGTCACCGCGGTCTTCAGCTTCTTGCGGATCGTGTCGGGGTCGTCCAGCACCAGCACGGTGCCCTGCGGCGTCCCGTTGCTCGTCGACATCTTCCTCGTCGGCTCCTGCAGGTCCATGATCCGCGCGCCCACCTCGGGGTAGACGCCCTGCGGCACCTTGAACGTGGGCCCGTAGCGCGAGTTGAAGCGCTCCGCGACGTCGCGGGCAAGCTCGAGATGCTGGCGCTGGTCGTCCCCGATCGGGACGATGTCGGTCTGGTAGAGCAGGATGTCCCCGGCCATCAGCACCGGATAGGTGAAGAGGCCGGCGGAGACGAACTCCTTGCCCTGGCCCTTGTCCTTGAACTGGGTCATGCGGCCGAGCTGCCCGAACCCGGTGACGGCCGAGAGGAGCCAGGCCGACTCGGCGTGCGCGGTCACGTGGCTCTGCAGGAAGAGGAAGCACCGGTCGGGGTCGAGCCCGACCGCGAAGAGGAGCGCGGCGAGGTCGAGCGAGCGGTCGTGGAGGTCCTGGGGGTCGTAGTCGACGGTGATCGAGTGCAGGTCGACGATGCAGAAGAACGCCTCGCCCTCGTTCGCGTCCTGGGTCGCGACGTACTGGCGCATCGCGCCGATGTAGTTGCCGATGTGCTTGGCACCGGTGGGTTGGATGCCGGAGAAGACACGCATCTGAGTGGTCACCTCGTCGGGAGTCGTTGGTCGGCGAGCCGCGCAGGCTTGATCAGCGGACGAGGCGGCGTCAGCTCACGGCTCCGCCTCGCCCGCGGCGCCACGACCAACGCGGATGGGCAAAGGCAGAGAGCACACTGGCAGGATAGAGGAAATGGCAGTCACCTCTTCGACCTGGAGCCCGGACTCGTGGCACGAGCGCCGCGCCCTGCAGCAGCCCGACTGGCCCGACCCCACCGGGGCGCAGGCGGTCGTCGACCGCCTCAAGGGCAGCCCGCCGCTCGTCTTCGCCGGAGAGGCGCGGGCGCTCCGCGAGAACCTCGCCAAGGCGATCGACCGGCGCGCGTTCCTGCTGCAGGCGGGCGACTGCGTCGAGTCGTTCAACGAGATCTCGACCCAGCGGATCCGCGAGAAGCTGAAGATCATGCTGCAGATGTCCGCCGTGCTGACCTACGGCGCGACCCTGCCGATCGTGAAGCTCGGCCGCATGGCGGGGCAGTTCACGAAGCCGCGCTCGGACGCCTTCGAGCGTGTCGGCGACGCCGAGATCCCGAGCTTCCGCGGCCACATGGTGAACAGCGAGGAGCCGACGGCCGAGGCGCGGGTGCCCGACCCGCGGCGGATGCTCGAGGGCTACAACCAGTCCGCGGCGACGCTCAACCTGCTCCGCGCCTTCACGAAGGGCGGTTACGCCGACCTGACGCAGGTCCACATGTGGAACAAGGACTTCGTCTCCTCGTCACCGGAGGGCGAGCGCTACGAGCGGCTCGCCGGCGACATCGAGCGCGCCCTCGCCTTCATGGCCGCCTGCGGGATCGATCTGACGGCCGAGCGGCGCCTGCACGAGGTCGACGTCTTCACGTGCCACGAAGGCCTGCTCCTCGACTACGAGGAGGGCCTGACCCGCCGCGACTCGCTGACCGGCGACTGGTACGACTGCTCGGCGCACCTGCTCTGGATCGGCGAGCGGACGCGCGGCGTCGAGGACGCACACGTCGAGTTCTTCTCGGGCGTGCACAACCCGATCGGCTGCAAGCTGGGGCCGACCGCGACCGCCGAGGACGCGATCGAGCTGTGCGAGCGCCTCAACCCGCTCCGCGTCCCGGGGCGGCTGACGTTCTACGCGCGCATGGGCGCCGACGCGGTGCGCGACCTGCTGCCGCCGCTCCTGCGCGCGGTGCGCGACGAGGGTCACCCCGTGCTCTGGGCGACCGACCCGATGCACGCGAACACGATCCGCACCGCCGACGGCACGAAGACCCGCAGCTTCGACACGATCATGCGGGAGATCGAAGGCTTCTTCGCCGCGTGCTGGGAGTGCGGCGTCTGGCCCGGCGGCGTCCACCTGGAGTTCACCGGCGAGAACGTCACCGAGTGCCTCGGCGGCGCCGACGACGTGCTCGAGGAGCACCTCGCGACGCGCTACGAGACGCTGCTCGATCCGCGGCTCAACGCACGGCAGTCGCTCGACCTCGCGTTCCGGCTCGCCGAGCTGATGCGCGAAGGGCCGCGCTAGCGCTTGCGGACGATCAGCTTCCAGGCGTAGTACTCGGCGAGCGCGGTCTGCACGGTGGCGATCCGATGCGCGTAGCGCGCGACCGCGTCGACGTAGAGGCGCGACGGGTTGTAGTGGAAGAGCGCGCCCCGCTCGTCGGTGCGCCCGCCGTTCGCCGCCAGGTAGTGCGCCGCGCCGAGGATCGCGTCGTGCGGGTCGTGGACGTCGCCGCCGAGCCCGTAGGCGCGCCAGGTGGCCGGCTCGAACTGCATCGGCCCCTGCGCGCCCGCGACGCTCGTGTTCCGGAGGCGGTTGAAGTCGCTCTCGACAAAGTTGACCGCCGCCAGGAGCTGCCAGCGGACGCCGAAGCGGCGCTGCGCCTCGCGGTACCACGCGGCGAGCTGATCGAGCGGTGCGGCCGGCGCGATCCGGATGTGCGCGCGAAGCGGCGGCGTCGCCGCCGAGAGCCGCTCCAGGTCGAGGCGCGCAGCGACGTCGTCGCGCTCGGCCGGCCGGAGCCTCATGACCGCCCTTGCAGCCGCAGGGCGCTTGCCGACCGCCCGGATCGCGAGCTGCCGGTCGCGGGCGACGGCGACGAAGCGGGCGCCCGTCGCGGTGCGGAGCTCCTGCTCGTCGGCGCGGAGCTGCCGGACGATCGCGGGTGGGGACTGCGCGGAAACCAGGTTCAATGGGGTAGCAGATGAAGGTCGCGATCGTCGGAACCGGGTTGATCGGCACGTCCGTCGCGCTCGCCGCAGCGCGGCGGGGCGACGACGTCGTGGGCTGGGACCCCGACGCGGATGTGCTCGCGCGCGCGGCGGTCGCCGCCGCGGCGTCGCTCGAGGACGCGGTGGCGGGCGCCGACCTGGTGGTCGTCGCGGCCCCGATCGCCGCGCTGCCGTCGACCGTCGCCGCGGTGCTCGAGTCGAGCGGCGACGCCACCGTCACCGACGTCGGCTCGACGAAGGCCTCCGTCGTCCGCGCCGCCGACGGCTCGCCGCGCTTCGTCGGCGGCCACCCGATCGCCGGCTCCGAGACGCGCGGCCCCGAGAACGCGAGCGTCGGACTCTTCGAGGGCGCGACGTGGTTCCTCACCCCGGTCGCGCAGACCGACGCCGCGCGGCACCGGCTCGTCCACGGCTTCGTCTCCGACCTCGGCGCCACCCCGGTGGCGATCGAAGCCGAGGCGCACGACCGGCTCGTCGCCATGACGAGCCACGTCCCGCACGTGCTCGCGAACGTGATCGCGAACCAGACGGGAGCCTCGCGGATCGAGGGGCACGAGCCGCTCGCGCACGCGGGCGGGTCGCTGCGCGACATGACCCGCGTCGCCGGCGCCAACCCGAGGATCTGGGTCGACATCCTCCTCGACAACGCTGCCGCGGTGCGCGGCGCGCTCGCCGAGCACCGGCGGCTGATCGAGCGCGTCGAGAGCGCGCTCGACCAGGGCGACGCCGGCTTCCTCGCGCGCTGGATCGGCGAGGCTGCGCAGAACCGGCGGCGGATGCTGGCGCGCGAGTACCCGGATCCGGGGGAGCTCCAGCGCGTGCGGGTGCACGTGCCCGACCGGCCGGGCGTGCTCGCCGGGATCACGCAGGCGCTCGGCGCCGAGCGCATCAACATCGAGGACTTCGAGCTCCACCACATGTCGCCGGAGCGCGGCGGCACGCTCAACCTGCTCATCTCGGGCAAGGGCGAGGCGCAGCGCGCGGCGGCGATGCTCGAGGGGCAGGGCTACAGCGTCGTCGTCTCCGCGGTGATCGAAGAGTGACCGCGATCGCGCCCGCGGCGGCGCTCGAAGGCCACTTCGCGGTCCCGGGCGACAAGTCGATCTCGCACCGCTCGCTCCTCTTCGGCGCGATCTCGGACGGCGAGACGGTCGTTCGCGGCTTCGGCCGCTCCGAGGACACGCTCTCGACGCTCGGCGCCGTCCGCGCGATGGGTGTGCAGGTCGACGACGACGGCGACACGCTGACCGTCCACGGCGCCGGGCTGCGCGGGCTCCGCGGCGCCGAGCTCGACTGCGGCAATGCGGGAACGCTCGCGCGGCTGATCGTCGGCATCCTCGCCTTCCAGGACGGGGAGACGTTCCGGCTGACCGGCGACGCGTCGCTCTCGTCGCGGCCGATGGGCCGCGTCGCGGATCCGCTCGCCCGCATGGGCGCGCGGATCGAGACCACCGGCGGGCGCCTGCCGCTCACGGTCACGGGCGGCCCGCTCGAGGCGATCGACTACGAGCTGCCCGTCGCGAGCGCGCAGGTGAAGTCGGCCGTGCTGCTCGCGGGCCTCGGCGCGCAGGGGCGGACGACGGTGATCGAGCCCGCCCCGACGCGCGACCACACGGAGCTGATGCTGCGCCAGGCGGGCGTCAACGTCGCGGTGCGGCCGAGCTCGGTGAGCGTCGACCCGCCGGAGCGCCTGCGCCTCGGCGCCGTCGACGTCCCCGGCGACTTCTCGTCGGCCGCCCCGTTCATCGTGGCCGCGACGATCGTGCCGGAGTCGCGGATCACCATCCACGACGTCAACCTGAACCCGCGCCGCACGGGTCTGCTCGACGTGCTCGACCGGATGGGCGGCCGCGTCGGCATCCTGGCGCGCCGCAAGCTCGGCCAGGAGCAGGTCGGGGACATCGAGGTTCGCTCGGCCGAGCTGACCGCGACCACGATCCAGGCGCTCGAGGTGCCGTTGATGATCGACGAGCTGCCCCTCTTCGCGCTGCTCGCGGCGCATGCGCGCGGCGAGAGCAGGGTCGGCGGCGCGGAGGAGCTCCGCCACAAGGAGTCCGACCGCATCGACGCCCTCGTCGACGCGCTCCGCGCGACCGGCGTGCGCGCCAAGGGCACGTCCGACGGCTTCGTCGTCACCGGTGTGCCGGCCCGGCCGCGCGGCGGCAAGGTCGACGCGCGCGGCGATCACCGGATCGCGATGCTCGGGGCAGTCGCAGGGCTTGCGAGCAAGGAGGGGGTGGAGGTGCAGGGGTTCGAGAGCGTGGCAGTATCCTTCCCCGGCTTCCTCGACCTCCTCGGGGCCATTACGAGACGATGATCGTTGCCATCGACGGACCGGCCGGAGCCGGCAAGAGCACAGTCGCGCGCCGCCTCGCCGAGCGCCTCGGCTTCCGCTACCTCGACACGGGGGCGATGTACCGCGCCCTGACGTGGCTCGCGCTGCGCGAAGGGCTGCCGCTCGCGGAGCCGCAGCCGCTCGGCGACCTCGCCCGGCGCAACCCGGTCGGCTTCGACGACGTCGGCCGCGTGTTCATCGCCGGTGTCGACGTCACCTCGGCGATCCGCCAGTCGCGCATCGACCGCATGGTCCCGGTCGTCGCGCGCCACCACGACGTGCGCGAGGTGATGCGCGAGCGGCAGCGCGACCTCGGGCACGAGGGTAACTGCGTGATCGAGGGCCGCGACATCGGCACGGTCGTCGCGCCGGACGCTCCCGTGAAGGTCTACCTGCAGGCCGATCCCGACATCCGCGCCGCGCGGCGCCAGGCCGAGCGGCCCGACATCGGCGCCGACGCGCTCGCGACCGACCTGCGCGCCCGTGACGAGTCCGACCGCGAGCGGATGGAGCCGGCCGCCGACGCCGTCCTGATCGACACGACCGACCTGGAAGTCGACGACGTCGTCTCCCGGATCGAGGACCTGATCCGCGAGCGCTCGCTCACCACACCATGAGCCGCGAAGACCTCGCCTGGACGGTGGGGCGCATCTACATGGGCCTGCCGGCGCGGTTCTTCACGCGTGCCCGCGGCTACGGCCTCGACCGGGTCCCCGCCGCGGGCGGGGTCGTCTACGCGATCAACCATCTCCACTGGATCGACATCCCGCTCGTCGGCGCGCTCTCGCCGCGGACCGTCTGGTTCGTCGCGAAGGCCGAGGCGGCGAACTACCCGGTCCTCGGTGCGTTCCTGCGCCTCCACGGCACGATCGCGATCCGCCGCGGCGAGTCGGACCGCGACGCCGTCCGGCAGATGCGCGAAGCGGCGCGCGGAGGCCAGGTGGTCGGGCTGTTCGTCGAAGGCACCCGGCAGAAGCACGGACGGCCCGGCACGGCCCAGCCCGGCGCGGCGATGGTCGCGCTGCAGGAGGGCGTGCCGGTGGTCCCCGTCGCCGTGTACGGCACGCAGCACTTCAGGGTCGGGAACTTCGCCCCGTGCTCGGTCGCCTTCGGGGAGCCGATGGAGCTCGACGGGCTCCCGAAGGGCGGCAAGGGCTACAAGGAGGCGACCGCCGAGATCGAGCGCCGCCTCAACGTGCTCTTCGACTGGCTCGCCGAGGTCCATGCGCAGGGCCGTCCCCGGGGTCTGACCCCTCCTCTATGAGCGACGTCGCCGAGCCCACCAAGCTCGAGGGCACGGTGGCGATCGTCGGCTTCCCGAACGTCGGCAAGTCGACGCTCGTGAACCGGCTGACCGCGACGCGCCAGGCGGTCGTCCACGAGACCCACGGCACGACCCGCGACCGCAAGGAGCTCGTCTGCGAGTGGAACGGGAAGTCGTTCCTGCTGATCGACACGGGCGGCGTCGACATCGCCGATCCGAGCCCGATCACGAAGCAGATCGCCGAGCAGGCGCGCGCTGCGATCGCCGAGGCCGACCTCGTGCTCTTCGTCGTCGACGCCCGCGTCGGCGTGACGCCCGGCGACGAGGAGCTCGCCCAGATCCTCCGTGAGTCGAAGAAGAACGTCCTCGTGCTCGCGAACAAGATCGACGACCCGTCGCAGGAGTCCCTCGCGCTCGAGTTCCACCGCCTCGGCTTCGGCGCGCCGTTCCCGATCTCGGGCCTCCACGGCTCGAACACCGGCGACCTGCTCGACGAGATCCTCGACCTGCTGCCCGGCGAGTCGAGCCGCTCGATCGCGACCGACGCGATCCGGGTCGCGATCCTCGGCCGCCCGAACGTCGGCAAGTCCTCGCTCTACAACCGGCTCGTCGGGGCGGAGCGGACGATCGTCTCGGAGGTGCCCGGGACGACGCGCGACACCATCGACACGATGATCGAGCACGACGGCCAGACCTTCCAGCTCGTCGACACCGCGGGCCTCCGGCGCAAGCGCAAGCAGCGACAGGGGATCGAGTACTACTCGGAGCTGCGCGCCCTCGAAGCGGCGGAGCGCGCCGACGTCGCGCTCGTCCTGATCGACTCGAGCGCCGGGATCGTCGAAGGCGACATCACCGCGGTCGAGGTCGCACGCAAGGCGCACTGCGCGACGCTGATCGTGCTCTCGAAGTGGGACGTGTCCGAGGTGACGATCGAGGAGGTGCGGCCCGAGCTCCAGCGCCGCCTGCGCCAGCGCCCGGACTTCATCACCATCTCGTCGGTGTCGGGCCGGGGCGTCTCCCGCCTGCTCGGCAAGGTCGCCGAGATATATCAGCGATATACCAGTCGTATATCAACGGCCGACCTGAACCGGCTGATCGCCGAGCTGAAGGAGCAGCGGCAGCCGCCGTCCAGGGGTGTGCGCCGCCTGAACCTGCTCTACGGCGCGCAGGTCGAGACGCGCCCGCCGCGGTTCCGGTTCACGGTCAACGACCCGGGGCTCGTCACCCGCGACTACGGGTACTGGGTCGAGAACCAGCTGCGCGAGCGGCTCGGGCTCGAGGGGATCCCGGTCGTGGTCGACTTCCGCCAGAGGTCCTGATGCGTGCGGTGGTCGTCGGAGCGGGGGCGTGGGGAACGGCATTCGCCCACCTCCTCCGCGACCGGGGCCACGACGTCTTCCCGGCGGGCCGCGAGGCGGTCGCGGGTGCGCCCTACGAGGAGGCCGACCTGGTCGTGCTCGCCGTGCCGAGCAGCGCGTTCCGCGAGGTCCTGGCACAGGTGGGAGGCAGGGCGCCGATCCTCTCGCTCGCGAAGGGCCTCGACCCGGCGACGGGCGAGCGCCTCTCGACGCTCGTGCGCGGCCGCCCGGTCGCCGTCCTCTCGGGGCCGAACATGGCGGAGGAGGTGCTGGCCGGGCTCCCGGGCGCGACCGTGATCGCGTCGGAGGACGAGGCGCTCGCGGTGCGGCTGCAGGAGGCGCTGAACTCCGGCGTCTTCCGGGTCTACGTGAACGGCGACGTGGTCGGCGTCGAGCTCTGCGGCGCAGCGAAGAACGTGATCGCGCTCGCGGCGGGGGCGGTCGACGGCCTCGGGCTCGGCGACAACGCGAAGGCGGCGCTGATCACGCGCGGCCTCGTCGAGCTGGCGCGGCTCGGCGAGCCGTTCGGCGCGTCGGCGGAGACGTTCTCCGGTCTTGCGGGCATGGGAGACCTGATGGTGACCTGCTTCCACCCGAGCGGACGCAATCGCCGGGCGGGCGAGCTGATCGCGCGCGGCGCGACGCCGGACGAGGCGCGCTCGGCGATCGGCCAGGTCGTCGAGGGGCTGACGACCGCGCCGGTGCTGCGCGACCTCTCGCGCCGCATCGGCGTCGAGCTCCCGATCACCGAAGGCGTGTGCGCGGTGCTCGAGGGGATGCCGCTGCACGAGCTCGCGAACAGCTTGATGGGGCGGAGGCCCACGGAGGAGTAGGTGCGCAGCCTCGCGCTCGCCGTGCTCGTTGCGTTCGCGGTCCCGGCTCTGGCCGGGTGCGGCGGAAAGAGCACGCCGGTGAACGACGCGACCGAGCTCGTGCCGGCCGACGTGCTCGCGTACGCCGTGTTCCAGCCGTCGACCGGCGAGCAGTCGCTCGAGGCGAAGGCTCCGCTCGTCGCGCGGTACGCGAACGAGCTGCGCTCGCGCTTCGGGATCCGGCACGCGCCCGTCGCCGCGCAGACCACGATCGACGTCGCCCGCCTCCCCTCGGGCACCGTCGCGTTCGCACGTCCGGACGACCCGAAGCGGTTCAGCCGCCGGCTCGGCCCCGGCTTCGTGCACAGGACGATCGGCGGCTGGGTCGTGTTCGCGCGGTCGGAGGCGCCGATCGACGCGGTTCGCCACCGGAAGCGGACGCTCGCCGACCAGCCGCGGTTCCACGCCGCGGTGCGTGCGCTCCCCGACCGTCCCGCGTACTGGGCCTACGCGCCGGGCTGGAGCGCGGGCGCCGTGGCGGTCGGCGGCCGCACGATCACGCTCGAGCTGGTCACCGACCGCCTCCTGCGCCGGAACGTCGACACGAGCGCGGTCGCGAAGCGCATCCCCTCGCGCGCGGTGGCGGCGTTCGCCGGAGCGCCGGAGACGGTGCCGGCGGGCGGGCTCGCCGCGCTCCGGCCCGTCGCGCGCTTCCTGACGCTCGACCTGCACGCGCTCGTCGCGGGCCTGGACGGGCCGTTCGCGGCCTGGGCGGCACCCGGAGCGCCGGTGCCCGAGGTGACGGTCGTCGCGCAGCCGCGTCACCCGGCGCGCGCGCTTGCGGCCGTCCGGAAGGTCGTCGGGCGGATGGCCGGGACGGCGCCGGGGCGGGCGCTCGACCTCGGCCCCTTGACCGTGACAACTGCCCTCGCGAGCGGGCAGCTCGTCACGAGCGACGTCGACGCGCCGCTCGCCGGGCCCGGCCCACTGCGGCCCGACGGGCTGCCGGCGTCGAGCGAGTGGTGGCTGTACCTCGACGCCGCGCGGGCGCTGCCGGCGATGCGGACGCTCGCCGCGCTCGCGAACACGACCGTTCCCGCGCGGGTCGACGCAGAGCTCCGGACCGTCCGCTCGGTGCTCGCGTACGCCGCGCACACGGGCCGGGTCGAGCGCACCGTCGCTTCCTTCGAGGTGCCGTAAAGCCCGTCCGATACCCTGAGCGCATGGCAGAGCGCAGCTTCCTCTTCACGTCGGAGTCGGTGACCGAGGGTCATCCCGACAAGATCGCCGACCAGATCTCGGACGCGGTGCTCGACGCCGCGCTCGCGAACGACCCGATGAGCCGGGTCGCGTGCGAGACCCTCATCACCACCGGCCTCATCGTCGTCGCGGGCGAGATGACGACCGAGCACTACATCGACATTCCCAAGATCGCCCGCGAGACGGTTCGCCAGATCGGCTACACCCGCGCCAAGTACGGCTTCGACGCAGAGACCTGCGGCGTGATCGTGACGCTCGACGAGCAGTCGCCCGACATCGCGCAGGGCGTCGACGCGGCGTACGAGGTGCAGCACGACCCGGGCGACGACGACCCGCTCGACCGCGTCGGCGCCGGCGACCAGGGAATGATGTTCGGCTACGCCTCGAACGAGACGCGCGAGCTGATGCCCGTGCCGATCATGCTGGCGCACCGCATCGCGAAGCGGCTCTCCGAGGTGCGGAAGGCCGACGTGCTGCCGTACCTGCGGCCGGACGGCAAGGCGCAGGTGTCCGTGCGCTACGACGTCGACGCCGACGGGCGCCAGACCCCGGTCGAGATCGAGCGCGTGCTCGTCTCCACCCAGCACCGCGAGGGGCTCGACCCGGAGACGATGATCAAGCCCGACCTGATCGAGCACGTGCTGCGGCCGATCCTGCCGCGCGAGATGTTCGACGAGAAGCGCTTCGACGACCCCGACTTCGTCTTCGTCAACCCGACCGGGAAGTTCGTGATCGGCGGCCCCATGGGCGACGCCGGGCTCACCGGCCGGAAGATCATCGTCGACACCTACGGCGGCGCGGCTCCGCACGGCGGCGGCGCGTTCTCCGGCAAGGACCCCACGAAGGTCGACCGCTCGGCTGCCTACGCGGCCCGCTACGTGGCGAAGAACGTCGTCGCGGCGGGCCTCGCCGACCGCTGCCAGATCCAGGTGGCGTACGCGATCGGCGTCGCGCGGCCGTTCTCGGTGCTCGTCGAGACGTTCGGGACGGAGCACGTCCCCGTGCCCACGATCGAGGCGCTCGTGAACGACCACTTCGACCTGCGGCCGGCGGCGATCCTCCGCGACCTCGACCTCCGGCGCCCGATCTACGAGAAGACGGCGTCCTACGGCCACTTCGGCCGCGAGGACCACGACTTCACGTGGGAGCGCACCGACAAGGCCGACGCGCTCCGCGCTGCGGCCGGGCTCGCGGCTCCCGTCGCGGTCGACTGATCAGCGCTTCACGAACAGACCGGCGGCGGCCTTCTCGCCGATCGTCTTCTCGCCGCCGTCGAGCCCGACCCGGAACTGTCCGGCCGCGGGCTCGGCGGCGCGCAGCTCCACGACGGTGCCGGGCACGAAGCCCTCGTCGTAGAACCAGTGCAGCAGGTCGCCGTCGTGCTCGGCGAGGCGCACGATCGTCGCGCGCGTCGCGACGGGCAGGTCGGAGAGCGCCTCGAGCTCGCGGTTCTCGGCCTGCTCGACGTCCGGGTCGATCGGCCACCCGTGCGGGCAGCGGTCGGGGTGGCCGAGCTTCTCCTCGATCCGCTCGATCATCTCGTCGCTGAAGGTGCCGCCGAGCTCGTCGGCATGCACGTGCGCCTCGGCGCCGCTGTAGCCCATGAAGTCGGTGAGCAGGCGCTCGATCACCCGATGCTTCCGCACCACCTTGCGCGCCCGGTCGGCGCCGGACTCGGTGAGGATCGCCTCCTTGCGCTCGCCGCGCTCGACGAGCCCCTCGGCCTCGAGCCGCTTCAGCATCTCGCCGGCCGACGCTCGGGAGACGCCGAGCATCTCGGCCACGCGCGCGGCGATCGTCTGGGAGGTGCCGGCCGAAGCGGGCCGGTACTCGCCGATCGGGAAGGCGAGGAAGTAGATCGTCTCGAGGTACTCGTCGACTCCGTGGCTCGCTGCCATGGCCCCGATCGTACTGGGTAGCCTCCGGGCTCTGACGTAGCCTGGAGCGCTCGTGAGCGCCTTCTTCCACGCGGTCGGAGTGTTCTTCCACCACCTCACGGTGGTGCGGTGGGACGCGATGGGGCTCGCGATCGCGTGCCACGTCGCGAAGCTCCTGTTCCGGGCACGCGCCTGGCAGAACATCATCCGCGCCTCCTATCCCGAGGCGCGGCTCAAGTACCGAAGCGCGCTCGGCGCGTACGCGGCCGGCGTCGGCGTCAACTCGATCCTCCCCGCACGCGGCGGCGACCTGGTGAAGCTCTACCTCGTCAAGAGCCGCACCCCGGGCTCGCGCTACCCGACGCTCGGCGCGACCCTCGTGGTCGAGACGGTCTTCGACTTCGTCGTGTCCGCGGCGCTGCTCGTGTGGGCGCTCTCGATCGGCGTGCTGCCGACCCACGAGGTGTACTCGCGGATCCCCACCGTCGACTGGAAGTTCGTGCTGCGGCACGAGCACGAGAGCCTGATCGCGCTGGGTGTGCTGATCGTGCTCCTCCTGCTGGGGCTCCTCTGGGCGCGCGGCCGGATCGAGGAGTTCCGCGACCGCGTGGCGCTCGGCTTCGCGATCCTCCACGACCGCAGCGCCTTCCTGCTGGGTGTGATCGTGCCGCAGGCGATCTCGTGGGGGTTCCGACTCGCGACGCTCTACTTCTTCCTCGAGGCGTTCCATATCGACGCGACGCTGCACGACGCGCTGCTCGCCCAGGTCGTCGAGTCGCTCGCGACGCTCTTCCCCGCGACGCCGGGCGGGGCGGGGACGAAGCAGGGGCTGATCGTCTACCTGTTCCGCGGCTCCGCGATCTCGCGCACGGCGCTCCTCGCGTTCAGCGTCGGCATGAACATCGCCATCACCGTCGCGAACCTCGTGCTCGGGCTCCTGTCGATCGGGCTGATGGCGCGCACGCTCTCGTTCAAGAAGCTGCGCGCGCGGGCGCACGCCGAGGAACAGCCCGCGTCGTAGCGTGCCGTACGCCTCCGTCTACCCGCTCGTGACCGCGCGCGCGGTTGCGCGCTCCTTCACCTACGAGGTGCCCGAGGGCGTCGGGCCCGGCGCGATCGTGCGGATGCCGTTCGGCCGGTCGCGGGCGCGCGGGATCGTGACGGAGCTCGTCGCGTCGCCGCCGGCAGGCGTCGAGGCGCGGCCGATCGAGGGCGTGGTCGGCGAGATCCCGCCGACGCTCGTCGACCTCGCGCTCTGGCTGGCCGACTACTACGGCTCGACGCCGGGCCGCGCGCTCGCCCTGGTCGCGCCGGAGACGCCGAAGCGGCGCAAGGAGCAGGCGCCGCCGGCCGAGCGTCAGGCGCTGGCGGGAGAGGCGGCGCCGGCGTCGCTCTCGCCGGAGCAGGAGGCAGCTGTGGCGCGGATCCTCGCGGCGCCGCCCGGGACGAACCTGCTGCTCCACGGGGCGACGGGCTCCGGGAAGACCGAGGTCTACCTGCAGGCCTGCGCGTCGATGCTCGAGCGCGGGTTCGGCGCGATCATCCTCGTCCCCGAGATCGCGCTCGCCCCGCAGACGGTCGGCCGCGTGCGTGCGCGCTTCGGCGACCGGGTGGCGATCCTCCATTCGGCGCTCACCGACGCCGAGCGGCGCGACGAGCGCGAGCGGATCGCCTCGGGTGAGGCGCGCATCGTCGTCGGCGCGCGGTCGGCGATCTTCGCGCCCATCCGCGGCCTCGGGCTGATCGTCGTCGACGAGGAGCACGACCCCTCGTACAAGCAGGACTCCGACCCGCGCTACGACGCGCGCACCGTCGCCGCCAAGCGCGCCGCCCTCGAGGGGGCCGTCGCCGTGTACGGCTCGGCCACGCCGCGGCCGGAGTCGTGGGCCGCGCTCGAGCGGATCGAGCTGGGCGGACGCCTCGGCGCGTCGCTGCCGCCGGTGCGTGTCGTCGACCTGCGGCGCGAGGCGGGCTACCCGCTCTCGGCGCCGCTCCTCGACGCGCTCCGCGGCGTGGCGGAGCGGCGCGGGAAGGCGATCCTGCTGCTCAACCGGCGCGGCCTCGCGCCGGCGCTCCACTGCCGCGCGTGCGGCACGACGATCCGCTGCCCGAACTGCGACGTCGCGCTCGTGTTGCACGGCGACGCGTCGCTGCAGTGCCATCACTGCGGGTATCAGCGGGACTCGCCGTCCAACTGCCCGGCCTGTGGCTCGCCCGACCTCGCGCGCATCGGCGCCGGAACCCAGAAGCTCGAGCGGGAGCTCGCGCGTGAGCTGCCCGACCTCGAGCTCGTGCGCCTCGACGCGGATGCGGTGGCGAAGCCCGAGCAGCTGGCCGCGCTGCTGCAGCGCTTCGCGGAGACGGACGGCGCGGTGCTGCTCGGGACGCAGATGGTGGCGAAGGGCCACCACTTCGCCGGCGTCGAGCTGGCCGCGGTGGTCGACGCCGACACGGGGCTCGGGCTGCCCGACTTCCGCGCCGAGGAGCGGACGTTCCAGCTGATCACGCAGCTCGCCGGCCGGAGCGGCCGCGACGCGCCCGGGCGCGTGCTCGTGCAGACGTTCCAGCCCGACGCCCGTCCGGTCGCGCACGCTGCGCGCCACGACGTCGGCCGGTTCCTCGCCGAGGAGCTCGACCGCCGCAAGGCGCTCGACTACCCGCCCTACGCGCATCTCGTGCGGATCGTCGTGACCGGGCCGGCGCTCGAGCCCGTCGTCCGGGCGCTCGAGGAGCTGAAGGCGGGCATCAAGGGCGCCGAGCTGCTCGGGCCCGCCGTCCTCCTCCGGCTGCGGGGGAAGCACCGCGCGCAGCTCGTCGCGAAGACGGCGGCGCCGCGCCGCATCGCGAGCCAGGCGGCGCACCTGCTCTCGGCGGCGGCGCCCGCGATGCGGCGGGCCGGCCTCTCCGCGGTGGTGGATGTGGATCCCCAGAGCCTGTAGCGCTGGCACGATGGGGCCGTGAAGCGGCGGCCCGAGGAGATCATCGGCGAGTGGGGCGTCCGCGACGTGACCCCGCCTTCGGCCGCCGAGCGGAAGAAGCTCCTCGACGAGGTCGAGTTCAACCCGCTGACCGGCCGGCCGCTCAGGCGCCGCATCCGCCGCTTCCGCCCCGAAGCCGACCGCTACCTGGCCTCGCTCGGCGGGCCGCTGCCCTACATGCAGCGGCTCCGGCAGATCGACGACGAGATCGAGGCGCACACCGCCCGGCTCGCGGAGGCCTACGCCGAGCACCGTGGGAACCCGGCCGCGTGGCGCCGCGTGGCCGGTCGCTGGCGCTTCGACGAGGTCAACGACCTGATCGAGCGGCACAACCGCTACTACCCGATCGAGGCGCGCCTCGCGATGGATCCGCGCACCCGCGACTACGTGAAGGTCGGCGGGCGCCCCTACCGGCGGGAGCCGCTCGACGCCTCCTGGATCCTCGAGCGGTTCCCTGCTGAGTAGACTGGCGCGCCGATGGCTCACGACCACCACGAGCACGAGCACGATCATGAGCACGACCATGACCACGATCACGAGGTCGAGCTCGACGAGGAGGCTCGCGCCGAGGCCGAGCGCGACGCGCGCCGCCGGCTCGCGCTCGCGCAGATCCGCCAGTACGGCGATCCCGCGCTGCGCCTGAAGGCGCACGAGGTGACCGAGTTCGACGACGACCTGCGCCGGCTCGTCGACCGGATGGTCGAGCTGATGCACGACGCGCAGGGTGTCGGCCTCGCCGCCACCCAGGTGGGGGTGCTTCGCCGCCTCTTCGTCTACGAGCCGGACGACGAGGGACCGCGCGCGATCGTCAACCCGGTGATCGTCGAGCGCGGAGACGAGACCGAGTCCGACGACGAGGGCTGCCTCTCGCTGCAGGGCGTCCACGTTCCCGTCGAGCGCTCGACCCGCATCGTGCTCGAGGGCAAGGACCCGAACGGCGAGGACGTGCGCGTCGAGCTCGACCCGTACGGCTCGCGGGTGGTGCAGCACGAGCTCGACCACCTCGACGGCGTTCTCATCATCGACCGCACCGACGACGAGCACCGCAAGGAAGCGCTCGCGACGCTGCGGCCCCGCGCCGTCCTTCGCTAGCGCGCATGCGGATCGGCGTCGCCGCCACCGCACCGCTCGGCGCCGACGTGCTCGAGCGGCTGGCCGCCGTGCACGAGATCGCCTTTCTGCTCACGCGCCCCGACGCGCCGCGCGGCCGCGGCCGCAAGCTCGCCGCGCCTCCGGCCAAGGAGGCGGCGGAGCGGCTCGGCATCGCCGTCCACCAGCCGGAGAAGCCCGAGCTCCCGGACAAGGTGGATCGCGTCGTCGTGTGTGCGTACGGCCTCTACATCCCGCCGCGGCTCCTGCGGGAGTCGCTGTTCCTGAACGTCCACCCGTCGCTGCTGCCGCGCTGGCGCGGCGCTGCGCCGGTGGAGCGCGCGATCCTCGCAGGCGACCACCGCACCGGCGTGACGATCCACGAGACGGTCGCCGAGCTCGACGCCGGCCCGATCGCGGCGCAGGACGCGTTCGAGATCGGCGACCTCGACGCCGGCGGCGTCTTCGCGCTCGCCGGCGAGCTCGGCGCGCGCCTCCTGCTCGAGGTGATGGAGGCGCCGGACTTCGTCCCGCAGCCGGAGGCGGGCGTGACGTACGCGGAGAAGATCGCTCCCGCCGACCGTAAGCTCAACCTCGCCGACCCGGTCGACGCCTGGCGCCGGGTGCGCGCGCTGTCGCCGCACATCGGTGCGTGGACGACCATGCACGGACGCCGCGTCACCGTCTGGCGCGCGCGGCTCGAGAACGACGAGCTCGTCCCCGAGATCGTCCAGCCGGAGGGACGGGGGCGCATGGGTTACGACGAGTTCCTCCGCGGCGTCCGTTGATCGCTCCGGCCCGCCGTGCGGCGTACGAGGTCGTGCGCCGGGTGTTCGAGGAGGAGGCGTACGCCGACCGTGCGCTCGCCTCCGCGGTCGAGGGCCTCGACGACCGCGACCGCGCGCTCGCGCAGCGCCTCGCCTACGGCACGGTGCAGCGCGCCCGGACGCTCGACTTCGGCATCGACCGGCTCGGCAAGCGTCCGGTGCGCAAGCTGGACGCCCCCGTGCTGGCGTCGCTCCGCCTCGGGGCGTACCAGCTCGCGTTCACCGACCAGGCCGAGCACGCGGTCGTCGACGACGCGGTGGAGCTCGTCCGCGCTGCGCGGCTCGAGCGCGCGGTGCCGTTCGCGAACGCCGTCATGCGCCGGCTGCAGCAGGGCTTCCGCGGGCTCGTCGCCTCGCTGCCGGACGGGCCGGTGAAGCTCTCGTATCCCGACTGGATCTGGGAGATATTCCAGCGCGACTTCGGCGAGGCCGACGCAATCTCCCTGCTCAGCGCACAAAACGAGCCGCCGGCGCTCGAGGTGCGAGCGGCCGAGGCGGTCGGCGTCCCCACCGACGTGCCCGGCGCATATCAGGTGGATATCGTCGATATATCAGCGATGCGGCCGATGTCCCGCGCGTCGCAGCTCGCCGCCCTCGTCGTCGGCTCGGAGGACGGAGAGCGCATCCTCGACGGGTGCGCCGCACCGGGCGGCAAGACGGCGATGCTGCGGGGGGAGGTGACGGCGGTGGAGCTGCACCCCGGCCGGGCGCGCGCCCTTTCGGAGAGCGCCGGCCCGAACGTGCACGTCGTCAACACCGACCTGCGCGAGCTCGACGAGCGCGACTTCGACCGTGCGCTGGTCGACGCACCGTGCTCCGGCCTCGGCGTCCTCGCGCGACGCCCCGACCTGCGCTGGCGGGCGCGTCCGCTCCCGGAGCTCCAGCTCGAGCTGCTGCAGGCCGCCGCCGAGCGAACGAAGCCGGGCGGCACGATCGTCTACTCGGTGTGCACGCTCAACGCCGACGAGAACGAGGCGATCGTCGACGCCTCTGGGCTCGCGGTCGAGCCGCTCGGGGAGGAGTGGCCCCGGTATGCGCACCCGAAGCGCCCGGAGTTCCTGCTGACGCGGCCGGACCGCGACCGCACGAGCGGCTTCTTCATCGCGCGCCTCGTGAACAGCCGGCGTTAGCATCGCGCCGTGCCCTGGGACGACTGGATCCGCACCGTCGAGGTCGAGCCGTCGCTCTACGGCGCCGACTTCTCGCGCCTGGGCGACCAGATCGAGGAGCTGCTCCGCGCCGACTGCCGCGTCTTCCACTTCGACGTCGGCGACGGCCACTTCGTCGAGCCGGTGACGATGGGGCCGATCGTGCTCCAGTGGATCTCGCCGATCGTCCATCGCTACGGCGGCGTGATCGACGTGCACCTCATGGTCGAGGCGCCGGCGAAGTACTTCGAGCCGGTGGCGAAGGCGGGCGGGGACAGCGTCACCTTCCACTTCGAGGCGGTGGACGACGTGCCGGCGACGATCGCCGCGGCGCACGCGCAGGGGCTGCAGGCCGGGGTGGCGTTCAATCCCGAGACCGAGCCGGAGGACGTCGCAGCCGTCGCGGGTGGGGCCGACCTCGTGCTCTGCATGTCGATCCACCCGGGCTACTCGGGGCAGAAGTTCAGGGAGGAGACGTACGGTCGGCTCGAACGGCTGCGCGCGGCGCTGCCGGAGTCGGTGCACGTCCAGGTCGACGGCGGCGTCGGCTCCGACAACGTGCGGCGGCTCTACGGCCTCGGGGCCGACCTGCTCGTCGCCGCGTCCGCGATCTTCTCGCGGGAAGACCTGCCGCGCGCCTACCGGCGGCTCGTGCAGGCGCTCACGTGACGCTCGCGCGGGCGATCGAGCTCGCGCGCGCCGGCCGGAACCGGGCGCATCCGAAGCCGACCGTCGGCGCGGTGCTCGTCCGCGACGGCGAGGTCGTGGGAGAGGGGACGACCGAGGCGGGCGGGCGCCACGCCGAGGTGGTCGCGCTCGCCGACGCGGGCGAGCGGGCGCGCGGCGCGACGATGTACGTCTCGCTCGAGCCGTGCGACCACCACGGGACGACGCCGCCGTGCAGCGAAGCGATCCTCGCGGCGGGGGTCGAGCGTGTCGTCTACGGCGCGACCGACCCGAACCCCGAAGCTGCCGGCGGCGCCGGGCACCTCGCGCGGGCGGGCGTCGACGTCGAGCTCGTCGACTCGTTCGAGGCGCGCGCCGTCAACGAGGCGTGGCGCACGTGGGTCGCAAAGCGCCGTCCGTACGTCATCTACAAGGCGGGCGTGACGCTCGACGGGCGTGTCACCGTCCCCGGGGCGCGGTGGGTGACCGGGGAGGAGAGCCGCCGTGCGGTGCACGAGCTGCGCGCGGAGGTGGACGCCGTCGCCGTCGGGGGCGGCACCGCCCGGGCCGACCGCCCCCGGCTCGACGCGCGCGGCGTCGAGACCCCGAAGGGACAGCCGCGGCGTCTCGCGTTCGCGCGCGAGCTGCCCGACGGTCTCGACCTGGAGCTGCGCCCGGGCCCGCTCGAGGACGAGCTCGCGCAGCTCGCCGGAGAGGGCGTGCAGTCGCTCCTCCTCGAGGGCGGGCCGACGCTCGCCGCCTCGTTCCTCGAGGCAGACCTGGTCGACAAGATCCTGCTCTTCGTCGCGCCGACGCTCGCGGGTGCCGGGCCGACCGCGCTCCCCGCTGCGCTAGGCTCCCCCCGCACGATCGCCCGGCTGCGCACGCGCCAGGTCGGGGCCGACGTGCTCCTCGAGGCATATGTCCACGACCCCTGAGTCCCAGCGCGCCGACGACCAGCTCGTCACGCACCTGAGCCACTGGCTGACCCGCCAGCTCGGGAACGACGAGCTGCGCCGCAAGGTCGAGGAGATCGGCACCGACGAGCTCGCACCCGGCGGGCGCGACGCGGTGAACGAGCTGCTCGTGGAGCTGCAGAACGCCGTGCCCGGCGAGCGCGGCCGGCTCGAGGTGCTCGTCCGCGAGACGGTCGAGACCCTCGTCTACGGGGACTAGCGATGTTCACCGGCCTCGTCCGCGAGGTGGGCGACGTCGTCTCGATGGACGCGGGCCGCCTCGTCGTGCGCTCGACGCTCGAGGCGGAGCTCGGCGACTCGATCGCGATCGACGGCGTCTGCCTCACGGTCGTCGAGAGCGCCGGCGGCACGCTCGCGTTCGACGCCGTCCCGGAGACGCTCGCGCGCACGAGCCTCGGAACCCTCGACCGTGGGTCGAGGGTCAACCTCGAGCCCGCCCTCCGGGCAGGCGACCCGCTCGGGGGCCACTACGTGCAGGGGCACGTCGACGGCGTCGGCACCGTGCGCACCGTCGAGCCCGAAGGAGACGGCAAGCGCATCTGGTTCGACGCGCCCGCGGAGCTCAACCGCTACGTCGTCGAGAAGGGCTCGATCGCGGTGCAGGGCACGAGCCTCACCGTCGCCGGCGTCGACGACGGCGGCTTCGCGGTCGCGCTGATCCCGCACACGCTGCAGGAGACGACGCTCGGCGCGCTGGCGCCCGGCGACCGCGTCAATCTCGAAGCCGACGTCCTCGCCAAGTACGTCGAGAGGCTGCTCGCCCGGTAGCCTGGCCCTGTGCCGGTGACCACACCGTTCGCGACGATCGAAGAGGCGATCGAGGAGATCCGCGAAGGGCGGATGGTCGTGGTCGTCGACGACCCCGACCGCGAGAACGAGGGAGACCTGACGATCGCGGCGCAGTTCGCGACGCCGGACGCGATCAACTTCATGGCGACGCACGCGCGCGGGCTCGTGTGCCTGTGCCTCACCGAGGAGCGTGCCGACGAGCTCGGCCTGCGCCCGATGACCGAGCACAACGAGGCGCCGCTCGGCACCGCGTTCACCGTCAGCATCGAGGCGCGCGAGGGCGTGACGACCGGCATCAGCGCCGCCGACCGCAGCCACACGATCCAGGTCGCCGTCCACCCGCGCTCGACGCCGCACGACCTCGTGCAGCCCGGCCATGTCTTCCCGCTCCGTGCGAAGCCGGGCGGCGTGCTCGAGCGGATCGGCCAGACCGAGGCGGCGGTCGACCTCGCCCGCCTCGCGGGCCTGAACCCGTCCGGCGTCATCTGCGAGATCATGAACGACGACGGGACGATGGCCCGCGTGCCCGACCTGATCCCGTACTGCGAGCGGCACGGGCTGAAGATGGTGACGGTCGCCGACCTGATCGAGTACCGGCGCCGCCACGAGAAGCTCGTCGAGCGCGGCGCGGCGGTGCGCCTTCCGACCGACTTCGGCGAGTTCACCGCGATCGGCTTCCGCGAGAAGCTGACGGGCAAGACGCACGTGGCGCTCGTCAAGGGCGAGGTGGACGGCGCGGAGAACGTCCTTGTCCGCGTCCACTCCGAGTGCCTCACGGGCGACGTTTTCCATTCCCTTCGCTGCGACTGCGGCGAGCAGCTCGAGCAGGCGCTCGCGCAGATCGAGGAGGAGGGCCGCGGCGTGCTGCTCTACATGGCGCAGGAGGGCCGCGGCATCGGCCTGCTCAACAAGCTCCGCGCGTACGAGCTGCAGGAGCAGGGCCTCGACACGGTCGAGGCCAACCTCGAGCTCGGCTTCCCGGCCGACGCGCGCGACTACGGCATCGGGAACCAGATCCTCGCCGACCTCGGCCTCACGACGATCCGCATCCTCACGAACAACCCGAAGAAGCTCACCGGCATCGACGGCTTCGGGCTGACCGTCGTGGAGCAGGTGCCGATCGAGGTCGCGCCGCAGACCGAGAACCGCCGGTACCTCGCCACCAAGCGGGCTAAGCTCGGCCACAAGCTCCATCACCAGGACCTCAAGAACCTCGACTACGAACCGGAGAACGAACACGCATGAGCGAACTCGACGACCAGCCCGCAACGCAGCCCGAGCCCGAGGTGGGAGAGGACACGGACGAGTCCGCGGGCGACCCGTTCGAGGGCTGGCCGGCGGCCGAGTCCGCCGCGGTGATCGAGGAGGCCCCCGCCGACGGCGCGAGCGTCGAGCACGTGCGCGGCGAGGTGGAGGTGCCCGCCGGGTTCACGGTGCTCGAGGGGATGGCGCTCGGGAAGCGCCGGTCGGTCGGCGTCGTCGTCTCGCGCTTCAACGGCGGCGTGACGAACCGGATGCTGCAGACCGCGCTCGACACGCTGACCGAGCTCGGCGTGGCGCAGGACGCGATCACGGTGATGCCGGTGCCCGGCGCATTCGAGCTGCCGCTCGCCGCGATGGCGCTCGCGAAGACGCGGCGCTACGCGTGCATCGTCGCCCTCGGCGCGATCGTGCGCGGCGACACGCCGCACTTCGAGTACGTCGCGTCGGAGTGCGCGTCGGGGCTGCAGCTGGCCGGGATCGAGACGGGCGTGCCCGTCGCCTTCGGCGTGCTGACCGTCGAGAACGTCGACCAGGCCGAGGAGCGGATCCCGAGGGCGGCCGACGCCGTCCGGACGGCGCTCGAGATGGCGGATCTCTTCGCCCGGCTGCGGGCGAGCGCGCGCCAGTAGTTTCGACGCCCGGCGCGGCGGGGATCCATCCCTCATGCCGAACAAGCGCTCGAACGTCAAGAACGAGAAGCAGTACGAGGCCCTGAAGGACAAGGGGATGTCGAAGGAGCGCGCCGCGCGGATCGCCAACTCGCCGGGCGCGTCGAGCCGCGGCGGCAAGGCGTCGCACTCGAGCTCCTCGCGCTCCTCCTCGTCGCAGGGCGGCACCACCGCCCAGAAGAAGGCGGCGGGGCGGAAGGGCGGCAAGGCCACCGCCCGCAAGAGCTCGTAGCTTCTCCGCTACAATCCCGCCCGCGATGAGCAAGGTCTGCGCAATCTGCGGGAAGAAGCCCGGTTTCGGGAACCACCGCTCGCACTCGATGGTGGCGACGAAGCGGCGCTTCGATCCGAACCTCCAGCGGGTCCGCATCCTCCTCAAGGGATCGCCGACCCGCGCCTACGTGTGCACCCGCTGCCTCAAGGGCGGCAAGGTCACCAAGGCCGTCTAGCTCGGCCCTAGCCGAGCACCTCGAGCTGCCTGAGCACGATCCGCGTCCGGGCTCCCGTCCGGAGGTCGACGACGTCCGTCGCCGCGCCGACCAGCGCGTAGAGGTAGTCGCCGGCGACCCACGCCTCGATCACGGGCTCGTCTCCGAGCACGTGCGTGCGCACCGAGCCCCGGACGACGGTCGCCCCGTGCGCGCCCCAGCCGACGAGGACGCCGCCCGAGCCGGCGACGCGCGTGACGCCCTGCGCGAGCGGACGCCGCCGCCACGTGCGCACGTCCACGACGTTCCCCGCGATCCCGAGCCGGTGGCGGCCGAGCCACGTCGTCCACTCGACCCGCTCGCCCTTCGCGGTCGCGCGGGCGAGCCGGTGGATCGAGAGCCGGCCGGTGCGCAGGCTCACCGCCTCGACCGTGCCGCCGGGCCGCGCGACGTAGGCGTTGCCGTCCCCGAAGGCGAGGTTCGTGGGCGCAGCGGTGGAGAGCCCGGCCACCGGCTCGACGCGCACGATCCGCCCGCCGACGATGCGCAGCACCGAGAAGCTTCCGCCGTCCCGGTAGCACGGCCGGTCGGCCGCGAGCGCGAACAGCGTCGAGCCGCGGAACGCGAGGCCGCACACGTCGCGCTCGCCGACCGGGATCACCCGCCGGACACGCATCGTCCGCGCGTCGACCAGCCGGATCGGCTGGCCCGTCGCCACCGGCTTGACCACCACCGCGAGTGTGTCGTACCGGCGCGCCCAGGCGTAGCCGAGCGACGCGTTCGGGAGATGCACGGCGTGGATCGGCCGCAGCGTCCCGGGCTGGAGCAGCTGGAGCGTCGACCGTCCGCCGCCCGGCGAGCCGAGGGCGAGGCCGATCAGCACGGCGGCGGAGAAGCTCCGCGTCACGTGGGGCATACGTGGGGCGGACGCAACCAGGTCCGCGGATTTCCGGTCTAATCCGTTGGCGTGGCGGAGGACCTGACGCTTGACCTCGAGCACGGACGCCTCACGATCGCACGTGAGGCGGTCGCGGAGATCGTGGCCGAGACCACGCTCGGCTGCTACGGCGTGGTCGGGCTGAGCGCCGGGTCGCGGGTCGGCCGCATGTTCCGGCGCGAGGGGATCACCGTCGACGGACCGCCGTCCGCGCTCCGCATCTCGGTGCACGTCGTCGTGGAGCACGGGCTCAACCTCGCCGAGGTCGCCTCCACCGTCCGGTCGCACGTCGCCTACGAGGTGGAGCGGCTGACGGGCCTGTCGGTGGCGGCGGTCGAGGTCGTCATCCAGCGCGTGAGGCAGAGCGCGTGAGGGCGCGCGCCCGCGAGCTGGTCGACGGCGCCCGCGCCGCGATCGAGGCCCACCGGGGCCGGATCGACGACCTGAACGTCTATCCGGTGCCGGACGGCGACACCGGCACGAACCTCACCCTCACGGTGCGCGCGATCGCCGAGGCGCTGAAGCACGACGGGCCGGATGACCGCGCCGGGCTCGCACGCGAGGTCACGCGCGCCGCGCTGATGGGCGCGCGCGGCAACTCGGGCGTCATCCTCTCCCAGATCGTGCGCGGCGCCTGCGAGGCGCTCGCGGAGGACGACGACCTTCGCCGGGTGTTCCGGTCGGCGAGCGACGCGGCGTATCGCGCCGTCAAGAAGCCCGTCGAGGGGACGATGCTCACCGCGATCCGCTCGATGGCCGACGCGGCCGAGCACGGCGGCGACCTCGCCGCGATCATCGCGCGCGGCGACGACACCGTCCTGCAGACGCGGGAGATGCTGCCCGTGCTCAGCGAGGCGGGGGTCGTCGACGCCGGTGCGGCCGGCCTCGTCGAGATCGTGCGCGGGCTCCACGCGGCCGTCAGCGGCGAGGCGCTCGCCCAGCCGGTCGAGGAGACGACCGAGATCGGCCTCGACGCGATCCACCGCGAGCTCTCCCGGTACCGCTACTGCACCGTCTTCGTCGTCGAGGGAGACGACCTCGACGCCGAGGAGCTCGAGCGCGAGCTCGAGCAGCTCGGCGACTCGCTGCTCGTCGTCGGCGACCGCACGGCGCTCAAGGTGCACGTCCACACCGACGACCCCGGGCGCGCGCTGTCGCTCGGCGTCGCGCGCGGCACGGTCGAGGGCGTCGAGATCGCGAACATGCACGCGCAGACGCAGCAGCGCGAGGAGCGGCTGCTGCGCCCCGTCCCGGACGACGAGCGGGAGGCGTGCGCCGTCGTCGCCGTCAGCAGCGGCGCCGGGAACCGCGAGCTCTTCGAGAGCTTCGGCGCGTTCGTCGTCGACGGCGGCGCGACGATGAACCCGTCGACCTCCGACCTGGTCGCCGCGATCGAGCGGGCGCCTGCTCCGGAGGTGATCGTGCTGCCGGACAACGCCAACGTGATCATGAGCGCCGAGCAGGCGGCCGACCACTCCTCGAAGAAGGTGCGGGTCGTCCCGACGCGGTCGATCCAGGCCGGGCTCGCGCTCGTCGTCTCGTTCGACCCGGCGGCCGGCGCAGAGGAGAATGCCCTGGCGATGACGAGCGCGCTGCAGACGATCGCGACGGGAGCGGTGACGGTGGCGAGCCGAGACGTGCAGCTGAACGGCGTCGCCGTCCGCTCGGGCCTGTGGCTCGGGCTCGCCGAGGGTGAGCCGGTCGCCGGCGGCGAGACGTTCGACGAGGTCGCGACCGCGGTGCTGGAGCGGCTCCTCGCCGAGCCGCGCGGCCTCCTGACGCTCCTCAGCGGCGAGGACGCGCCCGTGCTCGACGGCCTCCTCGAGCGGATCCGCGCCGACCATCCCGACCTCGAGCTCGAGCTCCACCAGGGAGGCCAGCCGCACTACCAGCTCCTGCTGGCGGCCGAATGACGGCGACCGCCGCTGTCCGCGTCGTCCTCGTCGAGGACAACGACACCTTCCGCGAGACGCTGGAGCTCCTGTTCGGCCTTCGCGACGAGGTGGAGGTGATCGGCAGCGCGTCCTCCGGGGACGAGGCGGCCGAGCTGTGCGGGAGGCTCGACCCCGACGTCGTGCTGATGGACTACCGCATGCCCGGCCTGAACGGCGCCGACGCGACGCGGGCGGTGCTCAGCGCGTCGCCGCGGTCGAAGGTCGTGTGCCTGAGCGCCTCCGTCACGCCGCAGGAGGTGGCGGAGGTGAAGGCCGCCGGCGCGGTCGACGTCGTCACCAAGGACGAGGACCTCGAGCGGCTCGTGCGGGTGATCCGCGAGGCTGCGAGCGCGTGACGCTCACCGCCGAGAACACCGCGATCGTCCTCGACTCGACCGCCGACTTCCCCGACGCACCCGAGCGCTTCCCGAACTTCCGCGTCGTGCCGCTCTACGTGCGCTTCGGCGACGAGAGCTACCGCGACTACGTCGAGATGGATCCGGCCCGGTTCTACGAGCGGCTGCAGGGCGCGGCAGAGCTGCCGACGACGTCGCAGCCGACGCCCGGCGACTTCCTCGCCGCGTACGAGGAGCTCGCGCCGCACTACGAGCACATCCTCTCGCTGCAGATCTCATCGACGCTCTCCGGCACCTTCGCGAGCGCGCAGACCGCGGCCGAGCTGCTCGGCGGGAACCGCGTCCGGGTGATCGACACGCGCACGGTGTCGGCGTCGCTCGCGCTGCTGGCGCTCGGCGTCCAGCGCCGGCTCGAGTCCGGCACGACCGACGAGGAGATCGACGCGTTCGTCGCGCGCTACCAGCGGGAGCACCGGCTGCTCTTCACGGTGAACACGCTCGAGTACCTCGCGAAGGGCGGCCGCATCGGCAAGGCGTCCGCGTTCGCCGGGAACCTGCTGAACGTGAAGCCGATCCTCACGATCCGCGACGGTGAGGTGATCCCGCTGAAGCGCGTGCGCGGGAACCAGAAGGCGTTCGAGGAGTTCAGGACGCTGTTCGAGGCGACGTCGAGCGACTCGCCGTCGCTGAAAATCGGGATCGCGCACGCCGCGGCGCCGGAGCGGCTCGCAGCGCTGCGGGAGCTCGTCGAGCACGTCCGGCCGCACGCGCAGGTCGAGATCGCGACGCAGCTCGGCGCCGTGATCGGGACACACGCCGGTCCCGGAACCGTCGGGTTCTTCTGGTTCGAGGACTCCTGACCGCGGGGTCCGTCCGGTCCGGGTCCTATGCTCGGTCCCGGTGGCGACGATGACCCGAATGCATACGGGCTTCACAGGTGTGGTCCAGAACGAGTGGCCGAGGCCGCGCGGCTGGACGCCGCCGCAGCGCGTCGACGCGCTCGACGTCTCGACGCTCCCCGGGGTGGGCGCGACGATGGCGAAGCGCCTGCGCGGCTTCGGCATCTCCACCGTCGGCGACCTGCTCCGGCACGCGCCGCGCCGGCACGAGTCGGCCGCGGAGCAGGTCGCGATCGCGAAGCTCGGTCTCGCCGAGGGCGAAGTCGCGATCGAAGGTCGAATAGTCGGCGCCAGGTCACGGCCGCTGCGCGGCCGGCGGACCCTCGTCACGGCTGCGGTCCGCGACTCGAGCGGCGGCCAGGTGAGCGCGTCGTTCTTCAACCAGCCGTGGCTCCTCGACAAGCTGACGCCCGGCACGCAGGTGCGCCTGCGCGGGAAGCTCGGCCGCTACGGGTTCGAGGTGAAGAGCTACGACGTCGGCGAGGCGCGGCGGACCGCCGACTACGCGCCGGTGTACCCGGCGAGCGAGCAGATCCCGTCGACGCGGCTGCGCGAGCTCGTGCGCGGTGCGCTCGCCTCGTACGGCCGCTACCTCCCCGACCCGCTGCCCGCCGAGCTCGAGCTGCCGCTGCACGCCGACGCGCTGCTCGCGCTGCACTTCCCCGCGGCGGAGGGCGACGGGGAGGCTGCGCGGCGGCGGCTTGCGTTCGACGAGCTGGTCGCGCTCCAGCTGGTCGTCGCGCGGCTGCGCGACACGGACGCGGTCGCGCCGTCGCTTGCCGCTCCCGGCGAGCTGATCGACCGCTACCGCGCCGGGCTGCCGTTCGCGCTCACCGAGCACCAGGAGCGCGCGATCACCGAGATCGACCTCGACCTGGCGCAGGCCGTGCCGATGCAGCGGCTGCTGCAGGGCGACGTCGGCTCGGGCAAGACCGTGGTCGCGCTGTACGCGCTGCTGCGCGCCGTCGAGAACGGCAGGCAGGGCGCGCTGATGGCCCCGACGGCGACGCTCGCCGAGCAGCACTTCCTGACGATCGAGTCGCTCTGCACCCCGCTCGGCGTCGACGTCGCGCTGCTCACGGGGGCGGTGCGGGGAAGCGTCGACGCGTCGATCGTCGTCGGCACGCACGCGCTCATCCAGCCGGACGTGGAGTTCCGCGACCTCGCGGTGGCGGTCGTCGACGAGCAGCACCGCTTCGGCGTGGAGCAGCGGAAGGCGCTCGCCGAGAACCGCTCGACGCACGTCCTGCACATGACGGCGACGCCGATCCCGCGCACCCTCGCCCTGACGATCTACGGCGACCTCGCGGTGAGCGAGATCGCGAAGCCGCCGGCGAACCGCAAGCCGATCATCACCGCGCGCGTCGGCGCGGAACGGTCGAGCGAGGCGTACACGCGGCTGCGCGTCCATCTCGACGCGGGGCGGCAGGCGTACGTCGTGTGCCCGCTGATCGAGCAGTCGGAGACGCGGCTCGCGCGCGCCGCCGAGGCGGAGGCCGAGCGGCTCCGGCGCGCCGAGCTGAAGGGCTACCGCGTCGGGCTCCTGCACGGGAAGCTCAAGCCGGCCGACCGGCGCGAGGTGATGCGGCAGTTCCAGCAGCACGAGCTCGACGTGCTCGTCGCGACGACGGTGATCGAGGTCGGCGTCGACGTCCCGAACGCGACGATCATGATCGTGCAGGAGGCCGACCGCTTCGGGCTCGCGCAGCTGCACCAGCTGCGCGGCCGCGTCGGGCGTGGCGGCGAGCAGAGCTACTGCCTGCTCATCTCGCGGCCGGCCGAGGAGCTGACGGAGACCGCCGAGAAGCGTCTGCAGGCGCTCGTCGACACGACGGACGGGTTCGAGCTCGCCGAGATCGACCTCGACCTCCGCCGCGAGGGGCAGCTGCTCGGCACGCGCCAGTCGGGCTGGAGCGACCTGCGGTTCACGAAGCTCCGTCCCGACCGCGACCTGATCGAGCGGGCGCGCGCCCTCGCGGCCGAGCTGGCCGACGAGGACGGCCCCTGGCAGGACGAGGCCGACCGGTTGTCGGCCGGCGCAGAGCAAGGGGTCTGAACCCCGATTCGGGGTCTGATCCCGGTCTGGCCCCGCTGAGGGTTTTCGGGTCAAGATCGCTCTCTGAAGTGATGGACCCGCTGGAGCGCCTCTATCGCGACCGGTACGTCGGCTTCCGGAACGCGCTCGCCCCGATCGTGGGCGACCGCGACGCCGCGCGCGACGTCGTCCAGGAGGCCTTCGCGACCGCGCTCCGGACGCGGGGCCAGCTGCGCCGCGGGGAGTCGCTCCCCGCCTGGGTGTGGCAGATCGCCTACCGGGCCGCCCTGCGCGAGCGAGGGAGGCAGGAGACCGCCGAGCTCCCGGACGACCTGACGATCCTCGATCCCGAACGCGATCCTGCGCTCGCGTCGGCGATCAGGACGCTGCCGCCGCAACGACGGCTCGTCGTCTTCCTGCGCTACTTCGCCGGCTTCTCCTACTCCGAGATCGCCGAGTCGCTCGACATCTCGGAGAAGACGGTCGCCTCGACCCTGACCCAGGCGCGGACGGCGCTCCTCGAGGCGCTGATGCCCGCGGAGGCGATCGGATGAGCGACCTCCTCGCCGACCGCTTCCTCGCGATCGCCGATCTCGCCGACGACGGCGACTGGCGCGAGGTGCAAGGCCTGGCGAGACGGCGCGTCCGCCGCCGGGGCGCCGTCCTGCTCGCGGCCGCGGCCGCCGCAGTCGTGACGGCTGTGGCCGTCGCCGCGAGCAGCGGGTGGGTCTTCAGGCGCGCACCGAACGCGGAGCCGTCCTTCGCCCGGACCTTCGCCTTCCAGGGCGCCCGCTGGTCGCTGACGGGCTACCTGACCGGCAACGGGGAGCTGTCGTGCTTCCGCCTCGCCCCGGCCGGGACCGCGAATCCGCCCCACACGACGTGCCTCGAGTCGCCCCGCGGCTGGCGCTCGCCGACGGGCACCACCGTCGGCTTCGACCACGGCGGCGGACAGATCTGGTTCGGCGACGCCCGGGCCTCCGTCGCGCGCGTCGTGATTACCGACAGCCGTGGCAGGACCTTCTCGGCGCCGGCGGTGACCACGCCGACGCTCCCGTATCCGACCGCCAGGTTCCGCCTGTGGCTGATCGCCCTTCCCTCCTCGAGGGCCGCCACGATCGCCGCGTACGACGGCCGCGGCAAGCTGCTCTACGAGAGCCCGGCCGGCCTTCGCTGGGCCCCGGCACGCCCGCGCATCCATTGATCGGGCCGCGGAACCGCCGCAGGCTGAGCGGCGGGACGCTGATGGTCGCCGTGATCGCCGCGGTCGTCCTGCTCGTGCATCCGCACCGAGGGTCCGAGAACGACCCTGCGTCGACCGGCTCCGTCGACGCGGCCTCGCTGATGCCGATCACGGGCAGGCTCAGGTACGGCATGACCGAGCAGCGGGTCCTGCGCCGCGTGGGCCGGCCGACGAAGACGCTCCGCGACCCGGACGCCATGGAGTGCTGGGAGTACGACGTCAGGCAGGGGAGGCTCGACGCCGTGCGCGTCTGCTTCTACGCCGGCGAGTACGAGGCCGCGCATTTCGAGATCGACGGCACCTGGGACTACCGGCGCACGAAGCCGAAGCTCACGTCCTGACCGCCTGGCCCAGGCACCATTCCGCGCGATGCGGATCATCGCCGGCACCCATCGCGGCCACCGGATCGCCGCCCCGAAGGGGCGCGACACGCGGCCCACCTCCGACCGCGTCCGCGAGAACGCGTTCAACCTGATCGGCCCCGTCGACGGCGCCGACGTCCTCGACCTGTTCGCGGGCTCCGGGGCGATGGGGCTCGAGGCGCTCTCGCGCGGGGCGGCTCACGCGACCTTCGTCGAATCGGACCGCGAGGCGGCCCGCGTGATCGACGCGAACCTCGACAAGCTCGGCCTGGGCGCCACCGTCCTGCAGCTCGACGCCGTGCGCGCGCTGCAGCAGGAGCGCCGCACCTACGACCTGGTGCTCTGCGACCCGCCGTACGACTACGACGCCGCGCGCCTCGCGCCGCTGCTCGGAAGGCTGCTCACCGACGACGGCCTGCTCGTCTGGGAGACCTCGAGCCGCCGGGATCCTCCGAAGGTGCCGGGCCTCACGCAGCGAACAACCCGCACGTACGGCTCAGCGCGCCTTACCCTGTTCGAGACGTGATCACCGCCATCTACCCCGGCACCTACGACCCCGTGACGAACGGGCACGTCGACGTGATCAAGCGCGCGGCCCGGATCTTCGACCGCGTCGTCGTCGGCGTGGTGGGGAGCCCGCACCACAAGCAGCCGATGTTCGACGTCCCGGAGCGGGTCGAGTTCCTGCGGGGCGCGCTGGAGGGCGTCGTGGACAACGTCGAGGTCGACGTCTTCCGTGAGCTGGTGGTCGACTTCGCCCGCCGCTGGGACGCGAAGGCGATCGTCAAGGGCCTCCGGGTCGTCTCGGACTTCGAGTGGGAGTTCCAGATGAACCAGCTGAACCGCCACCTCGCCCCGGACATCGAGACGGTCTACGTGATGGCCAGCCCGCAGGTGAGCTTCGTGTCGAGCTCAGGGGTGAAGGAGATTGCAGCCTTCGGCGGAAATGTCGAGGGACTCGTGCCACCGGCGGTTGCCGCGCGCCTGAAGGAGCTCTTCCCGAACGGCCGCGTCGGCGCACCGCTCTCCGACCAGGAGTAGACTGGAATTTCATGGATGTACTGGTTCTGATCGACAAACTCGACGACCTGGTGCACAACGCCAAGGCCGTGCCGCTGACCGACCAGGTCCGCATCGACCGCGAGGAGATCTACGACATCCTCGATCAGATGCGGGCGACGATCCCGGAGGAGATCAAGCAGGCCCGCTGGATCGTCAAGGAGCGGCAGGAGATGCTGGCCGAGGCGAAGCGCGAGCAGGATCGCCTGCTGCAGGAGGCACGGGAGCAGGCCGTCCGGGAGGCGTCGCAGACGGAGATCGTCAAGCTGGCCGAGCGCCAGGCGCAGGAGATCATCGACGAGGCGCGCCGGCAGGCCCGCGAGATGCGCCTCGAGATGGAGGACTGGGCCGACGGCATGCTCGCCACGCTCGAGACGAACCTCGACAAGTTCCTCGTCGCGGTGCGCCGCGGCCGGGAGCGGCTCCACGAGCGCTCGCAGGAGTCGGTCGTCGCCGGGATCGGCCCGGTCGACCTCTCCGACAACGGCTCCAGCTACTAGGTCGTGACGGCGAGCCGGTCGGTCCGGCCGTCGGCGACGCTTGCGATCGACGAGCGCGTCCGGCGACGGATCGCCGAGGGCGCGCGGATCGTCCACCTCGGCTTCGGCGAGGCGGGCCTCCCGGTGCCGGGCTTCGTGCGCGAGCAGCTCGCACTCGGCGCCGGCGCGAACGCCTACGGACCGGTCGCTGGGTCGGCGGCGGCCCGCGAGGCGGCGGCCGGCTACCACGAGCGGCGCGGCCTGCCCACGCATCCCGACCAGATCGTCCTCGCGCCGGGAAGCAAGGCGCTCCTCTTCGCGCTCGTCTCGGCGCTTCCGGGCGACCTGCTGCTGCCGCGGCCGTCCTGGGTGAGCTATGCGGCGCAGGCGGCGCTCGCGGGCAAGCGCGTGTGGTGGGCGCCGGCGCCCGAGGAGGCAGGCGGCGTTCCGGACCCTGCGGCGCTCGAGCGTGCGGTCGCCGAGGCACGGGGGCAGGGAGGCGACCCGCGCATCCTCGTCCTCACGCTGCCCGACAACCCGACCGGCACCGTCGCGCCGGCGCAGGTCGTGCGCGCTGTCGCGGAGCTGGCGGCCCGGGAGGGGATCGCGATCGTCTCGGACGAGATCTACCGCGACCTCGCCTACGACCCGGGCGCCGTAACGAGCCCGGCCGGGCTCCTGCCGGACCATGTCTATGTCACGAGCGGCCTCAGCAAGAGCATGGCCCTCGGCGGCTACCGCATCGGGTTCGCGCGCTTCCCGGACACGGACGCGGGCCGCGAGGTGCTGACGGCGGTCGCCGGGATCGCGAGCGAGGTGTGGTCGAGCCTCGCCGGCCCGATGCAGGGCGTCGCCGCCTACGTGCTCGCCGAGCCGCCCGAGGTGGTCGAGCACGTCGCCGCGAGCCGCGCGCTTCATCGCGACGCGACGGAGGCCGTGCACGCCTGCCTCGCCGGCCGCGGCGTCCTCTGCCGGCCGCCCGGCGCCGCCTTCTACCTCTATCCGGACTTCGAGCCGTTCCGGGAGCGGCTCGGCGTGGACGGGGGAGCCCAGCTCGCCGAGCTGCTGCTCGACCGTTTCGGGATCGCCGTCCTGCCCGGCGAGGCGTTCGGCGACGACCCGGCGGCGCTCCGGTTCCGGCTCGCGACGAGCCTGCTCCACGGCGCGACCGGCGTCACCGTCGACGAGGCGATGGAGGCGCTCGGAAGCGCGGTGGACGCGATCAGCTGAGCGGCGAGACGCCGTCGTTCACCCAGTGCCCGTACGGCGCGTACGCCTCGGCGGGCGAGTCCGTCTCCTCGTCGACGCTCGCCGCGAGCGGCGTGGGGAAGTAGCGGACGCCGCGCTCGCCGGTGCGGGCGCCGACGGCGACCATGACGCACGGCCCGTCGCCCGCGCCGACGAACGAGTGCGGTGTGCCGGCCGGACAGTGGACGAAGTCCCAGGCGCGGAGCTCGCGCCGCTCGCCGTCGATCACCGCCGCGCACGACCCGGAGAGGACGAGGAAGTCCTCCTGGCGCGGCTCAGCGTGGTACAGGGTGCTCGGCTGGCCCGGCTGGAACACCGCCAGGGTGATTCCGAGCTGCGGGAAGAGCTGCACCTCGACGTCCTCCCGCGCGCGGGCGACGGCGCCGTTGCACTCGAACACGCAGCGCTCTCCGAAGGCCTCGTGGCGCAGCCACGCGGCGTCCCGGGCGTTGACGACGAACCAGCCCTCGCCGACGGGCGCGAGCCCGCGGCCGACCTGCTCCAGGCGCGCTTCCTCAGGCATGCGAGGCACGCTACCGTGGATCCATGACGAGCTTCAGCCTGCGCCAGGTGAAGCTCCGTCCGGGCGAGCAGTACCGCGACGAGCTCGAGGTCGAGCTGCCGGCCTTCGAGTTCGGCGGGCAGCGCTACGTGCCGGTGCCGGAGCAGGTGCCCGCACGGTTCGAGATCACGCGTGCGAACACCGGGACGGTCTTCACCCTCGCGTTCACCGCGCGCCTCCACGGCCCCTGCTACCGGTGCCTCGGCGACGCCGTGCTCGAGCTTCCGATCGACGTGCGCGAGTACCAGGCGGAGTCGCCCGAGGACGAGCAGATGACGACGCCGTACGTGGTCGGGAACCAGCTCGAGGTCTCGCAGTGGGCGCGCGACGCGGTGGCGCTCGCGCTGCCGGACAAGATCCTCTGCCGCACCGACTGCGCCGGGCTGTGCGGCGAGTGCGGCAGGAACCTGAACGACGAGCCGCACACGCACGACGAGGAGCACGTCGACCCGCGCTGGGCGGCGCTCGAGGCGCTCCGCGATCAGACCTGAGTCGAGCGGCGCTCCATCAGGATCACGTCGCGCCACTCGCCGCGCTTGCGTGCGAGCCGCTCCCGCACGCCGACGACGCGGAACCCGCACCCGGTATGGAGCGCGACGGACGCGTCGTTGCCCGAGAGGATGCTCGCCTGGATCGTCCAGATGTGGGCGCCGTCCGCCTCCGCACAGAGCCGCTCCAGGAGGGCGCGCCCGACGGCGCGTCCCCGCGCCGAGCGGGCGATGTAGATCGAGTCCTCGGCGACGCCGCGGTAGCAGGCGCGCCGGGAGTAGGGGGCGAGCGCGGCCCAGCCGAGCACCTCGCCGTCCTCGCGGGCGACGAGCCGCGGCCAGACGAGGTGGCCCGTGTCCCACTCCTCCCAGGTCGGGATGAGCTCCTCGAAGGTGCCCGTGTCGAGGCCCTCCTGGTAGATGCGGAGGACGGCCGGCCAGTCGTCGGGGAGGAGCGCGTCGATCGTCACAGCGTGATCGTACGAGTCACGGCCAGCCGTTCCAGGAACCGCCGGTCGTGCGTGACGACGAGCAGGCAGCCCTCGTAGCCGGCGAGCGCCGTCTCGAGCTCCTCGATCGCCTCCAGGTCGAGGTGGTTCGTGGGCTCGTCGAGGATGAGGCAGTTCACGCCGCGGGCGGCGAGCAGCGCGAGCGCCGCGCGGGTGCGCTCGCCGGGCGAGAGCGACGGCGCCGGGCGCTCGACGTCGTCGGCGCCGAGCGCGAACTTCGCGAGCAGGGTGCGCGCCGCTGTCGGCTCGAGCCCGGAGAGCTCGGCGAAGTCGTCGAGCAGCACGCCGGCGAACAGGTCGCGCGCCTGGTTCAGCTCCCCGAAGACGGCGCCCGCGCCGACGTGCCGCTCGCCCGCTGTGAGCGGGAGACGGCCGGTGAGCGCGCCGATCAGCGTCGTCTTCCCGGCGCCGTTTCGCCCCACGACCGCCACGCGGTCGCCGAACCCGAGCGCGAGGTCGACCGGGCCGAGCCGGAACGAGCCGCGCTCGACGACGGCGCCGCGTAGCTCCGCGACCGCTCCCGTGGGCGGCGCCGGCGCGAACTCCAGCTCGAGGCGCCACGGGCTCCACGGCTTCTCGACTTCCTCGAGCCGCTCCAGGTGGTTCTTAGCCTGCTGCACCTTGCCGCGCAGCGCGTTCGTGCCTCGCCGGTCGGCCATGGCGCCGCCGGCGCGCGCCTCGCCGCGCCTGCGGGTGAGCAGGGCCGTGTACCGGTCGCGCTCGTCGACGTAGTCCGCGTAGGCCGCTTCGTGCTGGGCGCGGCCGCGCTCGCGCGCCGCCTCGTACTCCGTCCAGGTGCCGGCGTACTCGTGCACCTTCCGCGTCTCCGCCTCGAACTCGACGATGCGGTTCACGGTGCGGTCGAGGAACGCCCGGTCGTGGGAGACGAGCACCACGCCCGCCTCGAGCCCGTCCAGGAACCGCTCGAGGCGGTCGAGGCCGGCGAAGTCGAGGTTGTTCGTCGGCTCGTCGAGCAGCAGGACGTCGAAGCGGGACAGCAGCACCGCGGCCAGGTTGACCTTGACCTGCTGACCGCCCGACAGCTCGGCCAGCGGCCGCCCCTCGACGCCGGCCGGCAGGCCGAGGTCGGCCAGCACCTTGGGCACCCGGACGTCGTGGTCATCACCGCCGAGGGCCAGCAGGGCGGCCAGGGCGTCGTCGTAGGCGGCCAGCTCGGCCGGGCCGGAGGCCCGCTCGAGCCCGGCCAGGGCGGCGTCGTGGGCCGCTTCGGCCCGGGCCAGACCCGTCCGGCGGCGGAGGTAGGCGGCGGTGGTCTCGCCCGGGGCCGGGTCGACCTCCTGGGTGAGGTAGCCGACGGTGAGGGCGGCCGGCGCCCGTTCCACCGTGCCGCCCACCGGTGTCTCCAGTCCGGCCAGCACCCGCAGCAACGTGGACTTGCCGGCGCCGTTGCGGCCGAGCACCCCGATCCGGCTGCCGGCGTCGACCGACAGGTCGACGCCCTCGAGGATCACCTTCGGGCCGCGCTGGACCGTGACGTTGCGGGCGGCGAGCATGCGTTCAGGCTAAAGGGCGGCGGCGCCGGCGCTCGGGTCACTCATGGGCGATGGCCCGCAGCACGTCGAGCTTCGCCGCCCGCCGGGCCGGGAAGATGGCGGCGACGACGCCGGCGATGCCGGCC
>DASZWR010000075.1:0-66691 GCA_035546215.1 Gaiellaceae bacterium | reverse complement strand
CGAGGACGCCGTCGCCGCGGTCGAGCGGTCGGTGCTGCAGTGGCGGTTCATCGACGGAGTCGCGGCGAGGCTCGACGGCGCGGAGCTGCGGGCGGCGCAGCAGGCCAAGGACGCCGTCCGCGCCTACGAGCTCGTGTACGCCGCCCTGGGCGCGTAGTCCCGCAGTGCTATAAGGACGGGAGAAGTGGCGAAGCCCGTCGAGCAGCTCGAATCCGTGGTGATCCGCTTCGCCGGCGACTCCGGCGACGGGATGCAGCTGACCGGCGGCCGGTTCACCTCCGAGACGGCGCTCTCGGGCAACGACCTCGCGACGTTCCCGGACTTTCCCGCGGAGATCCGCGCCCCGGCCGGCTCGCTGCCGGGCGTCTCGGGGTTCCAGCTCCACTTCGCCGACCACGACATCCTGACGCCGGGCGACCGGCCGGACGTGCTCGTGGCGATGAACCCGGCGGCGCTGAAGGCGAACGTCCGCGACCTGCCGAAGGGCGCGACGCTGATCGTCGACACCGACGCCTTCACCGACCGCAACCTGAAGAAGGCGGGCTACGAGGCGAACCCGCTCGAGGACGGCTCGCTGAACGACTTCCAGCTGCACGCGGTGCCGCTCACCTCGATGACGGTCGGGGCGCTCAAGGAGATCGAGGGCGTCACCGCCCGCGAGGCGGAGCGCGCGAAGAACATGTTCGCGCTCGGGCTGATGTCGTGGCTGTACGGCCGCCCGACCGACTCGACGACGACGTACATCGAGACGAAGTTCGCCAAGCGGCCGGAGATCGCCGCGGCGAATCTGAAGGCGTTCTCGACGGGCTATGCGTTCGGCGAGACGTCCGAGGCGTTCTCGGTGCAGTACGAGGTGAAGCCGGCGAAGCTCCCGCCCGGCCAGTACCGCCAGATCACGGGCAACACCGCGCTCTCGTACGGGCTGATCGCCGCGTCGAAGCTCTCGGGGCTCGACCTGTTCCTCGGCGCGTACCCGATCACGCCCGCGTCGTCGATCCTCGAGGAGCTCTCGAAGCACAAGGCGTTCGGCGTGCGCACGTTCCAGGCCGAGGATGAGATCGCCGCGGTCGGCGCCGCGCTCGGCGCGTCGTTCGGCGGCGGCCTCGGCGTCACGACCTCGGCGGGGCCGGGGATCGTGCTGAAGGCCGAGACGGTCGGGCTCGCGATCATGCTCGAGCTGCCGCTCGTGATCATCGACGTGCAGCGCGCCGGCCCGTCGACGGGCATGCCGACGAAGCCCGAGCAGGGCGACCTGCTGATGGTGCTCTTCGGCCGCAACTCGGAGTCGCCGGTGCCGGTGCTCGCCGCGTCCGCGCCGGGCGACTGCTTCTACGCGGCGATCGAGGCCGCGCGCGTCGCGATCAAGTACCGCACGCCGGTGTACCTGCTTTCCGACGCGTACCTCGCGAACGGCGCGGAGCCGTGGCAGATCCCCGACGTGTCGACGCTGCAGACGATCCCGGTCGATTTCGCGAAGGCGAACGGCGACGGGTTCCTGCCGTACAAGCGCGACCCCGAGACGCTCGCGCGGCCATGGGCGATCCCCGGCACGCCTGGACTGGAACATCGCGTGGGCGGGCTCGAGAAGGCGAACGAGACGGGCAACGTCTCGTACGACCCCGAGAACCACGACCTGATGACGCAGCTCCGCGCGCAGAAGGTGGCGGGCATCGACGTGCCCGCGCTCGAGGTCGACCACCAGGAGGGAGCCGACGTGCTCGTCGTCTCCTGGGGCGGCACGTACGGGCCGGTGCACGCGGGCGTGCGGCGGGTGCGCGACAGCGGCCGGAAGGTCGCGCACGCACACCTGCGCTGGTTGAACCCGTTCCCGGCCAACCTCGGCGACGTGCTCCGCTCGTACGACCGGGTGCTCGTGCCGGAGATGAACGCGGGCCAGCTGCTGCAGCTCCTGCGGGCGCGGTACCTGGTCGACGCGGTCGGGTACAACCGGGTGACGGGCAAGCCGTTCAAGGCGGGCGAGATCGCGGACGCGGTGGAGGCGCTTCTCTGATGGCGACCGAGCTGAAGCTCACTGCGAAGGAGTTCAAGTCGGACCAGGAGGTCCGCTGGTGCCCGGGCTGCGGCGACTACGCGATCCTCGCCGCGGTGCAGAGCTTCATGCCGGAGCTCGGTATCCCGCGCGAGAACATCGTCTTCATCTCGGGCATCGGCTGCGCGGCGCGCTTCCCGTACTACATGCAGACGTACGGGATGCACTCGATCCACGGCCGCGCGCCGGCGATCGCCACCGGCCTCGCCGTCTCGCGCCCCGATCTCTCGGTGTGGGTCGTGACGGGCGACGGCGACTCGCTCTCGATCGGCGGCAACCATCTCATCCACGCGCTGCGCCGCAACGTGAACGTGAAGATCCTGATGTTCAACAACCGGATCTACGGGCTCACGAAGGGGCAGTACTCGCCGACGAGCGGCCAGGGGAAGGTGACCGGCTCGACGCCGATGGGCTCGGTCGACTATCCGTTCAACCCGCTGGCCCTGGCGCTCGGCGCCGGCGCGACGTTCGTCGCCCGCGCCCTCGACATCGACAAGCCGGGCCTGACGGAGGTGCTGCGCCGCGCCGCCGCGCACAAGGGCGCCGCGTTCGTCGAGGTCTTCCAGAACTGCAACATCTACAACGACGGTGAGTTCGACTACATCCGCGAGGACAAGGACGCGCGGACGTACCTCGAGCACGGCCAGGAGTTCGCGTCGACCGGCATCACCCACGACCAGACCGACTTCGCGACGGCGTTCGCGCTCGCGCAGCTCAACTGGGACAAGGACGGCGTCATCCCGCTCGGCGTGTTCAGGGACGTCCCGCGCGAGTCCTACGACGAGCTCGTCGCCGCCCAGCTTGCGAACGCCAAGGGTGTGGACGACCTGCAGGCGCTCGTCGGCTCGGGCGACACCTGGGCGATCGGCTGACGATCTACCAGGTCTATGTCCGGTCGTTCCACGGGGGCGACCTCAGAGGCGTGCGCGCTCGTCTCGACCACATCGCGTCCCTCGGCGTCGACGCGATCTGGCTGAGCCCGATCCACCCGAGCCCGAACGTCGACTGGGGCTACGACGTCGCCGACTACCTCGACGTCCACTCCGACTACGGCACGCTCGACGACCACGCCGCGCTCGTCGCAGAGGCGCGCCGCCACGGGATCGACGTCTGGCTCGACCTCGTCCCGAACCACACCTCCGACAGACACCCGTGGTTCACCGACAACCCCGACTACTACGTCTGGTCGAACGACGTGCCGAACGACTGGCGCAGCGTCTTCACCGGCGGGAGCGCCTGGCACTACGACGCCGACCGCCGGCGCTACTACCTCCACCAGTTCGCGCCCCAGCAGCCCGACCTCGACTGGTGGAACCCCGACGTCCGCGCCGAGTTCGAGCGCATCCTGCGCTTCTGGTTCGACCGTGGCGTGCGCGGGCTCCGCATCGACGTCGCGCACGCGCTCGTCAAGGACCGGGAGCTGCGCGACGGCGACGAGCACCTCCGCAACCGCCCGGAGGTGCACGAGATCTACCGCCGCTGGCAGGAGATCGCCGCAGAGTACGACCCGAAGCCGACGCTGATGGGCGAGACGTACGTGACGCTCGACGAGCTCTATGCGTACTGGCAGCACCTCGACCTCGCGCAGAACTTCGACTTCGTCAACTCGGAGTTCGCGATCAGCGAGCTGCGGCCGATCGTCGAGCAGACGATGGCGAACATCCCGGCCGGCCGGCAGCCGATCTGGTTCGGCTCGAACCACGACCACTCGCGCATGGCGACGCGCTGGGCACACGGGAACCCCGACAAGCACCGCGCCTGCCTCTTCCTGCTGCTCACGCTCCCGGGCTCGGCGATCCTCTACCAGGGCGACGAGATCGGCCTGCTCGACGGCGTCGTCCCCGACGACCGCGTCCTCGACATCGGCGACCCGCCGCGCGACCCCGAGCGCACGCCGATGCCGTGGACGCGCAGCGGCGACGAATGGCAGGACCCGTGGCTGCCGCTCACCGACACCACGCGCAACGTCGCCGACCAGGACGCCGACCCCGGCAGCATCCTCAACGACACGCGCGAGCTGATCCGGGCCCGCAGGCAGCTCGGCGACGGCTACGAGACGCTCCCGAGCGAGCGCGGCGTCTGGGCGTACCGCCGTGGTGACCGCGAGTGCGTCCTCAACATGACCGCCACCCGTAAGAAGCACGGTGCCCACCGGCTCGCCCCCTGGGAGGGACTGATCCTCTAGCGCCGAACCACAGCGCCATGAAGGACTTCAGAGAGTTCCTACTCCGGGGCAACCTCGTCGACATGGCTGTCGGCATCGTGATCGGCGTCGCCTTCGCAGCACTCGTCACCGCGCTCGTCTCCGACCTGATCACGCCGCTGATCGCCGCGATCGGCGGCCAGCCCGACTTCGGCTCGCTCACCTTCACGATCAACAAGAGCCGCTTCCTCTACGGCTCGTTCTTCAACGCGCTGATCGCGTTCCTCGTGATCGCCGCCGTCGTCTACTACCTCGTCGTGAAGCCGGTGAACGCGCTGATGCGGCGCTACCGCACCGAGCCCGAGGTCGCGCAGACGACCCACGAATGCCCCGAGTGCCTGAGCCAGATCCCGCTCGCCGCCCGGCGGTGCGCGTTCTGCACCGCTCAGGTCACGCCGGCCTAGGACAACGACGCGGAGCGGCGGGCTCGACCCGCTGCTCCGTCAGTCGGTGACGACGAGCACGCCGCTCGGCGCGTCGAGCGCCGCGACGGTCTGCCGTGCCGCCTCCTCGACGTGCACGTGCGCGATCCCCTCCGGAACCTGGTCGCCGCCGTACGTGCCGGGGCCCCAGAAGATGCCGTAGCGGAGGACGACTCCGCCGGCCTCGAGCGTCGTCCGCTCGAGCTCCTTCACGGCCGCCACGCCCGCGCCCGAGGTGCTGAACGCGATCGACTGCGCGAGCAGCCGTGCGCCGGCGGCCCGGGCGGCGGCCAGCACGTTGCGGTGTCCCTCCGTCCGGATCCGCGCGTTCGCCTCACCCGTGATCTGGGACACCTCGGCGGGCATGTCCGTCAGCTCGTTGATCACCACGTCCGGCGCGAACGCGACGACGGCGTCGCGCACGCCGTCGGCGTCGTACACGTCGCACACCACCGCGTTCGGAAGCGACGCCGCCTTCGCCGGGTCGCGCGTCATCCCCGCGACCTCGTGCCCCGCCTCGAGCAGCTGCCGGACGAGCGGCCGCCCGATCGCTCCCGTCGCCCCTGCCACGAACACCCGCACGTCTCCACGTTAGGCGACGGCGAGCCGCGCGCGTCGCAGTAGCGCCCGGCTTGCGGGATTCTCGTCGCGGATGTCGCCGACGAGCCGCGCGATCCCGGCGGCCCGGGCGTCCGCGGCGAGCCGCGCGACGAGCAGCCGGCCGACGCCGCGGCCCTGCCACTCGTCGACCACCTCGAAAGCGACCTCGGCGGTCGCCCCGTCGCGCACGAGGCGGGCGATCCCGACCGGCCGCCGTTCCGCGAACGCCACCAGCACGTGGTGGATCGCGTCGACGCGGGCGAGCAGCTCCAGGTCGTCCGGGCGCAGCTCGTTCTTCGCGCCGCCGAACCGGAGCAGCCGCGAGCGCGGACCCAGCCCGTCGAACACCGCCTGCACGGTCGCCGTCTCGCCGCAGCGGAGAGGGCGGACGGTGACGCCGTTGACGAACTCACCCTGCATCGACCCAGGGTGCCCGCGCGACCTGGCCCGCCGCGTCGGCGCGACGGGCCATCTTTTCGGGATGGCCCGTTCGGGCCATTAGCCTCTCCCCCGTGGAGCAGGAGATCCGCACGCTCGACTTCGAGGGCAGGAAGCTCGCCTACTCCACCTACGGCGAAGGCCCGCCGATCGTGGTCGGCCCGCGGTGGGTCTCGCACCTCGACCACGAGTGGGCCGATCCCAACCAGCGCCCGTTCTACGCCGAGCTCGCGCGCACCCACCGGGTGGTGCGCTTCGACCGCATCGGGTGCGGGCTCAGCTCGCGTGACCTCGACCCGCGGCCGACGGTCGAGTCCGAGAGCAGGCAGCTCGAGGCCGTGATCGACGCGGTCGGCGGCCGCGCGACCGTCTTCGCCTCCTCGTGCTGCTGCCTCGCCGCGTCGCAGCTCGCCGTCCGCGACCCGCTGAAGGTCGAGAAGATCGTCTACTTCGGCGGCTACGCCTCGCGCAACGACATCCCCGAGCCGACCAAGCGGTCGCTGATCGAGTTCACGCGCACGAACTGGCTGCTCGCCGCGCAGATGTTCGCCGGGCTCTTCGACCCACACGCCTCCGGCGACGAGATCGCCTCCTACACGCGGATGCAGCGGGCGGCGGCGAGCGCGCAGGCGGCCGCGATCTTCCTCGACCTCGACCTGAACGCCGACCTTCGCGACGTCCTGCCGCAGGTCGCGGTCCCCGCCCTCGTGCTGCACCGTCGCGGCGACCGCACCGTGCCGATCGGGCGCGGGCGGGAGCTCGCCGCGCTGCTTCCGAACGCGCGCTTCGTGCCGCTCTCCGGCGAGGCGCACGTCCCCTGGCGCGACGACCAGCGCGAGCTCTTCCGCGCGCTCGCCGGCTTCGTGCAGGACCCGCCGCAGACCGACGAGAGCTCGCCGCTCACCTCGCGCGAGACCGAGGTGCTGCGCCTCGTCGCAACCGGCATGAGCAACCGTGAGATCGCCTCGACGCTCGTCCTCAGCCAGCACACCGTGCACCGGCACGTCGCGAACATCCTCCGCAAGCTCGCCCAGACGACCAGGGCGGGCGCCGCGACGCACGCGACGCGCGCCGGACTGATCTAGCGTCGGACCACGAGCGGTGGAGACCGGCGGCGCCGCAGAGCCGTCGACCTCCACCATGCTCAGAGGTTCTCGCCCCTGTGATCTCCGGCTGCCGCAAGCCGTCGGAGCGAGCAATCAGACCTTAGGACCTGCGGGTTAGAGGCAGGTCGGCCCTCCGTATGAATTCGGTCTGATCGTCCTCGAGGACGACGGTGGATCGTCAGCGCGGCCGATGTCCGGCCGAGTGCGCGCCCGTAGCCTCATTCCGGTGAAAGGAGGTGCGATGCCCACTCTCGGAGTTCTCCATCTGTCCGTCGTCCTGCGCGAGCCGACCCGCCGGCCGAAGGACGCGCTGCAGATCGCGATGGTCGCCCGCAGGACGGCTGCCGGCTGATCCGCGACTACGATCGCCGGCGTGACGGATCCGCGTGTCGAGCGCTATGCGACCCTCCTCGTGGAGGACTGCCTGCGCGTGCAGCCGGGCTGGCAGGTGCTCGTCTGGGGCTACCCGCAGGCGCGCCCGCTGCTCGAGGCCGTCACGCGCGAGATCGGCCGGCGCGGCGCGTACCCGCTGCTGCGCCTGACGTTCGGCGGCGGCCTCGTCTACCACCGCGAGTGGCTCCGGCACGCGCCGCTCGAGACGATCGCCGAGCCTGCGCCGATCGACGTGCACGCGTTCGACCACTGCGACGCGCTGCTCGCGATCGGCGCTCCCGAGAACACGCGCGACGGGCGCGACATCGCGCCCGAACGCAACGCAGCCGTCAACGCCGCCTACCGGCGCTCGACCGAGCGGGTGAACGCGAGCGACTTCCCGTGGGTCATGTGCTGGTACCCGACCCCGGCGCTCGCCCAGGATGCGGGCCTGTCGCTCGCCGAGTTCGAGGACTTCCTCTACGACTCGGTGCTGCTCGACTGGCCGTCCGAGCACGCCCGGCTCTCCCGCTACGCGGAGCTGTTCGACGCCGCCGACGAGGTCCGCATCCTCGGCGACGGGACCGACCTGCGGCTCTCGCTCGCCGGCCGCCGGATGGAGGTCGACGCCGGCATCGGGAACATGCCGGGCGGCGAGCTCTTCGGCTGCCCGGTCGAGAGCTCGGCGGAGGGGACGATCGCGTTCACGGAGTTCCCCCAGCTGCGCGACGGCCGGCAGGTGCGCGGCGCGCGGCTGCGCTTCTCGGGCGGGCGCGTGGTCGACGCGGCCGCGGACGCCGAGGAGGAGTTCCTGATCCGGGTGCTCGACACCGACGAGGGCGCGCGGCGGATCGGCGAGCTCGGCGTCGGCTGCAACCCGGGAGTCACCCGCTACATGGGGAACGTCTACTTCGACGAGAAGATCGACGGCTCGGTGCACCTCGCGCTCGGGTTCGGCTTCGCCGACCTCGGCGGGACGAACGAGTCGGCGATCCACTGGGACCTCGTGAAGGACCTGCGCGGCGGCGGCCGGATCGAGCTCGACGGCCGCGTCGTCCAGGAGAACGGCAGCTGGCTCGCCTGAGCCGGCGGCTACTCCGACTCGAGCACGACGCGCTCCGGCCGCCGCATCGGCAGCTCGCTCTCGACGTACGAGCGCACCGCCTCGTCGATCCCCACGTCCTTGCCCGCCTTCTCCGAGAGGAACCACCGGTGCTCGAGCACCTGGTGGAAGACCTCGGCGGCCGGGAGCGCGGCCCACAGCTCCTCCGGCACCGCCGCCATCGTCGGCTCGAAGACCTCCTGCCGCCAGCGTGACGCGGCGACCGGCTCGGGCACCGTCCGCTTCTCGCGCCGCTCGAGCGCCTCGCGGAAGCGGGCGATGTCGTTGAGCATCCGCCGCGCCTGCTTCTCCTCGGCGTCGAGGCCGGTGAGGCGCAGCAGCCGGTGCCGGTGGTGGCCCGGCTCGACGACGTGCGGGTCGAGCCGCAGCCGGTAGCCCGACGGCGTCGCCTCGAGCCGGATCTCCTCGACGTCGTAGCCGAGCTCGTTCAGGCGGTGCAGCCGCTCGTCGAGCTTGAAGCGCTCGTCGGGGGCGAACGTCTCCACACGGGTCAGCTCGTCCCAGAGCGCCGCGTACCGCCTGACGATCTCCTCGCCGGTCTCGTCGGGATCGAGATCCGGCGGCAGCCCGACCTCGGCGTCCACGTCGAGCAGCTCGCCGACGATGTTCGTCTGCGCGATGTCCAGGTCGTAGCCGCGCTGTCCGTCGGAGAGCGCGCCGTGCAGCTCGCCGGTCTCCGCGTCGACGAGGTACGCGGTGAGCGCGCCCGCGTCGCGCCGGAAGAGCGCGTTCGAGAGCGAGCAGTCGCCCCAGAAGAACCCGCGGATGTGGAGGCGCGCGAGCAGCTCGGCGAGCGCGTTCAGCAGGTGCGTACGCAGGTCGGGGATCGCCGCGCCGGCGAAGAGCGCGCGGTACGGCAGCGAGTACTCGAGGTGGCGCGTGATCAGCACGGCGTCGAGGTCGCCGTCGCGGTCCGTGACGATCCCGACCGCCTCGACCACCGGCAGCCCCTGGCCCTCGAGGCGGCGCAGCAGCGTCCACTCGCGCCGCGCCGGCCGCACCGGCAGCTCCTTGAGCGCGTAGAGCACGCCGTCGTACTCGACGAAGCGCACGACGTGGCGGCTGATCCCGCGGATCAGGTTGACGATCCGCGGCGACTCCCACTCCTCGAGCGGCTGCTCCCACGGCAGGTCGAGGAAGCTCGGATGGCCCGTGCGCGCGACGAGCTGGAAGTTCGCCGGCATCAATCGATGAAGCTCGAGTCGAGCGCCCGGACGCCGCCCGGGCTCGCGATCACCGTGTTGTGCCGGAGGTGCGCCTCGGCGTAGTAGTACGACTCGATCGCGACCCCGCCCGCGCTCGGGTTGCCCGGGACGACGCGCGTGCCGGCGACCGTGTTGTGCTCGATCTCGCACTCCGAGTGGTCCATGCAGACGATGCCGACGCCGCGCGCGCTCTCCACCTGGTTGTGCGACGCGGTGTCCATCGACATCTCGGAGAGCGAGATGCCGCGCACCGACGTGCCGATCACGTGGTTCCTGCTCACGTCGACCATCGACGAGTGCGTCGCGATGCCCTCGCGGGTGCCGACGATCGTGCAGTTCGAGACCATGCTCATCGGCCGGCCCATCGAGTACGAGATGAGCACGCCGGTCGACAGGTTGGACGCCGGGGCGGTCACCGAGCAGCGGTCGACCATCACGCCCGCGTCGAGCGCGCGGATCGCGTCGAGGTCGAAGTGCATGATTCGCACCCGGTCGAGCATCACGTGCTGCGCGTGCTCGATGTTCACGCCGTACTCGCCGCCGACGACCGTCACGTTCTTCAGCGTCACGTGGTCGGCGCGGATCTCGATGCCGCCGCGCACCACGCCGCCGACGAGCGTCTGCGCGTGGCGGATCACCAGCGGCCCCTGCACCGTCCCGTGCAGGTGCACGGTCGGCGGGATGACGGCGACCGCGCCCGCGACGCCCGCCACGGCGGCGGCGGCGACCGCCGCCGCGACGACGGCGCCCGCCCGGCCGAGCTCGCCGCCCGCCTCCGCGTACTCGATCCGCACGCGCGGCAGGATCGCGTGCGCGCAGAGCTGCGCGGTCACCCAGCCGAGCATGAACAGCCCGACGTCCCGCCAGGTGACCGGCATGCGCATCGCGAGGACGATCAGCCCGAACTCGAGCGCGCCGAGCGGCACGGCGAGCCACGCGGGCTGGTAGGAGAGCACGCGGTCGTAGACGCACACGTCGAGCGCGAGCCCGAAGACCAGCATCAGCGCGACCAGCTCGATCGCCCACCAGCGATGGATAGCGAGCGCGACGGCCAGCGCGGGCAGCGTGGCCACGAGGCGGGACTGGATGCGGCCTGTCAGCGTGTACGACATACGCGGCGGGTGTACCCACGGGCAGCGTACTTCGCGCCGGCGATCGTGTCGGCGGCCGGGAACGCCCACCGGCCCGCGACGCCCGCCACCGAGAGCGTCCGCCGCTCGTCGGTGAGGGCCGGGACGGTCGAGTCCGGGTCGAGCACCAGGTACCGGTCGTGGGTCTCGAGGCCGTGCGCGTCGACCAGGTCGGCGAGCAGCGGGTCCTCGCGAAAGCCCTTGCGGAAGCCGGTCGCTGCGATCACCTGGAAGCCCTCGGGCGGCTCCGGGACGACGCGGACGGGGACGTCCCACTCGCGCCCGGGCGGGTAGGACGGCCGCGACAGGTCGTGCAGCGTGGCAGCGCGAACCTCGGGCGGAAGCCGGTGGAACGACGCGAGGCCGCGCTTCGAGAAGAGCTCGCGCGGCACGTTCAGCGGGCGGCGCCGCGGCTCGCGCCGGCGCACCGAGACGACCTCCGAGCCGGCAGCGAGCGCGTTCCGCCACTCGGTCGCCGCGGCCATCCCCGCGCCCAGCACCGCCACCTGCGGCGCGTACTCGTGCGGCTCGTAGGCATGGCAGGTGCCGGGTACCCGATTGAGGCCCGGGTGGCCGAGCGCGAGGAGGACGTGGGGGAAGGGGCCGTCGCCGTCGATCGTGAAGCCGCCGTCGACCGCGCGCACCTGCGCGGCGTGACGCGCGGTGAACGACAGGTCCCAGCCGCTCCGCTCCCGCACGCGCGCCGCGTGCGAGAGGAAGAGCTCGACGCTGGGGCGGTACCGGTTCGTCAGCGTCCCGACGACGGAGCGCAGCGTCAGCTCCTGCAGCGCGAGCCCCGGGAAGGACGCGGCGGCGAGATGCCCGTCCGACTCCGAGCGCATGTGCGTCTGGCGGATCGACGCGGCCCGCACGCGCCACGCCTCGGTGGGGTCGTCGTGCGTGCCGAAGACGGCGATCTCCTCCGGCGACACGCCGCCGTGGCGAAGCGTGGCGTACGCCGCGAGCGCTGCGAGCCCGCTCCCGACGATCGCACAGCGCACCGCTTACTTGACGCTGCCGGCGAGCAGTCCCTGCACGAAGTACCGCTGGAACGCGAAGAAGACCGCGAGCGGCACGACGAGCGAGATGAACGAGGCGGGCGCGATCACGTCGATCGACGTCCCGAACTCGCGCAGCTGCCCGAAGATCCACACGGTGATCGGCTGCACGTTCTGGCCGAACGTCAGCGCCACGATCAGGTCGTTCCACGTCCAGAGGAACTGGAAGATGCCGAGCGACGCGATCGCGGGCAGGCCGAGCGGCAGGATCAGGCGCAGGAAGATGCGCACCTCGGACGCACCGTCGATGCGCGCCGATTCGAGGATGTCCTTCGGCAGCCCGACGAAGAAGTTCCGCAGCAGGAAGATCGCGAACGGCAGGCCGAACGCGGTGTGGAACAGGATGATCCCGAGCACCGTGTCGAACAGCCCGAACGTGTCGTAGAGCTTGAACATCGGGATCAGCGCCATCTGGATCGGGATGACGAGCAGCGCGATGTTGCCGATGAACAGCCAGTCGCGGCCCGGGAAGTCGAGCCACGCGAGCGCGTAGCCGGCGAGGGAGCCGATCACGACCACGAGCACCGTGTTGCCGACCGCGATGTAGGCCGTCGTCTTCAGCGCGGTCAGGAGGCCGTGGTTGTGGAACATGGCGTCGTAGTTCGACCACGTCGCGATGCTCGGCTTCGAGAAGATCTTCCACCAGCCCGCCGAGGCGAGCTCGGACTGCGGGAGGATCGATGTGATGAAGAGGCCGAACGTCGGCACGAGCCAGAGCACGCCCAGCGCGGCGAGCACGATGTGCACCGGCGCCTTCGCGACGAACCGCAGGATCCGCGCCGCGGTGGAGTCGTGCGGCTTCGGGACGACGATCGGCTCTGCGACAGCGGCCATCTAGACCTCCCTCTTGAAGCGCCGGATGTTCAGGGCAAGCACCGGGATGACGAGGATGAACAGGAACACGGCGATCGCCGAGCCCGTGCCGAAGTCGTTGACGCCGCCGAACGCGGTGCGCCACATGGCGAGCGCGATCACGTTCGCGTTCGACTGCGTCGACTCGGGCGCGAGCGCCAGCACGATGTCGAAGACCTTGAGGACGTTGATGATCATCGTGATGAAGACCACGCTCAGCACCGGCGCGAGCAGCGGCACCGTGACGCGGCGGAACGTCTGCCACTCGGTGGCGCCGTCGGTGCGGGCCGCCTCGAGGACCTCTCGAGGCATCGACGAGAGCCCGGCCGCGATCACGACCATCGCGAAGCCGGCCCAGATCCAGATGTAGGCGATCAGCAGCGCCGGGGTGATCAGCGACGGTCCGAGCCACGCATAGCCGCCGAAGGGCTTGGCGAACGTGGCGGCGCCGACGGCCGCCTGGAACGTGCCCGACTTGACGCCGGTGAACGTGAACGACCCGTCGTCGCCGGTCGTCGTCCTCTGCACCGTCTTCCCGTTCTGCACCAGGTCGACGGTCACGCCGGGCAGGCCCTGCTCCCCCGTCTCGACCTTGCCGGGGACGCCGCCGCCCGGCTTGAAGTCGCGCCACACCGTGCCGGCGATCTCGTCGCTTCTCGGCGTGGGCGTCGCCGCCTGCTTCGCGCCGGCGGGCACGTCGGCCGGCGGGATGGCGGTGAGCCCGAGCAGCGCGGTGCCGCCCGGGTGGATCGGCGTCTTCAGGATCAGACCGCCGCGGTTCGGGATCACGGTGCCCGTCGACGGCGCCGCGCTGGAGAGCACCCCGGCCGGCGAGAAGACTCCCTTGACGCTCCGCGTCAGCGCGTTGATCGCGCCGACGTCCGGATCCTGCTGGTACATGATCCGCCACGTCACGCCCGTCGCGAACGCCGAGATCGCCATGGGCAGGAACACGACGGTCTTGAACGCGACCGACCAGCGGACGCGCTCGGTCAGCACCGCGAAGACGAGGCCGAACGCGGTGACGATCGCGGGCACGACGAGCACCCAGATCGCGTTGTTCTTGATCGCGGTCAGCAGTGTGTGCGTCGTGAACAGGTGGCGGTAGTTGTCGATCCCCACCCACGTACCGATGTAGCCCTGCTGGCCGAAGAAGCTGCGGATGATCGTGTAGACCGCCGGGTAGATCACCCAGACGACGAGCACGAACGCCGCGGGCAGGAGGAAGAGCGCGCCCGTCAGGTAGCGGCCGAACCTGCCCGGTTCGGAGTCGGGGGGCGGAGCCGCCGCAAGCGGCGGCTCCGCAGTGATTCCCCCTTGACCCAAGTGCCTACTTGCCCTTCTTGTACGCGGTAGCCGCGGCCTTCTCGAGCTGGCCCTGGATGCTGCTGACCTTGGACGGGCTCTTCAGGAACGTCTGGAAGATGCCCCACTCGCCCTGGCCCGTGGTCGAGCCGAAGGACGCCGGCTGCTCGTCCGACATGTCGAACACGACGGACTTCGCGGTGCCGAGCGGGGCCTCCGTCGCCCGGGTGATCGCATCGGGGTAGATGCTCGCCGGCACGTTGTGGTTGCCGGTGCCGAAGCCGCCCAGCTTCGCCCACGCCTCGGCCGCCGGAGCGGTCGCGAGGAAGTTCACGAACGCCCGGATCGCCGGGGTGTCGCGGAACGTGACGAGCAGGTCGCCGCCGATCTCGACCGCGCCCGCGTTCGGGCCGGAGGTGATCGACGGGAACGGCACGGCGTTGAAGCCGGTCTTCGGCTTCGCCTTCGTCGACGAGAGGATCACGCCCGCGACGAAGTCGCCTTCGAACACCGTGGCCGCCTTCGGCGGCGTCTGGAAGGCATTCGTGACCGAGTCGTTGAACCCGTACTGGAGGGCGCCGCTGGTGCCGCCCGCGAGATTCGACGAGTCACCGAGGATCTGGCCCATGTTCTTCAGGGCCTTCGTGACGCTCGAGTCGGTCCACTTGATCTTGTGCGCCGACAGGGCGTTGTACTTCGCCGTGCCGTACATGCGCAGGTAGATGTTCTCGAACAGGTCGGTGAGCGTCCAGCCGTCCGCGCCGCCGATCGAGTACGCGGGCGTACCCGAGGCCTTCAGCGTCGCAGCGTTCTTCGTCAGCTGAGACCACGTCTTCGGAGCGGTGACGCCGGCCGCCTTGTAGGCGGGCACGTTGTACCAGAGCAGCGACTTGTTGCTCGCCTTGAAGACGATCGCGTACTGCTTGCCGTTGACCTTCCCGAGCGACCGCCACGCCGGCGCGAAGTTCTTCGCCAGCACGCCGTTCGCGTACGTGATCGGCTTGAGGTGGCCCTGCTGCGCGAGCTGCTTGACGAGGCCCGGCTGCGCGATGTCCGCCATGTCCGGCGGACGGCCGCCCGCGATCGCCGTCGCGAGCACCGTCGGGACGTTGTTCCCGACCGGCTTGTAGTTGATCTTGACCTTCGGATACGCCTTGTTGAAGGCCTTGATCACGGCGCCGAACGCCTTCGCCTCCGCGCCGGTCCAGATGCCGTCGAACGTGACCGAGCCCGAGACCGCCTTGTTTACCTGCGTGTGCTGCGCGCCGGCGACACCGGAGTTCGCCTTCGACGCGCTCTTGTTGCTGCCGCACCCTGCGGTGACTGCGAGCACCGCGACAAGCGCTGCCGCTGCAAGCCATTTGCTGTTCATTCAGTCTCCTTTCGCGCTGTCGTAGATGCCGGTGCCGGAGCCCGGATCGAAGAAGTGGAGGGCCCTCGTGTCCACGACCGCTTTGACTTCGCTTCCCTCCTGCACCCGCGAACGCGGGCTGAACCTGCCGACGACGACCGCTTCGTCCTCGCCGACGCCGATCTGGGCGCCCTGGTCGCCCCGTGCACCCGCGTCCTCCGCGAGCTCGCGCATCTCGTCGGTCTCGGCGTGGGCCGCCTTGATCGAGAAGTGCGCCATGATCTCGGAGCCGAGCGCCTCGCGGAGCTCGAGCTTCCCGGTGAGGACCTGGTCGGCGGGCGCGTCGGTCTCGAGCGCCGCGTCTTCGAGGTCCTCCGGGCGGATGCCGATGATCACGTCCTTGCCGACGTAGTCGCGCAGGGCGGGGCGGTTCTGGAGCGTCTCCTCCCCGAGCGAGATCACCTGCTCTCCGATCCGCGCCTTGAGCGTTCCGTCGCCGTCCTGGATCTGCGCGTCGAGCATGTTCATCGCCGGCGAGCCGATGAAGCCGCCGACGAAGAGGTTCACGGGACGGTCGTAGAGCGTCTGCGGGTCGTCGACCTGCTGGATCTCGCCCTTGCGCATCACGGCCACGCGGTCGCCCATCGTCATCGCCTCGACCTGGTCGTGCGTGACGTAGATCGTCGTCACGTTCAGGTCGGACTGGAGCTTCGCGATCTCGGCGCGCGTCTGCACGCGCAGCTTCGCGTCGAGGTTCGAGAGCGGCTCGTCCATCAGGAACGCGGCGGGCTCGCGCACGATCGCGCGGCCCATCGCGACGCGCTGCCGCTGGCCGCCCGAGAGCGCCCGCGGCTTGCGCTTCAGCAGCTCCTCGAGGCCGAGCAGGCTCGCGGCGCGCTGGACGCGCTGGTCGATCTCGTGCTTGTCCATCTTCTTCAGCCGCAGGCCGAACGCGATGTTCTCGTAGACGGAGAGGTGCGGATAGAGCGCGTAGCTCTGGAAGACCATCGCGATGTCGCGGTCGCGCGACGGGACGTGGTTGACGACGCGATCGCCGATGCGCAGCACGCCCTCGCTGATCTCCTCGAGGCCGGCGACCATCCGCAGGGCGGTCGTCTTGCCGCAGCCGGAGGGGCCGACGAGCACCATGAACTCGCCGTCGCGAATCTCCAGGCTCACGTCGTTCACGGCGCGCGTGCCGTCGGGATAGATCTTGCTGACGCGCTCGAACGCGACCTGAGCCATCCGCACCCCCTGTGTCCGACCGATGCCCGATGTAAACGGGTCGATCCTACGCCTTTGCCGAAGACGAGTCGAGAAGACGCTCCAGCGGGCCGAGCGCAGCCTCGATCCGGTCGCGTTCGACCGGGTCGAGGCGCTCGAGCCGCTCGGCGAGCGGCGATGTGCGCCGCGCGCGCATGGATCGCAGCACCCGTTCGCCCTCGGACGTGAGCGAGAGGCCGATGCATCGCCGGTCGGCGGCGCGCACGCGGCCGATCAGCTCCGCGGCCTCCAGGCGGGCGAGCCGGCCGGACATGGCGGGCGCCGAGATCCGCTCTCGCTCTGCGAGATCGCGCGCCGTGATCCCCGGGTCGGACCGGATCGCCTCGAGCAGCAGCAGCTGCCCGGGCGTCACCCCGAGCGGGCTCGGCTCGCGCCTCAGCTCGCGCGCGAGCCGGAGGAGCACCGGCCGCAGCCGGTTCGCCAGCACCGTCGAGTCGTTAAGCAGGCGAACGATCTGTGAACGGTACCTGGCGCCGGCCGGGCTCAGAACTGCCAGGCGCCGTCGAGCACGAGCGGCACGCGCCGCCCCGACTGCGTGACGCCGTACGCGTTCAGCGCGTCGGAGCCGATCATCACGTCGATGTGCACGTTCGAGCGGTTCACGCCGTAGCGCTTGCGGCCGACCGGCACCGTGCGCGTCTTCGCGTAGCCGGACCCGAACGCGAAGTGCGCGGCGGCGTTCTCGTCGAGCAGCGTCTCGTAGTAGATGCGCCCGGTCTGCCCGATGCGGGACGACGCGTCGACGAGGGCGATCTCCCCGCAGCGGTCGGCGTTCGGGTTCGCGGCGAAGAGCTTCGCGAGCCACTCGCGGTCGGCCGGGCGCTTCGTCTTCAGCCGCACGAGCCGGCCGCCGCGGAACTCGCCCGCGATTCCCTCGATCACGCGGCCGCCGAGGCTGCGCGGGCGCGTGCAGCGGAACGTGCCTTCCGTCGCGGCCGCGTCCGGCGTGATGAAGCACTCCTCGGTGGGCACGTTCATCGCGATCTGGCGCCCCCAGCGGTCCTTCTCGCCGCCGCCGCGCCACATCGAGAACGGCGCGATCCCGAAGCGCATGTCGGTGCCGTCGTCGAGGACGTGCAGCTCCTTCAGGTCGAGCTTCGTGAGGCGCGCCGCGCGCCGGCGCAGCGCTGTGAGGTGCTGTGTCCAGCCGGTGTGGCCGGGCGGGTCGTGCGGGCCGATCCGGCAGAAGGAGAGGAGGTCCTGGGCGAGCTTTCGTGCGGCTTTCTCGGGCGTGAGGCCGGGGAAGACGCGCCGCGCCCACTCCTCGGTCGGCCACGCGCAGATCGTCCCGCGCAGCCTGGCCTCGCGCCGGATGCGGGCCAGCGTGCCGCCGGCGCGCCAGCGGCGCGCCGCCTCGACCACGCGCTCGGGCGGCAGGGCCGAGGTGACGTCGGTCTCGTACTCGCCGTGGAACTGGATCAGCGCGACGCGCTCCTCGCCGAGCGCGCGCGTCTGGGCGTCGCGCCAGGGAGCGCGCGTCCTCAGCGCCTCCGCGGAGCCGTGGAGGATGCGCGCCGCCTCGACGCGCGGATCCTCGTACTCGACGTCGACGGCGGCGGCGCCGCCGCGGTAGCACGCCCCCGTCAGCGCGACCGCCAGCTCCCGGTGGCCGAGCGACGGGCGGAGTACGACGACGTCGCCGCGGCGCAGCGCGACGCAGCCCTTGGCGATCATCTCGGCGTAGCGAACGAGCTCCGCCTCGCTCATCGGGCCCCGTGGCATTCGCTCTCACGCTAACGGGTACCGTCACCGCATGCCGACGAACCCGCTCGAGTCGCTGAAGGCGCTCGGGGAACAGCTGCGCACGCAGATCGGGGAGGAGCTCGAGCTCGACGCGCTGCGCAGGCAGGAGCCGCCGCGGCCGCTCGAGGAGCTGCTCGCGGAGCTCGAGGCGCTGCCCGGGCTCGAGTCGGTGAAGGAGCAGGTGCGCGCGCTCGTGGCGTTCCTGCGGGTGCAGGCGCGGCGCAAGGAGGCGGGGCTGCCGGAGGTGGCGACGACGCAGCACCTCGTCTTCCTCGGCAACCCGGGCACGGGCAAGACGACGGTCGCTCGGCTGCTCGCGCAGATGTACCGCTCGATGGGCCTGCTGAAGCGCGGGCACCTCGTCGAGGTCGACCGCGCCGGCCTGGTCGGGCAGTACGTCGGGCTCACCGCCGTGAAGACCGAGCGCGTCGTGCGGAAGGCGCTCGACGGCGTGCTCTTCGTCGACGAGGCGTACGCGCTCGCGCGCGAGGGCGAGCGGCTCGACTTCGGCGACGAGGCGATCGAGGCGCTGCTCAAGCGCATGGAGGACCACCGTCATCGCCTCGTCGTGATCGTCGCGGGCTACCCGCGCCTGATGCGCCGGTTCCTCGAGTCGAACCCCGGGCTGCGCTCGCGCTTCTCGCGCGAGATCGACTTCCCCGACTACTCGACCGACGAGCTCGTCGCCATCTTCGGGCGCTTCGCCGGGGAGCACGAGTACACGCTCGGCGAGGGAACCGCGACCACGCTCGCAACGATCTTCGCCAACGCCGAGCGCGACGAGTCGTTCGGCAACGCGCGCTTCGCGCGCACGCTCTTCGAGCAGTCGCTGAACGCGCAGGCGCTGCGCCTCGCCGAGCAGGACGTCGAGCGGCTCTCGCACGACGAGCTGCAGTGCCTGAAGCCGGAGGACATCGCCGCCGGCGCCCGCGCGCTCGGCGAGGAGCCGGAGCGGCCGCGCCGCGGCGGCTGGTTCAGGCCTCGAGCCTGACGATCGCCTCGACCACGGCCGGGTCGAAGTGCGTGCCGGACGACCGCTGCATCTCGGCGAGCGCCTCCTCGGGCGTGCGCGCCTTGCGGTACGGGCGGTCGGTCGTCATCGCGCTGTAGGCGTCGCAGGCGCACACGATGCGCGCGATCAGCGGGATCTCCTCGCCGGCGAGCCCGTCCGGGTAGCCGGCGCCGTCCCAGCGCTCGTGGCACGAGCGCACGAGCGTGCCGACGTGGCCGATCAGGCCGCCGACCTGCTCGAGCAGCTTCTCGCCCTCGATCGTGTGCGTCTCGATGATCGCCCGCTCCTCGTCGTTCAGCGCGCCGGGCTTGTTGATGATCTCGGAGGGGATCCGGATCTTGCCGACGTCGTGCAGCAGGGCGACGAACTCGGCGTCGCGCCGATCCTCGGGAGAGAGGCCGAGCTCGTCGGAGACGCCGAGCACGAGGTCGACGACGTGACGGCTGTGGCTGCCGGTGTAGGCGTCGTCGGCCTCGACGACGTCGCCGAGCAGGAACGCGGTGCCGCGGTACGCGTCGGAGAGCTCGAGTGCGCTGTCGATGCGCTGCCTGCGCTCCTGCGAGAAGTAACGGAGCAGGCCGACGAGCGGGAGCGCGAGCACGACGAGCACCGGATGGTCGTGCGTCGCGACCGCGAGCAGCAGGCCGACGGGCGCGAGCGCGCAGTCGACGGCGTACGCCAGTGACGCGAAGCGGGCCACGACGCGCACGTCGACGCCGGTCACCGCGCCGTTGGCGGCGGCGTTCGCGAAGTCCGTCGCGATCTGCGCGGCGAGCGCCGCGACGTAGACGGGCCACGCGCCGTACCGGAGCGGCAGGCCGCCGGCGAGCCCGAGCACGAGCGCCGGGCCGAGCGCGTGCGCGGCCGCCGCGAGCTGGCTGAGCGCGCCGACCGGCCGGCGGAGCGGCCAGGGGCGGTCCGGGAGCGTCCGCAGGCAGAGCCCGGCGGCGACCGCGAGCGGGACGAGCCCGATCGGAAGCGCGAAGAGCATGGGGACGAGGACGAGCTGCGTCGGGATCGCCGCGCCGTGGCCGATCTCGAACTCGACGCGCGAGACGAGCGCGTACAGCGCGGCGAACAGCGCGAAGCGCCACCACGAGAACGCGAGCCCGCCGTGGAGCCAGATCGCCGAGGCCGTGATGCCCACGCCCGCGGCGACGCCGAGGGCGCCGAGGAGGACACGTGTGTGCACGGCGACGCCGCCGGTCGCGTGGCGCTCGCGCGCCTCGCGCACCAGCTCGTCTCCGGTCACCGCCGCGAGCGTGACAGGTCCTGCCGCAGTCGACGTCACCTCCGTGTCATCGACCCTGGCAACGATTGCTGATTCACCCGGAAGAGTGATCGATCGCTGAGATTCCCACCCTTCCGGGTGATAGCGACAACCGCTTGGGTGGAGAGGGTGAGACCCATGCGGCGTATCACTTCTCTCATCCTGTTGCTCGGCGTCATCGTCGCGCTGGCCTCCACGGCCGGCACGGCCCGCGCCGGGCTCATCACTTCGCTGATCGGCGGGAACTGCGGCGGGACGTCGCAGGTCTTCGCTCCTTGGTCAGATCCCGCGGGCTACTACTTCGCGGGGAACGGCGGCTTCGAGAACGGCACGACCGGTTGGTCGCTGTCGGGCGCGACGTCGCTCGTCGGCACGAGCGATCCATTCGCCCTGTCCGGGCCCGGCTCGCACGCGCTTCAGCTCTCCTCCGGCGCGACGGCCTCGATCGGCGTCTGCTATGGGCTGACCTACCCGGCGATCAGGTTCGTCGCCGCGGGCGTCAACGGTCCTGCGGTCGTGCACGTCCGGGTCGTCACCAGGAACCTGCTCGGCCTGCTCTCCATCCTCGACGGCGGCACGTTCACCGTCAATCAGGGGTGGAGCCCGTCGCCGAAGCTGTCCACCCTCCTGAGCGCGCTGCTCGCGCCTCTCGGGACGAAGTCCATGCAGCTCCAGATCTCGGTCGAGAGCGGCACTGCCCTGATCGACGATCTCTACGTCGATCCCTTCCTGACGAAGGGTTAGATCATCTAAGTTCGGCGGAGTGGAGCCGCTGAATCTGCAGGACTACGAGGCGCTCGCTTGCGAGCGCCTCGCTGCTGGTCCGCTCGGGTACTACGCGGGCGGCGCGGGCGACGAGCTGACGCTCCGGGACAACATCGAGGCGTTCCGGCGCTGGCAGCTCCGCCCGCGCATGCTCGTCGACGTCGAGGCGTGCACCACGGCGACGACCGTCCTCGGCACGGAGGTGTCGATGCCGGTGCTCGTCGCTCCGACCGCGTTCCAGCGCGTGGCGCACCCCGACGGCGAGGTGGCGACGGCGCGCGCCGCGAAGGCCGCCGGCACGATCTACTGCTACTCGACGCTCGCGACGTCGACGCCCGCCGAGGTGTCGGAGCCGGGCGGGAACCGCTGGTTCCAGCTGTACGTCTTCCGCGACGAGGGGATCACGCGCGACCTGATCGCGCAGGCCCGCGACAACGGCTTCGGCGCGCTCGTGCTGACGGTCGACGCTCCGGTGCGCGGCAACCGCGAGCGTGACCTGCGCACCGGCTTCGCCATCCCCGAGGACGTCCCGATCGCGTCGATCGGGCGCGGCGGCATCACGCCGAAGCAGATGTTCGAGCTGATCTCGCCGTCGCTCACCTGGCGCGACCTCGACCGGATCGCGTCCGAGGCGGGGCTGCCGCTGCTCGTCAAGGGCCTCCTCACCGCCGAGGACGCGCGGATCGCGTGCGAGCACGGCACCGCGGGCATCGTCGTCTCGAATCACGGCGGGCGGCAGCTCGACGGCGTGTCCGCGACGATCGACGCCCTGCCCGAGGTGGTCGACGCGGTCGGCGGCCGGCTCGAGGTGCTCGTCGACGGCGGCGTCCGGCGCGGCACCGACGTGGTGAAGGCGCTCGCGCTCGGTGCCAAGGCCGTGCTGATCGGCCGGCCGGTGCTCTGGGGGCTCACCTGCGACGGCGAGGCGGGCGTCGCGCGCGTGCTCGACCTTCTGCGTGCGGAGACGTTCACCGCGCTGCAGCTCGTCGGCTGCGTCTCCCCGGCAGAGGTGACCGGGGACCGGGTGCAGCGCCGACTACCCTGACGGCGTGAAGGGGGCCTTCCTGCTCGCGCTCGCGGCGACCGCCGCGCTGGTCGTCGCGCCCGGGCGCGTGCACGCCGAGCTGCGGGCCACGTGCGGGCTGCCCGACAGGGCGCCGATGTGGGTCGACTACGCCGGCCACAACGCGCCGATCGTCCCGAAGGCGGGGATGGTGCTCGCCGTCAGCTCCGGCACCGAGATCCCGGCGGAGATGCGCCAGGCGGGCGCGGCGACGATCTTCTTCGATCTCAACCTGAACAAGCGCGTGGGCACGACGACCGCGCCTGCCGACCCGTCGACGATCGCCGCGCGGGCGAAGTCGGAGTTCGAGTTCGCGCAGCAGGTGACCGGGTGCGCGACGCCGCTGATCGCCGAGAACGAGCTCTTCGGCGCGCAGACGCAGACGCCGTGGAGCGCGACGAACGCGCAGTACCGCGCAAACGTGCTGGCGCTCCTCCGCGACCTGGACGCCCTCGGCGCGACGACCGCGCTGACGATCGCCAACCCGCCCTTCACGGGCGGCGACGCCGCGGAGTGGTGGCGGCAGGCGGCGAAGGCGTCGATCCTCGTGCGCCAGGTCTACTTCACCTCGCCGCACCCGAAGGGCCTCTACAAGCTCGGCCCGGTGCTCGCGAGCCGCTCGATGCGCAAAGGGCTGCGCGGGCTCGTCGCCCACTTCTCGCAGATCGGCATCCCGGCCTCGCGGGTCGCGCTCGAGCTGCAGTTCCAGTCGGCGGCCGGCGAGGGCGGGCGCGAAGGGCTGCAGCCGCGGAACGCGTGGCTCGAGATCGTGAAGCTCGAGGCGCTCGCCGCGAAGCAGGTCGCGGCGGAGATGCACATCCAGGGCGTCTGGTCGTGGGGCTGGCCGTCGTTCTCGACCGCCGGCAACGACCCCGACAAGCCGGCGGCCGCCTGCGTCTACCTGTGGGCGCGCAGCCAGAGCCTCTGCGACGGCCCGTACACCGCGGGGAAGGGCTTCGACGACTCGCTGACGGAAGGACAGATCGACGCGCTGCCGCCGACCGTCCGCTGTCAGCTCGGCGACGCGAAGATCCTGAAGGCGGACGTGTCGCGCACCGGCGCGATCACCGGCGACCTCTCGGCCGCCTCGAGCGCGCTGCTCGAGCGGGTGGTGCTGCGCAAGGCGGCGCCGTCCAACCCCGCGTCGGTGCTCGCTGCCGAACGGGCGATCGTGCGCGACCAGTTCGGCGGCAGCTCGTCCCGGTACCACGCGGCGCTGGCGACCGCGCACACGAGCGTCACCGACGCCCGCGCGATGATCGCCGACCGGCTCGCGCGCGAGCGCGTCGAGGAGCGCTTCAAGCCGCAGCCGGCGACGGGCGGCCAGATCTCCGACTTCCTCACGACGTACGCGGCGACGCAGGTGCGGCTCGTCTCGGTGCAGACCGAGGCGCCGTGGCTCGGCGACGCGTTCCGAGGGTTCGCCGTCCAGACGATCGCGCCCGACCAGGTGTTCGCGCTGCCGCAGGGCACGTCGACGGCGATCGACACGATCGACGGGCGCTTCACCGTGAAGCCGCTCGGGCCGTCGCTGCCGCTCTACGCCCTCGCGCCGGCGAGCGCGCAGGCGGTCGCGCGCGGCGTGCTCGGGCGCTTCGCCCGCGACGGCGTCTACGGCCGCTGGCTGCAGCAGCAGGAGAAGGTGCTGCTGAAGACCGCGCTCTGCGCGCGCGACGACGTGCCCGTGGCGGGCGACGTCGACCTGTCGGCCTGGCTGCCGTTCCTGGGTTAGTCGCCGGGGCGCACGAGCCCCGTCTCGTAGGCGAATACGACCACCTGGACGCGGTCGCGGAGGTCGAGCTTGGCGAGGATCCGCGCGACGTGGCTCTTCACCGTTGTCTCGCCGAGGAAGAGGCGTGACGCGATCTCGGCGTTGGAGAGGCCGGCCGCGATCAGGCGCACGACGTCGAGCTCGCGGTCGCTCAGCCCGGCTGCGGCCTCCGGCGTGCCGGCGGACGGCGGAGGGCGGCGGCAGAAGTCCTCGATCAGGCGGCGCGTGATCGCCGGCGCGAGCAGCGACTCGCCGGCGGCGACGGTGCGCACGGCCGCGGCGAGCTGCTCACGTCGCGCGTCCTTGAGCAGGAAGCCGCTCGCACCCGCCTGCATCGCGCGGTAGACGTACTCGTCGAGGTCGAAGGTGGTGAGCACGAGCACACGGGTGCGGCTGCCGGACGCGACGAGGCGGCGCGTCGCCTCGATGCCGTCGAGCTGCGGCATCCGGATGTCCAGGACGAGCACGTCCGGGTCGTGGCGGCGGACCGCGTCGAGCGCCTGGTCGCCGTCGGCGGCCTCGCCGACGACGGTCAGGTCGGGCTCGGCGTCGAGCATCATCCGCAGGCCCTCGCGCACGAGGTCCTGATCGTCGGCGAGGACGAGGCTGATCACGACGCCGGTCGGGGGAGGCGGGCGTGCACGCCGAAGCCGCCCTCGGGCAGCGGCTCGGCGCGGAGCTCGCCGCCGAACAGCGCGACCCGCTCGCGCATGCCGACGAGCCCGTGACCTCCGCCGGGCACACCGCTCGAGGGGCGTGCGCCGTCGTCGACGACGTCGACGGTCACCGAGTCGGAGGTGCACCGCACGCGCACCTCGGCACGTGCGGGAGCGGCGTGCTTGAGCGTGTTCGTCAGCGCCTCCTGGACGATGCGGTAGACCGAGAGGTCGACCGCCGCGGGCAGTCCGTGCGCGTCGCCGTCGACGAGCAGCTCGACGTCGACGCCTGCCGACCGCACGCTGTCCGCGAGAGCGGCAAGCTCGGCGACGCCCGGCTGCGGGGCGAGGGTGGTGGCCGACGCGTCGTCGTCGCGCAGCACGCCGAGGAGGCGCCGCATCTCGACGAGCGCCTCGCGGCCGCTCTCCTCGATCTTCTCGAGGGTCGACGCGTCCCCGCCGCCGGCGCGGGCGCCTCCCGCCTGTACGACCACGACGCTCAGGTTGTGGGAGACGATGTCGTGCAGCTCGCGCGCGAGCCGCAGGCGCTCCTCGGCGACCGCCGAGTCGGCGCGGCGCTCGCGCTCCTCGAGCGCGGCCCGCTCGCTGCTGTGGTGCACGAAGCTGCCGACGAGCCATGCGGCGAGGAGACCCGCCCCGAAGAAGGCGCCGGCCCACAGCTCGCTCGTTCGGCCGCTCTCGATGTTGTGGTCCTCGGCCGCGTAGATCGCATAGCCGACGGCGACCACCGCGAGCCCGACGAGCGCCGGCGTCCGCCGGCAGAACGCCCCCACCGAGTACGCGGCGACGGCACTGGCCACGACGAGCTGGAACCCCTCGGCGGAGTCCCCGGACGCCACCGCCTGCAGCACGATCCCGCCGAACACGAGCGCGACGACCGGCAGTGCATGCGCCCGCCGCCACAGGAGCGGCAGTGCGATGAGAAGCGGCAGCGCCGCGGTGAGCCAGGCCGGGCCCGGCACCGAGTCGAACACCCACACGTTCAGCTCGGCGATCACGGCGACGGCGAGGACGATCGCGAGGTCGAGCAGGAACGGCGCGCGGGCCATGCGCCGACCGTACAAGCGCGGCGTCGCGCGCGCACCCTCCGCACGGCGGCATGCGTTCGTCCGCGCGGACGAACCGAACCGTTCGGCCGGCCGCAGACGGGCCGCACGGCGGCTCGTACGGTCGGGTGGTCAACGATCGAAGGAGGCCCTCCCATGCCCACGCCGTTCAAGAAGGCGATCGGAGTCGCAATGCTGCTGGCGCCGATCACCGGTCTCGTCTCCGCGCTCGCGTCGCCGCCGCTCCACGGCGACACGGCCGCCGGGCTGGCCGAGGTCGGCCGGCACTCGGACCGGTTCTTCGTCTACGCGCTCTTCATCACGGTCAGCTGCTGGCTGTTCGTCGTCGCCGTGATCGGCCTCGTCGCGCTGGTGGCGGAGCGTGCGCCGCGGCTCGCTGTCGCCGGCGGTGCGCTCGCGCTGATCGGCACGCTCGTCGCCGTCGGTGACGGGACGGTCGAGCTCATGTACTGGGCGATGGGCTCGCCCGCAGCCGACCGGGCGCAGATGGTCGCGCTCTCCGACCGCTACGACGGCGGGACGTCGCTCTTCTTCACGCTCGGGGGCCTGGCGCTGCTCGCGGGCCTGCTCGTCATCGCCGTCGTGCTCTGGCGGCAACGGCTCGCGCCGGTGTGGGCGGCCTTCGGCGTGCCGCTGTTCGCCGTCGTCAACATCGTCGGCTTCTCGATGGCGAGCAACGCGGTCGTGGCGCTGAGCAACGTGCTCCTGCTCGTCGTGTTCGCAGCGTTTGCGCTGCCGTTCTTCGGCTATGCGGTCAGGGCCGGCCGCTCGGCGCGGCGGTACTCGACCGTGTAGCCGAGCGAGCGCGGCACCGCGAGCAGCGCCTCGAGGTCGAGCTCGATGCGGGCACCGGCCTTCTGCGTGACCTCGTCCTCGATGGGAAGGTCGAAGTCGTCCGCGCCGAAGTCGAGCGCCTTGAACGCGTCCTCGTTCACCGTCAGCACCGAGGTGCGGATGTGCTTGACGTTGTCGAGGAAGATGCGGCTGAGCGCGATGTGCCGCCAGTACTCGCGCGACTCGACCTCGCGGCCGCCGAACGCGGTGCCGTACGGCTTGTACGTCCAGCAGAGGAACGAGAAGAGCCCCCCGGTCTCGTCCTGGAAGTCACGGGTGCGCTGCAGGTGCTCGAGCCGCTCGTCGAGCGTCTCGTCGAAGCCGATCACCATCGTCGCGGTGGTGCGCAGGCCGCTCTCGACGATCGCCTTCTGCGCCTCGAAGTAGTCGGCGACCGTGTACTTGAACTTGGCGTGGCGCTTGCGGAAGTCCTCGGTGAGGATCTCGCTGCCGCCGCCGGTGATCCAGTGGACGCCGGCGTCGCGCAGCCGGGCCGCGGCGTCGTGGTACGAGAGCTTCGCGCGGTCGGCCAGGTACACGAACTCGGCGATCGTCAGCGCGTAGAACTCGACGCTCTCGCCGTAGCGCTCGCGCACCGACGCGAAGAGGTCGCAGTAGAAGTCGAGCGGGAGCTTCGGGTTGAAGCCGCCGTTGAACCCGACGAGATCGCCGCCCGCCTCGACCAGCTCGTCGATCTTCTCGAACACCGCCTCGCGCGAGAGCACGTAGCCGCCGTCCTCGTTCGGCAGGACGTAGAACGCGCAGTAGTCGCACTGTGCGACGCACACGTTCGTGTAGTTGATGATCCGCATCACCATGTACGTGGCGTTGTTCGGCTCGTGGTAGCGCCCGCGCACGGACTGCGCGAGCCGCTGCAGCTCCTCGTCGGAGGCGTGGCGCCAGAGGCACGCAGCCTCCTCGGTGTCGATGCGTTCGCCTTCCTCGACCTTCGAGTAGATGTCGTGCAAGCGCGTCATGCAGCCTCCGCGGGGTCGAGCGTGTCCATGAACGAGCTGACCGAGAAGACTGCGTTGCCCGGGCCCGGCGGGCCGTAGCCGGGCGGCGGCTCGAGACCGTTCCGGTCGAGCGCCGCCTTGTAGGCGTCGAGCAGGCGGATGTGGTACTCGAGCGGCGCCCCTTGCGGGTTGTCGCGGCCGAGCGGCGTCGTCGGCTCGGGGCACCAGGTCGTGAAGCGCGGCGTGATGCCGCGGCTCATGAAGTGGTCGAGGCCCTCCGTGGTGGAGGCGATCGCCTCGTCGACCGTCTCGAAGCCGAACGGCTTCGCCATCTCGACGCCGGCGACGAAGTTCGGGATCACGTAGCGCGGTCCGAACACCTCGGCCGCGTCGAAGATGCGCCGGTGCCACTCCTCGCGGCCGACGTAGCGCTCCTTGCCCGGCGAGACGATCTCGAACAGCCGCTTGTCCCACACCTCGTAGTTCGGGTGGTAGATGGTGATGCCGTAGTCCTTGAAGCGCTGCACGTCGGCCTTCGGCAGCGCCTGCGCGACCACCTTGCCGATCCAGCGGCCGGGGAAGCGGTCCTCGATCGCCTCGGCGTAGCGGCCGTAGAAGTCGGCCTCCGCGAGCCCGTCCACCTGTGAGGTGACCGACCCGCCCGTGAGCGTGTACGCGGTCGACACGCGGTCGGTGTCGTAGTGGTCGATCAGCGCGAGCGCCTCGAGCACGTCCTCGACCGGCTTCACGCCGGTGTACGGGCGGCCTTCCTTCTTGTGCTGGCGCCAGTTGTGGTTGATGTCGCAGAAGCGGCACTCCTCGTGCGCGCCGAAGTACTGGCAGAGGCGCAGCACCGTGAGGTAGATCAGGTAGCCCCACTGGATCGTGGGGGCCGTCTCCATCACCGTCTTCCCGTTGTCGAGGAGGTGGCGGTAGTACTCCGGCATCGGCGGGAGCGTCACGCCGGCGATCGCGCGGCCCTCGAGCGACATGGTCAGCGTCCCGTCCTCGTCGCGCGCGACGCGGTACGGCGAGTCCGGGTTGACGCGCACCGAGACGATCGTGCGGCGCAGCCCGTAGGGGCCGCCGCTGAGCGCGAGCTCCTCGGGCGGACGCCGCTTCGCCGCCTCGCCGAGCTCGGCGAGCGGCTTCTGGTCGAACGAGAAGATGAAGTACGACTTCGGCTTGATCTCGCCGTCGAGGTTGTCGGTGAGCGCCGACTCGTCGAACGCGATGCCGGTGCGCAGGAGATCCTCTTTCAGCACCGCTTCCGGCGGCACGTGCGGGAACCGTCCGATCAGGTCTTCGACGAGCGCCGTGCGCGATTCCGCGGTGATGCTCACCAGAGGCATCGTAGAGATCCGTTCCCGACCCGGCGGGCGTAGGCTCGGTCGATGGCGCGCCAGATCCTCGAGCGGATCGCCTCGAGCGTGGTGATCTGCGTCGCGCTCACGCTGTTCGTGTTCCTCGCGTTCTTCCGCATCGCCCACGGCGGCGGGAGGGGCCGGCAGGCGCCGATCCACGGCCCCGTGCTCGACCAGTACGGGCACTACGTCTGGCGGATCGTGCGTCACGGCGACCTCGGCCATTCGTCCATCTCGCACCAGGCGGTCGGCGCGCAGCTGATGGACGGCGCGCCCGTGACGCTCTCGCTCGTCGCCGGCGGGCTCGTCGTCTGGCTGCTGCTCTCGGTGCCGCTCGGGCTGCTCTCGGCGCTGCGGCCACGCTCCTTCGGCGACCGCGCGTCGACCGTGTTCGTCCTGGCCGGGCTGTCGGTGCACCCGCTGTGGCTCGGGCTCCTCGCGAGCTGGTTCTTCGGCCACTACCTGAACGTGCTGCCCGCGCAGGGTTACTGCACGATGAACGACCTCTCGACCGGCTGCGACGGCGTCGCGCGCTGGGCGGAGCACCTCGTGATGCCGTGGCTCGTCTTCGGGTTCGTGAACGCGGCGCTCTTCAGCTCGTTCGTGCGGGCGCTCGTGCACGAGGAGCTCGGCGCCGACTACGTGCGCACCGCGGTCGCCAAGGGGGCGGGGCCGAGGCGCGTCCTCGAGGGGCATGTGCTCCGGAACGTGACGGTGCCGCTACTCACCGTCGCGGGGCTCACCGCCGGCACCTCGGTCGTCGGCGTCGTCTTCATCGAGTCGGCGTTCGACCTGCCGGGCCTCGGCGGGATGCTCCGCCAGGCGGTGCTGCGGCGCGACCTGCCGATGACGGCCGGCACCGTCCTCGTCCTCGCCCTGGCGGTCGTCGTCCTGAACCTGCTCGTCGACCTCGCCTACACGCTCGCCGACCCGCGCGTACGGGCCACGTAGAGGCCACAATGTGGGCGCGATGGAGCAGCCCACGCATCTGGACGACCTCCGGCCGGAGCTCGGCGACCCGCAGCGGTTCGCGGACGCGATCGAGAGCTACGCCGAGCACGTCAACCCGCAGTTCGTGCGGGTGCTGCGCACGATCGGCTTCGACCGCACCTGGGTGCGCGGCGAGGGCGCGCACCTCGTCGATTCCGACGGGCATCGCTACCTCGACCTCGTCGGCGGCTACGGCATGTTCAACGTCGGCCGCTCGAACCCGTTCGTCAAGGCGGCGCTGCAGCGGGCGATCGCCGACGACCTGCCGATCGCGCCGCAGCTCGGCGTCTCGCCGTACGCGGGAAAGCTCGCCGGCGAGCTGCTGAAGCGGCTGCCCGCGTCGCTCGCGCGCGTGGTCTTCACGAGCTCGGGCACCGAGTCGATCGAGGCGGCGCTCAAGTTCGCCCGCGCCGCGACCCGCCGCCCGCGCGTCGTCTCGGTCGACCACGGGTTCCACGGGCTCACCTACGGGTCGCTCTCGGTGAACGGCTGCCCGGAGTTCACCGACGGCTTCGGCGAGCTCCTGCCCGGCTTCGAGCGGGTGCCGTTCGGCGACCTGGAGGCGCTCGAGGAGGAGCTGCGCCGCGAGGACGTCGCGCTGTTCCTCGTCGAGCCGGTGCAGGGCAAGGGCGTGAACCTGCCGCCGCCCGGCTACCTGGAGGGCGCGCAGGAGCTGTGCCGCCGCTACGGCACGCTCTTCTGCGTCGACGAGGTGCAGACCGGCTTCGGCCGCACCGGCCGGATGTTCGCGCTCGACCACTTCGGGCTGCAGCCGGACATCGTCACCGTCGCGAAGTCCCTCTCCGGCGGCTACGTGCCGGTCGGCGCCTGCGTGCTCTCGCGCGCCGTGTTCGAGGCCGTCCACGACTCGATGGAGAACGCGGTTCGGCACGGCTCGACGTTCGCGCCGAACGAGCTGGGGATGGTGGCGGGCCTCGCGACGCTCGCGGAGCTCGACCGAGCCGAGCTGCCGCAGCGCGCCGCCCGGCTCGGGGAGCTGCTCCTCGACCTGACGCGTCCGCTCGTCGAGCGCTACGAGGTCGTGCGCGAGGTGCGCGGGCTCGGGCTGATGTGGGGGATCGAGTTCGGCGAGCCGCAGCGCGGCCGCACCGCCTGGCGCGCGCTCGAGCGGAAGCAGCCCGGGATCTTCTCCCAGTTCGTCGTCGGCCCGCTCTTCCACAGGCACCGCATCTTCAGCCAGGTGGCCGGCCACCGGCTGAACGTCGTGAAGGCCCTGCCGCCGCTCGTCGTCGAGGAGTCGGAGCTCGAGCGGCTCGCCGCCGCGCTCGACGACGTCGTGCGCCGCGCCTCGCGGCTCTCGACCGCCGCGCTTCGCTTCGGGCTCGCGAGCGGCGTCCGCACGCTCCGATGAGTTCGCGCCGCGGCGGCGGTCACAACTGCCGACTGCGAGAAACGGAGGGACGCGCGATGCAGAAGATCACCACCTGGCTGTGGTTCGACACGGAGGCCGAGGAGGCGGCGGAGTTCTACACCGCGATCTTCCCGGACTCGAAGATCACGGAGGTCTCGCGCTACGGCGAGGCCGGGCCGCGCGAGGCGGGCTCGGTGATGACGGTGGGGTTCGAGCTGATGGGGCGCGAGTTCTACGGCTTGAACGGCGGGCCCGACCACAAGCTCGAGGGGTACGCCGTCTCGTTCATGGTCGACTGCGAGTCGCAGGACGAGGTCGACCACTACTGGAGCCGCCTCGCCGACGGCGGACAGGAGATCGCCTGCGGCTGGGTGTCCGACCGCTACGGCGTCTCGTGGCAGATCGTGCCGCGCCGGCTCCGGGAGCTCCTGGCCGACCCCGACCCGGGCCGTGCGCAGCGGGCGATGGCCGCGATGCTGCAGATGAAGAAGATCGACGTGGCCGAGCTCGAGCGCGCGGCGGACGCGGCGTAGAGCGCTAGGATCGCCCCGTGGGCCCGGCGACGAGATAGCGGACTGCGTCCGGCGCAGCGCGCGAAGCCGCGGGACGGCTTTGCCGACGCTGCGCGTCACCGCTCTCTCATCGGAGGAACACATGACACGGCAGAACCTGCACTCGGACCTCTGGGACGAGGTCGACGAGACCACGGGATCGCGCCGCCGGATCTTCTGGCGGCCCGACGGCGCCCGGATGGGCGCGTCGCTCTACGAGCTCGCTCCCGGCGACCCCGGCGGCAAGCTGCACATGCACTTCGGAGCCGAGGAGATGTTCTTCGTCCTCGCCGGTCGGCCCGTGCTTCGGACGGGGCAGGGGGAGGAGCAGCTCGCCCCGGGCGACCACGTCTGCTGCCCGGAGGGCCGCGCCGGGCTGCACACGTTCGGCAATCCGACCGGCGAGCCGGTGCGGCTCCTCGCCCTCAGCGCGGGCAGCTTCCCGGACGTGGTTGCCTACCCCGAGGACGGCTACGCGTGGGTGGCGACGCGCGATCCCGACCCCGCGCTCCTCGCGCAAGGCGGCGATCCGGGGATCATCGCCCGCTTCGAGATCCCGGTCGAGTAGGCGAAACGAGCGAGGGGCCGCGGGCGCGGCCCCTCGCGTTTCGATTCGTGCGCATTGCGGCATACCCGGACCGGGACCCTCGGATGACCCTTGCCGCATTCAGCCTGGGCGATGCGCTGCTCACAGTCGTCGAGCTGGGATTCATCTTCCTCTGGATCTGGATCGCAGTCGGCGTCGTCTTCGACGTCTTCCGCAGCCCCGACCTCTCGAACTGGGGGAAAGCACTGTGGCTGCTCGTGATCTTCGTGCTGCCGCTGATCGGGGTCTTCGCCTACCTGGTGATCCGCGGGCACACGATGCACGAGCGCTACGCCGCCGACCACGCGCGCGTCGAGGCCTTCCAGCGCTTCGCCCGCTCGGACGGGTCGCGAGGCCCCGCGGACGACCTGAGCACGCTGGCCGACCTGCGTGAGCGCGGCATTCTCAGCGACGACGAGTTCGCGCGGGCGAAGGCCAAGGTCCTGGCGTAGCCGGCCGATGATCCTGCCCACCGACGTTCCGACGCGGGCGCAGATGGAGCGGCTGCTCGCCGCCCGCGACCCGTCGAGCGTCTCGATCTACGTGCCGACCGACCCGGCCTCGCGCGATGCCGGGCGGATCGAGCTGAAGAACCTGGCCGCCGAGGCCGTGCGGCAGCTGCGGGAGGCGGGCGCCGACCGGGCGGACGTCACCGCGATCGAGGAGGAGGCGGCCGATCTCGTCGACGACGACGAGTTCTGGCGCTACCAGGCGCGCAGCCTCGCGGTCTTCCTGACGCCGACGACGACCACGACGTTCCGGCTGCCGAACGCCCTCGTCGCGATGGTCGAGGTCTCCGACCGCTTCCACCTGAACCCGCTGCTGCGCGCGATCACCTTTCCGCACACGGCGCTCGTGCTCGCGCTCTCGCAGGGCGGCGTGCGCCTGCTCGAGATCGCGCACGACCTCGACCCGGCCGAGGTGCGGATCCCCGACCTGCCGAGGGACGTCGCGAGCGCCGTCGGGAAGGCGTCGATCAAGGATCGGTCGCCGAGCGGCCGGCTGCAGGGCTCCGAGGGCCAGAAGACCCGCATGCGCCAGTACGCGCGCCGGATCGACCAGGCGCTGCGGCCGGTGCTGAACGGGCTCGACCTGCCGCTGATCCTCGCCGCCGCGCGGCCGCTCGACACGATCTACCGGTCGGTGAACAGCTACCCGCACCTGCTTCCGGCGACTCTTCCCGGGAACCCGGACACGATCTCGGACGCCGAGCTGATCGAGAGCGCACGGCGCCTGCTCGACGACCTGTACGCCGGCGAGCTGCGCACGATCCACGAGACGTACGCGCTCCGCGCATCCCAGCGCCGCGCCTCGGCCGACGTGGCCGACGTCGCGCGGGCCGCGACCTTCGGCCTCGTCGACACCGTGCTGGTCGACATCGACGAGGTCGTCCCCGGCCACGTCGACGAGGAGACCGGCGCGATCGCGCTCGACGACACGGGCGACGCGGTCAACTACGGCGTCGTCGACGAGATCGCCCGGCGCGTGTGGCTGACCGGCGGCGACGTGCTCGCGGTGCGCCGCGAGGACATCCCGGGGAACGGCTCGGTGGCGGCGATCCTGCGCTACGCGCCCTGAGCTCAGCCGTCGAAGACCGGCGAGGTCGTGACGACGAGCGTCCACGGGCCGGGCGGCGGCGCGTCGACGAAGCGCCACGAGACGTGGTCGTTGTCCCCGTCGAGCTCGGCGAAGCCGAGGCAGCCGTTGAGCGCGGGGCTCACGTCCATTCCGGCGCCCTGCGTCGGATCGCCCGAGAACGAGCGGTTGGCCGGACGCGCGTCGTCCGCGCCGAAGACGTAGGTCGCGTCGTGGTAGTTCGAGCCCGTCGACGGGCCTGCGTCCTCGATCTGCCCGTAGCAGGTCGCGCCGTTGGGGCCGGTGATCTCGACCCAGCGGTTCTTCATGTAGGAGAAGGTGCGGTCGAGACACGAGGACGCGGGGCTCTCGTCCGCCCACGGCACGACGGCGCAACGCTGCGCGAACGCGACCGGGTCGTTGAGGTCGTCGAACGGCAGGTCGACGTAGAACGGGTTCTCCTTCGGCGTCGGGACGCTCGTCGGGAAGTAGCCGTTCGCCGCGGTTCGCCGTTCCGTCTCGCAGGCGAACGAGCTGCCCGCGCCGGACGGGACGCCGTCGCACCCGCCGAGCGGCGCGCCCTGGCAGTCGGTCGCGCCCGCGGTCGCGCCGTTGTCGATCCCCGACCAGTGAGCGGCCCAGGCGGAGTCGTAGGTGGAACAGACCTGGGAGCCGTCGGCGGCGTTCGCGTCGAAGAGCTCCCCGACCCAGAAGGTCGTGGCGACGATGTTCGTGTGGAGCGGATAGTCGCCCGGCCCGACCACGGAGGTCGTCGTCGGGGGGCTCGTATCCGTCGTCGTGGCGGTGGTCGTCGTCGTTGCCGTCGTGTCGGTGGGCGGCGGCTCCGTCGTGGTTCCTCCGGTGGTCGGCAGCGTCGTCGCGGTTCCCGGGCCGGTGACCGTCGTGACGATCGTCTGCGCCGGGAAGGTTCCGGTGAACGCCTCCGCGGGGCGGACGATCGTGTCGACGCCGTAGGGGAGGTGGAGCCCGGTCTCGAGCGGCGGCTGCGTAACCGTCACCTCCTGGGCGGGAAAGCTGACCGGGGAGCGCCAGGTGGCCGCGACGGCCGAGACGATGCCGGCCGCGAGCGCGAGGACCAGCACCCCGGCCACGAGGAGCTTGCGCTTGAGCTTCCGCGCCGAACCGTCCACGCCGACGGTCTAACGGGCCTGGGCCCGACCCGACCGCGACCTTCGTCGCGCAATTGCTCGGCGAACGTCGCCAAAATCGACGAAGAGGTCGCGCGAGCGACCTCTTCGCCTACCTGCAAGGGTTCCGGGAGCGGGAGCGACGGGACTCGAACCCGCGACCTCCGGCGTGACAGGCCGGCGTTCTAACCAGCTGAACTACGCCCCCGGTTCGGGCGGCATAGTAGCTGGACGTGACCCGCGTCGACTGGATCGCGCTCGGGATCGTCGCGCTGTCCGCGTTCGCGGGGCTGCGCCGCGGCCTCGTCGCCACCACGCTCTCCCTGGCCGGCCTCGCCGCCGGGGCGGTGGTCGGCGCGCGGCTCGCTCCGCACGTGCTGCACGGCGGGTCGGCGTCGCCGTACACGCCCGTGGCGGGGCTCGCCGGCGCGGTGATCGGCGCGGCCGTCTTGCAGGCGGTCGCCTCGATGGCCGGCTCGTCGCTGCGGAAGGCGCTCTTCGTGGTGCCGCCGCTCCGCGCGCTCGACTCCGCGGGCGGTCTCGTCGCGGGCGCGGCCTTCGGGGCGGTGCTCGTCTGGGTCGGGGCCGCCATGCTGCTCCAGCTCCCGAGCGACAACTCGATCCGGGACGAGGTGCGCGGCTCGCGGGTGGTGCAGCAGCTGACCGCGATCGCCCCGCCGCGGTCGATCCTGCGCGCGTTCGCCCGCATCGACCCGTTCCCGCGCATCGCAGGCCCCGAGCCGCCCACGATCGCGCCCGACACGCGGGTGCTCGCCACCGCGGCCGTGCGCGGCGCGCGGCCGAGCGTGGTGCGCATCACGGCCGTCGCGTGCGGCGTCGGCGTCGAGGGCTCCGGCTGGGTGGCGAGGCCGCATCTGATCGTCACCGCGGCGCACGTCGTCGCGGGCGCGTCGGGCATCCTCGCCGGCGGCCACCGGGCGACCGCCCTCGTCGTCGACCGGCGCCAGGACGTGGCGATCCTCCGCGTGCCCGGCCTCGACGCTCGCGCGCTCCCGCTGGCGAACCCGCACGACGGCTCGTCGGTCGCCATCCTCGGCTATCCCGAGAACGGCCCCTTCGACGCCCGCGCCGGCCGCATCGGCGCGACCGCCGACGTGCTCGACAACGGCGAGCTGCGCCAGGTGACCGCCGTGCGCGGGCTCGTCCGGCACGGCAACTCCGGCGGTCCGGCCGTCGACGAGAACGGCGCCGTCCAGTCGACGATCTTCGCGGCCCGGATCGGCACCGCCGCGGGCTACGGCATCCCCGCGGGCCCGGTGCTGGCCGACCTGAAGAAGGCGAAGAAGCCGGTCTCGACCGGCAAGTGCTCCTAGAGCTCGACGACGAGCCCGTCGGTCGCCGCCTCGAGGCCGTGCGGCGGCGGGAGCTCGACCGGACGGTGCACGAGCAGGAGCCGCTGCGCGCCCGCCTCCTCCGCGGCGGCGGCCGCCTCGTCGGCGCGCAAGTGGCCGCGCGGCTCGCGGTCCGGGCCGTCGAGCGTCGCCTCGCACAGGAAGAGATCGGCGCCGCGGGCGCAGTCGACGAGCGCGGGCGAGGGCGAGGTGTCGGCGGAGTAGGCGAGCACGCGGCCGCCCGCCTCGACGCGCAGCGCCCACGTCGGCCGGTCGTAGTGCGGGACGCGCAACGGCGTGATCGAGAGAGCGCCCACGGAGAACCGCGAGCGCTCGGCGTACTCGCGGACGTCGAACGCCTCGTCGAACCCCGACGCGAGCGCGTCGAGGTCGGCGCGGCTCTCCGGCGGCAGCCACAGCGCCGGGCCGCGCGTCCCCGCCGCGGGCCCCATCAGGTGTCCCCAGAGCCACGGCACGAGATCGCCCGAGTGGTCGAGGTGGAAGTGCGAGATGACGATCGCGTCCACCTTCGGCCAGCCCTCCGCGGCGCGCAGGCGCGGGAGCACGCCGGGGCCGCAGTCGAGCAGCACGCGCGCCCCGCCGTGCTCGACGAGGTAGCCCGAGTGCGCCGCGCCCGGGTTCGGCCAGGCGGGCGAGCAGCCGACGACCGTGAGCCTCACAGGCTCCCCAGCAGGTCGAGGACGCCGAGCGGCCGCCGGAACGGCGCAACCACGTAGACGCCCGCGGCGAGCTGCCGCGACGCCTCGATCAGCTCCCGCGCGAGCTCCGCGCCGACCCCCGCCGCGCCGGCCCCGGCGTCGCGGTAGCGCTGCTGCACGTGCTCCGGCACGACGATCCCCGGCGTCTCGTTGTGCACCCGCTCGAGGAGCTCGTACGACCGCACCGGCCACACGCCGACGAGCAGCGGGACCGGCGAGCCGCCCACGCGCTCCAGGAACGACTCGAGCTGCGCCAGGTCGAAGACGATCTGCGTCATCGCGAACTTCGCGCCCGCGTCCAGCTTGCGGCGGAAGCGGTCGGCCTCGAGCTCGAGATCGTCCGCCGTCGGGTTCACGGCCACGCCGGGGAAGAACGACGTCGGCGCGTCGATCGCGCGCCCGTGGAAGTCGACGCCCTCGTTCAGGCGCGTCATCAGCTCGACCAGGCCGATCGCGTCGACGTCGTAGACCGAGCCGGTGCCCGGATAGTCGCCCTGCTCCGGCGCGTCGCCCGTCACCGCGAGCACGTTGCGGACGCCCTCGGCGTGCGCGCCGAGGAGGAGCGACTCGAGCCCGCTGATCGTCGAGTCGCGCGGCGTGAGGTGGGGGACGACCTCGATGCCCGCCTGCCGCTGGATCGCCGCCGAGGCCATCAGGCCGCTCATGCGGGCCCGCGCGCGCGGGTTGTCGTTCACGTCCACCACCTGCGCGAGCCCCGACTCGGCGATCGCGCGGGCGGAGTCGACGAGCCCGCCGGCGTTCCCGCCGAGCGGCGGGTCGAGCTGCACCGAGACGACGAACTCGCCCGCGTCGAAGAGCTGCTGGAGCCGCGTCGGCTCCGACTCGGCGACGGCGACGACCGCGGCGGGGTGCTCCCGCACCCGCACCGACGCGTGCGCCTGGCGGTTCTCGTCGACGGCGGCGCGGATCGCGGCGATCTGCGCCGGCGTTGTCCCGCAGCAGCCTCCGATCACCCGGGCGCCGAGCGAGCGCGCGCGGGCGGCGAACTCCGCGAAGTACTCGGGCGTCGCGTGCGGGAACGCGAGCCGGGAGCCGCTGAACGTCGCGAGGCCGACGTTCGGGAGCGCGGCCAGCGCCGACCCGTCCGCCTGCATCTCGGCGAGCGCCTCGAGCGCCGCAGCCGGCCCGCGCCCGTGGTTTGCGCCGAACGCGTCGACGCCCAGCTCCCGCAGGCGGTCGGCCGCCTCGGCCGCCGTGACGCCGCCGATCGTGACCGCGTCGCTGTCGAAGCTCATCAGCGCGACGATCGGCAGCGACGAGACCGACCGGACGCCCTCGACCGCGGAGGCGAGCTCGTCGAGGTCGTAGAACGTCTCGAGCATGAAGAGGTCGGCGCCGCGGCCCTCGAGGATCCGCGCCTGCTCCGCGAACGGGCCGGGCGCGTGCTCGCCGGCCGGGCCGATCGAGCCGCCGATGAACACCTCCCGGCCGGTGATCTCGCGGGCCTCGCGCGCCAGCTTGGCCGCGGCCGAGTTGATCGCCTCGAACTCGTCCGCCAGGTAGTGCTGCGCGAGCTTGCGGCGGTTCGCGCCGAACGAGTTGGTCTCGATCAGCTCCGCGCCGGCATTGATGAAGCTGACGTGGGCCGAGACGACCGCCTCCGGGGCGCGCAGGTTCGCCTCCTCCGGGACGCGCAGCCCCTGGACGGCCGCGCCCAGCACGACGCCCATGCCGCCGTCGGCGACGACCGGCGGCCCTTCACGGAGGCGGTCGGCGAACGTCCCGGGCACGTTTCGGCAGCGTAGTGAAGTGACGCGGTGAACCACCAAACAAGTGATGGATCAACCGCCGCCTCCCCTGTCATAGTCCGAAGCGTCTTCTGCGGGGCCCGATGCGGCGGGGCCCGACCAAAACGGAAGACATTCCCTGAGGACGGCGTCGGCGGCGGCGCCGTCTTCACCTTTTCAGGGGCCGGTCAGGCGAAGCCGGGCGACGTAGATCACCCAGCCGCCGGAGCCGATCGCGTCGATCGACATGCCGCCGCCGGCCCGCGCCGTCCACGTCGCCTCGTGACCGCGCACCGACACGGTGACCGGCTTGCCCGCGATCGCGACGCGCACCTGCGTCGGCGCGTAGGCGAAGTCGACGCGCACCAGCGACCCGCGCCGTGCGACCACGGTCTTCCGCGAGGCGGAGATGGGCGCGCCGCAATGCGTCTTCCAGCACCACGACGAGACGGCGAGCGGCGTCGGCTTCGCGACCGTCGTGATCGTCGCCCGGGGCGGCGCCGCGACTGCCAGGGCGAGGAGGATCGGCACCACGGCCCCACCGTAACGTCGAGAGCCGACGGCTCATAAAGGAAGGATTCGGCGATCCCGTGAAAAATTCGTTCCTCTTCGGCTGATCCTGATGTACAGTCAGTGCCCGTCAGAGGGTGAGCCGGATCCAAGCAGCGCCGGCTCCATGCGTTTCGGTTGTTCCCCCGTCAACCCGCGCGTAGCCGGAGGTCATGCTCAGGTGCTCACTGTCGACATTGCTCTTCCCGACGTCGAGGAACTCCAGAAGCTCGTCGCATCGGGACAAGAAAAGGGCTTCCTCACCTACGACGAGATCGTCAAGGGCATCGAGGAGATCGAGCTCACGAAGGAGCAAGTCGAGGACTTCACCACCTACCTGATCGACCGGGGCATCGAGCTCGTCGAGGGCGAGGAGCACAAGCGCCTCCCGCACGAGCAGCCGCTCGTCGAGGAAGAGGTGAAGGGCGCACCGAAGCTGGATCTGACCGTCGAGCCGTCGCTCGACTCGCTGCGGCTCTACCTGCGCGAGATCGGCAAGGTGCCGCTTCTGACCGCCGACCAGGAGGTCTACCTGGCGAAGCGCATCGAGCGCGGCGACATGTCGGCGAAGACGCAGATGATCGAGGCGAACCTGCGCCTCGTCGTCTCGATCGCGAAGGGCTACCTCGGCCGCGGGCTCTCGTTCCTCGACCTGATCCAGGAAGGCTCGCTCGGCCTGATCCGCGCGGTCGAGAAGTTCGACTACCGCAAGGGCTACAAGTTCTCCACCTACGCCACCTGGTGGATCCGGCAGGCGGTCACCCGCGCGATCGCCGACAAGGCGCGCACGATCCGCATCCCGGTGCACATGGTCGAGAAGCTGAACAAGGTCGTGCACATCGAGCGCCAGCTCGTGCAGCGCCTCGGCCGCGAGCCGCGGCCGGAGGAGATCGCCGAGGAGCTCGAGATGACGACCGAGGAGGTGCGCGAGATCCTCCGGATGGCGCAGCACCCCGTGTCGCTCGAGAAGCCGATCGGCGAGGAAGAGGACTCGGAGCTCGGCGACTTCGTCGAGGACGAGAACACCGAGACGCCCGACGAGGCCGCGTCGCTGACGCTCCGCCGCTCCGACATCGAGTGCGCGCTCAACGCCCTCCCCGAGCGGGAGCGGCAGGTGATCGAGCTGCGCTTCGGCCTCACCGGCGGCCAGCCGTGCACGCTCGAGGAGGTCGGCAAGGCCTTCGGCGTGACGCGCGAGCGCATCCGGCAGATCGAGAACAACACGCTGAAGAAGCTGGAGGGCCTGCCCGAAGCACAGGCCCTCCGCGACTGCGTCTAGCCCCCTTCGCTATGCGGCGGCGACCCAGCGCATCGGGTCGCCGTCGATGTCCGTGATCCCCGCGTCCTCGAGCGCCCCGTGCACGAGGATGCGGCGGTGCGCGGCGAACGTGAGCACGTGCGCGACCATCCCGCCGTAGGTGAAGACCTCCGGCGGGTCGCACGTGGCGTCGACGAACGTCTCGTCGAAGTCGGCGTCCCGCACCGTCGCGAGGAACCGCGGCCCGAACTCGGCCAGTCGGCTCCGCAGCGAGGCGACGGTCTCGTCCTGCTCGGCCGAGAAGTCGTACGGCCGGCTCTCGACCGACGCCGTCCACATGCCGAGCTGGCCGACCAGGCGGGAGAGGAGCGAGCGGGTCGTCGGGTGGTCGTCGATCCCCGCGACCGACAGCTCGATCGGCCGGTCGAGGACCTCGTCGGGCAGTGTCGCGGCAGCCTCGACGAACCTGCCGAGGAGCCACACATGGTGCTCGATCATGCGCTGGAGCAGATCCATGCCAGTCACCTTTCGTGTGCCGGGCAGGCGGAGCCCGCCGGGTGGGTCGAAATGGACGCCGTTCGGCGCCGGCAGCCGGAACTCGCCGAACGTGCGGCGCCAGCTCGACGGCGCGTCGCCGTACGCACGGCGGAACGCGCGGGTGAACGCCTCGTGCGACGAGTAGCCGGCGTCGAGCGCCACCTCGAGCACCTCGTCGTCCGTCGAGCGGAGCCGGTGGGCCGCACGCTCGAGCAGCACGCGGCGCCGAAGCGTCGCGGGCGGCTCGCCGCCGACCGCCGAGACGATGCGGTCGAGATGGAAGCGCGACAGGTGCAGCCGCTCGGCGTAGGGGGTGGGCTCGTCGAGCGAGTCGGCGAGCACGTCGAGGAAGCGGGCGAACGTGTCGGCGGGCGTCATCGGCCCGATCGTCGCACCGGCCGCCGCCGTGCGCTTGATCGCGCTTGCGCAGCTCGAGCGGGAGGGGTCTGACCCGGTACGGGGTCAGACCCCTTGCGCTACGTCCTGGCGCGCGCCGCCGGCACGAACAGGCGGCAGTGCGGGCACTTGAACCCGCGGTAGCGCTCGGCGCCGCCCGCCATCAGGCTGGCGCTGAAGGTCTTCTTGCAGTGCGGGCAGACGACTTCGGTCTTGTCGTCTTCTGGAACATCCTCGGCCATCGCCCCCACCGTAGCTGGCGGTCCCTACGCGAGGGAGACGGACTCGATCCGCACCTCGTCCCGCGGCCGGTCGCCGGGGCCGGTGTCCACCTTCGAGATCGCGTCGACCACGTCGAGGCCGGACGTAACCCTCCCGAACACCGTGTGCTTGCCGTCGAGCCAGGGGCACGCCTCCGCGGTGACGATGAAGAACTGCGACCCGTTCGTGTTCGGGCCGGCGTTCGCCATCGCGAGCGCGCCGCGCACCACCGCGTGGTCGTTGAACTCGTCCTCGAACTGGTAGCCGGGGCCGCCGGAGCCGGTGCCCGTCGGGTCGCCGCCCTGGATCATGAAGTCCTCGATCACCCGGTGGAAGATCACGCCGTCGTAGAACCCGTCCGAGGCGAGCTTCTTGAAGTTCTCGACGGTCTTCGGGGCGTCCTCGTCGAAGAGCTCGACCCCGATCGCCCCGTGGTTCGTCTGCATGGTTGCGTTGGTCATTCCGGCACCCTACGGCTTTCGTCCACAATCGGGAGTTCAGGAACTCGCGTAGGAGGATCGTTATGGCTTTGCGGATCGGCGACACCGCGCCCGACTTCGAGGCGGAGACCACCGAGGGGACGATCAGGTTCCACGAGTGGCTCGGCGACTCGTGGGGCGTCCTCTTCTCCCACCCCAAGGACTTCACGCCCGTCTGCACGACCGAGCTCGGCTACATGGCGAAGATCAAGCCGGAGTTCGACCGCCGCGGCGTCAAGATCATCGGCCTCTCGGTCGACCCGACCGACAAGCACGCCGACTGGGTGAAGGACATCGAGGAGACGCAGGGCGCCTCCGTCGAGTACCCCATCATCGGCGACAAGGACTTCGCGGTCGCGAAGGCCTACGGGATGCTGCCGGCCGACACGAGCGGCGACGTCGCGGCGCGGACCGCGAACGACAACCAGACCGTCCGGAACGTGTTCGTGGTCGGCCCCGACAAGAAGATCAAGCTGATCCTCGTCTACCCGATGTCGACCGGCCGCAACTTCGACGAGGTGCTGCGCGTCATCGACTCGCTGCAGCTCACTGCCAACCACAAGGTGTCGACCCCGGCCCAGTGGCAGCAGGGCGACGACGTGATCATCTCCGGCTCCGTCAGCAACGACGAGGCCAAGGAGCTCTTCGGCGAGTGGGAGTCGCCGAAGCCCTACATCCGCGTCGTCAAGCAACCCTCGTAGACGAGCACGATCGGCGCGGGCCGGCGGAAGGCGATCCCCGGCCCGCGTCGAAAAGCGCCGGGCCGTGGACCGCTGGCTCCTCAACACGCTGCCGACGCCGCTGCTCGTCCTCGTCGTCATCGGCATCGCGGTGGTGTACGCGATCGGCGGCTTCCTGCTCATGCGGCGCCTCGTCCCGAGCCTCGCCGAGCACGCCGAGAGCCGCAGCCTCTCGAGCGCGTTCGGGATGGCGTCGGGCCTCTTCAGCTTCGTCCTCGCGTTCACGATCGGGCAGCTGTACGGCAACTTCACGCGTGCGACCGCCGACGCGAAGCAGGAGGCGACCCTCGTCGCGCAGGTGCTGCGCACGAGCGAGGGCCTTCCCGGCGTGAACGTGACGCTGAAGCGCGAGGCGCTCGTCTACGCCGGCGAGGTGCGCTCGCACGAGTGGGGGCAGATGGAGCACGGCCGCGGCACCCTGCAGGCGTGGGAGGACATCGACGCGATGTACAAGACGCTCGAGGCGCACCGCACCGGCCTGGCCTCGAACCCGCTCTACTCGCAGACGCTGAGCCGGCTGAACGACCTCGTGCTCGCGCGGCGCACCCGTCTCGACGACTCGAACCTCTCGCTGCCGCCGGTGTTCCAGGTGATGCTGCTGCTCGGCGCCGCGCTCGCGCTCTCGACGACCTTCTACTTCAAGCCGTTCGGCGAGGGGCTCCAGATCGGGATGATCGGCGCGGCCGCCGTGCTCGTGGGGACGGCGATGCTCGTGGCGCTGATGCTCGACTACCCGTATTCGGGCTCGATCACCGTGTCGAGCGCGCCGTTCAAGGCGTCGACGCTGCTGCTCCTGAGCGGACTCGGCTAGCGAGCTGCGTGCCGTCGTTGCACGGCGCGAGCGCGGCCCGGCCGCCGGACGACGACTGCACGACGCTCGTCAGCACCGCTTCCATCGAGCGCGGCTGCAGCCCGATCAGCGACGCGAACGGCCGGTCGAGCTCGGCGATCGCGCCGACCATCGCGAGCAGCAGGAGCAGCGAAGTCGCGAGCGCGGCGGCGAGGTGCGCGCGCTCCTCCCAGTAGCGGAGCGAGAGCAGGAAGACGACGATGCCGATGCCGAGGATGACGACGAACCACAACGGGCCTGGCAGCTGTGGCCGGCTGTCGTCGAGCACGAGCTGCCGCGACGTCCCCCGCTGCAGGTTCGCCTGGAAGAGCGTCGAGATGGTCAGGTTCTCGGGGTGCGCGGCGGCTGCGTTCTCGACCAGCTGGCCGAGCTCGCGCGTGCGCGCGAAGACGACCGGCGAGCCCTCGCCCGTCGACTTGCGCAGGTCGGGCCACTCGAGCTCGATCTTCTCGCGGGCGTAGCAGACGACGTTGTGGCGGATCTCGTCCCGCAGGGTCGGCGGCAGCGGGCCGGCGGCCTTGTACATGTCGTTGAGCGCCGTCGCCTCCTGGTCGGCGTGGTCCATCGCGTTCGAGTAGTGGCCCGCGGCGAACAGGACGAGGATCGCGAGCAGGATGCCGTAGACGATCCCGATCAGCGCGTCGACCGCGCCGAAGTCGAACGGCGGCTTCAGCGGCGTCTTGTGCAGCACGAAGCCGGCCGCCAGCACACCGACTGCGGCCACTCCGAGCGCGATCAGGACATAGAGCCCGCCCGACCCGTACGAGAACACGCGGAGCACCTTATCGGGGGGTTCTGACAACAGCGGATGCGGTGTACGCTCGGCCCCCGTGGGTCACGCTTCGCCGACGCGGCGCCGGTGGGCGTTGCTCCTGTTCCTCGTTCCGCTCGCGGCCGTCCTCTATCCGCCGCTGTACGACCGGCGCCATCCGACGCTCGGCGGCGTGCCGTTCTTCGTCTGGTACCAGCTCGCGATCGTCGTGCTCGCGGGGGTGGTGACGGGCGTCGTCTACCTGCTGCGCGGTGCCGAGCGGGCGCACGCCGAATGACGATCGCGGCGATCGAGACGACGCAGGCCGTCGTGATCGGCGCGTCGTTCGCGCTGATCACGGTGGTCGGGCTCTACGCCGGCCGCTGGCGCAAGGCGAACCTCGACGACCTCGACGAGTGGGCGCTCGGCGGGCGGCAGTTCGGCGGCGTGCTCACGTGGTTCCTGCAGGGCGGGAGCGTCTACACGACGTACTCGTTCGTCGCGGTTCCGGCGCTCGTCTTCGGCGCGGGCGCGCTCGGGTTCTTCGCGCTGCCGTATCTCGTGATCACGTACATCGTCGCGTTCCTCGTCGTGCCGCGGCTGTGGGAGCTTGCGCGCGAGCGCGGCCACGTCACCCCGGCCGACTTCGTGCGCGAGCGCTTCGGCAGCCGCTGGCTCGCCGCGGCGGTGACGCTGACGGGGATCGTCGCGACGATGCCCTACGTCGCGCTGCAGGTGTACGGCATCGAGATCTGCATGGCGCAGATCGGGCTGCCGGTGCAGGCGTCGCTGTGGATCGCGTTCGCCCTGCTCGCGGTGATCACCTACCTGAGCGGCCTGCGCTCGGCCACCCTGATCGCGGTCGTCAAGGACGTCTTCATCTGGGTGACCGTCGTCGTGGCGGTGATCTACGTGCCGCTCCACCTCGGCGGCTACGGCCGCGCGTTCTCGGGCGTGCCGGCCTCGAAGCTCGTGCTGCCGGGCAACCTGAACGCCGACTACGTGACGCTCGCGATCGGCAGCGGCCTCGCGCTCTTCCTCTACCCGCACACGCTGACCGGAGCGCTCGCCTCGCGCAGCCGCTTCGTCGTGCAGCGCAACAGCATCTTCCTGCCCGTCTACACGGTGATGCTCGGCCTGCTCGCGATGCTCGGCTACTTCGCGATCTCCGCCGGCGTGAGGCCGAGCCACCACTACGGCAGCAACGCGGCCGTGCCGGCGCTGCTCGACCAGGTGTTCCCGCCGTGGTTCGCGGGGTTCGGGCTCGCGTCGATCGCGATCGGCGCGCTCGTGCCCGCCGCGATGATGGCGATCGCGGCCGCGAACCTCTTCGCGCGCAACGTCTGGCTCGAGCTGAAGCCCTCGGCGAGCCCCGCGGAGCAGACGAAGGTGTCGAAGCTCGCCTCGCTTGTCGTCAAGTTCGGGGCGGTCGGGTTCGTGCTCGCCGTGCCGACCACCTACGTCGTCAACTTCCAGCTCGCCGCCGGCGTCTGGATCCTGCAGACGCTGCCCGCCGTCTTCCTCGGCGCGTTCCTGAAGCGGCTCCCGGCGCGGGCGGCTCTCGCGGGCTGGACGGTGGGGACGGCGTACGGCACCTACCTGCTCGTGCGCGTGCACTTCGACACGTCGAGCTACGCCTTCGGGGTCGGCCACCACCACACGCTGCTCTTCATCGGCGTGCCGGCCCTGGCGGCGAACCTCGTGGTGGCGGGCGCCTGGGCGCTCGGCGCCCGCCTGCGCGGCGAGGAGCCCGTGCAGGCGCTTGCATCGTCGTAGTCCGCAGATCCCCTTTTCTGCGGATGCGTCCATCCGGCGGTTCGACTTAAGTCTCACGTCCGCAGTTCCATTCGTAGACCGAGAGAGGGCGAACTAGGTGAAGATCTTGCGGCCGCGTCGAGCGGCTTTTGTCGTGTGTGCGGTCGTCGTCGGCGTCCTGGCCGTGTCTCTCGGCTCGAGCGCGCCTGCGCAGTCGGCGTCCACGCCCGGCAAGCTCGGCCTCGTCGCACGCGCCGGCCGGCCCGTCGCGCCGCGCGGCGGCTCGGCGGTCGTCCTCGTCGGCCTCGCGAACCCGGCCAACCCGGGGACGGCGACCTCCGCCGGGCCCGCCTCGTTCACCGTCAAGGCTCCCGCCGGCTTCCGCTTCGAAGGCGCAGCCGACCTCGCCCGCACCCTCGGTCTCGTCACACCCGGGCTGAGCGCGCGGCTGAAGTGCCGCGCGGTCGCGGACGGCGCCACCTGCTCGTACACCGGCCGGCTGCCGGCCGGGAAGACGCTCGGCGTGCTCGCGCGCTTCGTCGTGCCGGCGAGCGCCGTGCCCGGCCGCACCTCGGTCTTCACCGTCACCGGCGCCGGCTCCGCCGCCGGCACGTCGGCCCGCTTCTCGCTGCGCATCCTCTCCGGCCGGCCGAAGCCCGAGCTCGACCTGAACCTCGCGACCGGCGCCGTCCAGGTCGGCGGCACCGGCGTCGAGCGCGTCTCGGTGGTCAACGTCGGCTCGGCGGCCGCAGTCGGCGCACGGCTGACGAATCTGCTGCCGCCGCTCGTGGCGACGTGGTCGGCGCGCGGTGCGGGCTGGACGTGCACCGGCTCGCAGGGCGCGGCGCCCTCGTGCGCCTACGCGCGGCCGGTGGCGCCGGGCGCCGCGTCGGCGGCGCTGACGATCCGCTTCACGCTCGACGTCGGCAAGGTGGCGGGCCTGAAGCTCCAGCTCGGCGGCAAGCCCGCCATGAAGCAGTGGCAGGTCGGCCTCGCCGCCGGCGCGTTCAGCGACACGCAGGCCGGCGAGCTCACCGTGCTCGCGCCGCCCGGCTCGCTGCTCCTCACGCAGCTCACGGCCGTGCGCGGCCGCCAGGAGCTCCTGCCCGGTGCGGAGACGACGATCGACGCGGTCGTCAGCAACCAGGGCCTCGCCGCGACCGAGGGCCGGTTCGTGATCGCCGGCTCCGTCCCGCCGGGCACCTCGCTGGTGCGCGTCGGCGGCGCCGTGCCGTGGACGTGCAGGGGCGGCGCGACGCCGGCCGCGACGGAGCAGCCCTTCGTCTGCCTGCCGGCGTCGGCGATCGCGCTCGGGTCGGGGCGCTCGCTCACCGTCAAGCTGACGCTGCTCGCCGCGAACGACGCGAAGCCGGGCGACGAGACCTTCGGCTTCGCCGCGCGCGCCGAGAACGAGCCGAAGTCCGCGAAGCCGAACGCGCAGAACCTCCCGATCACGATCCTCGAGGGCAACACCGGCATCCCCGCGCTCAGCCTCATGCGCTCGGCCGGAGGACGGCTCACCTCGGCGGCCGACGGCGGCTACGAGCAGGTGTACTCCGGACGGCCGTTCACCGAACGGCTCGACGTGCGCAACGCCGGCGGCGCCGCGATCGCAGCGGGCGAGCACGCCCAGGTGACGCAGAAGCTGACCGGCGGCGCGCGCATCGCGTCGATCGGCTCGGCGCCCGGCTGGAGCTGCACCGGCACGACGAGCCTCAGCTGCACCGTCGCGTTCGAGACGGCGCTCGCGCCGGGGGCGAGCGCCCACGGGCCGACGATCGTCGTCACCGCGGGCGCGCCGACCAGGGGCACGAACTGGGAGGCGAGCATCCGCTCGAGCCGCGACGCCGCGCCGAAGGCGCGCACGCTCCCGGTGCTCGTGTCGATCACGCACGGCGCGGCCGTGCTGGTCCCGAACTTCACCAACGTCCACGTCCCGACCGCGGGTGGCAACGGCACCTTCGGGCTCTCGGTCTCAAACGACGGAAACGTCCCGACGACGCTGCCCGCGCAGCTCTACGTGCACCTGCCGCACGGCGTGCGCTTCCGCACGCTCGAGCAGGCGGGGTGGCGGTGCTCCGTCGCCGCCGCGGGCGCCCACTGCACCGCGCAGGACGCCACCCTCCTGCCGGGCCGCCACCTGCCGCACCTGACGCTCCACCTCTCGTTCGCGAAGAGCACGGAGAACAAGGTGGTCTCGCTGGCCGCCCGCGCCACGCAGGGCGGTGCCGCCCCGAAGGCCTCGCGCGCCTCGATCCAGGTCGAGCCGCGGCACGCGCTCGTCGCGCTGATCAAGGAGCCCGACCACGTCGCGTTCGACGACCAGCCGATCGTTCGGGCGAACGAGAAGCTGACACCGACGACCCTCATGCTCGAGGGCGACGGCAGCGGCGGCAGCGGTGTCGGGCTGCGCTACCGCTGGGTCCAGCGCTGCACCACCGCGGCCGACGCGGCCGCGCCCGGCAGCCACTGCTCCGGCGTGACGCCGAAGGTCGCGTGGAAGGGCTCGCGCACCGAGCCCGACGCGATGTTCGCGGCGCCGCAGGTGCAGAAGCCGACCTGGCTCGTCTTCGACCTCACGATCACCGACGGCAGCGCGACCTCGACCGACTGGGCGCGCCTGAAGGTGCTCCCGCTGCCGTCCGCGAAGAGCGGCTTCGCGATCCGGAACGCGCACCCGGCGAAGGAGAAGGCGCTTGGCCCGCGGGTCGAGCACCGGGCGCTGCCGAAGCCGGCCGAGACGCTCACGGCGGGGGCGGCGACGCCGACACCGAAGCCGAAGCACGACACTGCGCCGCCGACCACGACGACGACCGGCACCGCGACCGCGGCCACGACGACGACGAGCGGGCCGGCGCTGCCGGAGATCTTCTGCCAGCTCGTCCGCGACGCGGCCAACTCGAGCGGCTCGTTCGACGCGAGCGTCGGCGGCGTGAGCTTCGGCTTCGCGAACGTCCACGTCTCGGGCAGCGGCTGCACCACCGACACGACCGTGTCGTTCTCGGGCGCGCACTTCTCGGTCGCGTCGCTCGACGCGAAGGACATCGGCGGCTCCATCTCGGCGACCGGCATCACGCTCACGGGCGGCACCGTCACCGGGCCGGCGGCCTGGAAGTCGCCCACGTTCACCCTCTCCGGCGGCGGCCTCTCGGTGCCGTTCGGATCCGGCCCGGTCTCGCTCTCCGGGACGATCGAGGCGAGCGGGTTCGCGTTCGTCCCGCTGCCGTCCGGCTGGACCGGCACGACGAGCGTCGGCTTCGCCGCGGGTGGCACCGGCACGAGCGTGTCGGTGACGACGACGGCGACCGGGCCGAGGAGCGACGCGAGCCCCGGCTCGCCGGCGCCCGTCGCGACGATCTCGGGCAACGTCGCCTCCGACGGCACGTTCTCGCTCGACGTCGACGTCCAGCGGATCGTCCAGCTCGAAGGCGCCGCGGTGAACCTCACGGGCTCGGTCAAGCGCGAGACGCCGGGCGGCGCGGTTACCTGGTCGTTCGAGGGCGAGCTCGACGCCCCGGTGACGCTGGTCCCGGGCCTCCAGATCGCCCAGCTGAACGTGAAGATGGCGCCGACGGCCGACTCGCTCGGCCTCACCGGCAACGGCCTGCTCGAGCTGACGACGTCGTCGACGAAGGTCGGCATCCACGTCAGGCTCGCCTACGACAACCCGGCGAACTGGTCGCTGACGGCAGAGGGCGTCGGCGACACCGTGTGGTCGCCGCTCCCGAACCTGTCGATCGCCGCCAAGGACTTCTCGGGCGCGATCGTCGCGAAGGACGACGCCTACCAGCTGACGCTCAAGGCGAAGATCGCGAGCTGGAAGCCGACCGACAGCGTCACGATCTCGAACCTCGAGCTCTCGCTCTCGAACACGTGCCCCGACACCGGCGCGGCATGCCCGCCGAAGGCGTCGGTGTTCCTCGACCTGAAGGCCGGCGTCAGCTTCGCGCTGCCGGGCCTCGGCAGCGTCGACACGAGCCTCGCCGGCTCGCTGGCGCTGCCGAGCGGCGAGTTCAGCGTCGAGGCGAAGCTCGCGGCGCCGGTCTCGGTCGGCGCCGGCATCTCGATCAGGCAGGCGAGCGTCCTCATCCAGCGGGGCATGGGCACGCCGTCCGAGGAGCCGACGGCGGAGGCCGCCGACAGCGGCGGCTACCGCGTCGACCTGATGGGCGCCGTCAGCGTGCCGGGCATCGGCGACCTGCCGACCGTGCACGCGTCGTTCTCGCCGCGCGGCTGGGCGGTCGCCGTGCCGCTCGGGAGCTTCTCGCTGCCGGGCGGGAGCGGTGACGGGTCGAGGCTCTCGAACGCCGTCGTCGGCTGGGCGTCGTACGCGACCTCCTTCAAGGTCGTCGACCCGGTCACCAAGGCGATCACGTCGATCCAGCTGCCCGCCAACCAGTTCAAGCTGACGGGCGACTTCACGACGCCGGCATGGATGGGGAAGATGCTGAAGACCCCCGACGTCAACGGCCGCGTCACCGGGATCTTCGACCCGGAGAACGACTTCTACAAGCTCCGGATGGACTTCTCCATCCCGGGTCAGCCGTACCTCTACGGCAGCGCGAGCTCGGCGACGAGCGTCCGCCTCAACTCGACGTTCTTCGAGATCACGCGCAGCGGTGCGAGCTTCGACATCGCGCTCGGCGGCGCCGCAGTCCTGAACGCCAGGGGCAGCGGCGACGTCGCGGACAGCACGGCCGACCTGACGGTTGCGCTCTCGTACAGCGTCGGCACCCAGACCGTCGCCGGCTCGCTCTCCCTCATCTCGAACCAGGGATGGATGCACGCGTTCGGCGTCCGCGACCTGAAGCTGTACGGGCTCGCGATCACGCTGCAGGTCAACATCGCGTCCGGGATCCCCGGCCTCGGCATCGCCGGGTCGGCGGTGCTGCCGCCGACGTTCGCCTCCCAGCTCGGGCTGCTCGACGGCGCACGCGCCACGGTCGTCGCGAACATCTCGCTCGACACGCCGTGCATCGGCATCTCCGTCGACGACCCGTCGAACAGCGGCAGGAACGTGCTCAGCCTCGGCAAGGGCACGCTCACCGCGAAGCTCTTCCGGCTCGAGATCGCGCCGTTCGGGTGCAAGGTCGGCGAGTTCTCGTACAAGCCGGGCGTCTCACTCGACTTCGACGGCGAGATCGCCGGGATCTCGGTCGACGTCGGCGCCCACCTCGGGCTCAGCCCGTTCTCGTTCGACGGCTCCGCCGACATCGGCGAGATTCCGGTGGGCGGGCTGACGATCAAGAAGACGCACCTCGAGGTCGCGCTCAGCGCGTCGAAGCTGAAGGTCGTCTTCAACGGCGGCGTCGACGTCTTCGGCACGAACGTCGACATCAACGGCAGCCTCGAGCGGACCTCGAGCGGGCTCGTCTCCGACTTCACGGGCACCCTCGACCAGCTGAACTTCGGCGACGCGGTGAAGGCGCAGGGCCTGCTCGTCGCGATCAAGAGCGACACCGGCAAGGGGCGCTTCTCGTTCTCGGTCGCCGGCAAGGTGTCGGTGCTCGACTCGAGCGGCGTCAACGGCAAGTTCGACCTCGTCCTGCAGAACGGCAACCTGACGCAGGCGGTCGGCGACATCGACGCGACCGTGAACATCGGCGGCGCGAGCGGGCTGACGCTGGGCGGCAAGTTCCACGTCGACTACTCGACGACGCGGCCGCTGACGCTGACCGCGAACGTGACCGCGAGGTACGGCAACACGAGCCTCGCGAACGCCTCGCTCGCGCTCGGCCCCGGCTACTTCACGCTCACGGCCGGCTTCGCCGTCCCGAACGTGTTCAGCGCGCAGCTCGTCGGCAACGTCTACTACGGCGGCGTCCCGAAGGGGGCGGCGATCGAGCTCCCGACCGGCGCCAGGGTGGTGCCGAAGACCGGTGACTTCTACATCGCCGCCAAGGACGTGACGCTCAACCTCTCCGGCTTCACCGGGCGGGGCACCGTCTACCTGCTGCGGAACGCCGGCACGACGACCGCCGGTATCGACGGCTCGGTGCAGATCGTCGGCACGAGCGGGACGACCAGCATCGGCGTCAAGGGCAACATCGACTCGAACAACAACTTCTCGCTCACGGGCACGGGCAAGCTCGACCTCGCCGGCATCAAGACCGACGTCACGGCGACCGTCGCGAAGAGCGGGTCGACCGTGTCCGTCTCGGGCAAGGGCGCGGTCAACGTGCTCGGGCAGTCGGTGACGGTCGGCGGCGACTTCAAGTACGCGGCCGGCAAGTTCCTGTTCCGCCTGAACGGCACCACCGACCTGCGGTTCGGCGGCTACAGCGCCGCGAGCACGAACGTGAAGTTCAGCAACTTCCCCGAGGACGCGGGCATCTCGGCAGCGGTGAACTTCCGCGTCGGCAGCACCGTGACGGTCAACGGGAACGTGAACATCGGCGCCGACGGCTCGTTCGACCTGAGCGCCGCCGCCCAGTTCGACCTGCGGATCACGCGGGTCAACGGGACGGTGCACTTCTACGGAGGCCGCCACGAGACGTGCATCTCGAACCCGGCCTACTACCTCCTCAAGGCGTGGGGCTTCAGCACCGGCTCGCTGCAGCCGACGATCTGCGCCACGTCGAACGTCGCGCCGACGCTGTACGCGAGCGCGACGATCGGCAAGGACGGGTTCAACTTCGGCGCGAGCCTCTACGTGGACGCGAACGGCAATTTCGACGCAACCTTCAGGACGCCGACGTCGGGGAACACCGTGCTCCAGACCGGCGAGCTGTGCATCGTCGCCGTCTGCGGCTACGCACAGCTCAGCTACCACCTCGAGCTGCGCGTCACCTCGTCGTCGCCGTACCTGTCACTGAGCGGCTCGGGCGACGCGGCGATCTACGAGAAGCACTGCTGCAACTGGAAGCTTCGCTGGACGGGCTACGACCGCCTGATCGGGATCGGAGTCTCGTTCGACACGAACCCGTGGAAGGTGTGCGGCTGGTACTCGTTCATGGGCCTCGACATCGGCGGCTGCCTCCGCATCTAGATGAGGGCGCGTCACTCCTCCGCCTCGCCGAGGCGCGAGCGCCGGAAGCGCTCGACGTCCCCTGCGGCGACGGCGTGGAGGACGGCGTGCAGGTGCTCCCCGAGGTGGATGGGGTCGAACGGCTTGGTGACGTAGTCGGCGGCGCCGAGGTCGAACCCGCGGCGCATGTCGCGGCGGTCGGCGCGCGCCGAGAGGAAGACGATCGGCAGCCCGGCGGTGCGGCGGTCGGCGCGCAGGCGCTCGGCGAGCTCGAAGCCGCTCATGCCCGGCATCATGACGTCCAGGAGCGCGAGGTCGAACTCCTCCTGTTCGACGTGCGCGAGGGCCGTCGGGCCGTCGCCGGCCTCCGTCACCTCGAAGCCGGAGAACGGCAGGTTGACGGTGCACAGCAAACGCATGGCAGGCTCGTCGTCAACGAGCAGCACGCGCTTGCGACCCTCATCGACCCCGTCCACTTCCTGGACACTGTAGAGCACCTGTCCTAGATGTCACTGCTGCTGCTCAAGGTCGTGCTCGCCCCGGCGTTCGTCGTGCTGGCGTCGCTCGTCGGTCGCCGGCACGGCGTCCGGGTCGGCGGCGTCGTGGGCGGGCTGCCCGTGATCGCGGGCCCGATCCTGCTCGTCCTCGCGCTCGAGCGCGGACGGTCGTTCGCGAGCAGCGCCGCCGCCGGGACGCTGCTCGGCATCGTCGCGCTGATCGCGTTCGTCGTCGCGTACGTCGCTGCGAGCAGGCGCCTCCGCTGGCCGGTGGCGCTCGCGGCCGGCTGGGGCGCCTTCCTCGCCGGCGTCGCCGTCCTCGAGGAGGTGCACGCCGGCGCGCTCGCCGGCCTCGCGCTCGCGGCCGCCGCCTGCGCAGGGGCGCTCGTCGTGATGCCGCACCCGCGGGCGCATGCTCGGTCGCCGGCGCCGCCTCGCTGGGACCTGCTGCTGCGCGCGGTCTGCGCGGCGGTGCCGGTGGTCGCGGTGACGGCCGCCGCCCGTGCCCTCGGGCCGCATCTCAGCGGCCTGCTCGCGGCGTTCCCGATCATCACTCCGGTGCTCGCCGCGTTCACGCACGCCCAGGAGGGGGCCGAGGCCGCGCTGCGGATCCTGCGCGGGTTCACCGCGGGCTTCTTCGCCTACGCGCTCTTCTGCTTCGTCGTCGCCGTGGCCGTGCGCGGCGGCGGGCTCGCGGTCGCGTTCGGCGCGGCGACGGCGGTCGCGCTCGCCACGCAGGCCGTGGCGATCGCCGTCGCGCGCCGTAGTGAATACGACAGAGTTGACCTTATTCAGTAGCGGGTGCTACTGTGACGCGCGGGCGCCATGTCCGACGGACGCATCACCCTCCCGGGCCGCGACTACCACTCGGACGACGTGTTCGCCCTCGATCGCGAGCGCGTCTTCTTCCGCGAGTGGTTCTGCGTCGCGCGCGCCGACGAGGCGCCCGAGCCGGGCGACTACGTCACCGTCGACGTCGCGGGCGAGAGCCTCGTCGTCGTCCGCGGCAAGGACGCCGAGCTGCGCGCCTTCCACAACGTCTGCCGGCATCGCGGCTCCCGGCTCTGCGACGCCGAGACGCGCGGCCACGCGAAGGGCGCGATCAAGTGCCCGTACCACGCCTGGACGTACTCCTACGACGGCCGGCTGATCGGCACGCCGCTCGTGGGCAAGGACGAGCTCGACCGCTCGCAGCTCGGGCTGTGGCAGGCGGCCTGCGAGGTGTGGCAGGGGTTCGTGTTCGTCCACCTCGGCGAGCCGGAGCGGTCGCTCCGGGAGTCGCTCGCCGAGCAGACCGACCGCCCGCTGCAGTACGAGCGGTGGCACATGGACGAGCTCCGCACCGCCCGCCGCACGACGAGCGAGGTGGCCGCCAACTGGAAGATCCTCGTCGAGAACTACAACGAGTGCCTGCATTGCCCGACCGTCCACCCGGAACTCGTCGCCGTCGCGCCGACGTTCGGCAAGGGGCTCGTGATCGAGGAGGGGCGCGAGCCGGACGACTGGGGCGTCTCGATCGTGAACGGCGGCGTCGGCTACACGCCCACCGGTGCGACGACCCTGCCCGTCATGCCGGGCCTCGACCGGCACTCCGCGAGCTCGATGTACGGCGTGTGCCTGTTCCCGAACATGTTCGTCGACATGACGGGCACGGTCGTCGTCGCGGCGCGCCTGCAGCCGCGCGGCCCGGAGCACACGACCGTGATCACGGACTACCTGTTCCGGCCCGAGGCGATCGACGGGCCGGGCTTCGACCCGGGCGAGGTGGTCGACTTCAACGAGTTGATCGCGAGCCAGGACTACGCGGTCTGCGAGCGCGCGCAGCTCGGCGTCCGGTCGCGCGCGTTCGCGCACGGGGTCTACGCCGAGAAGGACGACCTCGCCTACCGCTTCACGCGCACCTACCTTGCCGCCCGCGACCGGGCCTGAGCCCGGCTCGGCAGTCGTGGTCGGCGCGGGCTTCGCGGGCCTCGCCGCCGCGTCGGCGCTGGCCGAGGCCGGCCGCCGCGTCACCGTGCTCGAGGCCTCAGGGCGTGTCGGGGGCCGCGTGCGCTCGCACCGCTACGAGGACGGAAGCGTCGTCGAGCTCGGCGCCGAGTTCGTCCTGCCGGGCTACGAGGAGCTGACAGCCACCGCCGCGCGGCTCCGGCTCCGCCTGTTCGAGAAGGGGACGCTCTACGGGCAGCGAGACCCGGCGGGCGGCCTGCCGACCTCGGCCGTCGAGGTGAGCAGCGCCGCCGCCGCGCTTGCCGCCCGGGTCGCCGTCTCGACGGCATACGAGCTCGCCGACCAGCCGGCGCGCGTGCTTGCCGACGGCGCCGCCGGCTTCGGCGGCTTCGCGAGCCACGGCGTCGCCGGCGGCAACGACCTGATCGCGCAGCGGCTCGCCGCCGCGCTCGACGTCCGCCTGCGCGCCCCGGTCGAGCGGATCGCGTGGGACGGGCGCGGCGTCCGCGTCTCGACCGCGGCAGGCGAGCTCGCGGCGGCCGTGTGCGTCGTCGCCGTGCCGGCGCCACAGGCGCTCCGGATCGCGTTCGAGCCGGCCCTGCCCGAGTGGAAGCGCACGGCGCTCGCGGCCGTTCGCTACGGGCACGCGGCGAAGCTCTTCCTGCGGCTCGCGGAGCCCGTGCCGCCGAGCGCGACGCTCTCCGTCCCGAACCGGTTCTGGACGTGGACGCAGCACGCGCTGCCGGTCGCGTCGTCCTTCGCGGGCACGCCCGCCGCACTCGAGCGGCTCGGCGTCGCGCACGGCGCCGGCCGCTTCGCGGAGGCCGTCCGGCGGCTGCGGCCCGACCTGCCGTTCGCGCAGGCCGAGCCGCTGCTCGCCACGTGGCCGGACGGCGCCTACTCCGCGCGGTCGCTCTCCTCGCCGCTCGACGACGAGGCCCTGGCTCGCTCGGTCGGGCCCGTCGCCTTCGCGGGAGAGCACACCGCGCGTGCCTGGCACGGCCTCATGGAAGGCGCCCTCCGGAGCGGCCGCCGCGCGGCGGCCGAGTCGCTTGCCGCGTAGAGCTCACTGCACCACCGCGACGTCGCTCGCCCTCACGAAGGCGATGCGGTGGTTGAACGAGATCTCGTAGAACTGCTCGGCGCTCCGCTGCACGCTGTACGTGCTCGGCGCGTTGAACGTCGACGCGCTGTAGTAGTCGGCGCCGACGAGGTCCTTGGCGACGTACTCCTGGCCGGCCGGGATCGTGTAGCCGAGCGTGTCCGTCGAGACCGACGACGGGTACGCGCGTCCGTACACGGGGATCGAGGCCAGGCCCGGCCGCGGCGTCACGAGGGTGCCGTTCCCCGGGATCGTCGACGAGCCGGATCCCTGCGGGTCGTAAAGCCATGCCTCCTGGCCGCCGTACCAGACGGCGACCCAGTCGCCCCGGCGGTCGGCGACCGCGAACGTCTGGCCCGTGACCGCCTTGTCGCCCCAGTCCCAGGCGAGCGTCGTCCCCGTGCCGTCAGGCTCGGTCCCCGCCGCCGCGAGGAGCGGGTCGGCGACGAGCGGGCTGTCGGCGCTCGGCGCGGTGTGCAGGTAGACGAAGTTCGACGGCTGCGGGCCGGACGGCGCGCACAGCCCCGCGTCGCACCCGGTCACCAGCTGGTCGTTCGTCGCGAAGTTCGGGTCGATCGTGACGATGCGGCCTGTCGGGTCGCCGCCGCGCGGGGTGATCGGCGCGCCGACGAGGGCCATGAAGTGCGCCCAGTCGAAGTAGGGGCCGGGATCCCAGTGCATGCCCGCCTGGTACGGCGTGGTCGGGCCGGGCACCTGGTCGTGGCCGATGATGTGCTCGCGGTCGAGCGGGATCCCGAAGCGCTCCGCCTGGTAGCGCGTCAGCCGCGCGAGCGAGTGGTAGAGCCGGTTCGTGAACCACTGCGACCCGTTCAGCGCGTAGCCCTCGTTCTCGATGCCGACCGAGTGCGTGTTGATCCACCAGTTGCCCGCCTGCCAGGCGACGTCCGCGGTCGGGACCATCTGGGTGACCGCGCCGTCGGAGGAGCGGACGACGTAGTGGGCGCTCACGTACGCGAGCGGGTCCTGGAACTCGGCGATCGTCGGGTCGTAGCCCTCCTCGGTGTCGTGGACGACGACGAACCGGATGCCGAGGCCGTCGGCCGGACGGTTCGCGAGGTCGTAGTTGCCGTAGTCGCCCGGGTCGGCGCTGTTCTGCGCGTAGGCGGCCGGCGCGACGTCGCAGGCGAGGCCGGGTGGGCATTCCGCGCCGTTCGAGCGGCGGTTGTGCGCGGAGCCCGATCCGTGCGTGTGCGCGCCGGCCGGGAGCGGCCCCTTGCCCGACGGCGCGGGCTGCGGCGGGCTCGCCGCGGCCTGGACGGTGAGTGCGAGTGCGGATGCAACCGTGGCGGCGCCCGCCGCGAGTGCGCGGCGGTGACGGCTCTCCATCGCGTCTCCTTCCTTCGGGAACCGATGGAGTCTATGGCTTCAAAGCCATAAGCATGACGGTTCCGCCGAAATAACGGGTTCCGATACATTGGGCGGCCGTGACCTCGGACGCCCGCCTTCCGGAAGACAGTGTCGGCGGCGCCGACGAACGGCCGCAACGGGGCCCCGAGCACACGCTCGGCGACTTCACGATCACGCGCGACGCGGTCCGCCTCGTCCCGCTCGCGCTCGTCGTCGGCGCGCTCTCGGCCGTCGTCGCGCTCGCCCTGCTCGACCTGATCGGGCTCGTCACGCACCTCGCGTACTACGGCACCGCGAAGACCGCCCTCGTCGAGCCGTCGCTCCACCGCTTCGGCGCGTGGACGATCCTCATCCCGGTCGCCGGCGGCCTCGTCGTGGGGCTGATGGCCCGCTTCGGCTCCGAGCGGATCCGCGGGCACGGCATCCCCGAGGCGATGGAGACGATCCTGATCGGCGGCAGCAAGGTCGAGCCGCGGCTGACGGTGCTGAAGCCGATCTCGAGCGCGATCAGCATCGGCTCGGGCGGGCCGTTCGGCGCCGAGGGCCCGATCATCCTCACGGGCGGCGCCGTCGGCTCCGTCTTCGCGCAGTTCCTGCACCTGACCGCGATCGAGCGGCGCACGCTGCTCGTCGCCGGCGCGTGCGGCGGCATGGCCGCCGTCTTCGGCACACCGGTCGCGGCGGTGCTCTTCGGGATCGAGCTGCTCGTCTTCGAGTGGCGGCCGCGCTCGATGGTCCCGATCGCCGCCTCGGTGACGGTCGCGGCGACGCTCCGGACCGTGTTCGCGCACCACGGCCTCGTCCGCGCGGCGCCGCTCTTCCCGCTCGCGTCGCACCATGCGCTCGGCGCGACCGGCGTCTGCGAGGCGGTCGTCGTCGGGCTCGCTGGCGGGGTGCTCGCCTGGATCCTCACCGCCGCCGTGTACGGGGCGGAAGACGCCTTCAAGCACCTGCCGATCCACTGGTCGTGGTGGCCGGCGCTCGGCGGCCTCGTCGTCGGCGTCGGCGGCGTGATCGAGCCGCGCGCGCTCGGCGTCGGCTACGCGACGATCGGCGACGAGCTCGCCGGGCGCCTCGCGATCTCCGCGCTCGTCGTGCTGCTCGTCGTCAAGCTCGTGATCTGGGCGACCGCGCTCGGCTCCGGCACGAGCGGCGGCATCCTCGCGCCGCTCCTGATCATGGGCGCCGCCGCCGGCGGTCTCATCGGCCACGGGTTCGGCGGGCCTCCCTCGACGTGGGCCGCCCTCGGCATGGCGGCGACGCTCGCCGGGGTGACGCGCTCGCCGTTCACGTCGATCGTCTTCGCCGTCGAGCTGACGCACGAGCAGAGCCTCCTGCTGCCGCTGCTCGCCGCGTGCACCGTCGCGCACCTCGTCAGCGTCGTCGGCCTGCGCCGCTCGATCCTCACCGAGAAGGTCGCGCGCCGCGGCTTCCACGTGATGCGCGAGTACGCGGTCGACCCGCTCGAGGCGCTGTTCGTGCGCGAGGCGATGCGCGCCGAGCCGCGCGTGGTCGCGCCGGACGCGCGCGTCGCCGAGGTGCGCGCAGCGCTCGAGCGAGATCCCGAAGGGCGGCGCCAGCGCCTCTATCCGGTGGTGGGCGAGGCCGGCTTCGTCGGCGTGGTCGGCTGGTCGCACCTCGCCGGCGCCGACGACGACACCGAGGTGGGCGCGCTGATGGTGCGCGACCCGGTCGTCGCCTACCCGGACGAGGTGCTGCGCCCGGTCGCGACGCGCATGGCCGAGCGCGAGCTCGGCGCGCTCCCGGTCGTCGAGCGCAGCGACGCCCGCACCCTCGTCGGCCTCGTCACCGAGTTCGAGCTGCTGCACGGCCGCCGGCGCCAGCTGGAGGAGGAGCGCAAGCGCGAGCGGCCGTTCGTGCTGCCGCTGCCCCGCGCCCTCATGCGCGCTAGGCTGGATGCACCGGGGAGCCCCCGCTCGAGGGGCTGAGACAGCGCTTCCTGGCGCGTACCCGCCGAACCTGATCCGGGTCATGCCGGCGAAGGGAGCAGATGAGTCAGCTCGTCGAACCGGTCGCAGGTCCTGTCGCCGACGGCGTCGCCGCCGACGGGCTCGTGCGCGTGCTCGGCGGCCGCCGGGTGCTCGACGGCGTCGACCTGCGGGTGCCCGCGGGAGGACGCGTCGGGATCGTCGGCCGGAGCGGTGCGGGCAAGTCGACACTGCTCTCGGTGGTCGCGGGCCTCGACGAGGCGGACGGCGGCCGCGTCGCGGTCGGCGGCGCCTCCGACGCGGCGGCGCGGCTCGCGCGCTGCGCGCTGATGCCGCAGCGCGACTGCCTGCTGCCGTGGCGGACGGCGCTCGACAACGCGGGGCTCGCGCTCGAGAACGCGGGCCTGTCGCGCGGCGCCGCCCGCGAGCGCGCGCGTCCGCTCTTCGGACGGCTCGGGCTCGCCGGCTCCGAGGAGCTGCGCCCGGCGAAGCTCTCGGGCGGGATGCGCCAGCGCGTCGCGTTCGCGCGCACCCTCCTCGCCGACAAGCCGGTGCTGCTCCTCGACGAGCCGTTCGGAGCGCTCGACGCGATCACGCGGGCCGAGCTGCAGGAGTGGCTCGTGCACGTGCTCGACGGCGAGCCGCGGACCGCGCTGCTCGTCACGCACGACGTCGAGGAGGCGCTCCTCCTCTGCGACCGCGTCCTCGTGCTCGGCGGCGGACGCGTCGTCGCGGCGCTCGACGTCGACCTCGCGCGCGACGCGCCGCGGCGGGACGTCGTCACCTCGCCCGCGTTCGTGGAGCTGCGCGAGCGCGCGCTGGAGGCGGTCGCGTGAAGGCGCTGCGCACGTGGTGGCCGCCGGTCGCGCTGCTCGCGCTCGCGCTCGTCGTCTGGCAGGCCGTCGTGCGCCTCACGGGCACGCCCGGCTACCTGTTCCCGGCGCCCACCGCCGTCGCCTCCTCGCTGCACGCGGACGCGCACCTGCTGGCGTCGGCGACGCTCGTGACCGTTCGGGAGATCGTGCTCGGCTACCTGCTTGCGGTCGCCGGCGGCCTGCTGCTCGCGGTGGCGCTCCACTTCTCGGCCGCGCTCCGGCGCGCGCTGCTGCCGCTGCTCGTGCTCTCGCAGACCGTGCCGACCGTGCTGCTCGCCCCGATCCTCGCGATCCTCCTCGGCTACGGCATCGAGCCGAAGCTCGTCGTCGTCGCGATCGTGTGCTTCTTCCCGATCGTCGTGAACGCGGTGGACGGGCTGCGGTCGGCCGACCCCCAGCTCGTGCGGATGATGCGGACGCTGCACGCCGGCCGGCGCCAGGTCTTCCTGCGCGTGGAGCTGCCCGGGGCGCTGCCGGCGATCTTCACCGGCGCCCGCGTCGCCGCCACGTACGCGGCGGTCGGGGCGGTCTTCGCGGAGTGGGCCGGGTCGTCCGCGGGCCTCGGGTTCGTGATCCTGCAGGCGCAGCCTGCGCTCGAGACCGCGCGCATCTTCGCGGCGGTCGTCGTCCTGACCCTGCTCGCGCTCGCGCTGTACGCGCTCGTCGCGGTCGCCGAGCGCATCCTCGTCCCCTGGGAGGCTGAACGTGCGTAGACAGGTCGTTGCTCTTGCCGCGGTGGTCGCGGCCGCATCCGTCGCCCTTGCGGCACACGCGGGCGGCGCCACGCACGTCGACGTGACGCTCGACTGGAGCCCGAACCCGGATCACGTCGGCCTGTACGAGGCGAAGCAGTCGGGCCTCGACGCGCGCGCCGGGCTCGACGTCTCGATCCACGCGCCCTCCGATCCCACCGCGCCGCTGAAGCTCGTCGGAGCGGGCCGCAGCGACCTCGCCGTCAGCTACGAGCAGGAGCTCTTCTTCGCCGCGGCCAAGAAGCTGCCGGTGGTCGCCGTCGCGGCGGTCGTGCCGCAGCCGCTGAACTCGTTCATGTCGATCGACCCGAAGGTGCGCTCGCTGCGCGACCTGCGCGGCAAGAGCGTCGGCATCACGGGCGTCCCGTCCGACTACGCGACGCTGAAGACGGCCGGGCTCGCGGGTCACGTCAAGACGGTCACGGTCGGCTACAACCTGCTGCCCGCGCTTCTCTCGCACCGCGTCGACGCGGTGCTCGGCACCTATCGCAACGTCGAGGGCGTGCAGCTGCAGCTGCGCGGGCTGCAGCCCACGATCATCCCGGTCGACCACGCGGGCGTGCCGACCTACGACGAGCTGGTGCTCGTCGCGAACAAGGCGAAGCTCGCAGACCCCGCGTACCGGTCGAAGGTGCGGCGCTTCGTGACGGCGTTCCTCGCCGGCACCGTGCAGGCGCGCAAGCATCCGGCGCAGGCGCTCGCCGTGCTGAAGAAGGTGACGGCGTCGGACGCGACGTTCCTCGCCCGCGCCACGCCGCTCACGCTGCGCCTGCTCGCGGGCCCGAACGGCGTCGGCTGCGTGCGCGTCGCTCAGTGGCAGCGCTTCGGCGACTGGATGGCGGCACGCGGGCTGCTCGCGCACCGTATCCCGGCGGCCGGCGTCGTCACGACGCGGTTCCTGCCGCGGCGGTGCCGCTAGGCCGGACCGCGAGCAGCACGCCGCCGGCGACCTCGACGCGCGCCTCGCGCTCGACGAACCGGTTCGAGGTGCCGCGGCTCGAGCCGGGCTCGAGCGTCTCGCCCGAGAGCGGGTAGAGCAGCCCCCGGGTGGAGACCCGGTGCGCCGGGCCGTGCACCGCGAAGAGCGACACCAGCTCGTCGGGCTCTCCGGTGAGCATCCGCTCGCCGCGGATCACGTGCACCGCGGCGGGGCCGAGCCGTGCGTCCACCTGCACCGACGCGTACCGGTCGGAGGCGAGCAGGAGCAGCGAGCCGAGCAGGTGGTCGAGCCGCCCGCCGTCGCTGCCGAGCACCAGTACGCGTCTCGGCGCGGCGCGCAACGCGGCATCGAGCGCGAGCTCGAGGTCGGTCGCGTCCTTCGCCGCGGGGTGCGCCTCGACGTGCGCGAGGCCGGCGAGCGTCGCCGGCGCGATCGAGTCGAAGTCGCCGATCGCGAGGTCGACCCGGCCGGGCGCGAGCTCCGCGCCGGAGTCGGCGGCGATCACGAGCGCGTCCGGCGGCAGCTCCGGCGGCGCTGCGATCGGCCCGCCGGCGAGGACGACCACGGTGTCCATCGCCGAAGCTTGCCCGACGCCGGGAAACCTGCGGACAATTCCGACGTGCGCGCGCGGCGCGACCGGTCTACGCTTCGTCCGTGGGCACGTCCACCTACCCGGTGGCATGGCGTTGGCATGACGGTGAACTCTCGCTCGGGCGACTTGCGATTGGCCGTCACGGCGTACTGCTGAACAGCACCTCCGAGTCGAGGTTCGTCTGCTTCGACCCGGCCGACGTGCGCGGGATCGTCCTGACGCGGGAGGAGGGCGCGAGCCCGACCCTGTCCGTGTCCCTGGGCGGGCGCGGCTGGCTGTCGATCCACGCGCTCGAGCGAGGCAGCGTGTTCGAGATCGCCGACGTCCTCTGTCACCTGCCGGTCGGCTGACCGGCTCTGCGCGCCTCACGCCGAGCGCGATCGCGGCGAGACGCCGCGGCGAACGCGCGCGGTGACTCTCGCACCACCCACACGACGAACGCGCGCGAGGCGCGGGCGAGCAGGCGGCCCGCGACGATCGCGGTGAGGACGAGCCCCGCGACGACCCGTGGGACCAGCCACCGGGTCCCCGCAACGGTCAGCGCGACGGCCGTCCGCAGGCGCGGCTGCAGCCAGGTCGCGGTCGCGGTCGCGCCGCGCCCCGCCGCACGTGCGCCGGCCGCGGCGTGGTCGAGCCGCACGGGACTCCGGTGCGAGATGAGGAAGACGCGCGCCTTCGGCTCGACCGCCAGCACCTCGTCGACGTCGATCTCGCGCTGGCGGCCCGTGCGCGAGCGGACGATCAGCTGCTCGGGCCGTCCGGACGGGTAGCCGGTGACGACATCCTCGACGCTCGCGCCGAGGGGCTCGACGGTGAACCCCTCGGCGTGACTCAGCCAGTAGTCGAGAACCGTCGTCCCGCGCGGGAAGACTCTCGCGCCCATCGGTCCAAGCTAACAAAGCTCTCCGAGGGAGCGACCCAGTGGGCGGGTGAGCGCTGCGGTGGCCGCGGCGCAGAGCAGCAGGCCCGCAAGCCACACGGGTGCGAGCCCCGCGCCCACGAGCGAGCCGCCCGCGAGGGGGCCGATCGCGAACGCCGACCCGACCGCGCCCCAGAGCAGGCCGTTGTAGCGGCCGCGCAGGTCGTCGGGCGCGAGGTCGTTCGCGAGCCCGAACACGACGGGCACGAGCATCGTCTCGGCGACGCCCATCGTCCCGAGCGCCGCGATCAGCGCCGCCGACGGGAGCGTCCCGCCGGGCAGCACCTCCGCGAGCCCGGCCAGGCACCAGCATCCTGCGAGCCCGGCGGCGCCGAAGGCGAGGAGCCGCGTGCGCGGCTGCCCGGCGGTGCGGCGCACGATCGGGCCCTGCAGCGCGATCACCGCCAGCGTGTTCGCGAGGCCGGCGAGCCCGACGATGCCGACCGGGAGCCCCAGTGTCGCGACGGTGAACAGCGAGAACGCAACGTCGATCTGCGTGAGCGCGACGAACCCGGTGACCGCGATCGCGAGCACGAGCAGGAACGACCGGTCACCGAGCACGGCGCGGTAGCCGCCGGTGCTCGCCGTGCGGCCCTCGACGCGGACGTCGGGCGCGGCGTGGACGACGACGGCGAAGACGAGGTACGACGCGGCGTCGAGCAGGAACAGCCAGCGCAACCCGCCGGTGCCGAAGCTCGCGATCAGGCCGCCGAGCGCGGCGCCGGCCCCGAAGCCGACGTTGATCGCGACGTTCAGGGCGGCGAACGCAGCCGTCCGCTCGGCGCCCTCGCTGAGCTCGCCGATGATCGCGTCGACGCCCGGCCGCGCGACGGCGCGCCCGGCGCCGAACAGCACCGCGGCGGCGACCGCAGCCGGCAGGGTCGCGGTGAACGCAAGCGACGCGCATGCGACGCCCTGCAGCAGGGTCGCGGCCGCGGTCGCGCGGCGGGCGCCCAGGCGGTCGATCAGCGCGCCCGCGGGCGCCGTCAGGAGGACGCCCGATCCGGTCATCGCGGCGAGCACGAGCGCGGCGGCCGCAGCGGCGAATCCGAACGCGGCCATGAAGTACAGCGCCGCGAACGGAAGGAGCAGCCCGTCGCCGAGCAGCGAGAGCACGTTCGCGAAGAGGATGCGGCGGAGCGCGTCTGCGCTCGCGGTGCGCGGGACGGGGACTGCGAGGGAGAGATCGGACACGGAAGGCCTCCTTGCGGCGAGGGGGTTGCGACCTCTCGCACACTGCGGCTAAGGCCTCCGAGCGCGCCTCGGGCGGACGCCGTATTCGCGTCCTCATCTTTCGGGCGACGCCGTCCGGCCGGGGCCGGGCGCCTAGGGCGATCGCCCTAGTCGGCCCGCAGCAGCAGCTCTTCGACCCCGTCGTGGCCCGTGTGCCGCTCGACCTCGACGAACCCGCACTTCTCGAGCACGCGGATCGAGGCGACGTTGCTCTCGACCACGTACGCGTGGACCGGGCGCTCCTCGACGACCGCGAGGACCTCGCCGAGGGCCTGTGTCGCGAGCCCGCGGCCCCAGAACCGCCGGCCGATCCAGTAGCCGACGAACCGGCGCCCGTCGTCCTCCCAGCAGCCGACGTTCCCTGCGACCTCGCCGTCCGAGACGACCGTCCACGTCCGGGCGGAGTCGCTCGCGAGCGTCTTCGCCCAGTGCGCCATGAACGCGTCGCGCTCGCGGGACGGGAACGCGGCCATCGCGGCAGCCTCCGGGTCGCACTCGTACTCGTAGAAGACCGGCAGGTCCGACTCGACGACCTCGCGCAGGACACCCATGCGTCGAGCCTACCGGCGCTCGTCAGAGGAGCCCGAGGCGGTGCGCGGCCGCGGCCGCCTCGCCGCGCCGCGAGACGCCGAGCTTCCCGAGGATGTTCGAGACGTGCACGCTCGCGGTCTTCGGGCTGATGTAGAGCGCCGTGCCGATCTCGGCGTTCGAGCTGCCGCCGGCGATCAGGCGGAGCACGTCGAGCTCGCGGTCGGTGAGCCCGAAGCGGTCGTCGGCCGCGGCGCGTCCGTCGCCGGTCGCGACCGCGAGCCGCCCGCGGCGGGCGAGCGCCTCTTCCAGCACCACCGGCGTGACGCCCCGGTGAATGCGCGCGACCTTGTCTGCGTCCCCCGCTGCCCGGACTCCCGCGAA
>DASZWR010000074.1:0-38916 GCA_035546215.1 Gaiellaceae bacterium | reverse complement strand
TCCTTGAGAGGTCAAGGCCGACGTCGTGGACGCCGAATGGTCAGTCGTGCGCGGGGCAGCCGTGAGCGAGACTCTCGTCCTAGAGAAGGGATTCGTCCCTCCTCTCGTGACCGCGGGGGCGCCTTTCGGGGCGCCCTCGGCGGTTGTAGAGCGAATCGAAACGTGGCGCTCGTGCGTTCTACAGGTATGGAGACGCTCGCCTGGACACTCATCAAGGTCGCCGTGGTCGGCGCGGGCTTCGTGCTTGCGGCTGTCGCCTTCTACGAAGCGGCCTCACTCCTCTTCCTCGGACACGTCTCCTAGAACGACGAAAGCCGCCTTTCGGCGGCTCTCAGTCGAACGAGATGAGATTGTCGTTAGAGCAGGATGCGCTCGGCCAGCTCGGGATCCTTGCCGCGCTTGAGCACGTTGGTCACGAGGTCGACCGCGTCGTGCAGGTCGACGTATCTGGCGAGCGCGAGGCGAGCTGCTGACGGCTCCGAGTATCCAGCGTCCACCAAGGTGGTGTAGCGCCACCAGGCGGCCTTCTCTGCTTCTGAGAGCTGCTGACCTTCCTCGGGCGCGTGCAGCATCGTGCTCACCAGCCTTCGCTCGCCGCCTTCGTCTCCTGTAGGTTCACGAAGTACTGCCCGGTGACGCCGTGCTTCGGGTGAAACGTGAGAAGCGTCTGCTTCGCGTCGTGCCCCGAGCCGAACTGCTTGAGCGAGTACTCGTCCGGCCCCTTCACGGAGCCGTTCATGAAGACCGTGCTCTGAATGCCGTCGAGCGTCTGCCGCGAATGGAAGTGGCCCAGCTCGACGTAGTCGAGGGGCGTCCGGCTCTTGGCGAACTGCTGCTCGAGCGTCGTGATGCGCCTCGCGATGCCGCCCCAGGGGACGCCAGGCATCGTGGTGCGGATGCCGTCGCCGTGCATCAGGAGCGACCGGAAGCGTCCGGCGATCATCTGCACGTTGAAGGAGCCGCGCGGGAAGTCGAACGTGAACTGCTCGTGGCCCTTCAACACGCTGCAGTACGGACGCTGCGACCAGTCCCGGAAGCGCGTGACCGTGTTCACGAAGGGCGGCAAGGTTCAGACGATTCGCGTCGTGGACGACTGGTGGTGGGAGGCTCTCTCGATCCTGCAACTCAGCATCGACGCCCGCCCCGAGCACTACATGATGTGCAGCCACAAGACCTGGCGCGCGTTCGTCGGCTACGACCGCGTGACCGGGGCGGCTAAGACCGTTCCGCGTCACAAGCAGTTCCCCGAGAAGCCGATGTCACAGCACGGGATGCACGACTGGTGGTACGGATGCCTGCAGCGCGCCGGCGTCGTCGCGGAAGGCGTGACGCGCGGCGAGAAGATGCACAAGGCGCGGCATACCGCCGGACAGCGCGTACTCGACAAGTCCGGGAACATCAAGGCCGTCCAGAAGCTCCTCGGCCACTCCGATCCGGCTACGACGATGGAGCACTACGTCGACTGGGATGAAGAGCAGCTCGCGAAGACGATGGAAGAGCTTGAGGACTGATGCGCGCCGCATGTCGTCTCGAGAACTGCTCAGGTCTGCTTCCTGACGGCGTGTGTCCGTTCGGGTTCGGAGCGTCGTGTGAATCGTTCCCCACGGCAGTTTCGGAAACCCGCATCGTTGAGCCAAAAGTACCCCCAACGGGATTCGAACCCGTGCTGCCGGCGTGAAAGGCCGGAGTCCTAGGCCACTAGACGATGGGGGCCTGCACCCGGAGGGTACCGTGGGCGCGTGGCGGACATCCGCGACGCCCGGCCCACCGACCTCCCCTGGGTCTTCGAGCTCCTCGCCGCCCGCGACCGCGCTGCGACCGGGACGGCGGAGGTCAAGTACGACGACCTCGCGCAGGGGTGGGAGTCGAAGAGCACCGACCGCTACGTGACCGACGACGGCGGCTACGGCGCGCTGAACGCCTCCGGCGAGCTCGTCGTCGCGGGGTCCCACCCGGACGCGCTGCTCGCCCGGATCGAGAGGCGGGCGCGCGAGCGCGGGCTGCCGCTGCTCACGGCCGTCGTCGTCGACGGCGACACGCCGTCCGGCGAGCTCGTACGCCGCGCCGGCTACGTGCAACGCGGCGAGGTGCTCCGGATGTGGCGGCAGCTCGACGGTGCGCTCCCCGACCCGGCGTGGCCGGACGGCGTTCGGGTGCGCACGTATCGACCCGAGGACGCGGCGCGCCTGCACGCCCTCCTCGACGAGGCCTACGGCGCGTGGGACGACACGTACGTCGCTCGCCCGCTCGACGTGTGGCTCGCCGACATGACGTCCCATGACGATTTCGACCCGAAGCTCTGGTTCCTCGCCGAGCGCGACGGGACGCTCGCCGGCTGCGCGCTGCACTGGGCCGTCGATCGCGGCGACGGCTGGCTGAAGGATCTCGTCGTGCGCGCGGGCGCGCGCGGCACGGGCCTCGGCACGGCGCTCGTCCAGCACGGGCTCCGTGAATACGCAGATCGGGGCGCCGCCCGGGTAGGGCTGAAGGTCGACTCGACGAATCCGACGGGGGCGGTGCAGCTGTACGAGCGCACCGGCTTCGAGATCGAGCGGAGATACGCGATTTGGCTCAAACAGCTGTAACCGTGTCGCTGCTGCGCTGGCTCCGGCGGCAGCTGCGCGAGCCGACGCCGCAGCGCGAGCATCTCGAGGCGGCGATCGCGAACGACGATCCGCGCGAAGCACGCAGATTGGTCGCAACCATGCCGTTCAGCGAGGCACAGCGCATCCACGTCGAACGGTTGCTCGACCAGTGGGAGCTAACTCATCGGGCAGGATGACGTCGTGGTCTGCGTGAGGGGTCTCGCAGTGCTCGCCGTCGCCGTGCTCGCGGCTGCCTTCACCGGCAGCGCGAGGGCGACGACGCTGATGAAGCTCGAGAAGCAGGCGTTCGCGAAGGTGAACCGCGCGCCCCTCGACGCTACGACGCGCGCGGCGGCGCGCACGGAGATCGCCCGCGCGGCGCACCTCGTCCGTACGCTCCCGAACGGCCGCGGCTACCACGTGCAGGTCGCGCTGCAGGAGGCGGCCACGTTCCCGGGCGCGCTGACGAAGCCGCGCGCGCTCGCCCTCTACGGTGCGCTGCGCGCGAACGACGACTTCTTCGCGAAGCACTGGGCGCCGGCCGACAAGACCGACATCGTCGGCGCCGACGGCATCGTGTACCGCTACTTCGGCGGCTACTGCTTCCGCTTCCATCCGCTCGCCGACTTCGGCGCGCTGAACGCGCACGTCGCCGAGGGCGACGTCGAGGGGACGCGGACGCTCGCCGACGCGCTGATCGCCCGCGGCGTCTACCAGAAGGGCGGCGGCATCGGCTGGGAGTACGACTTCCCGTTCCAGGGAGGGCGCGCGCCGTGGCTCTCCGGGATGGCGCAGGCCGTCGCCGCGCAGGCGTTCGCGGGCGCCGCGTCGCTCGTCACCGACCGCAGCACCGCGTACATGCGCGAGGCGTCGTCGGCCTACAACCTGATCCCGCGCGCGCTGCTCACCACGGTCGCGGCGGGGCCGTGGATCAAGCTCTACAGCTTCACGCGCATGGCGGTCCTGAACGCCGACCTGCAGGCGACGATCTCGCTGCAGTCGTACGCGGCCGCCGCGGACGACGCGAGCGCGGCGGCGCTTGCGACGCGGATGCAGAACGCCGCAGCGTCGATGCTGCCGAAGTTCGACACCGGCTACTGGTCGTACTACGCGCTGCCGAACGAGCCGTCGCCCGTCGACTACCACACGTTCGTCGTGCAGCTGCTCACGAAGCTCGCGAAGACCGACCCGCGCTTCGCCGACGCCGCCGCGCGGTTCAAGGCGTACGAGCACGAGCCGCCGGCGTTCCAGCTCGACAACAGCGGCGTCGGCAAGGTGCGCTTCTGGCTGTCGAAGCCGGCGACAGTTCGCGCGAACACGAACGCCGGCCCGTCGAAGTCGCTGTCGCTCCTCCAGGGCTGGCACACGCTCAGCTGGTCGCCGAAGGCGGCGGGGGTCTACCCGGTGCACATCACGGCGACCGACTGGCTCGGCAACAAGACGCAGTTCGACGCGCCGCCGATCGTGCGCGTCGGCGGCAAGCCGACGGCAGCGGCGAAGGTCGCGTCGGGCTCGGCGGCCCCGCCCCAGGCGCCGCCCACGTTCATGGCGACCCAGCGTGCGACGGTCACCTGGCCGGACGCCGCGACGGCGCCCGACCCGACGATCCTCCCGACGGTTCCCGGAGGCTTCCTGGAGCTCGACTACGTGACGACGCCGACGTCGGCGTTCGCGCAGTACGCGGCGTCGCTCGCGCAGCAGCTGCCGAACCTGCACTACCTGACGATCGGCCCCGCGCCGACGACCGCCACCGCGACGCAGTACGCACAGACCCTCGCCGCGGTCGGCACCGCCGTGAAGGCCGTGCGCCCAGACCTGGCGGTGGGCGTGCTGGTCGACGGCGCAGCGACGCCGAAGCCGACGCTCGCCGCGCTGAAGAAGGCGGGCCTCGCAGCCGACTTCGTCTCGTTCCGCGCCGCCGCCACGACCGACAACCAGTCCTGGACGGCGCCGAACTGGACGACGCTGACGCAGACATTCGGCGGGACGCTGCCCCCGATCCTCCTCGACTCGCCGAGCGACGCGGCCGTGACGGCGGCGGCGTGCGAGCCGCGCATCGTCGGCGCGGCGCTCGCGGCAGCACCCAGCGCTGCCGTCGACGCGGTCGTGCGCGGCGCCGTCATCTGCCCCGGCCTGACCCCGGCCGCCGCGACGAGCGACGTCGAGTACCCGTCGTCGCTCACCTCGGGCGCGCCGGCGACGCTGCAGCTCGGCTGCGTGCACGACTGCCTCTACGTGGTGACGCTCGTGGGCGCCGACCGGCGCGCGATCGTCGCGACGCGCGGCTCACTCGTCGGCGGCGCAGCGCCGACCACCGTCACGCTGCCGAAGACGACCCTCGGCCAGGCGAGCTACACGCTGGACGTGCGCGTGGTGAACCGCGTCAACCCGGGTGCGGCGCTCGTGCTCACGAGCCCTCCGCTTTCAGTCGCACCGTCTTGATCCCCCACGCCGCGCCCGAGGCGAACAGCTCGTCGGGGTCGACGTCGTCGAGCCAGCCGATGAAGTGCTGCTCGGTGTTGTCCTCGGTCGAGCCGTAGACGGCGATCCGGCCGTGGTCGAGCGGCGCGTCCGGGTCGTCTCCGCGCTCGAGCGCCGCCTGGCGCTCCTCGACTGCGCTTCCTTCCGCGTACCCTTTGCCCATCCGGGAAGCGTACTCCCGGGTGAGGGCCGGTAGCTCAGCTGGTAGAGCAGGGGACTTTTAATCCCAAGGTCGCAGGTTCGAGACCTGCCCGGCCCATCGAACGAAAGACCTGGAAATCAGCTGCACAGCCGTGCGCCGCGTGCACTCACCGGAACTGAAGGGTCAACACAGGGTCAACAACCACCGCCGAGGGCCACTTCTGGCGCTGCGTCGTCGGGTAGGTCGGGTTCACCGGTCCGCCAACCCTGCAGTTCCGCACATCTCGTCCGGAGGAAGGGCTTGAATCCTGGCGGTGGCGATCTCTCGACCCGCCCTGGCGGAACTTTGGAACTACAAGCGCGCCGCGGTCGAGGCTGCTGCGCGCTATCTCGCCGCGGTGACGGCACCTCCGGTCCTTTCTTGGGGCACTCGGCCCGAAAGCATCACGGTGTCAACCGAAGGGGCCCCATTCCGGTTTGCACGCGAGGAACATCCTGGCTGGGCCGTCTGGGGTAACGAAGTCGTTGGCGTCCGCGAGCCTTAGTGGCTGTGGGCGTTGTCTTTGGGCGGATTCGTCGGTGGCTCGCGTGGCCGTTCGTCCGCTGGCGTCCGTACTCGCTGGCGCGAATGGCGAGGGGCGAGAAGGCGAGGCTGGCGACCGAGTCGCGCTTCCTCCGTACGCGTCAGCGTGGCATCTCCGTGCTTGTCGAGTTCGCGCGCGACGAGTTCTCCTTCGTCTGGCTCGCACCGCTCGCGTTCATAGGACTTGTGCAGCCCTGGATCTGGCAGGGCGGGTTCAGCGTCTTTGGTCACGCCGAGGAGACGTCGGTCGACTTCATCGGCATCCTTTGGCAAGTTCAAGGCGCCGCACTCGGTCTTTCCCTCGCCGTCGTCCTGTTCGTCTTTCAGTCCGTGTACGGCAACCGGTTAGGCGGATCGCTGAGGGATTTCGCCGAAGAGACTTGGCTGTTCCCAATCTTCTATGCCGGCCTCATAGGTCTCGTTTTGGACGGTGCCGTCCTGCTCCACGTGGGGCAGGGAGCGCCGGGCAGATGGGCTGCATCGTGGGCGGTGATCTGGGCGTTTGGGACTGCGATCGCGTTGGGCTTCCTATTCGTCTCCACGATCCACGCGATCGATCCGGGTTCCATCCACGAGCTCCGTCTTAGGCGCACCCGTCGCGCTGTCGAGGCCGCGATCGAGGACGTCATCTTCCGCCGTGTCGCGACCGTCTTGCTTGGTCAGTTCTGCGAGGCCCACGCGATTGAGTACTCGCCCTGGTTCGGACGGTCGGTTAGAGGTGCGACAATTGTCAAAGCCCGCCGGGCAGGTGAGGTACGCGATATTCGTCTTCGCGCTCTACGCCGAGTGGCCGAGAAGTCCCACCATCGTGGGTTGCCGCAGCCGCTTCTTCGCGCCGAACTGGGAAGGGCTGTCCGGGCAGGAAGCGATCTCGTATCAGTCGATTCTGCATTGGCTCGTGCCACTGGCAGGCTGCGACGTTCGTTCCGGCTCCGGCGAATGGAGAAGGACAAGTTCCGGACTCTGATCAAGGATCTCCACGACGAGGCCGTGATCGCGATCCGAACGCCGAGCCCAGCGACCTACTCAGCGATCAAGAATCTGTACGAGGATGTGTTGCTTGTCCTGCCGGAGACGTGGGCGCGCTATGGCCAGCTCTACTCGAGCGACATCGAGGGCGGAGCGAGCCCGTTCGAGTTGTCCCCACAGGACTATCTCGACCGACAGCTGTACGAGGAGATGACCGCGGCGGCAAAGAGCGGGAGTCGCGACATCGCCCACGACGCCCTGGATCTACCCATCATCGTCGCTCAACGCGCGCTCGAGGTCAGGGCACTCGCGCTGACGCGGCGGATGATCTCCCTCTGGGTCGCAGCGCGGCGCGCGATGTTCCGCGACGCCGACCAGGACGACGTGCGCAGCTTGCTCGAGTGGAGCTGGCTGCGGATGTCCGAGTATTCGTACCGGCCGCAGGCGCTCGTTACCGAAGACACCTCAGACGATGAAGCACGGCAGCTTGGAAAGGACGCCCTGCTTCAGGTGTGGGATGGCTACGCGAACCTGTGCAAGGGCATCCTCGACTCGCGTCCGCGTGACACGGAGCTGCTCGGTCAGATCAATGAAGTCTGGGATGAACCTCTCCAACACTGGAACCCTGAGCACAGCGACCCGGACGATTGGCAACTTCGTGTTGCGATCGAGCGAGGAGAGCCGGAGGACGAGGTTGAGCGCATCCGAGGTGAGCTGGCAGCCAACCAGCGCTGGGTCGACGTCAAGCAAGAGCTCTTGGACTGGCGTGCCCTACACCGGTTCGGGCTCCTGTTCTGGATTCTGCGGAACGTCCGCGACCGCGGCGACGTCGAGAGCTGGCGTCCGGCCTGGACAACCTTCGCCGGCTACTTCGGCAACGTTCCGCGTCTCGCTCAGATCCTCGACAAGGGAATCGAAGCCGACTGGGAGGATCGCGGCCGTTGGTCGAACTGGGTGATGGAGTCCCTGTCGAGGCGGCAGGTTCACGGACTCGCTGTCGACCTTGAGTTCATCCAGACCTTCGTCGTTCTCGCGCTCAACTTGATACCGCCGGATGGCCCGGCTCCGCAGATCGATCCGATGAAGCACGGCACGGGTCGTCTCGAGAACCCCCGCGAAACGGTCGAGGGCATCGTCGCGATCGAGAATCTCCAGCCGCTTCTGCCTCCGGATCGTTTGGATGACCGTACGCAGTTGCTGGTTGCCGCGCTCGAGCAGATGCGTGCCCTCGAGGAGGAGCAGAAGGAGCAGGCGATCATCGACGCTCCCATCGAGGACGAGTTGGTGAATGAGTTCGTCGAGAAACTTCGGGGGAAGTGGAGGACATCGCGTGGCGTGCGCGAGATCTTCAACGCGATCGGCGTCGTAGAACGAGGGCCTACGGCCGTGCCTGCGCTAGGCGGATCGCAGAACAAGCGGTGGATGTTGAAAGCGATGTTCATCCGCGAACCACGCGTATACGGACTCGAGATGACCGCTGAGGAGTGGGGGCGTGGACTTGCCCGCTGGGAATGGAACAAGCTGGTCGACTGTGCCACCGAGAGCCCTGAGGTAGTTGTTGCGGACGGAATGTCCGCAGGAGAGAGACTCCGAGCAGCCCTGGATGAGCTGCGCGCCGCGGGCTATCAACCGTCCCTTGTCATCGCAGGAGGCGGACGCTGGCGTCTCTACCAGGCGCTCGACCTCCGTCTAGCACCGAACTTCGGCGGGGATGCCGCAGTCCCTGACTGGCTCCAGGATGCGGAAGGCCGGGAGTCGTTCCTCGGAACCGTGGACGACATCCCCGTCTTTGAGTACTTCGAGTTCCGCGACGGCGTCTCCAACGACGATGCGCGAGTGTTCGACCTGGGGCGGTTCGCAATCTTCAAGGAGAGCGATAACCCTGACCCGCCAGGCCCGGTCACGGTCGAGATCACCGCACACACCGAGGACGAGGTGCGTGACCTCGTACGTCAGGATCGCGTGAACTTTGACGAGAGCCTTGATGAAGACGCACGAGTACGACGGCTGCTGCAGCACGTCGTTGTCGACGCCGTCTATCCATTTGACATCGAGGTCGTGGATGCACACGCCGCCCGGCACGTGAACGTCGCAGACGCGATACCTGAGAACGGACCCGACGGTGCCACAACGGCGCCTTGACGGTTCAGGCAGAACCGGTGCTACGTTCAATTCGGATGGCAGTGTGGACCACCCGATGGGGACCGTCGCGTGGCCGCGGCGGGTCTGCCCCGGCTTCGCCGCCTCAGCGACGCCGCCGCTTCGACCCGCCCTCGAGCGCCTTCGCGACCGGGTCCACGCCGGCCCGATCATCGAGCAGATGAACATAGGTCTCCAACGTGAACGCCGCCGACGTGTGGCGAAGCCGCCGTTGCACAGCACGAACGTCGCGCGTAGCAGCCGCAACGATCGTCCCGTGCGTGTGACGAAGGACGTGGAAGCCTATCGGCGTGATTCCAGCTCGTGCGCAAGCGGGATCCAGGACTCGTCGGCGGTAGTTCTCGTCGAGCCGCACGCCCCTTGACCGGTGAAGACGAGCGTGTGCTCGCCAGGCGAGCGGGCCCCCTCCCCGTGCTGAGCGAGATTTTCAACAAAACGTTGAAATTCGTGCTATCTTCCGGGCCGACACGTATTTCAACGAAGTGTTGAAATACGTGCATACGCCATGCCTGGACGCGCCTACACCACCCTCTTCGATCTCGCCGCGGATCGCTACGGCTACGTGACGCAGGAGGACGCCGTCGCCGAAGGCTTCACGCCACAGGCCCTAGATGCGATGGCGCGCCGCGGCGTCGCGGAGCGCGTCGGCTGGGGCCTCTATCGCTTCAACGCCTTCCCGCCTGACCCACTCGCGCAATACATGGAGGCAACGTTGTGGCCGCGGCCAGCCGCCGGCGTCCTCTCGCACGACACCGCTCTCGACCTCCATGACCTCTGTGACGTCAACCCCGGCAAGCTCCACGTGACCGTGCCGAAGCGCTGGCGCACGAACCGGACCGTCCCGACGCTCTACGTGCTGCATCGGCGTGACCTCGCACCCGAGGACGTGACCTTCCACGAGGGGATCCAGATCGTGACGCCGGCGCGGGCGATTCTCGATGGGATCGAGGAGAACCTCCGCGGCGACCTCGTGGAGCAGGCGATCGAGACCGCACGACGGCGGGGCCTCGTCGCGCCCGCCGAGCTCGAGCGCATCGAAAATCGCCTGACTGCCGCCTGACCCGCGGGTACTGTCGCGGGACGATGAGCTCGACGCGTCCGAAGCCGCCCGGCAGCCTCGCGATGCTGCAGCGCTGGGTGCAGGAACAAGCCAAGGCGCTCGACGAGCCTGTGCTTCGCGTCCAGCGGCAGGTGTCGTTCATGGTGATCGCCGGCGCCCTCGAACGCGCGAAGGACGGTGACGGCAAGCCGCTATTCGCGGCGAAGGGCGGGGTCGCGATGGAGCTCCGGCTCGGCGTGAAGAAGGCGCGCGCCACCCAGGACTTCGACGCCACCTTCCGCGCGGCACAGGAAGATCTGCTCGACCGCCTCGACGAGGCTCTCCGCGAGCCATACCTCGACTTCACCTTCACGCGCCTCGAGCCGACGATCGCGAACGAGGAGCTCGGGTTCATCCAGGTGCGTGTGAAGATCGACTACCGGGGACGCTCCTGGCAGTCCGTGACGCTCGAGCTCATGCCCGAAGAAGGCCGCTCCGCGCGGGAACTCGACGACGTCCCGGCCTTCCCGCTCGACTTCGTCGGCATCGAAGGCCCGGAGCGGATCGCTTGCATTCCGCTGCGATACCAGCTGGCGCAGAAGGCGCACGCCTGCACCGAGGAGATGCCGAACGGGAAGCCGAACGACCGCTCGCGCGACGTGATCGACATCATCCTGATCCGCGCCATGCTCGACACCGACGCCCTGCCTGCGGTACGGAAGGCGTGCATCGAGACGTTCGAGGTTCGTGACATGCACGCGTGGCCGCCACGGGTGACGATTCAGGATCACTGGCCGGAGCAGTTCGCACGGGAAGCGACAGCGCTCGGCTTCGAGCCTGACGACGTCGCCGAAGCCGTCGACCGCGTCCACGCGATCTTCGACGAGATCGACGCCGCCGGCTAATCGCCGAGGACGCCGGTCGTCCACGTCCGAGACGCCGTCGCCTCTTGTCGTCCCCGGCGCGAGCCGGTGCACCTTTTTCGAGGTCAAGTCATCGGACACCCATCGAAGGTAGCGCTGACCTGCAGGCACGGCGTCAATCTCTAGGCCGCCACCCGAGACGGGTGCCGCACCGACAGGGACAGCAGACAAGAAAAGCCGTGCGCGGGTGACGCGAGGTCGAACGTCGTTGGGATGCACGCCTTCATCACCTTCGGGCTTCCGGTCATCGTGCTGCCGATGCTCGTCAGCTGGAGCGTGGGATACGTGACAGGCCGCCGCTACCGCCTCTGGGTCGTCGCGCTTCTGGCTCCTGCCGGCGTCGGACGCGCCTGCCTCCTGTAGCTTGGCGAAGCGTCCGTCTACCTCGAGCACACCGATGTCTGTGGCCCTGGCGACTGCCTCGCCGGGCTCGGGTTCATCGCCGGAGCGTTCGTCGCCAGCGGAGGGTGGCTCCTCGGGTTGCTCCTTGGCACGCTCAGCCGGCCGTGGCGCCGCCCGTCCGCGTGTGACTCCGTGGAAGAAGTGAAATAGCGACCTCTTTAGACTGAGCCGCTGCGGCTCAACCAAGCCGTTCGCGCGGAACCGTATAAACGCCCCATTCGAGGCTAGAGAAGCTCGGCGATGATCGCGGCGGCACGCGCCGCGCCGTCGTCGGCGACAGGGCGATAGCGGCGCGGACGCCCGAGCTCCTCGGCGAGCGCGGCCGCGATCTCCCCGGGGCCGTCGTCGGCGAAGCTCATCCGCCGTCCGGCGCCGTGGCGCGAGAGGCGGTGCGCGACATGGTGGTTCTGCTCGAAGTGCTCGCGCAGCGGGAAGTAGAGAAACGGCCGGTCGGCCGCCGTGAGCTCCATCGTCGTCGCGAGGCCGCCGTGCGAGACCCCCACGTCGCAGGCCGCCAGGTGGCGGTACAGACGATGCACGTAGCCGTGCGTCTCCACTCCTGCTCGGGCCAGGGCGCCGGCGTCGATGCGCGGCCCGCCGACGACCACCATCCGCAGGGACGGCACGCGCTCCTTCGCCTCGGGGTACGCCGCGACGACGCGCTCGAGCAGATGGTTACCGACACCCGAGCCGCCGGCGGCGACGACGCACACCTGCTCGTCGTCCTCCCAGCCGAGCTCCGCGCGGAGAGCGTCACGGTCGGAGATCTCCTCGTGGTCGAAGCCCGTGATGTAGCCCGCGAAGCGGAAGTGGTGCTCCGTCCATTCTCGGATGCCGGGCAGGCCCGGACCGAGCGGCGCATCGACGACGTCGTCCGGGGAGCCGATGAAGATCGCGCGGTCTCGCACCCGCGGGTGCCGCGCGACGTGCTCGACCATCTGCGCGTTGTAGTCGGCCGCCAGGGCGGCTTCGCGCTCGCCGCCCGCTGCCATCGGGAGGACTCCGACGAAGTCGGTGAGCCAGACGTACGGCGCGGTCTTGAGCTCCGGGTTCTCGTGCAGGAAGTAGTCGATCTCCCACGCTTCGTCCCCGATCCAGAGGTCGAACGGCTCTTCGGCGACAAGGTCGTGGAACACCATGAAGTTCGCACAGAAGATCTCGTCGAGACGGCGGAGCATCTCGAAGGCGTGCAGCGTGTGCTCGCCGCTCTCCTCATCGACGTGCTTCGCCTCCGGCGCGAGGTCGGCGCTCGCCGGATGGACGAGCTCGCCGCACGCATCGAGGAGCGTGGTCAGCGGCGGCTGGGCGAGCCACTGCACCTCGAGGTCCGGCTCGATGCGGCGCAGCTCACGCGCGATCGCGACGTCGCGCCACGCGTGACCGAGGCCGATCGGAGACGACACGAGGAGCGCGCGCCGCGCACGGCGCCCGGCGAGCACCCAGCTCCGCCGGCGAGGACCCGGCGTGTCGAAGCGCGCCGCGAACTCGCGGATGAGGAGGTTGACGCGAACCGGATGCCTGGCCTGGGGGATGTGACCCGACCCGGCGAGACGCACGTGGTCGGCGCCGAGCAGGTCGGCCAGCGCCCGTCCACGCTCGAACGGCTGGCAGTTGTCCTGGTCGCCCTGCACGACGAGCATGGGGCACTGCACGCCGCGGCAGATCGCCTCGACCTCCTCCCTGCTCGCCGCCACGGGCGCGGCGTCGTCCATGACGAGGAGCTCCGGCGCGCTGTCGAGGCCGTACGCGACCGCATCCTCGAGCTGCTTCGTCGAGTGAGGCTCCGGGAACATCTCGCCGAAGAAGAACTCGAGGAAGCCCCGGTGGTCGCGCAGGATGTAGCCGCGGTTGTACTTCTCCCAGCCGACGGGGTCCTCCATCTCGTCGTCGAACGTGGCGACCGCAGCGGCCCGGAACGCGTGCGGAGGGCTGAGCAGCGGGACGCCCGGCGCGACCGCGACGATTCCGAGCACGCGCTCGCGGTGCGCCGCCGCGATCTGCAGCGACGGCCACACCCCGTCGTTGCAGATGCCGACGAGCACCGCCGACTCCGTCCCCGTCGCGTCCATGACCGCGAGGCAGTCGGACGCCCACCAGCCGTGCAGCCAGGGCTCCGACGGATCGGGATGGTCGGAGTTGCCGTTGCCGCGACCGTCGTACGCAACGACGCGGAAGTGGCGTGCGAGGTAGTGGACCTGCGCCTTCCAGATGCGCGAGTGGCTGATCGGGTTCGGCGGCAGGAGCACGATCGTCGTGCTCCCGCCGCCGTGGACCTCCCAGTACAGGCGGAGCCCGTCCTCGGCGAGCGCGTAGCCGCTCTCGTCGGGCGTGCGCGCCCGCGTCCCCGTCTCGGTGACGCCTATGGCCGCGCCTCGAACACGAGGTTGAACGGCGTCTCGGCGGCGCGGCGGAAGCGCGTGAGCCCGCCCGCCGTGACGACGTCGCGGATCCGCGCCTCCCCGGCCTGCGCGCCGAGGGCGAGGCCGACCTCCTGCGAGAGCGACGCGGGCGTGCACAGGAGCGTCGAGAACCCGTAGTACGCGCGGCCGACGGGATTGAGGTTGTCCTCCACCCGGTCGCCGGCCGCAGGCTCGACGATCATCCACGTGCCGTCGGCGGCGAGCGTCTCGCGGACGTGACGCGCCGCGCCGGCCGGATCGCCCATGTCGTGGAGGCAGTCGAACATCGTCACCAGGTCGTAGCCCGATCCCGAGTATCCCGCCGCGGGCGTGACCTCGAAAGTCACCGAGCCCTCGACGCCTGCCTCCCTGGCCCGCTGCCGCGCCGTCTCGATCGAGCCGGCGTGGTAGTCGGAGCCGAAGAACCTCGAGTTCGGGAAGGTCTTCGCCATCAGGATCGTCGACGCGCCGTGCCCGCAGCCGACGTCCGCGACCCTGGCCCCGCGCTCGAGCTTCTCGACGACGCCGTCGAGCGACGGCAGCCACGACGAGACGAGGTTGGCGTTGTAGCCGGGCCGGAAGAAGCGCTCGCAGCCCTCGTGCACGTCGTGCACGTGGTCGTGCCAGCCGATCCCTGCACCGCTTCGAACCGCTTCCGTGATGCGCGGCGAGTCGAGCACCGACCCGACGGCGATCTGGAAGAAGCCCGGCAGGTAGGCGGGGCTGTCCTCGTCGGTGAGCGCGACCGTCTGCTCCGGCGGCAGCGTGTACCGGCCGGTTGCGGGGTCGTACTCGACGTAGCCGCCCGCCGCCTGGTTGCACAGCCATTCGCGGACGTACCGGGCGTTCGTCCCCGTGCGGTCCGCCAGCTCCTCGGGCGTGAGCGGCCCCGCGCCGGCAAGCCCTCGGTACAGGCCCAGCTTGTCTCCCATGACGACGAGAGCGGCGTTGAGCGTCGCGCCGACCTCGTCGACGGCGCGGAAGACGAACGATTCGAGCTTCGCGCCGTCGATCGCGGCGGGCTCTTCGATCGTTGCCATGATCTCCTCCTGATCGAGTTCGTCCGACCGTAGGAACGCGGCGCTTTGATCGCATCAGGTGGCCACCTAGTCTTCTCTGGGTGCTACTTGGGCGACGCGAGGAGCAACGGGCGCTCGCTCGGCTGCTGACTGCGGCGCGCGCGAGCCGCAGCCGGGTGCTCGCCCTCGTCGGCGAGCCGGGAATCGGCAAGTCGGCGCTGCTCGACGACCTCGCCGCGAGCGCCGGAGGCATGCGCATCCTGCGGGCGCGCGGAATCGAGTCGGAGGCCGCGATCCCGTTCGGCGGGCTGCTCGAGCTGCTGCGGCCCGCCCTCCGCTCGCTCGAGCGCATCCCGGCGCCCCAGGCGGCCGCGCTCGAAGGCGCGCTCGCGCTCCGTCCCGGCGGGCGTCCCCGGGACCGCTTCGCGGTCGGTGCGGCGACTCTGAGCCTGCTCGCCGCGTTCGCAGAGGAGGAGCCGCTGCTCGTCCTCGTCGACGACGCGCACTGGCTCGACGGCGCGACCGCCGAGGCGCTGCTCTTCGCCATGCGGCGCCTCGTCGCGGATCCGATCGCCGTCACGCTGGCCGTCCGCTCGGGCGAGCCGTCGCTGCTCGACGGATCCGACGTCCCCGCGCTACGCCTCGCGGGCCTCGACCGCGGCGCCGCCGGCGATCTCCTGCACGGCGTGCCGGCCGCTGCGGTCGAGCGGCTCTACGAGGCGACCGCCGGCAACCCGCTGGCGCTCCTCGAGCTCGCGGCGGACGCCCACGAGCTGGCGGCCGGGCCGCCCGAGCATCCGGTGCCCGTCCCGGCGAGCCTCGCCCGCTCGTTCCTCCGTCGCGCCGCGTCGCTGACGCCCCAGACCCGCCGGGCCCTCCTGCTCGCGGCGACCTCCGACACCGGCGACCTTGCCGTGCTCGCACGAGCGGGGCTCGACGTCAACGACCTCACGGCCGCGGAGCGGATCGGCCTCGTGCGCGTGACCGGCAGCACGGTCGAGTTCCGGCATCCGCTCGTTCGTTCCGCCGTCTACGGCGAGGCGGCTCCGGACGAGCGGCGGGCGGCGCACCGGGCGCTTGCACAGGCGCTGCCCGATCGCGACTCGGATCGTCGGGCGTGGCACCTCGCCTCCGCGGCGGTCGGCGTCGACGGCACGGCGGCCGCGGCGCTCGAGCACGCGGGACGGCGTGCGCGCGCCAGCGCGGCCTACGGCGTCGCCTCGCTCACCTTCGAGCGGGCGGCGCGCCTGCACGCGTCGGACGCGGAGCGCGGCCGGCTGCTCTACGAGTCGGGCGACGCGGCCTGGCTCGGCGGCGAGGCGGAGCGGGCGCGCTCCCTGCTCGACGAGGCACGGGCCCTCGACCCCCACCCGCGGGTCGACGCGCTGCGAGGCGAGATCGCTGCGCGGCGCGGGCCGGTGAACGAGGGCTACGAGCTCCTCGTCGCCGCGGCCGAGCGCGCCTCGCCCGAGGAAGCCAGCCTGATGCTCGCGGAGGCCGCGGACGCGTGCTTCTACGCCGGAGCGCCGGCGCGAATGCTCGAGGCGGCGGAGCGCGCCGTCGAGCTCGCGGCGGACGACGGCCCGACGGCGTTCTACGCGGTCGCGGCGCGAGGTGTGGCGCGGGTTCTCGCCGGAGGCGACGGCGCCCCGGACCTCCGTCGCGCCCTCGGCCTCTTCGAGATGGACGATCTCGGCAACGACCCGCGCACCCTGTTCTGGGCGTCCGTGCCGCCGATCTTCCTGCGCGAGGTGGACACCGGGCGGAAGCTGATGGCGCGCGCGGTCGCCGCCGCGCGGGAGCACACCGCGATCGGCGCGCTGCCGCGCCTCCTGAACCGGTTGGCGCGCGACGAGTCGGTGTCGGATCGCTGGGCCGACGCCGAGGTGGACTTCCACGAGACGATCCGCCTGGCGCAGGAGACCGGGCAGCGGACGGAGCTCGCCGCCGCGCTCGCGGGCCTCGCCTGGCTCGAGGCGCGACAAGGGAGAGAGGAGAGCTGCCGCGTGCACGCGGCCGAGGGCCGCGCGCTCTGCATCGAGCTCGGCGTCGGGTTCTACGAGCTGTGGACGTACACCGCGCTCGGGGAGCTCGAGCTCGGCCTCGGCCGGCCGGCCGAGGCGATCGTGCATCTCGAGGAGCACGAGCGGCGTGCGCAGGCGCTCGGCCTCGCAGACGTCGACATGTCGGTCGAGCCGGAGCTCGTCGACGCACGGCTCCGGCTGGGGCAGTCGGACGCCGCCGCGGAGACGGCGCTCCGTCACGCGGAACGCGCGCGGGCGAAGGGCATGCCGTGGGCGATCGCCCGCGCGGAGCGCTGTCTCGGCATGGTGGCCCCCGACTACGAGGCGCACTTCGAGGCTGCGCTGGAGGCGCATGCGCAGACGCCGGACCTCTTCGCCACCGCACGGACGGAGCTCGCCTACGGTGTGCGGCTTCGCCGCGAGCGGCACCGTGTCCGCGCACGAGAGCAGCTGCGCGCTGCGCTCGCGACCTTCGACCGGCTCGGCCCGTCGCCGTGGGCCGACGCCGCGAGTGCCGAGCTGGCGGCCACGGGAGAGACCGCGCATCGCAGGAACCCGTCCGCCCTGGCGGAGCTGACACCGCAGGAGCTGCAGATCGCAAGGCTCCTCGGCGACGGCAAGACGACGCGGGAGGCCGCCGTCACGCTCTTCCTCAGCCCGAAGACGATCGAATACCACCTGCGCGGCATCTACCGGAAGCTCGGCATCAACTCGCGCGAGGCGCTCGCGCGCGCGGTGGCGGAACGCCGCGACGTGCCGGCGCGGTGACACGCGATGACGTCACCGCCGCCGAGCGGAGCCGCGCTCAGAAGTCGAAGGCGACGCGGCTGCCGCAGCCGATCGACGGCGTGATCAGCGGCTGGACGACGACGTGAACCGGTGCGGGCTTCCGCACGACGGCCAGCGTGCAGAGGCCGTGCGGCGCCGTGATCGTCTTCCAGAAGAAGGTGCCTGAAAGCCGGTGCGAGCCGACGTGCTTCCAGCGGCTTCCGGAGCGAACGTACGCGACCACGGTGACCTTCGCGGTCGGCGCGGGCCCGGCCGATGTCTTCGCCGCCGTGACGACGGCGCGATAGGCGCCGGCGGTCGCGGTGGCGACCGTCCGGGTCTGGGTCCGGGCGGAGACGTCGGTTGTGAGCGCTGCCGCCGCGAGAACGGCGATGAACACGGGAACGATCCGGCGTACGACCATCGGTTTTCCCTTCGCTCGTGCTTGGTCAGAACAAACCGTTAGACGGGAGGACCGTTCGATTTCTTCACCTCCCCGTTCGTCCCTCAGGTGACGATGGCGTGACGACCGTAGGGGACGCTCGAGCGGTGGCGTACGACCGCCAAGCTCTCCCGCCGGAGACGAGGGCGCAGGTGGCATCGGCCGGGCCTCCGCGACCCGTAGGCGCGAGCCGGGCGCGGCCGTCGCAGGTCCCGGTGAGCCGCACGCGCGAGCAGGCCGTCGCAGCGGGGCTCGGAGCGCCGGCCCAGCCGGTGGCGCGACGCACGCGGCGGGTCTTCGAGCGAGCGCTCGGCGCCGACCCGGGCGACGTAAGCCTCCACACAGGGACGGCCGCGGCGGAAGCTGCGGCCGCGCTGGGAGCCGACGCGTTCACCGTGGGGAAGCACGTGGTCGTCGGCAAGACACGACTCGACGAGGCAGTGCTCGGCCATGAGCTCGTCCACACGCTGCAGCAGCCCGACGCCGTCCCATCTGGACGCGTCCCCGACGCATCGACGGGCGCCGAGCGGGAAGCGGCGGCGATCGCCTCCAGGGTGAGCGGCGGACTGACGGCGGCACGCCCGGCACAGCGCACGGGACTCTCGGTCGCGCGCCTCGCCTCCGGCACCGGTGCCGACTGGCCGAACTGGGTGGGCATCAGGCCACTGACACCGCAGCAGAACCAGCTCATCGACATGATCGAGCGGCGCCGCGCCGCAGCCACGACTCGGACCGCCCTCCGTTTCCAGGGAAGCCCGGGAAGCGCCTACGTCTCGGGGTACGCCTACGGCGGCCGCCCGGGCACGCTCGCCCCCAACGCGCCGCGGTATCTGCAGATCGCCATGAAGGAGTACTGGGCGCTCGAGGCCGGGGTCGGCGGCGTCGACACGTGGGACACACCGTCGGCGCAGCGGCATGCGAACTTCTCGCTCGGCCCCGGGATGCTGAACGTGAACGCGGCGTCGGTGATGCGCAAGTGGATCGAGGCCGACGCCGACGTCGAGCTGTACCTCCTCTATTACGCGGGCGTCTGGGTCACCCCGGCCAACGAGTTTCGTGTGGTCGTCGGCCGCGACGACATCCGCGGCGGTGACGAGGCGCTGCTGTTCCTCGACGACCCGCAGATCCTCTCGCTGATCATCGACCTGGCCGAGTCTCCGCACGGCGGGTCGCTCGACCGCGCCGAGCAGGACTGGATCACGCAGCACGAGCTCAGGACGATCCCGGCGCAGGCAGCCACCTGGGACGACGCGGCGATCGCCGTGTGCCTGCACATCCAGCACGGAGCGCCCGCCTACAGCTGGGTCGATCCGCGGAACCGCGCAGCCTACGTCGCCACGAACGGCGACCCGCTCGAGATCGCCAGGGTGTTTGCCGCAGTCACCGCGCGGCTCGGCATCTTCGCGCGCCTCGGCAGCCGGACGACCGGGCCGATCCTCGTGACGCGTCAGTGGGGCGAGCTCGTCTACGACGTGTTCGGCAAGTGGGGCGTCGGCGGCGGGAAGCCGGGCTACGTCCAGCAGGCGATCGACACGGCGGGGATCCGGGTGTCGGGGACGAGGACGGAGCTGGCTGCGAGCATCCCGGCCGGCGACGTCCTCTACCAGACCGGCGCGACCGGCAAGGACACGGTGACGGCCATCGACATCGGCCAGCCGTGACGAGGCGGTGACGGGCCGCTGCCATCGTCAAGCGGTGCGGCAATCCGTCTCGCCCTCGACCGCCCCCGGCGTCCCGACGGACGCGCAAGCGCTCGTCGGCCGGGCGCTCTCGTCGACGGGTCAGCCGCTCGCCGGCAGCACGGTGGATCGGCTCGGCCCGCGCCTCAGGCCGTGGCTCGCCCGGGGCCGCCGCCCCTCCGACGTGCCGGCCGTGCCGGGCGCCCTGGCGCTCGGCCGGTCGACCGATCCCGCCGAGCCGAGCCGCGGCGACGTCGACGCCGTGGCGGCCGGCGCCGGACCGGCCGATCCGCCCCTGACCCGCGACGAACGGCGCGTCCTCCAGTCCGTACGGGTGTACGCGGACAGCGGCGCCGCCGCGTCGGCCGCCGCCGTCCGAGCCGACGCCTACACGGTCGGCTCGCGGATCGCGTTCGCCCGCGACCGCTATGCGCCGTCGACCGACCACGGGCGGCGGCTCCTCGCACACGAGCTGATCCACGCCGTCGCGCGCCCGGAGCCGGTGGTGCGGCGACAGGAGGCAGAGCCGGGGTCTCCCGGATTCATCGGGCCACCGACCCTGATCCAGACGTACAGGATCGCGGTGCGGGAGGGCCGGTGGCAGGACGCCGCCGAGATCCTGAACGGCTTCAACCGCCTCGACATCGAGACCGAGCTGGCGGCGCTCAGCGACGCTCAGGTCGCGCAGCTTCACGGCGGGGCTCTGGCGAACCCGCGCGTCGGCGGCGGCTCCCAGCTCGCCCAGATGACCGACCCTTCGGCCCCGCGCGCGTCGATCGAGCCGCCGCCAACGCCACAGTCGCCGCCGCCGGTGCCGCGCCGGCTGCCCGCCGCTGCCACCAGCGGTGTCGACGCAGCGGGCGCCGATGCCGTGACGATCGCCTCGTCGGGCGGCGCGGTCACCGAGCTGTCGCCCGCCCCGGCGACGCAGCAACGGCTGATGGAGATCATCCGCACCGGCGGACCGCTTCCGAGCGGGGCCCGCGCCCGCGTGATCGGCGCCGCGATCGTCGACGTCCCCGGCTTCACGGGCGCACGCGAGATCAGGGCGATCAGCAGCAGCGAGACCGACGCGCTGGGCCAGGGAGCGCCGGTCTTCCACGCGACAACTCCGACGACGCGCACGATCACGGCCGCGCGGAGCATCGCGGGCTCGCAGGGCGAATTCCCCTTCTCGCACGTCAACGACGCGGAGATCAAGCTGTTCGAGTACATCGCGGCGCACATGCCGCCGGGCGCGACGGGGCGCATCAGCATCCTCACCGTGCGCAGCCGCGACTCCGGCCAGACGCTGGAGCCGATCCCGGCCTGCTCGAGCTGCACGAACGCGCTGTTCCAGGTCGCGGGGCGCTTCCGCGGGGTCGAGGTGGGCTCGTACGCTCCCGTCCGCCCGACCGGCTCGATCGAGCTCGGATCGAGCAGCGACGCCGAGCGTGCAGCCGAGGAGCAGGCGGTCCAGGGCGGCGGGACCGGCGGCACGACGGCCATGATCGGCACGCCCGACATGCGCGGCCTCGAGGTCGGCGGACCCTCGGCGCGGGGAACGGCCGTGGTCGCCGGTGTGCAGCTCGCATTCATGGGCGCGAACTTCGTCCTCAACCTGATCAACGACCACATCCAGGAGCAACGGGCCCGCGAGGCGCTCGACGCGATCCGGCCGGCGCTGGAGGAGGCGAGGCGCAACGACCCGAGCCAGGGCATCCTCCTCGTCTTCTTCTACTCCCAGTTCGAGGCGTCGCCCGACAGCCTCATCCAGCCCGGGGCCGTCTTCGGCCACGTCGAGCACAGCCTCGGCCACACGCGCGACGAGGCTCGCGACGCCTGGCACTCCACCCCGTCCCTACGGACGGGGTACACGTCGGGCACGCGGGAGATCCAGCAGGAGATCTGGGTCCCGCCGACGACACCGGTCGGCCCGCAGTACCTGCGCACGCCGTTCCGCACGGCGGCGCTCGCGCGGTTCGCAGCGGGTCGGACGACCTTGCAGGACGTCGAATGGGGCGGGATCACCGGCTTCGACGACGAGGGGACGACGTCCCTCGCGGACGCGGCGTCGGCGCGGTTCTTCGTCCTCCGCGTGCCGCGCAGCGTCTCCTTCGACAACGGCGGGATCCGGTACGACGTGAACGTGCCGGTCGAGGAACGGGCACCGCACGCCGGCGCGGCGATCCCGACCGTGAACCTCGACCCCGTCATGCCCGGAGACGTGCACGCGGCCGCACTCTTCCCCGCGGACGAGGAGACCGACGCGCTCTTCGCGACCGCCCACGCGACGTACGACAACCTCGGCCAGCTCGACCACTACACCAACTTCGACAAGGTGCGGTGGGCACGCCCCGAGAACCTGGACATCGGCTAGGCCGATGCTCGATCAGAGGTAGTGGCCGACCGTCATGCGCTGCGACCGGCGCTCGTAGTCCTCGCGCGCCGCCTTCTCGCGGGCCCGCTTCTCGCGCAGCTCGTCCCAGCGGCGGATCGCGTCGTCGGCCTCGTGCTGGAGCACCGCGGCGACGAGGATGAGGCTGTCTCGCTGCATCGCGCCGTCGTCGTCGAAGAACACCTGCTCACCGCGCCGGGCGATCTCGGCGTACGCACGGTTGAGCACCTGCAGGGCGGCTGCCCGCGAGTAGACTTCCCCGTAGCGGAACCCCTCCGCGAGTCCGGCGACGTACGCCTTCTCGGCCATCCCCGCAGCGCCGATCACCTCCCTGGCGACGTTCGTCCGGTCGACGAACTGCGGCGCGAGGTGCTCCTTGAGCCACGCCCGGTCGAGCCCGACCAGATGCGCGACCCAGCCCTGGGCGAAGCCGCGGTGGCGCGACGGGCTCCGGACGCGGTTCCACGCCTCCTGGTAGTCGCCCGAGAAGCCCTTGACGAACTCCCAGCCGAACTGAAGCGCCGGGTTGAAGACCACCTCGAGCACGGTCGCCGCAACGCCCGCGCGCAGCGCCACTCCCTCGCCGCCCGCCGCGGCGGCCGACCTGGCGGCCGCGCGCTCCTCGACGTCGGCGGCTCCGGTGGCCGCCGCCTGTGTCCCGCCGGCCGACGGCGTCACCGGGTCGGGCCAGTACGGCTCGTTCGTGATCCCGCCGATGCGTGCGCCTTCCTCGGCGGCCGCCGCTTCCGCCGCCGAGTACCCCGCGCCCGCCATCACCTTCACCGGCGCCCCCGAGGACGTGCGCAGGAAGAGCGACTTGTTGTAGACGTCCTGCCAGCGCTGCGTCCACTGGATGCCGCGCGCCTGGAGCCATTCGTCGAGCACGAACATGCCGCGCTGCGTCACGTTGCTCGAACGGCCGACGATCACGTCCTTCGCCGAGACGACTTCGTGGAGGAGGTCCAGCTCCGCACTCGACATGCTCGCGACGCTCGCGCCGCGCCACCCGCTCTGCGAGGCCATGTCGACGGCCCACGACGGGATGAACCCGGTCTGCGCGATCTTCTTCCTCGCTTCCTCCTCGAGCGCCTCGGCGGCCCGCCGCGCGTCGTCGACCGTGGCGCCCGCGCTCGGCCACTCGTCGTCGACTCCGCGCTGCAGGACCGGTGCCGCGGGCCGTCCGCTCACCCGGTCGCTGCCGGCGTGGCCCGCCGAGGCGGAGATCTCGCTCGGGTGCGACGGAGGGACGATGCCGCCCGCGAACGCTGCGACGTCGCCGCGCCTCTGCTGCACGACGTGCACGAGCTCGTGCCGGAGCAGACGGCGTCCTGCGCTCGTCGCCGGCCGGTAGCGGCCTGCGCCGAAGTAGACGTCCTCACCCCGGGTGAACGCGGCTGCGCCGAGCCCCCGGGCGAGGCTCGCCGCCGCCCCGTCGGCGTGCACGCGGACATGGCCCAGGTCCGCAGAGAGCTCCGCCTCCACGCCGCGTCTCGTCTCCGCGTCGAGCGGCGCGCCGGTCGAGCGGTCGGTGAGGGCGCGGCCGACGTTCTCGGCCGGCACGCTCGACGGATGCAGCGCCGCCCCCGGGGATTTCCGGCCGCGTCCCTGCGTGGGCGCCACCGTCGGCGAGACGGGGCCCACCGGCACGCCGACCGCGCGTTGCCGGCGCGCGCGCACCTAGGCGGAGCCCCACGCGATAAGGTTGACTCGAACCAATCGAGGGGGCTTGATCGTGCCGACCGTCGTCTGTAGTGGAGCGAGCCTCCAGTGCTCGTTCGGAACCGCGCCGTCGACCTTCTCCGCGTCCGGCGCGCAGGTGTCGGCGACCGCTCCGGCCGGCGTGATCACCGACGTCTCGCCGTCGAACGTGCCGCCGTTCGCGCTCTGCACCTCGCCGTCGAACCCGGCCGTGTCCGCCGCGCAGGGGGCGCCCCAGCCGTGTGTGCCCGTGCTGATGCCCTGGTCGCCGGGCGCGTCGAAGGCGACGATCGGGCAGGTGCAGGCGCTCGACGACTCCTGCCAGTGCCAGTGCACGTGGGGCGGCGTGATCACCGTCGCATCCGCCGGGCAGACGTCGGTGTCGGTCACCTAGACGGCACGATCGTGTTGAGGTTGTCCCACGTGTCGAACGGCGCGGGCAGCGTGCGCGGCGGGAGCTTCGCGATCCCCACGAGCACGTTCCCGGTGACGGCGACCCGCCGGTAGTCGCCGATCACGCGGCTGACCAGCACGAGGCTCAGGTCGGTCTTCGCGTTCCCGGCGTCGTTGTTGACGATGTTGCCGGTGACCGCGCACTCGAGCACCTCGTAGAGCGACGCGGCGGCGCCCGACGAGACGCGGCTGCGGATCCGGTTGTGGCTGCAGACGAGGCTCGTCTCGTGGTCGGCGTCGAGGCTGAGCACGAGCAGGCCCGCACCGGAGAGCGAGTCGGTGAGCACCGCGTCGACCTGGTTGCCGTTCACGGCGAGCCGCGGCTCGACGGCCGTGCCGGGATCGGCGGGCGTCACCTCGCCGGCGCGGCTGACCGTGCCGATCTCGTGGAAGAGGCCCGAGACCTCCTTCGGAAACGCGAGCTCGACGATCTCCTTCTTCGCGCGCGGCTCCTCGGGCTGCTTGGCGGTAACGCCGCTCGACGCGACGTAGAGGTCGCGGACGACGCTCTCGGCGTGCTCGACCACCGACCGGCTGAACGCCTTCAGCACCCCGAACGAGCCGCCGGGGTCGGTGTCGTCGGGCGTCACCGGGAGGAGCCGCACGAGCACGCTCGCGATCAGGAACACCGGGTCGCCGAGCCCGAGGAGCCCTGCAGAGCTCAGGTACTGCCACGCCGTGTCGGTCGCGGCGGACATGCGCTCGATCAGCGCCAGCGCCGCGCTGGACGCCGTGTGCACGAGCCAGAACCCGCCGTAGCAGGAGCGCACGGTGTTCTCCTCGATCCGGAGCGTCCCGATGCGGCCGAGCACGAGCACCGGCACGGTGAGCCCCTCGAACAGGTTCCCCTCGATCGCGCCGTCGTGGAGCGCGGGCAGCCCGATCGCGGACGCCGCCTGCTCCGTCGCCCGCACGCCGAGCTTCCGGGCGCGCGGCGCGGCCTCCTCGTGCATGTCGACGAGCTCGCCGACCTTGCCGAAGCTGACCTCCTGCGTGCGTGTCGGGAGCTGCAGGTACCCGAACAGCACCTGCAGCGCCCCCTCCGTCTCGCGCAGGCTCGAGAGCGAAGAGAACGGCACCGACGTCTTCTTCGGCGCGGTGAACACGTTGTCGACGAGGCGGAGCCCGGCGATCGCGCGTGCTGCGAGCACGCCCGTGCCGAGCACCTCCCCCTCCGACGACCCGTTCGCGAACGTGCACTCCTCGATCGCGATGTCGCGGCCGGCGAGCAGGTACACGCCGATCGAGATCAGCACCTGGCGGATGTACCGCGTGAGGAGCGCCCGCCGCTCCTCGGGCAGGACCGCGATCGCCTTCTCGGCCTCGGCCGCCGTCGGCTTCAGCGGGACGTGCGGCAGCCGCAGCTCGACGTTCCGCAACGTGAAGTCGCGGGCGCCGTCGACCACCACGAGCCCGAGCAGGAAGATCCGCGACGACTCGGCGGCCTGCAGGATCACGCCGCGCCCGCAGCCCTCGATCGTGAGGCCGACGTAGTCGCGCGTGATCACGAGCGGGCGTCGCAGCCGGTACACGCCCGGCTGCAGGCAGATCGTCACCGGGCCCTTCGTCGCGTAGCGGTCGATCAGCTTCTGCAGACCGGGGCCGCCGTCGACCGACTTCGGGGAGACCTCGATGCAGCAGCCGCCGTCGCAGCCGCACGACTCCGCGAGGTTGCAGATGTGCTGCCGGCAGTCGGTGACCGTCGGGACGCCGTTCGTCCACGTGACGACGGCGAGCGGGCAGAGCCATTCGCGCGGCCCGTTCGGCGGCTGAGGCGCGTCCTCGATGCGCTGCGGGTAGACCGGCGACACCGCCGTCGGCGTGCCCGGCCGCACCGCGAACGTCCAGTAGTCGCCGACGTGGTACCCGTCGGTCGACGTCAGGGTGACGGTGACGCCCGTCTGGCCGAGCTCGACCGGGCCGCCTGCGTACGACGGGATCGTGTCCTGCCAGACGCGCAGGAAGACGACCGGGCTGTCGGTGGTGGGCGACTGAAGCGCCGCGTTGATCGTCAACTGCTGGGTGTCCGGCTGGTAGGCGCTCGCCACCGTCGTGACGATGCCGCTCGTCTCCGCGATGTAGTCCTTGTCGGTCAGCTTCGCGGCGGCGACCAGCACCTCGACCGCCTGGTCCTTCTGCGGCTGGTGGTACTGGTCGACCGGCGCCTTCGCGAGCGTCAGGACCGTCGTCGGATTGGTGCCCTGCACGACGGCGCCGACGGTGACCCGGTACAGGAAGTACGCGTTGTCGAAGCCCCAGACGAGCGAAGGCGTCCCGTCACGCGCGACGTCGGAGACCTGCACGCGGATCAGCTGGTTCTCGGCGCCGAGGTAGCCGCCCTGCGCCACGGGGTCGCAGAGCGTCCCCGAGCTCGAGTCGGTGGTGAAGCCGACCTGCAGCCTCGCCGACGACTCCAGCAGCATCGTCGCGGGGTCGAACGTCAGCCCGCGGCGCTCCCAGTCCCGCTCGATCCACTCGAGACCGCCCTCGCACGTCGCACCCTCGGTCGAGCCGCGCACGACGCGCTGCACGATGCGCCGGCGGCCGGCGGTGTCGGGGCCGCCGAGCGCGATGTCGAGCAGCGCGGGATCCTCGACGGCGCCGACCTCCTGCTCGCGCAGGAGCAGGTAGACCGACTCGGTGATGTTGCTCTCCGGCACCGCCGGCGGCGTCCAGAGCGGATCGCCGTCCGTGTCGACCCAGTCGGGCTGGCTCGCGTAGTCGAGATCGGTGTCGAGCACCATGCGCTCGCCGCCGACGTAGAGCGTGCCGGCGGTGATCGTCAGGTCGCCGGTCGCCTTGCCATTCGCGTCGACGACCGGGACGACCCGGTAGCCGTCGTCGGGCGTGCCGGCCGGCCCGACGATGTCGAGCAGCTGCTCGCGGCTCTCCTCGGCCGCGATCGTCTCCGCCTCGTTCCAGTCCGCCTCGAGCGTGACGCGCCCTTCCTGGTACACCACCCCGCGCCAGTGGCGGCTCGGGTCGTAGCTCACGCGTGCGCGGTCACTGCCCACGGCGTCCTCCTCTCCTTCGGCTGAGCGCGGCCGTCACGTGACATGGACGACCACCGGTGTGAGGCCGAGCGGCATGTACTCGGCGTACTTGATGAGCAGGCCCTTCTCCTTGACCGGCGCGAGGTCGGCCGAGTACGCGCCCAGCTCCGACCCCGTGTCGGCGCCGGCGGTGATCGTCGCCCCGGCGGCGCCGGACGCGATCGCGCGATCGGCCGTGTCGAGCAGCTGGCCGTAGGCGGGGTCGCCGAACGACGTGCTCGTGAACACGGCCGCGCCGGCGGCGAGCGACACGGAGAGGTACGGCGACGCGACGCGGCTCGCCGGGCCGACGGCCGAGAAGCGGACGCAGCCGTCCTGGGCGTCCTCGGCGACCGTGAAGCCCGCGAGGATCGAGTCGCTCGCGTCGAGCCGGTGCACGTACGCGTCGCCGAGCACAGTGACGCGGTCGAGCGCGACCGTCCCGTCCGCGAACGCGAGCGCGGCCGACGCCAGCGCGACCGGGAACGCCGCCCGGAGGAGCCCCAGGTTGAGGGCGGCGGTGTCGGCGGCCGCGCCCTCCGCGACGAGCTCCTGCACGGCGACGGGCAGCGGCACGTCCGCGAAGAGCGTCGAGTCCCAGATGCTCGGGCCGCCGATCACGCTCGCGAGGCTCGCCTCGATCCCGCCGGGCGAGGAGTCGGCGAGCAGCGCGAGGACGGCCTTCGAGAGGGGGTTGTCGGCGTTGACGGCGCGCTGCAGGAGCTGCGGGTCGAAGACCGTGAGCCCGCTGCCGGCGGGATCGATCCCCTGCACGATGCTGTCCGAGATCGAGACGGCCTCGACGGCGCCGCCGTTTCGCGTCCGCACCGGGCCGAGCACGCAGTGGTCGATGGTGAGCTGCCGGATCGCGCCGGGCCCCTCGATCCAGATCGTGACGGGGGCGAGCTCCCGGCCGTCGACGGACTGCGCGAGCGCCGCGCCCGTTTCGTCGAGCGTGCCCGGGTCGGTCGTGCAGCCGGTCAGGCGCACGTGCGCGAACGGCCCCTGCAGCACGATGTCGCCGCCGCTCACGAACAGCCCGTCGAGCGTCAGCTCCGCCCCCGCCTGGCCGGTGAACGTCCAGGCGGACGCGGCCGCGAGACGCACGACCGGCCGCTGCGACGGCCCTCCGCGCACGAGCAGCGACGAGACGGAGGCGACGTCCTCCACCGTCGCGTAGGTGAGCGAGTCGGCGATGGTGACCGTGCCGGCGCCGGCCGCGTCGTGGAGCGCCGTGTCGAGCCCGGCGCCGCCGTGGATCTGCTCCTCGGGATCGATCCGGTCGGGCGGGTCGGCGAGCTGCGTGCGGTCGTACGGCCCGGCGCCGATCGCGCCCGGGAACCCGTACTGGTAGGTGACCTGGAGCGTCGCCTGCTCGAACGCCTCGGTCGGCTCGAACTGGCCCGCCTCCGGCCAGGCCTCGACCGTCACGGGCTCGAGCGGCGAGCCGGACGACGCGCTGTAGAAGTCCGGCACGTCGTCGTGCGCGGGATACGGCGCGTGCTCGGGCGGATCGACCCCCGGGTCGTCGAGCGCGTCGAGCAGCGACTGCGTGAACGGGCCGGGCACGTCCCACTCCGGGGCGCTGACCCAGGTGTCGACGTCGAGCTCTGGCTGGATCGGCAGCTGGAACAGCGGGACGTTCCGGCCGGTCGGGTCGAAGACGAACGTCCCGGGGCACGCCTTCATCTCGACGGGCGTGCCGCCCTCGACGCGGAAGCTCTGGAGCCGCCAGAGGAACACGAGCAGCTTCGGGATGCCGTACCGGCCCGTCGCACCCTGGCCCTTGCGGAAGTCGGCGGTGTGGAAGTACTCGTCGAACGGCGCGTCGGTGAGGTTCGCGCCGTGCAGGTTCCGCAGGTCGGCGTAGCCGCCCGCGGGCGTGCCGGTAAGGAGGCCGACAAGCCCCTCGTGCTCGAGCAGCTCGTGCACGTCGGGTGTTCCCGGCGCCACGCCCGGCTTCGGGCACGGAGTCGGCATCGCGGCGGCGTACGGGCCGGGCCCGACCGGCGGGTCGAGGCCGTGGCGCGTGCGCGAGAGCCTCCGGAACGCCTCGACGACGTGCGCGTCCCAGCCCGTGATGTCGCGCGCGATCTCCTCGAGGACGGCGACGGTGCCCTTGCGCCGCCGGTAGTGGATCGTCTTCGCGACGTCGAGCCGCTGCCCGCGCGCGTCGAGGCCCGAGACGAGCTTCGTGTCGAGCAGGTCGGCGATGTACGGGACGACCCAGTCGTCGCTCGTCTCGATCGACTGGTCGGCCCAGAGGCGGTCGATGCTGCGCCGCACGACCGCGACCTGCAGCGCGATCCGGTCGACGAGCTCGCGCAGCGGGCCGTTCACGTCGAACCGGTCGCTGTCGCGCGCGCGGTAGACGCCCGGGATCAGGTTCCAGATCCGGTCGGCGTAGTACTCCGGGTAGCCGTCCTTCACCTCAGGCATCGGCCGCCACCGGAGTCACCGCGCTGGCGGCGAGGACGTAGAACCCGCCCTCGCCCGGGTCGGCCCAGCCGACCGGCTCGCTCGAGAACGGGTCGACGCCGCCGGCCGTCGCGCTCAGGCCGTGGACCGCCTCGACGCCCTCGACGGACAGCGCCTCCTCGAGCTCGCTGGTGTAGAGCGGCCGGCCGATCCCGATGCTCGCCGGCGCAAACAGCTCCGCGAGCGCCGCGGTCGCCGCGTCGCCGACCGCGTCCGGGACGTGGTCGGGCGAGACCTCGAGCGTGCACGCGACCGTGAGGTCGATCGGCGTCCCCTGCGCGACCACGACCGGCCGGTTCGGGTCGTCCGCGCCGGCGAGTGCGGCGCGGGCCGAGGCAACCGCGCCCGCGTCGTCGCCGACGTACACCTTGACGAGCGTGCGCTGCTGCTCCTCGTCCCACGTCCAGTAGGCGCGGGCGCGCGAGACGCCCGGCGCGAGCGCGGCGACCGTCTCGTAGTCGTCGGCGGAGATCGCGCGCCCGAAGGTGAGCACGCTCGCCGGCGCGTTCGTGCGCACGTCGTCCGGGTCCTGGGCGTCGGCGCCGCCCCAGACGGCGACCGGGTTCCGGACGGAGGAGAGGTTCGGCTGCGGCTTGAGGATCGTCGTCAGGCGGCCGGCCGGCGGGCTCGCCGCCCCGGCGCCGTAGCGATAGGTGGCGACGACGGCGCTTCCGGTCGGGAGGCGGGCGCCGTTGACGCCGTCGCCGAACCGCACGCGGCTCTTCCCGTCCGGCTGCTGCGAGACGACGTAGACCCGTGCGTCGGCGGGCTGGTCGTAGAACGTCGGGACCTCGGTCCAGTAGATCGCGTCGACCGCGACCCTGAGCGTGCTCTCCCAGCCGGCGCCGTCCTGGAGGTAGGTGAGCGGCGCCTTCTTGAGCGTGAACGACTGTCCCGGCACGCTCGCGTCGCCGGCCCCCAGCTGCTCGTTCGCGACCGTCGTGCCGCGCGAGACGTCGACGAGATCGAGGTCGAGCTGCAGCGGGACGGCGAGCGAGAAGCTGTCGGGCGTCTCGTCGCCGGCGGCGAGCGCGATCGCACCGCCTGCCGCGGCGCTCGCGGTGACGACGATCCCCGCGCCCGTCGCGTCCTCGACGAACGCGGTGGTCGCGCCCGCCGGGAGCTCGAGGCCGCTCGGGTTCGCGACGGTGACGGGCAGCGCGGCGAGCGTCGTCGCGGGCGCGCCGATCGGCGTCCCGACGTCGCGCAGGCCGAAGCGGAACAGGACGGGGCCGGCGCTGGCGGCGGCGAGCCACCCGGCGTACGGCGTCTGCGCGGTGACGACGCTGTGGAGCACCGGGATGTCCGGCGGGCTCAGCTCGCCGCCGCCGCCCGGGTACGGGACGCCGAGGAACTCGTCGTTCACCGCGGTCGGGACGACCGGCACGAGGCCGTCGGTCCCGCCGTAGTCGAGGTACGCGACCTCGCCGAGCGGGATGCCGTGCACGACCGAGGAGAGGCGGATCCTGAGCGCGCTCCCGTCGAGGCTCAGCACCGGGTCGCCCGAGCCCTGCGGCGTCCACGGCTGCGCGCTCCGGCCGAGCTGGACGACGCGCGACGCGGACGCGGCCGCCGACTCCGACCACCACCAACCCTCCCCCGTGGAGAGGAGCACGCTCGTGTTCGCGCCGCCGTTCGGGTCGGGCGCCTTCGCGATCGCCACGACGACGGCCGCCGTCCAGCTCGTCTGCGCCGAGGTGACGTCGCGGGGCAGCAGCACCAGACGGTCGCCGGACGCGAAGCCCGAGACGCGGCCCTCGAGGAGCACCGACCGGTTGCCGTCCGCGTCGGCGGCCGAGAGCAGCGCCGTGGACGGCGGCGGCACGATCGGCCCGTTCGAGCGTCCCTCGAACGTCGCGGCGGCGGCCTCGAACGTCTGCGCCGGCACACCGGGCGTCGCCGTGCTCGAGAGCTGGAGCCCGGCCGGCACGACCACCGGCTCGTGCGGCCGCGACGTGCCGCGGATCGCGGCGACCTTGCCGACCGCCGCGATCGCCGGCCGGGGCACGAAGCCGAGCAGCGCGACGAGCTCGGTGACGCTGTCCGGCAGCTCCGCGGTGCGCAGGTAGCTCTCGTTCGCGAAGCGCTCGTTGTAGAACGTGAGGACGTCCCCGAGGTACGCCCACCACTCGAGCACCTGGAGCCCGAGGTCGCCGGGCGCGGGATGCCAGCCGGCGAGCGCCTGCTCGCCCGGGAGCGGCTCGAGCAGCGCGTGGCGGAAGCCGGCGAACTCGTCGACGCGGTAGGCGACGGTCGAGAGGCCCGGCGGGTTCGTCACCCGCTGCTCCGCGCAGCAGCTTTCGCAGCGGCACGGGCTCGTCACTTGCCGCCCTCCACGATCACGCGCAGCGAGCCGCGCTCGGGCAGGCTCGGGTCGTCGTCGACGCGCAGGATGCGGTCGGCCGGCACCTGCACCGTCTCCGGGAGCGGCGCCCAGCTCGGCAGCACGCCGCGCTCGCGGTAGCAGACCGCGGTCACGCCCTGCACGCCGTGCGCGGACTGGACGGCCGCGAGCAGCGCGCTCGCCTCGAGCGGCTGGCCGAACCGCCAGCGTTCGTGGTCGAAGAAGCCGCGCGTCCCGTCCCCGAGCGGCCCGGGCCGCAGCCGCGCGAGCACCGCCGCCTCGACGTCGCCGGCGAAGGCGTCCGGCTGCGCGCAGAGCGTGATCTTGAGGTCGACCGACGCATAGGCGGGCGGCAGGACGTACGACTCGTAGCCCGCGAGGCGGCGCCGGTCGAGGAGGTCGGTGAGCTCCTCGAGCTCCGTGATCGTCAGGTCTTCTCGGTCGTGCGGGTCCGCGGTCGTGAAGACGGTCAGCCAGCTTCCCGTCCAGCGGAAGGTGGTCCCGGCCTGCAGGACCCACGGCAGCGATTCGGCCGCGGCGACGTAGTCGCTCGGACGCACGACGCGGAGCGGCTTCGCGCGGAACGCCTGCGGCGCGCGGTCGCGGATCTGCTGTGCCGTCTCCTCGTCCGCGCCGCCCGTCGCCGGGAACGGGTTCGTGACTGCGACGACGTCCGCGGCCGCGGCCTGGCCCGGATCGAGGTGGACGATGGTGTCCGCGGCGACGTTCCCCGCGAGGCCGCCGCCCGCCAGGTACGTGACGGTGAACACGGTGCCGGGCAGCGGTGTGCGCCCGAAGACGCCGTCGCCGAAGCGGATCGTCACGCCGTCGTCGCCGTCGTACTCGAACCAGGTCGCGCCGCGGACGCCGCCGACGGGCGCGTACCGCTCGTCGGTCAGCGCGAAGACGTCGTCGGGCGCGCCGGCGTCGAGCAGCCACCGCTGCCAGAGCCACGGGTCGGGGATGCCGTCCGGGTTCGCCGAGGTGAGCGAGATCTGCGGGCGCGCCGGGGCGCTCGCGTTCAGGTCGGGCTCCGCGTCGGGGATCGGCGTCCACGAGATCTGCGGCGTGGCCAGCGTGAACCGGTAGTCGGGGCGCGGGTCGTCGCACGTCCAGTTCGCCGCCCGGCGCACGACCACCGGGAGCGGCCCCTCCACCCCTGGCGGAGGCGGCGCGACGGCCGGGTCGGGGATCGCGAACGTCTCGGTCATCCGCTCCCCCTGCACCGCCGGCACGAGGTTTCCGGCGAACACCGTGCGGGCGTGGTCGAGATCGTGGTCGAGCGTCGTCGGCGCGACCAGGTCGACGCGCGTCAGCGGCACGGCCGGGCTCGGCACCGGGTCCTCCGTCTCGGCGACGGCCGCGATCGTCACGAGCTCGCGGATCGGCGGGTCGGCGCCCGTCGGGCCTGCGGTGTCGATCAGGAGCGTCCGGCCGGCCTCGAGGCCGATGCCGGTGCCCATCAGCCAGAAGCGCGTGGAGCCGGCCGGCAGGCACTGGCGGCTCGAGTCCCACCAGTACGCGACCAGCCCCCGGTTCCAGCGGGGGTCGACCGGGTAGCTCAGCGCCTCCGGCTCACCGGTGTCCGGGTCGGCGAGCCGCTCGCCGACCTCGAACGCCGTGCGCTCGCCGTTCGGCGCGAGCGCGCTGCAGCGCAGGCCGGCCGCGATCGAGGTGACGCCGGGCGCGACGTCGAGCTGCAGCTGCGTGGTCGCCGCGATCGCGGGGCTCGGCTCGTAGTCGACGAGGCGCGCGTGGCGCACCAGCGAGGAGCGCTGCGTCGCGGTCGTGAGCGTCGCCTCGGAGCGCACGCGGTCCTGCACGTAGCTGAGCTCGTCGGCGACCGCGCTCAGCGCCTCCATCAGCATCACGCCGACGTCCGCCTCCGAGCGCTCGACCCACAGCGGATAGCGGAGGCGCGAGAAGTCCGACAGCGCCTGCTTGAAGCTCGTGAAGTCCTTCGCCAGGTAGTCGATCGGCACCTGCGGCCCGTCCGGGCCTTCGCACGCCGGCGCCGGGACCGCGCAGTCGAAGTCGGACTTGCAGCCCACCTTGAAGCTGAAACGCGCCGAGTCGAAGTACGGGTCGAGCTTGTCGCTCCGGATCGTCAGCGTGTACGTCGAGAAGTCGCCCGGCGCGGCGACCGCGAGCGCGAGGATCCAGTTGCCCTCGTCGTCGGCCGACCAGGCGGTCGTCTCGTCAATCGGCAGCACGGCGACCGAGCCGATCGTCTCGCCGCCGCAGATCGTCACGGGTAGCGAGGGGTCGAGCGAGCCGGCGACGGGGACGCCGTTCAGGAAGTGGACGCGCAGCTGCGTCTCGTCGGCGCTCGCGACCTCGACGTAGTCGATCCCGTTGAACGGCGGCGGCGGGCTGCCGATCAGCGCCTCGAGGCGGTCGTAGGCGGGAGCGGTCACGGCAGGAGCACCCGGGTCTGCGCGGCGGTCTGCGTGTCGATCAGCGTGTAGGTGACGGTCACCTGCACCGTCCCCTCCGCGAGCGCGGCGTCGTCGGCGCTCGTCTGCACGTCGACCGTCCCCACCTGGATCACGCCGGCGAGCCACTTCTGGAGCGCCTGCGTCACCTGCAGCTTCAGCGTCGCGTCGAGCGCCGCCTGCATCGGCGCGAACACGAGCCGGCGGAGCCCGCACCCGAAGTCGGGCAGGTCGACCCGCTCGCCCGGTGTCGTCAGCAGGATCTGCTCGATCATCTGCTCGACGTGCGCCGCGTACGGCGACTGCGCGGCCTGCTGCGAGCCGCCGTCGATCCGGAGCGGGTACGCGTAGTCGCTGCGCGGGACGAAGCTCATTGCACTTCCAGCGCGCCGCTGTTCACGGAGACGCTCGAGTCGGAGACGACGACCTGCTGGCCGCCCTTCGAGAGGGTGATCCCGCTGCTGTCGAGCGTGACCGTGTTGCCGTTCGAGTCGGTGATCTCGACCGACTCGCCGTCGTCGTCGAGCTTCAGCTCGAGCGGCGCCTTCGTCACGATCACCTTCGTGGCGGGTGCGACATCCGCGGGCAGCTCCCCGCTCCGCCAGAACGACCCGACCCAGACGGGATAGGAGACGTCGCCGCCCTCGAACATGATCCAGACGCCGCTGCCGACCTCGGGCAGGAACGCGATCCCCACCTGGTCGCCCGCGTAGGGAACGCACGGCATGCACCAGCCGCTCTCGACGTCGCCGAGCACCGTCGGCACCTGCGCCTTGATCCGGCCGAGGCTCTGGTCGTCGTCGTTGTTCGTGACGATGCCACGGTAGAGCCCGTAGTAGCGCGTGCGCAGGTGCTCGACGAGCTCCTCGACGAGCCTGTCCTGCCCGCCGCCGGCGGGGGCGCCGTTGCCGCCCGCGGCCGCGTGCGCCGGCGTCGTCATCAGAGGAGCCCTCCGAGGAGGCCGCCGCCGGACGGCGCCGCCCCGATCGCGTTGCGGACGAGCGTGAACGACTGCGCGACGTGGTCGTTGCGGATCCGGTGGACGACGTTCCAGACGAACCAGTTGCCGGAGTGGAGCGCGCCGGCCCCCTCGACCGTCACCACCGACCCGACGCGCAGGAGCGTCCCGAGCCGGTCGAGGCTCGTCTCGCCGCGGCAGCGGACGAACCATTCCGCGTCGCGCAGCGCGGCCGTGGTCCGCAGCGTCAGCTCGGCGACGTCCGCGACGGGCGTCAGCACGAGCGTCGAGGTCTGACCGAGGTACGTCGGGTAGTCGCGGTCGCCGAGCGCCGCGAGCCCGCTGTCGGTCGAGTCGCCCGCCACCCCGTCGGAGGAGCTCGAGCCGAGGTCGACCTGGCTCGCGTCGACCTCCGTCGGCCGCAGTACGTCCCACTCGAACTCGAGGGAGTCGACGTTCCACGCGTCGGGGTCGACGAGGCTGAGCGTCGCGGCGGGCGTCGCGCCGACGTCCGGCGTCACGAAGTAGCCGATCCGGTCACCCGCGGTGCCGGTGCACGCGACGCGCATCAGCTTGCCGTTTCGCCGGGCGAGCCCGCGCAGGAACTGCAGGTCGGTGGTGCGCTGGAAGAGGGTGTGCCCGTCGGGGTCGTGCTGCGGCGAGTCGTCGTCGGTGTTGCCGTCGGCCGGCGTGAACCCGTAGGTCGAGAAGATCTGGTTCGCGACCTCGCCGTCGGTGAGGCCGCTCCACTCGCGGACGCTGTCGTCGAGGCCCATCAGCCACGACGCGTCCTGCGCCCACACGTCGATCGTCGAGGCGCTGCCCGTGCGGTCGAGGTGCAGCCGCCAGGAGAGGACGTAGCCGTCGAAGATGCACTGCGCCGCGCCGCCGCTCGGGGTGACCGTCAGCGTCAGATTCGAGCCCGGGTCGAACGAGCCGTCGCCGACGTATTGCAGGTCGCCGCCCGACGTCCGGTTGACCGGAAGCCGCAGCAGCGCCGTGTCGGGGCGATCGGCGTTCTCCTCCACCTCGACGAGCTGCAGCGCGCTGTGCAGGTCGTCGCAGGAGACCGTGCCGCCGACGTCGATCGCGATCGTCGACATCTCAGCTTCCCACCGCCGGCACACCGATCAGCGCGCGCTGCTCGAGCGCGCCCGGGACGATCGAGTCGTTCGCGTCGCACAGCCGCCAGAAGCCGGTCGGTTCGTCGAGATAGCGGACGGCGATCAGGTCGAGCCGGTCTCCGACCGAGCGCGGGTGGTAGCCGGCGAGCGGCGGGAAGCGCGGCGCCGGCGCGACGAGCGCGGTCACGACCGTGCCGTTCGGGAGCCGCGCCTGGTAGGTGGCGGCCTTCGCGTAGCGGCTCGACGCGGGGAACGTCACAGGATCTCCGCCAGCCCGACGACGGCGTTGCCGAGGTTCGCGAGCGCCCCGACCTGGCGCACTCCGAGCGTGTACGTGTACGCGACGACGCCGAGGTCGGCGAGCACCTTCTGGTTCGCCTTCGCGGCGTTCAGCTCGGCGGGCGTCAGCACCCGCAGCCGCAGCTGCACCTCGGCGTGCACCGGGTTGAGGATCTCGTCGTAGAGCTTCTCGGTGATCGTGAGCCCGGTGAGGCGCACCGGGACGATGCGGAACGCGCCCCACACGAAGAGCACGACCGGCACCGTCGAGTCGGGCACGGTCGTCGTGCACGCGGAGCTCGAGCTCGAGCCGCCGAGGCCGAGCGCAGCCGAGGCCTGGCCGAGCAGGTTCGACATGTCGTTCCCGCCGACGGGGTAGAGCATCATCTCGAGCGCCGCCAGCCGCGAGTAGACGCCCGACACGGCTCCGAGCTGCGCGCTCACGGGGACCTGGTCCTCGATGTCCTGGTTCGAGTCGAAGATCACCGTGAGCGAGAACTCCTCGCCCGGCATCCCCGGCACCGCCTGCGGGTTGCCCGACTGGACGCTCGCCGACGGAGCCGCCTCGCCCGCGCGGTCGGGCTGGGACCAGGTGTGCGTCATCGTCTCGGGGTTGAACTGGAAGACGGTGATGTTCGGCAGCGGCGTCAGGAACGTCGGCGTGAACGAGACGAGCGCTCCCTTGAGCAGCGTCACCGGCCCGCCCCCACCGCTCCCGCGATGCCGGCGGCGATCCGCGCGGCGAGCGCCTCCGCCGACTCGCCGGGCACGGCTTCGACCCGCAGCTGCAGGCGGTCGAACGCGGCGTCGCCCGGCGGCAGCCCGAGCGGCGCCGCGAGCCGCTCCGCGACGAGCTGCGCGAGGCGGCTGCCCTGCTCCGCGTTCTCGCCCGGCACCTGGAGCGCGAGCGTCCCGATCGTCGTGCTCATCCCGGCTCCCGCACGCGCACGACGAGACCCTGCTTCTCGAGCTCGCGCCGTGCGGCGCCGACGAGGTGGCGGGTCTCGATCGGGGCGCCGTCGCTGCGTGCGAGGAACGCGCCCGCGAGCGCCGCGTTCTTGATCCCGGCGCCGGTGAGGTCGAGGTCGTGCGCAAGGCGGCGCCAGTCGACGTCGCCGACGTGCGCGCTCCCCTCGAGCGCGAGCCGCCAGAGGCGCTCGCGCTCGTCGACCGTCGGCGGCGCGAAGTCGATCATGAACCGCAGCCGCCGCACGAAGGCCGTGTCGAGGTCTCCCTTGCGGTTCGTCGCGAGGACGGCGACGCCGTCGAACTGCTCCATGCGCTGCAGGAGGTAGTCGATCTCGATGTTGGCGAACCGGTCGTGCGCGTCGTTCACCTGCATGCGCCGGCCGAACAGCGCGTCCGCCTCGTCGAAGAAGAGCAGCACCGGCCCGCGCTCGCAGGCGGCGAAGACCGACCTGAGGTGCTTTTCGGTCTCGCCGATGTACTTGTTGACGACGCCCGCCAGGTCGACCCGGTACAGCTCGAGCCCGAGCGACCGCGCGAGCACCTGCGCCGCCATCGTCTTGCCGGTGCCGCTCGGGCCGGAGAAGAGCGCGGTCACGCCGCGGCCGAGCGGAGTGAGGCGCCCGAGCCCCCAGCCGTCGAGGATCTCGCCGCGGGCCCGCGCCTGCGCCTCGAGCTCGCGCAGGTGCGCCTCGAGGTGCGGCGGGACGACGAGGTCGTCCCAGGTGTACGGAAGCGGGACGGGCGAGAGAAGCTCGCGCGGCACGTCCAGCAGCAGGCGCCGCCCGACGGAGCGAGCCGCGTCGTCGCCGGCCGCGGCGACCTGGGCGACGGCGGCGACCTCGGCCGGACGCAGCGCCCACTCGACGACCGGCTCGGGCGCCGGCCCCTGCTCGAGCGCCGACCAGAGCCGCAGGCGCTCCGTGCGCCCGATCGGCGGGAGCGCGTAGGAGCGCCGCACGATGCCGCGCCCGGCGCGCAGCGGGAGCTCCGCTTCCGCGAGCAGGAAGTGGAGCGGCGCGAGCCGGCCGACGTCGTCGAGCACCCGGATCGGGAGCCGTTCGGCGTCGCGCCAGGCGACGAGCGCCCCCGCGAGCCGGGCGTCGCGGACGACGCGGGCCGCGGCGGCGCGCGGGTCGGGCGCGTCGGCGACCGCGT
>DASZWR010000073.1:0-14694 GCA_035546215.1 Gaiellaceae bacterium | reverse complement strand
CCACGAGGCGGAGGTCGTCGGCGCCGCCGGCCAGCGCGTGCGGATCCCCCTGGCGCGCTTGCGCCCCTCCCGCGAGCGCACGCCGGAGGAGCGCGCGCCCGTCGTGCGCGTCCGCGCCGCGGCGCGCGGCGACGTGTCCGACCAGGTCGACGTCCGCGGCCGCCCCGCGCACGAGGCGCGCGACGAGGCGCGGAAGCTCGTCGACGAGGCGGCGCTCGCCGGCCTCGCGGAGGTCAGGATCGTCCACGGTCGCGGCACCGGCGTGCTCCGCAAGGCGGTGCGCGACGAGCTCGCGCGCCATCCGCTCGTCGAGCGCAGCGAGAGCGACGCCGACGACGGCGCCACCATCGCGCACCTCGCCTAGAGAATTGTCTCCGGCTCGGCCCGGTCGCTGCTCGCCTCGAGCAGCACCGCCCCGAGGACGACGGCGCCGCCGACGAGGGTGGCGGACGACGGCTGCTCCGAGAGGAACGCCCACACCCAGAGCGGCCCGAGCACGATCTCGAGGAGCGTGATCAACGCGACCTCGCCCGCGGGGATCAGGCGCCCGCCGATCGTCAGCAGCACGAAGCCGAGCCCGATCTGACAGATGCCGAGGGTGGCGAGGAGCACCGCGTCCTGCGTGCCGACGCCGCCCGTCGAGGCGAACGGCGCGGCGAGGACGAGCACGAGCAGCTGCGAGAGGAACGTCGCCGGCGCCATCGACACGTCGCGCCGGTGCCGTGTCAGCACGAGCATCGCCGCGAACGACGACGTCATCACGAGCGCGAGGCCGAGCCCGAGCGCGCTCGGATGCCCCGGCCCGCCGACCATCACCGCGACTCCGGCCACCGCGACGACCATGGCGAACCACGTTCGGCGGCCCACCGGGTCTCCGAGCAGCAGCCCGAGCACCGCCGCGAGGATCGGCGCGAGCGCCTGCATGAAGAGCACGTTCGCGACCGACGTGTGGTTGAGCGCGACGAAGAACGACGCCGACGAGATCGCCATCAGCACGACGACGCCCGCGCCGGCGACTCCCATCGCCCGGAACGACCGCAGCGTCCCGCCGCGCTCCGTGGCCGCGACGTAGACGAGCAGCCCGAGCATCGCGAACAGCGCGCGGCCGCCGGTCTGGGTCGCCGTGTCGACCGAAAGCTCGCGCTGCAGCAGCCCGGCCGTCGACCACGCGACGGCCGCGAGGCCGACGAACAGGCGTCCACGTCTGCGCTCGTCCATGCGAGGATCATCGCGTGCTGCCGAAGCGGAGCGACGCAGTGGTGATCGGCGGCGGGGTGATGGGCGCCGCGGCGCTCCACTACCTCGTCGAGCTGGGCTGCGAGCGCCCGGTGCTCGTCGAGCGGGAGACGCTCGCCTCCGGCTCCACCGGCCACTGCGCCGGCGGGGTGCGCACGCAGTTCTCCGACGAGCTCAACCGCGCGATCGGCGCCGAGTCGATCCGCCGGCTCGAGCGGTTCGCGGACGAGACCGGGCAGGAGCTCGATCTGCGCCTGTGGGGCTACCTCTTCCTGCTCGACGACGAGGCCGACGCCGCGCGGTTCCGCGCGGACGGTGCACAGCTGCTCGACCCCGACGAGGCGCGCGCGATCGTGCCCCAGCTCGACGTCGACGGCCTCGTCGCCGCCGCGTTCGACGGGCGCGCGGGCTACGTCACACCCGACCTCGTCGTGCAGGGGTACGCGCGGCGCGCGGCCGAGCGCGGCGCGCACGTCGAGCAGTCGTGCGCCGCGACGCGGATCCTCACCCGCGGCGGCCGGGTCGCCGGCGTCGAGACCGCGCGCGGCACGATCGAGACGGAGCGCGTCGTCCTCGCGGCCGGCGTCTGGTCGCGCGAGCTGCACGACCTCCCGGTCGAGGCCGAGCGGCGCTTCATGTTCTTCACCGAGGACGCGCCGGCGTTCCCGCGCGAGCTGCCGCTCACGATCGACTTCGCGACCGGCTTCTACTTCCACCGCGAGGGTGACGCGCTCGCGTTCGGCGGCCGCGAGCAGACGCTCGAGGAGATCGCGCCGGTCGCCGCGCGGCGGCTGCCCGCGCTCGGGGAGCTGGGCGTGCGGTCGAGCTGGTGGGGGCTGTACGAGATGAGCCCCGACCACAACGCGCTCGTCGGCGCCGCCGCCGACCCAGAGGGCCTCGTCTATGCGACCGGGTTCTCCGGGCACGGGTTCCAGCAGGGACCGGTCGTCGGCGAGCACCTCGCGCAGCTCGCGCTCGGTCTCGAGCCGACGTTCGACCTCTCCGCGTTCGACGTCGCGCGCTTCGCCGACGGCGCCGCGCGGGTCGAGCACAACGTCGTCTGAGTATCCGTTCCGGTACCTCGTACGTTCCACGCATATGAGCGAGGATCCGGGCTTCGTACGCGAGGCGATCCGCAACCGGCGGATCCTCGGGGTCGCGATCATCGCCGCGATCGGCGGCTTCCTCTTCGGCTACGACACCGGCGTCATCGGCGGCGCGATGCTGTTCATGCAGAAGGACCTCGGCCTGCACTCGCACGGGATGCAGGAGCTGACGGTCTCGATCCTGCTGCTCGGCGCGATCGCCGGCGCTCTCCTCGCGGGCTGGCTCGCCGACTCGATCTCGCGCCGCCGCACGAAGATCATCGCCGGCTCCGTCTACGTGATCGGCGGCATCGCGTGCGCGGTCTCGCGGAACTACCCGGAGATCCTGGCGTCGCGGTTCGTGCTCGGCCTCAGCGTCGGCACCGCCTCCTTCGTGTCGCCGATGTACATCTCGGAGCTCGTGCCGAAGCGGATTCGCGGCGGCGTCGTCAGCTTCAACCAGCTGATGGTCACGCTCGGCATCCTCGTCGCGTACATCGTCGACTGGGGCTTCGCGCCGCTGCCGAACAACTGGCGCTGGATGTTCGCCGTCACCGTCATCCCGGGCGCGGCGCTCGCGATCGGGATGTACTTCATGCCGTACTCGCCGCGCTGGCTCGTGCAGAAGGGCCGTGACGACGAGGCCCGCGAGGTGCTCGAGCGCTACCGGCTCGACGACGACGACGTCGACGGGGAGATCCGCGAGATCAAGGAGGTCGCCGACCAGGAGGTCCCGCTACGCGAGCTGATCTCGAAGGGGCTGCGCCGCACGATGCTCGTCGGCATCGGCCTCGCGGTGTTCCAGCAGATCGTCGGCATCAACACCGTCATCTACTACGCGCCGACGATCCTGAAGATGGCCGGCCAGCAGAACACGGGCGCGCTCACGCAGAGCCTCTACATCGGGCTCACGAACGTGGTCTTCACGATCGTAGCGATCCTGCTGCTCGACAAGCTCGGCCGGCGCTTCCTCCTGCTCACCGGCACCACGTGCCTGACGATCGCGCTGGTCGTCCTCGGCGTCTTCTTCGCCTCGCCGTCGCTGCAGCACTCGATCGGCTGGCTCGCGCTCGCCTCGCTCCTCTTCTACATCTTCGGCTTCGCGATCGGCCTCGGCCCGGTGTTCTGGCTGATGATCTCGGAGATCTTCCCGCTCCAGATGCGCGGCCCGGCGATGGCGGTGTGCACGATGTTCAACTGGGGCTTCAACTTCCTGATCTCGTACACGTTCCTCAGCCTGACGGACTGGATCACGAAGTCCGGCACGTTCTGGCTCTACGCCGGCTTCGGGATCTGCGCGCTCGTCTTCTTCGCGACGCTCGTCCCCGAGACGAAGGGCCGGACGCTCGAGGCGATCCAGGACGACCTCGGCTCCGACGCCGACCAGAAGCTCGGCCGGGACACGGGCGGCGAGCGAGAGCTCAGCCGAGCTCGGTGAACAGCGTCAGCTGAAGGCCCGCCGGCGCCTCGAGCCGAGCGTTCAGCGAGCTCCACGGCGTGCGCGTCGGCTCCGCGAGCACGTCGGCGCCGGCCTCGGCCAGCGTCCGCGTGGTGGCCGCGGAGTCGTCCACCTCGAGCGCCAGGCGGATGTGCCCGGCGACGCGGCGGCCGACCTCGACCTCGTCGACGTACGCCGCGTGCGGCGGGTCGAGCAGCTCGAGGGTGGCGCGCCCCGCCTCCAGGATCACGACGCGCCCGTCCTCCGAGCTGAACGCGGCGCGCTCCTGCAGGCCGAGCGTGTCGCGGTAGAAGGCGAGCGCCCGGTCGAAGTCGTCCGCGGTCACCGCGACGCGCAGCTCGCGCACCGGCGGCCGCGGCTCCTCCACTCCGAGCCGCTTGAAGAAGACCGTCGTGGGGCCGAGCCCGCCGTGGGCGAGGAGCGCGAAGTCGGGGATCTCGCCGACCCGCTGCCAGCCGAGTCGGGTGTAGAGCCGGTCGGCGTCGTTGCCCGTCACCGTGTCGAGCACGAGCACGTTGCGCCCGAGGTCGAGCGCGAGCTCCTCGAGCGCGTTCATCAGCGCCGCGCCGACCCCGCGCCTGCGGGCGCGCGGGTGGACGAGCAGCTTCGTCACGTCGGCCCGGTGCGGCTGGTTCGGAGGCTGCGCCAGCACGAGGTGCACGGTGCCGAGCAGGCCCTCCTCGTCCTCGGCCACGAGCAGTGCACGCTCGCCGGCGGCCACGCCGTCCGCGACGCGCCGCCAGAACGCGCGTGCGTCGTCGAGCTCGAGCGGGTGCATGAACCCGACGGAGGCGCCCTGGTCGACGCTGTCGACGAGGAGCTGTGCGAGGGCCTCGACGTCGGCGTCGGAGAGCGGGTCGGCGCGGCGGATCATGCGCCAATGCTCGCACGCGAGGCACACTCGGAGGGTGCCCGGCCTCTCCGAGCTCCTCGCACGCGGCGACGCGGTCCTCGACGGCGGCTTCGCAACCGAGCTCGAGGTGCGCGGGCACGACCTCCGCGACCCGCTCTGGTCGGCGCGCGTCCTCCGTGACGAGCCCGCGGTGGTCGAGGACGTCCACGCGGCCTATTTCGAGGCCGGGGCGGACGTCGCGACGACCGCGAGCTACCAGGCCACCTTCGAGCGGCTCGGCGAGGACGCCGGCCCGCTGCTCCGGCGCAGCGTCGAGCTTGCCCGCCGCGCGCGCGACCGTACCGGCGGCCGCGGGCTCGTCGTGGGAAGCGTCGGCCCCTACTGCGTCGTCTGGGCGAACGGCGCCGAGTACACCGGCGACTACGCAGCCGCCGGCGACGAGCAGATCGCCGTGACCCAGCGCCGGCGGCTCGCCGAGCTCGTCGCCGCCGGCGCCGACGCGATCGCCTTCGAGACGATCCCGAACGTGCGCGAGGCGGCGATCCTCGCCGAGCTCCTCGAGGAGCTCCCCGGCGTCGAGGCCTGGCTGTCGTTCTGCTGCCGCGACGGCGTTCACCTGAGCGACGGCACGGCGATCGACGACGCGATCCGGGCCGCCGGCCGCAACGGGCGCGTCACCGCGTTCGGCGTCAACTGCACGCCGCCCGAGCACGTCGGCGCGCTGCTCGAGCGGGCGCGGAGCGTCACCGACCGGCCGCTCCTCGTCTACCCGAATCACGGCCGGGCCTGGGACGAGGCGGGCTACACGTGGAGCGGGATCGGCGTCGACCGCTTCCCGGCGCGCCTTGTCGCCCGTTGGCGGGCGCTCGGCGCGAGCGCCGTCGGGGGCTGCTGCGGCATCGGCCCGCAGGCGATCGCCGACCTGGCCGGCCGTCTCTAGGCTGGTGGGATGGACGTCGAGGTGTGGTCGGACGTGGTCTGCCCGTGGTGCTACCTCGGCAAGCGCCGGCTCGAGACCGCGCTCGCGCAGTTCGAGCACGCGGACGAGATGCGCGTCGTGTGGCGCAGCTTCGAGCTCGACCCGGCCGCGCCCGCGCGGCGTGAGGGGACGGCTGCGGAGCGCCTCGCGGCCAAGTACGGGATGACGATGGAGGAGGTCGAGGCGTCGTGGGCCCGGCTCACCGCGCTCGCCGAGGCGGAGGGGCTCGAGTACCACCTCGACCGCACCCGGGGCGGCTCGAGCTTCGACGCGCACCGGCTGCTGCAGCTCGCACGCGAGCACGGCCGCCCGGACGAGCTGGCCGAGCGTCTCTTCCGCGCCTACTTCACCGAGGGCCTGCCGCTCGGCGACCCCGACGTGCTCGCACCCCTCGCCGTCGAGGCGGGCCTGCCCGCGGGGGAGGTCGCCCAGGTGCTCGCCGGCGACCGCTTCGCCGACGCCGTCCGGGAGGACGAGCAGCAGGCGCAGCTGTACGGGATCGGCGGCGTGCCGTTCTTCGCGATCGACGGACGCTACGGCGTGTCCGGCGCGCAGAGCGCCGAGCACCTACTCGAGGCGCTCACGCTCGCGTGGGACAGCCGCGCCGTCTGAGTCGCGGGCGAGCGACGCGTCCGCGTCGAAGGTCACGCCGATGTCCTGGTCCTGACGTCGCTCCTCGACGCGGCTCCGCTGCTCGAGCGCGCGCCGGTCGGCGTCCGTGGGCGGCCGCTCGAAGACGAGCGAGAAGCTGCGCGGCCAGAGCCGGTCGACGGCGACGACGTTCCCCTCGGCCGCGAGCAGCGTGATGTGCGCGGCCAGGTAGATCCACGAGAGCAGGCCGATCACGACGGCGAACGTGCCGTAGGTGCTGCTCGCGTTCTTCAGCACGTGTCCGATGTAGTAGCCGCCGAGGAGCTGGAGCACCTCGTAGAGGATCGCGGCCGCGATCGCCCCGCCGCGCACCTGGCGCCAGGCGACGTCCCGGCTCGTGAGCGTGCGGAACGCAACCCAGAAGAGGCAGAAGTCGAGCCCGATCGCGAGCACGGTCGAGAGCGCCTGCCAGCCCGGGCCGAAGCCGGTGCCGACCGTGCCGAGCGCGCCGACGACCGTCGAGACGATCGCGCCCGCGCCGAGGAGGACCAGCAGGACGAGCGCACGGGCACGCGTCCGCAGGAAGTCGGGCCTGCGCCGGAACGGCACGCCCCACAGCTGGTTCATCGCGTTCTCGGCCGCAAGGAAGATCCCCATTCCCGACCAGAGCGCGGCGGCTCCGCCGAGCACGATCGCGAGGCCGCTGCCGCGCAGTGCCTGCACCTGGAGCGCGTCGCCGATCACCGGGAACTGGCCGAGTGCCGAGTCCACGATCGAGTGCTGGAGCCCCGGATGGCCGCGCAGGACGAAGCCGAGGACGCTCACGAAGACGAGCAGCAGCGGGAAGATCGAGAAGAACCCGTAGTACGCGATCGTCGCGGCGAGGTAGCCGCCCTGGTCCTCCGAGTACTTCTGGTGCACCGCCAGCGGGAAGCCGAGGAGGCCGTGCCGCTGCTGGAAGCGGTCGAACCGGTCGTAGACGGCGCGCAGACCCATCGCAGTGACGGAACGCACCGCACGCCGCGCTCGATACGGGGCGTCACCCGGTGAACCCCTCCGGCACCAGCCGGGGCGGTGCGAGCTGCTTTGCGACGGCGGCGAACGTCGACGCGAGCTTGGTGCCGTCCTCCTGCAGGAACGAGGTGCCGCCGGTCGCGGCGGCGATCCCCGAGAGCGCGGCCGGCGCGGTGATCGACTCGGCAATCTGCTTGTAGCCGACCGGGGAACGTCCGAGGTGCGGCGCCTGATAGCAGATCTGGTCGCCGCTCAGGTGGTAGCCCACCGTGTAGATGCGCGTGTCGCCGGCGACGCTCGCTGCGTAGTCGACGGCGGAGCCGCACGGCCGGAGGACGTCGTCGAGGCGCGACGAGAGCGGCGTCCCGGTGACGATGCGGGAACCGCCGAGGTCGAGCCACTGGTCGGGCTGGGCGTACGCGGAGTCGGGGACGGTGTTCGCCGCGCCGTCGGTCTCGAAGACGATCGCCTTGGTGGCGCCGGGCCGCCCGTTCGCGAGCAGCTCGGCCCGCGCGGCGACGAGCGCCTGCTTGTAGGAGGTCGACCCGCCCGCCTGGAGGCAGTCGATGTCGGACTTGAGGTGCGCGAAGTTGGACGTCAGGTGGTCGACGGCGTACGCGCCGTCGCTGCCGATCGGGTACCAGTCGTCGCCGACCGCGGACGAGCTCATCGAGCTGCACGCGTTGCCTCCCTGCGGAACCGGTGGCAGCACGATCAGCGCGACGCGGTCGAGCGACGGGTCGAGGGCGGCGAGGAACGCGTCCGCGCCCGTCCGGAGGTTCGCCATCTCGCCGCTCATCGAGCCGGTGCGGTCGAGCACGAGCGCGACGTCGAGCTGCGTCGAGATGGTCGTGCGCGCGGCGGTCGACGAGGCGTGCACCGTGAAGCTGTTCAGTCCGAACACCCGGGCGAAGGAGGTGGACACCACCGCCTGCTCGCTCACCGTGACGACGTCGGGGCTCGCGCAGGGGCTCGCGCCGTTCGCGCAGCGGACGGTGACGCCGACGCTCGTCGAGGCGGCGCCGTGGATCGCGTTGCGGCCGCCGCCGGGCGCGTACTGCCGCGCGGTCGCGGCCGCCGTCGCCCCGTTCGGGAGATCGGCGGCCGCGGCGAGCGCGGCGGCGTCGGCGGCGCCTTGCAGCTGGCGCTTCACCGACATCGCGTTCCCGACGTCGAGCACGAAGGCGGTGACGGCCAGCAGGACCACGGCCATGCCGGCGGCGAAGAGCGGCAGCACCTGGCCGCGCTCCTCCCCGGCGAGCCGGAGCATCAGAGCTGCCTCGTCAGCTCGAGGATCGCGGGGGCGAGGACGACGACGAAGAGCGCCGGGAAGATGAAGACCGCCGTCGGCAGCAGCATCTTCACGGGGGCCTTGCCGGCGCGCTCCTCCGCGTCGGTGCCGCGCCGGCGGCGCGCCTCGTCGGCCTGTGTCCGGAGCGTCTCGGCGAGCGGGACGCCCAGGTGCTCGGCCTGCACGAGCGAGCGGACGAGCGTCGCGATCTCGGTGCCCGGCACCCGCTCGGCCATCCTGGCGAGCGCGTCGGCGCGCCCCTCGCCGACCCGGACCTCCGCCAGCACGAGGCGCAGCTCCTCGACGAGCGCGCCGTCGCCCACCTCCACGAGGCGCGCGATCGCCGCGTCGAGCGACAGCCCGGCGGTGACGCCGATCGAGAGCAGGTCGAGCGCGTCGGGCAGGGCGCGGCGGATCTCCGCCGCCCGGCGCTCCGTCCGGCCCCGGGCGAGCATGCGAGGGACGAGCGCGCCGAGCGCGCCGAACGCCGCAACGGCGACTGCCGCCTGTACCGGCCCCGCGTGCGCGGTACGGGCGACGAGCAGGCCGACGCCGGCGAGCAGCACCGTGAGCGCGACCGGCCGGCCCGCGAGCTGCGGGAGCCGCGACCCGCGGACGGCCGCCGGCGCGCCCCAGCTGCGCACGCGCGCGATCGCCGCCTGACGCGCCGCCTGCGCGTGCGTGGCCGCCGCGAGCAGGAACCACGCCGAGGCGCTCGCCGTCGCGAACAGGAGGACGAGCAGCATCAGACCTTCACCTCGACGATCCGCCGCAGGAGCAGCGTCCCGAAGGCGAGCGAGACGATCGCGCCGCCCACGAGAAGCCGGCCGGTGTGGGTCGTCCACAGCGGCTGCATGTAGCCGGGGTGGATCAGGCTGAGCGTGAGCGCCGCGACGAACGGCATCGCGACGAGGACGCCGGCCGAGGCACGCCCCATCGCGGTGAGCGCCCGAACGCGGCGGCGGAACTGCTGGCGGCCGCGAACGGTGTCGGCGACGGTCGCGAGCAGGCCCGCGAGGCTGCCGCCGACCTGCTGCTGGATCTCGATCGCGGTCAGGACGAACGGCAGGTCGTCGGAGCCGACGCGGCGCGCGACGTCGTCGAGCGCCTCCGCGGTGGAGCGTCCGAGGCGGATCTCGCCGAGCGCGCGGCGGAACTCGGACGCGGCGGGCTCCTCACCCTCGTCCGCGACGCCGCGCAGCGCCTGTTCGAGGCCGTGGCCCACGCGGAGCGAGGCGGCGAGCATGTCGAGCAGGTCGGGCAGCAGGCGCTCGAACTCGCGTGCCCGGCGGGCGGCGCGGACCCGGAGCACGGCGTGCGGGACGGCTGCGCCGACGAGCGCCGCGAGCAGGAGCACGGGCGCCGGCAGCCGGTGCAGGAGCAGCGCGGTCGCCGCGGCCGCGGCCGCCGTGAGGAGCGCGAGCCTGCCCGCGGTGAGCCGGGACCCGGCCGCCTCGAGCTCGCGCACGAGCAGGCGCTCGAGGAGCGGCGCTTCCTGCGCCTCCGGCGCCGCGGCCGAGGTGCGCACGTGCGGCTCGATCCGCGCGAGCGCCCAGGCGGCGCCGCTCGAGGCGCGCGCGACGAGCACGGCGAGCGTCACGAGGGCGCCGACGGCCGCAGGCACGAGCAGGCTCACGAGTAGAGCTCCGGCGGGAACGTGACGCCGGCCGCGGCCGCCTTCTCGGCGAAGTGCGGGCGCAGCCCGGTTGCCTGGAGCGGCCCGAGCAGGCCCGAGCCGCTCGCAGGCGGTCGTGCGACGTACAGCTGCTGCAGCGCGACCACGTCGGACTCGAGGCGAAGCACCTCCGAGACGTCGACGACGCGGCGCGTCCCGTCGACGAGCCGGCCGACCTGGACGATCACGTCGAAGGCGCTCGCGATCTGCTCCCGGATCGCCCGGTGGGGCAGCTCGACGCCGGCGGTCAGGACGAGCGTCTCGAGCCGGGCGAGCGCGTCGCGCGGCGAGTTCGCGTGGATCGTCGTGAGCGAGCCCTCGTGGCCCGTGTTCATCGCCTGGAGCATGTCCAGGGTCTCGGCGCCGCGGACCTCGCCGACGATGATCCGGTCGGGTCGCATGCGCAGCGCGTTCCGCACGAGGTCGCGGATCGCGATCTCGCCGCGCCCTTCCGCGTTCGCCGGGCGGTACTCGAGCGAGACGACGTGGCGCTGGCGGAGCTGGAGCTCGGCCGCGTCCTCGATCGTGACGATGCGCTCCGCGTGCGAGATGAACCCGGAGAGCACGTTGAGCAGGGTCGTCTTGCCGACGCCCGTGCCGCCGGAGACGAGCACGTTCAGCTTGCCGCGCACGCACAGGCGGAGGAACTCGGCGCACGAGGCGGAGAGCGTGCCGAGGTCGACGAGGTCGTCGGCCGCCAGGATGCTCCCGGCGAACTTGCGGATCGTCAGCGTCGGGCCGCTCAGCGCGACCGGCGGCAGCACCGCGTTCACGCGGCTGCCGTCGGGGAGCCGGGCGTCGACCATCGGCGACGACTCGTCGACGCGGCGGCCGATGTTCGAGACGATCTTCGAGATCACGCGCAGCAGGTGCTCCTCGTCGGCGAAGACCGCGTCGGTCTCCTCGATGCGCCCGTCGCGCTCGACGTAGATGCGGCCGGGGCCGTTCACCATCACCTCGGTGACGGCGGGGTCGCGGAGGAACGGCTCGATCGGCCCGTACCCGAGCACGTCGTCGGCGATCCGCCGGTGGAGGAGCGACCGCTCCTCGTCGGTGACGCGGACGCCCGCGGCGGCGAGCTCCTCGTCGGCGATCTCGCCGACGCGCTCGAGCAGGACGGCCGGGGTCGCCTCCAGCGCGGCGAGCGACGGCCCGAGGCGCAGGACACAGCTCCGCCGGATCGTGCCGCGCACGTCCGCCAGGCGGTCGGGCGCCGCCGGCGGCCGGTCGCCGGAGCCGTTCAGGCGTGTCTGCAGCGTCACCGGGTCACCTCGAGAAGGCGGCCGCGAAGCGCAGGAGCTGCGGCCGCTGCCGCCCGGGGGCGGCGTCGGGCTCGCCGGCGAGCCGGCGGGCGGTGTCGAGGAGCGCGGTCGCGAACGGGCCGCCGGCCCGCTCGAGGACCGCCGGGCGGCCGACGTTGACGCCGCGCTGGACGGCGGGGTCGAACGGCAGCACGAGGTCGACGGGGCGCTCGAGGGCGCTCTCGACCTCGGCGCGCGTCAATGCGGCCGGCTCGCCGCTCCGGTTGAGGACGACGTGCGCCCTGACGTGCGGGACGTCGAGCTGCGCGAGCGTCTCCAGGGCGAGCCGGACGTTCTTCACGGTCGCGATGTCGGGGGTGCAGACGACGAGCAGGTCGTCCGTCACGTCGAGGGCCGCGAGCGTCGCGGTGTCGAAGGACGGCGCCGTGTCGACGACCACCGCGTCGTAGCCCGCGACCGCGGCGCGGAGCACCGCCCGCAGCGCGTGCTCGTCGACGAGCTCCGCGTCCTCGGGCCGGTGCGGCGCGGCGAGCAGGTGGAGGCCGCCCGCGTGCCGGTCGGCGTGCACCCGCAGCGTGTGCTCGTCGAGCGCCGCCGGGGTGGCGAGCAGCTCGCGCACGGTGCTCTGCGGGTCGAGGCCGAGCATCAGCGACGCGTCGCCGAACTCGAGGTCGAAGTCGAGCAGGATCGCGCGGGACTTCCGCGCGAGCAGCGCGCCGAGGTTCGAGGCGATCGCGGACTTCCCCGTGCCGCCCTTCGGCGAGAAGACCGTGACGACGCGGCTGCCGCCGGCCGCCGGCCGGCTCGCGTGGAGCGCCTTCTCCACCGCGAAGAGCACCGAGCCGGCGTCGTACGGCTGGACGAAGACGTCGGCGGCGCCCGCCTCGAGCGCCTGGTCGAGGAGCGCAGGCGACGCGGCGGGCGCGAGCGCGATCACCGGCGCCGACGCGGCTTCCCGCACGGCGGAGATCGCGGCGGCCGCCTCGGGCTCGTCTCCGAGCTCGAGCAGGACGGCGTCGACCTTCTCCTCGGAGCCGTCGAGCTCCACGAGCTCGACGGAGCCCTCCGCGGCGAGCTTCCGCCGCAGGGACGCGAGCGCCCGCGAGCCGCCGGTCACGCCGACGCGTGCGCTAGCCACGTGCCGCTCCCGCGAGCGTGGCGGACGAGACCTGGCCGCTCGGCACGTCGACCGGGTCGACGGCCGGCCGCAGCACGAGCGTCCAGTCCGCGTTCTTCTCGACCCAGAAGAGCTTCTGCTCCTGCGGGTCGGTCAGCTGCAGCCGCACCGAGAGCGACGGCTTGTCGCCGAGGCTCGAGTCGCCCGCGCCGGTCGCGGCGGAGAGGACGAGCAGGTTGCGGAGCACCACCGTCGAGACGTGGCTCTCGCCCGACTCGGGGTTCCGGAGCGAGGCGACCACGTCGACGCGGTCGCCGTCCCGCAGTGTCCCCGCGAGCAGCTGGTCGGCGTCCCCCGGCAGCTGCGCGATGCGCAGGTCGCCGCGGAGGCCGGCGCGCTCCCCTTCGGCGCCGGCCGACCCGAACCGCCGCAGCGAGACCTGCTCGCCGGCGAAGGTCGGCTCGGTGGCGACGAGCCCGGTCAGCTGCGCCGCGTCGGTGATCGCACCCGGCGCCACGTCGGCACGCGAGACGACGCGCGTCGCCGTGAGCCCGCCGGTGGCGATCCGGTCGGCGGTGGTGCCGATGGCGATGTCTCCCTTGGCCACCAGCACCCGCGCCGTCGTACCGCCCCCGGCATGCGACGAGGCCGGCCGCGAGGCATACATCGCCGCGATTGCGGCAGCAACGGCGCCGAGCGCGAGCGCAATCAGCACGTTGCGGAGGTCGAGACTCGGCCGTGTCATTCCATACGCTCCGTGATCGAGCTCGAGAGCACGCCGCTCTTCACGACGACTCCGAGCAGGTTGATGGAGTACGGGTAGGCGACCCGGACGGTCACGTCGGTGCCGCTGACCGTGACCGTCGTGCCCGCCGACAGCGTCGCCGGGTCGAGGCCGCTCGCCGCCGCCGCGACGGCGGACTTGGCCGCCGCCGTCGCGTTCGCGGGCCCGGCGATGACCGCTGCACGCGATCCCGCCCGGGCGGCGTCCGCCACCGAGATCGAGTGGTTGAACGCGATCCCGAACTGGATGACGCCGAAGAGCAGGAGCAGGACGAGCGGCGCGACGAGCGCGAACTCGACCAGAGCCTGCCCCGACTCCGAGCGTGCAGAAACCCGCCGCATCTCCGGTGCCCTCGTCCCGGTTCCGCCCCTAGAGGGCGGAACCGATGTCGCCCAGCTTCCCCGAGATCGTGGTGGCGAGCCCGGACAGGGCCACGGCGACGACCACGGCGATCAGGACGCCGATCAGCGCGTACTCGACGAGCGTCTGGCCCTCTTCGCGCTTGAGCCGCAGAGCCAGGTCGACGTAGACGCGGGAAATGAACGTGCCCATCATCACAACCCTCCATTCGGTTGAACCGTCTCGACCGGCGTTCAGGTTGAGCGCCGATCCGTGCTTTCGACTTTCGTCGAGCGGGGTCGAGGAGGCATGAGGCCGAGGGGTAGGGCGGACCTGGACCATCGTCCAAGTGGCCCGGCGCGACAACCCGCGGAAGCCGTACCCCTGTCTATGGGTTTCACGTTGTACGGCTGAGGCAAGGCCTCGAGGGACGGGATCGACCACCTGACGAAAGTCGAGGTGAAGCGATGGGGGCTGGGTCTCCCCGGCTTCGGAACAGATGTCTCGGCGTGCTCGCCGTCTGCGCGTGCTTCGCCGGCGCCTATGCGCCGTCCGGGCGCGCCGACGACGGCGGGCTCGTGCCGGCCGTGCCGGTCCTTCCGGCCGCGGCACCGGTGGCCGCGGTCGCGGCCCGGACGGTCGACGCGGTCGCGGCCCGGACGGTCGACGCGGCGACGTCGACGGTGAGCCAGGTGACCGCGACGGCGCAGGCCGACGTCGACGCGACGGTCGACCCGGCAGTGTCGGCCGTCGCACCGGTCGCTGCACCCGTTGCGGAGGCGGCGACCGCGCCCGTGCAGGCGATGGTGGAGGAGGCCGTCCCGCCGGCGCCGGAGGTGGCGCCGCCCCCGGTCCCGGCTCCGGCGCCTGCGCCCGCTCCGGCTCCGGCCCCCGCCCCGAAGCCGGCTCCCGCTGTCGCTCAGGCTCCTGCTCCTGCCCCGGCCCCGGCTCCGGCGCCGGCGGCGAAGCCCGTCCCCGTCCCGCACCGGCGCGCCGCGGCGCACCCGCA
>DASZWR010000072.1:0-16519 GCA_035546215.1 Gaiellaceae bacterium | reverse complement strand
GCCGCCCAGCAGGCGCTCCGCATCGCGGCCGGGGCGACCGGCGCGCGGGCCGGCGCGCTCTGGCGGCTCGAGGACGGGGAGCCGGTCCGGGAGGCGACGCACGGCGAGGTGGAGGCCGCGCTGCCGCGCGCCGCCTCGATCGTGCGGGAGACGCTCGAGGCGTGGCGTGCGGTCGCGATCGAGCGGGACGCCGAGCTGCCCACCGGCCTCGCGAACGCCGCCACGCTCCCGCTCGGGCAGCCGCCGTTCGCGGCGCTGCAGCTCTTCTACCCCGACGACGGCGCGCCCACCGACGCCGACCTTCCGGCCCTCGCGGGCTTCGCCGCGCGGGCCGCGCACGCGCTCCGCACCGGCGACCGGGCGCGCGAGACCGAGCTCGAGCTCGAGCGGACGCGCGCACTCCTCGAGGTGGTCAGCGAAGCCATCTCGCGCCTCTCGCTGGCGCACACGCTCGAGACCGCGGTCGAGCGGGTCGCCGACCTCCTGCAGGTCGAGCGCGTCGGCATCTACCTGCGCGACGGAGGGCCGCTCTTCGCCGCGGCTGGCCGCGGCGTCTCCCGCGGCCACCACGACGTCGCGGCGCGCGTCGCCGACGCGTTCGCGGGCCCGCTCCGCGCGCGCGTCTCGCTGCACGCGCGCGCCGCCGACCGGGAGCAGCCGCTGTCCGCGGTGCGGGCCGCGCTCGCCGCCGCCGGGGAGGACGCGGTCGTCGCCGTGCCGCTGCACGTGCGCGAGGACTCGATCGGGCTTCTCACCGCGTACCCCGAGCGGCGTGAGGTGGGGGCCAGCGACCTGGCGCTCCTCGCGGCGCTCGCGACACAGCTCGCCGTCGCCGTGCAGAATGCGCGGCTGCACGAGCAGGCCACCGAGCTCGGCACGGCGCTTGCCGACGTCCTCGCCGCGGAGCGGGAGGCGTCCCGCCAGGTCAACGCCCTCTACGAGATCTCGCGCTCGTTCGCGCAGACGCTGTCGCTCGACTCGACGCTCGCCGCGGTCACCGAGACGCTCGTGAACGAGTTCCACGTCGACGCCGCCGTGATCCGCGTCCCCGACGAGCGCGGCGACCAGTTCGTGCCGCGCGCGGTGCACGTCGCCGAGTCGCGGCTCGCGGACGCCGTCCGGACGATCCTCGAGCGGCCGCAGCCGCGCCCGCCTCGCTCCTACGCGCCCGTCGTGCTCGACGCGGCCGCGGTGACCCGGCTCGGCGGCGCGCACGCGCTCCTCCGCCCGTTCCTCGAGAAGGGCTCGACGGCGGCGCTGGTGCCGATCGCGACCACCACCGAGCTGCTCGCCGAGCTGACGGTCGTGTCGCTCGACCCCGCCGAGCCGATCACCGCGGAGACGCTCGCCACCGCGCGCACGATCGCCCAGCAGGCGGCGCTCGCGATCGACAACGCGCGCCTGTACCAGCAGCAGAAGCAGTTCGCGGAGACGATGCAGCAGTCGCTCCTGCCGCGCGAGCGCCCGGCGGTGCCCGGGCTCGACGTCGGCCGGGTCTACGAGTCCGCGGCGCAGGTCGACGTCGGCGGCGACGTCTACGACTTCCTCGAGCTCGCCGACGGCCGGCTCGCCGTCGTGCTCGGCGACGTGACCGGCCACGGCATCGACGCGACCGCCGACATGGCGATGGCCAAGTTCGTGTTCCGCTCGCTCGCCCGCGAGCACTCCGAGCCGTCCGCCTTCCTCGCGCACGCGAACGAGGTCGTCGTCGGCGAGATCGCGGTCGGGAAGTTCATCACGATGGCGTACGTCACCGTCGACCCCGCGGGCGAGCTGCTCTGCGCGAGCGCCGGCCATCCGGAGCCGCGCGTCGTGCACCCGGACGGCCGCGTCGACGGGCTCGCGTGCGGTGGGCTCGCCCTGGGGATCGTCGCGGAGCAGGAGTACGACCAGGTGCGGACCGAGCTTCCCGCCGGCGGCGCCGTCGTCCTCTACACGGACGGCGTGATCGAGTCGCGGCGCGACCGCGAGCTCTTCGGGACCGAGCGGCTCGACGAGGTGCTCGCCGCGAACGCGCGGCGTCCGGCGCAGGAGATCGCCGACGCCGTCCTCGCCGCCTGCCAGGCCTTCGCCGGCGGCGGGCTGCCCGACGACTGCGCGATCGTCGTGATCCAGCGGGCAGCGTGAACCTCAGGCGACCGCCCGGCGCACCGCCGCTCGTCGTCGCGCACCGCGCCAACTCGCTGGCGGCGCTCGCGACCGTCCGGGACGTCGACCTCGTCGAGCTGGACGTCGTCCCCGGCCTCGTCGTCGCCCACGACCCCGGCGACGACGGCCCGTCGCTGGCGGAGGCGCTCGACGTGCTCGCCGGGCGCGACGTCGGCATCCACGTCGACCTCAAGCTGCCCGGCTACGAGCAGGCGGTGCTGGAGGCGATCGACGAGCGGCGGCTGCGCGAGCGCGTCCTCGTCTCGACCGCCTACGCCCGGGTCGCGCGGCGCGTCCGGGCGCTCGCGCCGGAGCTGCCGGTCGCGATCGGGTACCCGCGCGACCGCTACCGCGTCTCCCGGTTCGCGTGGCCCGGCGCCGTCACACGCCCCGGCGCCGCGGCGTTGCGGGCGGCGATGCCGGCGCGGATCCCGCCGCTGCTCGCCTGGGCGCAGGCGGACGTGCTCGCGCTCCACCACACGCTCTGCTCCCGGGCCGCCGTCGCGGCCGCCCACCGGCGCGGCGCGCCCGTCTTCGTCTGGACGGTCGACGACCCGGCCGCCCGGGAGCGGTTTTCGTCCCTGGGCGTCGACGCCGTCGTCACCGACCGCTGGCTACACTGACCCGCGCCGTGAAGCGCCTGCACGCAGTCGTCCTCTTCGTGCTCGGCTTCGCGGCCGCCGGTGTGTTCTCGGGGGCCGTGATCGCCGACGTGACCACGTCGACCACGACGTCGACCGTCGCGACGACCACCGACACGACGCCGATCACCACCACCACGACGACGTCGACGACCACGACGACGCCGACCCCGCCCGCGGCCAACCTGCTGCCGCAGAACGTGCGCGTCGCCGGCGTCAGGGTCGGGGGGCTCTCGCCCGCCGAGGCGACCTCCGCCGTCCGCGAGGCGTTCCAGGAGCCTCTACCGGTGATCGTCGACCGCACGAGACTCCTGATCGACCCGTCGCGGTTCGCGTCGCAGTACGCCGCGACCGCCGTCGCCAAGGCGCGCATCTCGCCGTCCGGGACGAACGTCCCGCTCGTCGTCTCGGTCCGGGGAGCGTCCGTCCGCTCCTGGGTCGCCGCGGTGGTCAAGCGGTTCAACCGCCCGGCCGTGGACGCGACGCTGAAGTTCCGCAACGCGAAGCCGGTGGTCACGCGCGACAGGACCGGCCGCCGTCTCAGCGCGAAGTCGCTCACCACGAAGCTGATCGCCGCGCTGCGCTCGAACTCGCGGCTGCCCGTCCGCGTGCACACGAAGACGGTGACCCCGAAGGTCTCGGCGAAGTCGTTCGGGCCCGTGATCGTCGTGAACCGCTCGGCGAACCGCCTGTACCTCTACCAGGGCGCGAAGCCGTGGCGCACGTTCGCGGTCGCGACCGGCCAGTCGATCTACCCGACGCCGAAAGGCATCTGGCACATCGTGGTCATGCAGCGGAACCCCTGGTGGTACCCGCCCACCTACGACTCGTGGGCGAAGGGGTTGAAGCCCGTGCCGCCGGGTCCCGACAACCCGCTCGGCACGCGCTGGATGGGGCTCGACGCACCCGGCGTCGGCATCCACGGCACCGACGAGCCCGCCTCGATCGGCTACAGCGAGTCGCACGGCTGCATCCGCATGCAGGTGCCGGACGCCGAATGGCTGTTCGAGCACGTCGACGTCGGAACGACGGTCCTCGTCGTCTGATGCGCGCCGTCCGCGCTGCTGCCGCTGTGGTGGTGCTCGGGCTGCTCGGGCTGCTCGTCTGGGACGTCGCCCACGGGTCGGGCGGCGGGATCGCGTCGAAGGTCGACCACGGCCAGGTGGTCGCCGCGCCGAAGCTGCAGCTGCCGTTCATCAAGCAGCCGGGCACCTTCGACCTCGCCTCCTACCGCGGCAAGGTCGTCGTCCTGAACTTCTGGGCGTCATGGTGCGTCGACTGCAAGCTCGAGGCGAAGGCGCTGCACGACGCCGCGGAGAACGCCGGCAAGGACGTCGTCTTCATCGGGGTCGACGACACCGACCTCTCGAGCGCCGCCCAGGCGTTCATGAAGCGCTACGCGATCAACTACCCGGTCGTGCACGACGTCAGCGGCGACGCGAAGAGCACGTGGGGCGTCACGGGCTTCCCGGAGACGTTCTTCGTCGACAGGAGCGGTCGCGTGACGCGGCACGTGATCGGCCCGATGCGCCCGTCCGAGTTGAAGGGCTACCTCACGAAGGAGCTTCAGTCGTGAGTCCGATCCGGCTGCTCCGCGTGCTCGCCGCCGCGAGCGTGCTGGCGCTCGCCGGTCTCCTCGTGTGGCACCTGACGCACCAGCCGAAGTCGATCGTCGCCGCCGTCGCGAAGGGCAAGCTCGTGCGGGCGCCGCAGTTCCGGCTCAAGCCGCTCTCCGGCCCGGGGACGGTCTCGCTCGCCGCGTTCCGCGGCAAGGCCGTGGTGCTCAACTTCTGGGCGTCCGACTGCCCGCCGTGCAAGAAGGAGATGCCGCAGCTGCAGGCGGCCGCCGAGCGCTGGAGCACGAAGCCCGTCACCGTCGTCGGCATCGACGTGCTCGACAGCAAGTCGGCTGCGCGGGCGTTCGCGCGCGACCACGGCGTCACGTACCCGATCGGCTACGACCCGCTCGGCGACACCGTCGGGCCGTACGGCGTCACCTACACGCCCACCACGTTCTTCGTCGACCGGCACGGCCGCATCCTCAAGCGGATCCTCGGCCCGGTCACCGCCGCCACGCTGAACACGCAGATCGGCGCGGCGCTCGCGTCGTGAGGCTGCTCGCGCTGCTGCTGGCCGCCCTCGTGCTGGCCGCGCCGGCGGCCGCCGGTACGCGCCCGAGCGCCGCCGAGCTCGAGACCGAGCTCGTGTGCCCCGTCTGCCACGAGACGCTCGACCAGTCCGACTCGCCCGCGGCGAACCAGATGAAGGCGGAGATCCGCCGCCGCATCGCGCAGGGCTGGACGAAGAAGCAGATCATCGACGAGATGGTCGCGAACTACGGCCCGGGCGTCCTCTCGACGCCGTCCAGGCACGGCTTCGACCTGCTCGCCTGGGTGCTGCCGATCGGCGGCGCGATCGTCGGCCTCGGCGCTCTCGGCGCAGGCGCTCGGTACTGGTCGCAGACCCGGGACACACCGGCCGTGGAGGCCGGCCTCGATCCAGAAATGGAACAACGCATCGACGAGGAGCTGCGCCGGTTCGATGGCTGAGAAGCTCCCGGTCGCGTTCCTCGCCGGGCTCTTCTCGGTGATCACGCCGTGCGTGCTCCCGCTCGTCCCGGGCTACCTCTCGGCGGTGTCCGCGGTCGACGTCGACCGCCTCGGCGAGCGCGGCGTCGCGCGCCGGGTCGTGCTGACGAGCCTGCCGTTCGTGGCCGGCTTCACCGCCGTGTTCGTGCTGCTCGGCGCGGCGGCCGCCGCCGTCGGGAGCGCCGTCGACCCACGCTCGCAGCTCGAGATCGCCGGCTTCGTGCTCATCGTGCTCGGGCTCGCGTTCCTCGGTGTGCTGCCGTGGCCGGAGCGCGCGGTCGCGCCCGGGCTTCTCCAGCGCGCCCGCGGCTCGGGCTCGCGCGCGCTCCTCGGCGGAGCCTTCGCCGTGTGCGCCGCGCCGTGCATCGGCACCGTGCTCGCGTCGATCCTCGTGCTCGCGTCGTCGAGCGGCACGCTCCTGCGCGGCGTCGTCCTCCTCGTGGCGTACTCGCTCGGGCTCGCCGCGGCGTTCGTCGCGGCCGGCGTCGCGTTCGCGCACGCGATGCGCGCGTTCCGCTGGGTGCGGAACCACTACACGATCGTCCGCGCGCTATCGGGCGCGACGCTCGTCGTGCTCGGTCTGCTGCTCTTCTTCAACCGCGACTGGTGGCTGCGCGTCGCGCTCGACCAGGTGTTCACGCGGATCGGCCTCGGCTCGCTCTAGCGCCCCGAGGAGGAGCTCCACGTCGAGGCCGCGGTGGGTGGGCGCGTACCGCGCGAGCCGGCGCAGCGCCTTCGCGCGCTGACGCTCCTGCGCGACCGGCTTCCCGCGGTCGCGCTGGTAGGCGGAGACGACGACGTGCACGAGCCCCTGGAAGAAGTCGCGCTCCGCCTGCGCGCAGCTCCGCCACGCGTCCTCGAACGCCTCGTGCGCCTCGAAGAAGTCGCCGCGGCGCGCCAGCGACAGTCCGTGTTCGTATTGCCGCGTCACGGTGCTAACGTCGGGCTCAGCCATGGCGACGATCCTCTGCTGTGGGGTCGACCTCTTCATCAGAGGCAAGCTCGAGGCGCTGCTGCCCGAGCATCGCTTCACGACGACCGACGGCGTCGAGCCGGCGGACCTGGTGATCGCGGACATCGCGCGCATCGATCCGGACGACGTCGTGGAGCGCTTCCCGGACGTCCCGATCCTCGGTTACACGAACCACACCGACACCTCCGGATTGCGTCGCGCACACGCCGCCGGCTTCGATCGCGTGGTCGCGAAGTCGGCGTTGTTCGAGCGCTCCAGGGAACTGATCGAGGGTCTGATCGCATCTGTAGAGTAGGGCGCCGTGACGTACGTCATCGCCGAGCCGTGCATCGATATCAAGGATCGTTCCTGCGTCGACGTGTGCCCCGTGGACTGCATCCACGAGGCCGGTCGCGTGCTCGTGATCGATCCCGAAGAGTGCATCGACTGCGGCGCGTGCGAGCCCGAATGCCCGGTCGAGGCGATCTTCCCGGAGGACGCGCTGCCCGAGAAGTGGGAGCCGTTCATCCGGATCAACGCCGCGTACGGCGAGGGCATGGACACGGTCAACACGCTCGTCGATCAGTACGCGACCGAGCACAACGTTCAGAACGAACCGATCGAGTAAGCGCACGTCGCGCGCACGCGGTTCGAACGCGTTTACCTTTCCAGCAACGTGCGGAAGGATTCATGTCGTCCGCGTTGCACGTTAGAAAGCAACGTGGTAGGGAATCGTGCAACGCGCAATCCGACTCAGGAGGTCTACATGACCCAAGAGGATTGGAGCGGGACCGGCGAAACATCGAACGCCGGCTCGTGGAGCGAACCGACGGCGGAAGCCGCCGATGAGACGTGGGGCGACTCAGTGATCGGCGAGACGAGCGAGGACGCCGAGCGCGTCGTTGCCGTTCCGGCGACCACACGGTCGTCGTCGCGCTCCTCGGGTAGAAGCTCCAGTTCCCGCTCCGGGTCGACTCGCCGCAGCTCTTCGGCGAAGAAGAAGTCGACGGCCAAGAAGGCGTCGGCGAAGAAAGCCGGAGTGAAGAAGAAGGCTGCGACGAAGAAGAAGGCCGCGGCAAAGAAGAAGACGGCCGCGCGCAAGTCGACGGCCAAGAAGTCGGCCGCCAAGCGCTCGACCGCGAAGCGGTCGACTGCGAAGCGTTCGACGGCGAAGAAGTCGACTGCGAAGCGTTCGACGGCGAAGAAGTCGAGTGCGAAGCGTTCGACGGCGAAGAAGTCGAGTGCGAAGCGTTCGACGGCGAAGAAGTCGAGCGCGAAGCGTTCGACCGCCAAGAAGTCGACTGCGAAGCGCTCGACCGCGAAGAAGTCGACCGCGAAGCGCTCGACGGCGAAGAAGTCGACCGCGAAGCGTTCGACGGCCAAGCGCTCGACTGCGAAGCGCTCGACCGCGAAGAAGTCGACGGCCAAGCGCTCGACGGCGAAGAAGTCGTCGGCAAAGCGCTCGTCGGCGCGGCGCTCCTCTCGGTAGCCGTTCGACGTCCGGGCTCTCGCGGCATGTGTGCCGCGGGGCCCGGACGTCGTACAGGTTTCGGCACGTGCGTCTGCGTCGATAACGTGTGCGCGTGGACCCCCGCACGCTCGACCACATCGCCTTCTGGGTCGCCGACAGGGCGCCCATCGCCGACTTCTGCGAACGGCATCTCGGGATGCACGTGATCGCGCAGGAGGCGAACTTCACGCTCGTGGGCTCCGACGCCCGCCGCGGCAAGATCACGCTGTTCGACGCGGAAGGCCCGCGCGAGCAGGGCGCGATCAAGCACGTCGGCCTGCGCGTCTCCGACCTCGCCGCTGCGCGCGCACAGCTGCCCGAGGGCGCCGGCGACGCGTTCGACATCGGCGAGGGGATCAGCGTGACGCTCGTCGAGGCTTCGACCGACGTGGAGTACGACCTCGACCACGTCGCGCTCTGGTCGGCCACCCCCGAGGCGACCGCGCGCGAGTACCTACGCTACGGCTTCAACGCGTCGTCGCCGACGCGCGTCGAGGTGGGCGGTGCGTTCGTCGAGTTCCACGAGGGCGAGCCCGGCGCGCCGGAGAAGCCGCTCCTGAACCACCTGGCAGTGCTCGTCGACTCGGCAGACGACGTGATCGCCGACGCCGAGGACGCCTCGATCGAGGTCGAGTCGGTGGTCGACGCCGCCAACACGTACGCCGCGTTCCTCTGGGGCCCGGATCGCGTGCGCATCGAGTACGTCGAGCACAAGCCCACCTTCAGCTTGACGTGATCGTCGCGGGCGCCGGCATGGCCGGCCTCGTCGCCGCTGCGCGCCTGCGCGAGCTCGGGCGCGACGTCACGGTCCGCGAGAAGGGCACGCGGCCCGGCGGCTCGATGCTCCTGTCGTCGTGCGTCGTGTGGCGTCACCGTGACTTCGCCGAGTTCCGCGCGGAGTGCCCGGACGGCGACGAGCGGCTGCAGCGGCTCGTCTGGGAGCGCCTCGACGACGCGATCGCGTGGCTCGTGCGGCGTGGCGCGCCCGTCGTGTGGAAGGAGACCGGCAACCCGCGCACGACGGGGAAGCGGTTCGAGCCGCGCGGGCTCGTCGACGCGCTCGCCGGCGAGCTCGAGCTCGGCAGCGACGGCGTCGCCGAGGACGAGCCGGTCATCCTCTGCACGGGCGGCTTCTCGGCGTCGCAGGAGCTGGTGGCGCGCTACGTCGGCCCGGCCGCGCCGCTCCGCCTGCGTGGCAACCCGTGGTCGACCGGCGACGCGCTCGTGCACGCGACCGGCCGCGGCGCCGGGACGACCGCGGGCATGGACGAGTTCTACGGCCGCAACATGCCGGACGCGGAATGGGGCGAGGACGAGCTCGTCTCGAGCTCGCAGCTCTACGGCCGCTTCGCGCGCATCTTCGACGAGGACGGCACGGAGTTCTTCCGCCGCGAGGACGTCTCGTGGTCGGAGACGAACGTCGTGCAGGCGACGGCGCACCGCCCGGGCGCCCGCGCCTACTACCTCCTCGACGAGGCGGCGCTCGGCGAGCGGGTGCGCGACCGCACGGTCGCCGACATGGTCGAGAGCGCGCCGCCCGCGGCGCGCGTCCCGCTCGACGAGCTGCCGTTCGCGGCGCCCGAGGGCACGGTCGCCGCGACCCGCGTCGTCGCTGCCATCACCCACACCGTGGGCGGGCTCCGCGTCGACGAGCGCGCGCGCGTGCTGCGACCGGACGGCTCGGCGATCGACGGGCTGTGGGCGGCCGGGGTCGACGCCGGCGGTGTCGCGACGGGCGGCTATGCGAGCGGGCTCGCGCAGGCGCTCGTGCTCGGCCTCGCCGCCGCCGAGGACGCGGCCGGTCTTTAGGCCTTGCCGACGGAGTACACGCAGGTGCGCGTGTCGCCGGGCAGGGGGGAGGCGCCGATCTTGTTCACGACGAGCGTCGTGTCGCCCTCGGCGAACTCGTGGCCGAGCTCGGGCGGATCGCCCTCCATCTCGCGCAGGGTGTAGCCGGCGGGGGACCAGACGAACAGCAGGTAGGACATCGCGCGGAAGGTTAACGCCGGGTCGCGTACGGCGGGAGCGTGACCAGCACGCTCGTCCCGGACTCCTCGACGTCGACGTCGATCGTGCCGTGGAGCTGCTTCACGCGCTCCTCGATCGCCTCGAACGACCGCCGGCGGCGCTCTGCCTTGGCGTCGTCCGAGACGCGAGCCTCGATGCCGCCGTCCTGCGTCATGCGGACGGCGATTCCGATCCGCGTGGGCGGTCCGCGCCGGATCGCCTGGTCGAGCAGCTCGCGGATGATCGTGTAGAGCGCCACCTGCGCGGTCTCGCCGGCGCTCTCCGCGTCGTCGATCTCGAGGTCCATGCGCACCTGGTTCGTGGTGCCGACCTGCTCCGAGAGGGCGCGGAGCGCCGGGCCGAAGCCCTGGTCGCGGAGCACGACCGGCTCGAGCGCGAAGGAGAGGTCGCGCAGCTCGCGGATCGTCGACCGCTGCCGCTCGAGCGCGTTCCCGAGTACGTCGGCCGCCTCGTCGAGCTTCCCGGTCGTGATCGCGTGCATCGCCGCGTCGAGCATCAGCGCGATGCCGGACAGGTTCTGGACCGGACCGTCGTGGAGGAACAGCGCGATGCGGCGCCGCTCGTCCTGCTCCGCCGCGATCAGGCGGTCGAGTGCGTCGTCAGTCAATGATGGCTTCGCGGAGGGCGATCGCCACTGCGTGCGTTCGCGTGTCGGCTTCGAGCTTCGTGAGGATGTGCCGCACGTGGCTCTTCACCGTCTCCTGCGAGATGAACAGACGGCCGGCGACATCCGCGTTCGACATGCCGTCGGCGAGGAGCTGGAGGATCTCCCGCTCGCGTGTCGTCAGCATGTCGGTCTGGTCCTTGCCCGCCAGGAACGCCGGCATCAGCGCCGGGTCGACATAGCCCTCGCCCTGCGCCACCTTCTCGATCGCGCGCACGAGCGTCTGGTGCGGTGCCTCCTTCAGGATGTAGCCCTTCGCGCCGCTCTCGAGGCCGCGGCCGAGCAGCGAGCGCTCGGAGTACGCGGTGAAGATGAGCACCTTCGACTCCGGCACCCTGGAGGTGAGGAGCTTCGTCGCCTCGAGCCCGTCCATGCCGGGCATGCGCACGTCCATGATCACGACGTCGGGCTTCCGCCGCTCGGCCAGCTCGACCGCCGAGGCGCCGTCGGAGGCCTCCCCGACGACGCGGATGTGCGGCGCGCGGGACAGGGAAAGCCGCAGTCCCTCGCGGACGACCTCGTGGTCGTCGACGATCAGCGTCGTGATCTCGTCTGCCATCTGATCGACAATCCTATGCTGAAAGCAGGGAAAGTTGTACGTCACGCTCCGGCGGCCGCAGCTTCACCGTGCGCCGGTCGCGAACGCCGTGCTCCTTCGCCAGGCGGCGCACGGTGTCCTTCGCCGGCTGGGATTTCCGGTGGCTCAGATAGGCGCCGCGGGCGTACAGCCGTTCGTAGTCCGGCAGCAGCTCCGGCCAGTCGCGCTCCAGGCAGGCGAGGAAGTGCTCGCGTGTGCCGGGCCGCAGGTAGAGCAGGTTCGCCCAGATCCCGCAGGCGCCTGCCTCGCGTGCGGCTGCGACGACGCGCTCGATCGAGCTCGGATGGTCGGAGAGGCCGGGGAGGAGGGGCGCCATGCCGACCGAGGCGCGCACGCCGGCGTCGACGAGCTGCCGCAGGGCGCGCAGGCGTCGGCGGGGCGGCGCGGTCCCGGGCTCCGTGGTGCGCCAGACGTCGTCGTCGACCGTCGGCACCGAGAACGTCACCGACACGTCCGCCCGCGCGGCCGCCTCGGCGAGGAGCGCGGTGTCGCGGACGATCAGCGGGCCGCGCGTGATGATGTGGAAGCTCGTGGAGGCGTCGCGCAGCACCTCGAGGCACGCGCGCGTCAGCCGGTAGCGGCCCTCCGCGGGCTGGTACGGGTCGGTGGCGGCTCCGATCGCAATCCCGTCCCCGTGCCGGCCGGGGCGGCCAAGCTCGCGCCGCAGCACCTCCGCGATGTTGACCTTGACCCGGATCGAGGTGCCGTAGCGGTCGTCCGAGGGGCGGTCGGCGCGGCGCTCGAACCCGCGGACGTAACAGAAGGTGCAGCGGTGGACGCAGCCCATGTAGGGATTGAGCGACCATTCGAAGGGCATCCCCTTGACGCGGTTCAGCGCCGCCTTGCAGGGCTCCTCGCGGTACTCCACCCGCATGACCGCCATCATAGAACATATGTTCGCACCGTCCGCGCCCCGGGTATACTGCGACCACTGATTCGCGTGGACGACGATCTGCCGCCCAGTACGCGCGCGCCTCTGGGGCGCTCCCGATGAGCTTCGCACTCGAGCTGGTCGCCCTCGGGGCGCTGATCCTGCTGAACGCGTTCTTCGTCGCGGCCGAGTACGGCCTCGTCACGTCGCGCCGCACCCGGATCATGGAGCTGGAGCACGAGGGGAACCGCGGCGCGCACCTCGTCCTGCGGATCACCAACGACCCGCCGCGGTTCATCGCGGCGATGCAGCTGGGCGTCACGCTGACGAGCCTGGCGATCGGTGCGCTCGGCGAGCAGGCGCTCTCGCGGAAGCTCGAGCCGTGGATGGCGACGTTCGTCGCCGTGCTCCTCGCGCTGCTGATCGTCACGTACTTCGAGGTCGTGATCGGCGAGCTCGTGCCCAAGGGGATCGCGCTCGGCCATCCGGAGCGCATGGCGCTGTGGGTGGCGCGGCCGGTGCGCTGGTTCTTCCTGGCGTTCCGCCCGCTGATCTGGCTGCTCCAGGAGTCGACAACGCTGATCCTCCGCGCGCTCGGGCTCGAGCCGCCGGGCGCCGAGCACGAGGCGCACTCCGAGGCCGAGCTGCGCATGCTGCTCTCGAGCTCGGCCGAGCAGGGCGAGATCGAGCACGAGGAGCAGGAGATGCTCTACAAGGTCTTCGACTTCGCCGACAAGGAGGTCTCGGACGTGATGGTGCCGCGGCCGGAGGTGGTCGCGATCTCGATCGCGCTGCCGGCCGAGGAGGCGCTGAAGGCCGTGCTCGAGTCGCCGTACACGCGCTACCCGGTCTACCGGGACTCGCTCGACGACATCGTCGGCGTGCTGCACATCCGCGACCTGATCGAGGCGCTGCACGACAGCGGCATCGTCTCCGTCGACGTCGCGAGCCTCGTGCGGCCGGCCTACATGGTCCCGGAGACGAAGGACCTCGGTGCGCTTCTCACCGAGTTCCGCCGCACGAACCAGCACATGGCGATCGTGATCGACGAGTACGGCTCGATGGAGGGCATCGTCACGCTCGAGGACCTGCTCGAGGAGATCGTCGGCGAGATCGAGGACGAGTTCGACCTCCCGGACGAGACGATCGAGCGCGTCGACGACGACACGATCCGCGTCGACGGGACGTTCCCGATCGACGACTTCAACGAGCAGTTCAAGGCCGACCTGCCGCACGAGGACTACCACACGATCGCGGGCTTCGTCTTCGGCCAGCTCGGCCGCGGCGCCGAGCCCGGCGACGAGGTCTCGCACGACGGCCTGCACTTCCGGGTCGACTCCGTCGAGGGGCAGCGCATCGACCGCCTCACCGTCACCTTCCAGCCGTGGCACGGCAACGCCGGCGACGCGAGCGAGGATGACGATGCCGCGGACGCCTTGTAGGTTTTCGAGCGTATGAGCGAGCACGTCGAGCAGCTGCGGGCGGTCGTCGAGACCTACCCGCCCGACCCGCGGCTCGCGGCGTACCTCGAGAAGGTCCGCCTCCACGCCTACAAGATCACGGACGCCGACGTGCAGGCGTTGAAGGCCGCCGGCGTCTCCGAGGACGAGATCTTCGAGCAGACGGTCGCAGCAGCGATCTCGGAGGGGCTGCGGCGCCTGGACGCCGCGGAGCGGGTGATCGGATGACCATCCGGCTCGACGTGCTGAACGACGGCCACGGGCCCGAGCAGAAGGCGATGCTCGAGGAGATCCGGGCGCGCTCCGGCCGCGAGCCGCTCGGTGTCGTCAAGACGCTCCTCTACCGCGGCGAGATCTTCGGTACGCCCTTCTCGGACGAGCTCGACGACGCGATGCGCGGGCCGTCCGAGTGGACCCCGGGCGAGCGGGAGCTGTTCGCGGGGTTCGCCTCGCAGCTCAACCAGTGCCTGTTCTGAGCAGGCTCCCACGGCGCGGTCGCGTCGTACGAGCTCGGTGAGGATCTCTGGTTCGCGGTCAAGGAGGACTGGCGGAGCGCGCCGCTCCGGCCGGAGCTGCGCGCGGCGCTCGCGTTCATCGAGAAGCAGACGCTGCACCCGGAGGAGCTGACCCCGGCCGACGCCGAGGCGGTCTACACCGCCGGAGTGTCGAAGCAGGCGCTGCTCGACGCGGCGCGGGTCGCGGCGCTCTTCAACATGATCGTGCGGCTCGCGGACTCGTTCGCCTGGGACGTCCCGCCCTGGGAGGCGCTGACGGCGCGCGCGGGCGCGATGTACGCAGGCGGCTACCGCATGGGCGCGATCGGCAAGCGCTGACCCGGGCTCAGCCCCAGGAGCTCTCCGTCATCGGGCGCAGCGCCGTCTCGAGGATGCGGAAGCGCCGCGGCCGCTCGAGGACGAAGACGACGAGCTCGGCGACGTCCTCGGCGGTCATCATCCCGGCGAGGACGTCCTGCGACCGGCCGCGCCCTTCCTCGAGTGCGAAGTCGGTGGCGACGCCGCCAGGGCAGACGTTCGTGCAGCGGATGCCGTGCTCGCGCAGCTCGTGGTCGAGCGCGCGCGTCAGGCCGACCTGCCCGAACTTCGACGCGCAGTACACGGCCTCGTAGGGCAGTCCACGGCGGCCCGCCTCCGACGCGAGCGTGACGATGTCGCCCTCGCGGCCGAGCATGTGCGGCAGCGCCGCGCGGATCGCGTAGACGGTCCCCTTCAGGTTGACGTCGAGCATCTCGTCCAGGTGCTCGAGCGACAGGTCGAGGAACGGCCCGTAGGCGCCGACGCCCGCGTTCGGGACGACGATGTCGATCCCGCCGAACCGTTCGGCGGTGGCGTCGCAGAGCCTCGTCAGCGCCTCGAGGTCGCGCACGTCGCACGCCTGCGCGACGACGTTCGCCAGCCCGAGGTCGTCGCCGCTTCGCGAGGCGAGCCCGAGGTTCGCGCCGCGCTCGTGCAGCATGCGCGCGATCGCGGCGCCGATGCCGCGGCTCGCGCCGGTGATGACGGCCGTCTTGCCTTCCAGCGTGCTCATTGCAGCTCCTTCAACGTGGGGTAGAGATGGCGGAAGCGCGCGTAGGCGTCTTCGTAGTCCCAGACCGGCTCGACGACGCCGCGGGTGCGGACGCAGCGGTCGACCGCCTCCTGCGCGTCGGCGAACACGCCCTCGCGGACGCCGGCGAGCAGCGCGGCGCCGAACGCGGAGCCTTCGTCGACCGCCGTCCGCTCGAGCGGCAGCCCGAGCACGGAGGCGACGATCTGGAGCCAGAGCTCGCTGCGTCCGCCGCCGCCCGAGACGCGACCGACCTCCGGCTCCGCGCCGAGCTCGCGCAGCAGCTCGAGCGAGTCGCGCAGCCCGAACGCGACGCCTTCGAGCATCGCCCGCCAGAGCGCGCCGCGGTCATGGCGCAGCGACAGGCCGGTGAAGGCGCCGCGCGCGTCCGGGTCGGGGTACGGCGTCCGCTCGCCGGCGAGGTACGGCGCGAACAGGAGCCCCTCGACGCCGGGCTCCCAGCGCTCGGCCTCCGCGTCGAGCGTCTGGTAGTCGGCGGCGAGCGCGGCGCGCAGCCAGGCCGCCGACCCGGCGGCGCTCAGCATCACGCCCATCGCGTGCCAGGTGCCCGGTACCGCGTGGCAGAAGACGTGTGCCCGCGCCTGCCGGTCGGGGACGTACGACGGGAGCACCGCGAAGACGACGCCGGAGGTGCCGAGCACCACCGAGACCGGCCCGGGCGAGGCGATGCCGACGCCGAGCGCGGCCGCCGCCTGGTCGCCCGCACCGGCGATCTCCGTCGACTCGTAGGCGCGCGGCAGCCACTCCAGCGGGATCTCGAGCGCCGCGCACACCTCCTCCGACCAGCGGCGTCCGGCCACGTCGAAGAGGAGCGTCCCCGAGGCGTCGGCCGCGTCGATCGCCTGCTCGCCGGTGAGCCGCAGCCGCACGTAGTCCTTCGGCAGCAGGATGTGGCGGATGCGCGCGTACGTCTCGGGCTCGTGGCGGCGCAGCCAGAGGAGCTTCGGGGCGGTGAAGCCGGCGAGCGCGCGGTTGCCGGTCAGCTCGATCAGCCGCGCGAGCCCGACGCGCTCCTCGATCTCGGCGCACTCGGCAGCCGTCCGCTGGTCGTTCCAGAGGATCGCCGGCCGCAGCACCGCGCCGGCCCCGTCGAGCGCGACGAGGCCGTGCATCTGCCCGGAGAGCCCGACCGCGCCCTCGGGCAGGGCCGCGAGGACGGCCTGCGCCGCCCGCCACCAGTCCTCCGGGTCCTGTTCCGACCAGCCGGGCCGCGGCGTCGAGAGCGGATAGTGCTCCTCGGCGACGGCGAGGTGCTCGCCGTCGTCCGAGAGCGCCACCCCCTTGACGCCGGAGGTCCCGACGTCGAGCCCGACCAGCGTCACGCGCCGAGCGCCGCGTACACGAGCTCGTAGGCGCGGACGGCGTCCTTGGCCTGCTGCGCCGCCCGCAGCTCCGCGCCGTCGAGCCTCGCCGCGACTCCGTCGATGAACCGCCACTGCAGCACCGACCGCTCGACCGCGGCGACGGCGTCCTCG
>DASZWR010000071.1:0-5263 GCA_035546215.1 Gaiellaceae bacterium | reverse complement strand
TTCAACCGCCGCCCGGATGCGACCGATCGTCTCTTGGTCTACGCCGAAGGCGTCAAGGGCTCGGGGACGAGGCGGGAGCTCGACCTGTCGTGGCGCGAGGCGCCGGTCGAGAAGCGGCTCGAGCACGCGCTCGTGCACGGCATCGTCGACTACGTCGTGGACGACACCGAGGAGGCGCGCCGGAAGCTGCCGCGGCCGCTCGACGTGATCGAGGGGCCGCTGATGGACGGCATGAGGGTCGTCGGCGACCTGTTCGGCTCGGGGCGGATGTTCCTGCCGCAGGTGGTGAAGTCGGCGCGTGTGATGAAGCGCGCGGTCGCCTACCTGCAGCCGTTCATGGAGGACGAGAAGGACGGGGAGCCGCGCGCCGCGCAGGGCAAGGTGCTGCTCGCGACGGTCAAGGGCGACGTGCACGACATCGGCAAGAACATCGTCGGCGTCGTGCTCGGCTGCAACGACTACGAGGTGATCGACCTCGGCGTGATGGTCCCGGCCGAGCAGATCCTCGACACCGCCGAGCGGGAGGGCGTCGACGTCGTCGGGCTGTCCGGCCTCATCACGCCCTCGCTGGACCAGATGGTCGACGTCGCGCGTGAGATGGACCGCCGTCGCCTCGAGCTCCCGCTCCTGATCGGCGGCGCCACGACGTCGCGTCAGCACACCGCCGTCAGGATCGCACCGGAGTACGTCAACGAGACCGTGCACGTGCTCGACGCGAGCCGCGTCGTCGACGTCGTCTCGCAGCTCCTCGACCCGCCTCGCCGGCGCGCGCTCGACGAGGAGAACCGCGCGCTGCAGGAGCGCCTCCGCGAGCAGCACGCCGAGAAGGTGCGCAAGCCGCTGCTGCCCGTCGCGCAGGCGCGCGCGAACCGGCCCAGGGTCCAGTTCGACGACCTGCCGGCGCCGCCGTTCCTGGGCACGCGCGAGGTCCAGCCCGCGCTCGCCGACCTCGTTCCGCACATCGACTGGCAGTTCTTCTTCCACGCGTGGGACCTGAAAGGCAAGTTCCCGGCGATCCTCGAGAACCCGGCGGCGCGCGAGCTGTACGACGACGCACAGGTGCTCCTGAAGCGGATCCTGCAGGGCGCCGCGCTCCGGCCGCGCGGGATCTACGGCTTCTTCCCGGCGCACGCCGAGGAGGACGACGTCGTCGTCGGCGACACCCGCTTCTGCTTCCTCCGCCAGCAGGCCGACCACGGCGACGGCCGCCCGAACCGCTGCCTCGCCGACTACGTCGCCCCTCGCGACGACCACGTCGGTGCGTTCGCGGTCGGGATCCACGGCGCCGACGAGCTGGCCGCCCGCTATCAGGCCGAGCACGACGACTACTCGGCGATCGCCGTGAAGGCGCTCGCCGACCGCCTGGCGGAGGCGTTCGCCGAGTGGCTCCACGCACGGGCGCGCCGCGAGTGGTACGCGCCCGACGAGCACCTGAGCGAGGACGACCTCCTCCGGGAGAACTTCCGCGGCATCCGGCCCGCGTTCGGCTACCCGGCCTGCCCCGACCACAGCGAGAAGCCGAAGCTCTTCGAGCTCCTCGGCGCCCGGGCGGCCGGCCTGGAGCTCACCGAGACGTTCGCGATGACGCCGCCCGCCGCCGTGAGCGGGATCTACCTCCACCATCCGCAGGCCAAGTACTTCGCCGTCGGCCGGATCGGCCGCGACCAGGTCGAGGAGTACGCGTCCCGGAAGGGAATACCGGTCGAGGACGCGGCGCGGTGGCTCTCGCCGAACGTGTCCTGAGCCTCGGCTATCCTGGCTCCGGCAGGCGCCCCACGCGGGCGCCAAACGTTTTTTCTATGCGGACGACACTGAAGAGAGGCGTCGGGCGCGGAGCGTCGCACAACGGCAACGGGAAGGCGATCTTCCCGCCTGGCACGCTCAGCACCGTCACCCGCTACCGCCAGCCGGAGCCGCCGCGCTCCTCCGCGATGGGCCTCTTCTGGCGGATCGTGCTGATCACGGTCCTCGTCATCGTCTCGCTCGTCCTCGCGATCGCGGGCGGCTCGTACCTCTACTTCCACCAGTCGGTCGCGTCCGTCCGCGCGCACACCGCCGCGGTGGTGCGCGCGTCGAAGTCGCTCGACATCCCGCTCGCGCACCACGCCGCGATCGCGCTGATCATCGGGTACGACCACCGCGCGGGGCAGGGCGACGCGCCGTCGCTCTCCGACACGATCATGCTGGCGCGGGCCGACCCGACGTCGAAGACGATCTCGCTGCTCTCGTTCCCGCGCGACCTCGAGGTGCCGATCTACTGCCCGCGCCAGGGGGTGAAGGACGACTCGACCGGCGTCGTGGTCTCGAGCCAGGACCGCATCAACTCGGCGTACTCACGCTGCAACGCCGCCGGCACGGTGCTCACGATCAAGCACCTGACCGACCTCCCGATCAACTACCTGATCACCGTGAACTTCCACGGGTTCAAGGAGGTCGTCGACAAGCTCGGCGGCGTCTGGATGGACGTCGACCGCCGCTACTACAACAAGAACACCGGCTCGGGCTACGACGACTACGCGAACATCAACCTGCGGCCCGGGTACCAGCTGCTCTCGGGCCAGCAGGCGCTCGACTTCGTGCGCTTCCGCCACACCGACGACGACCTGCACCGCAACGCGCGGCAGCAGGAGTTCGTCCGGGCGTTCCGCGAGCAGGTCTCGAAGAGCTTCTCGTTCACGCAGCTCCCGAGCCTCGTCGACACGATCACCAAGAACATCGAGGTGGGCGAGGGCGGCCACGGGCTGTCGGGCAACCAGGTGATCTCGTATGCGCTCTTCGCGCAGTCGCTTCCGTCGGGGCACCTGTTCCAGGACAAGATCGAGAACGTCCAGTGCAACATCACCTGCTACGTCTCGTCGACCGACCTCCAGAGCGCGATCTCGCAGTTCCAGAACCCCGACGTCGGCTCGTCGAAGGCGGCGAACGCGGCGGCGCTCGGCGTGAAGGTCAAGGAGAAGACGCCGCCCCCGTCCAAGGTGACGGTCACCGTCCTCAACGGGAACGGCGTCCAGGGGGCCGCGGCGAACGCGTCGTACCTGCTCGCCCAGCGCGGCTACCAGACGCTCGTGCCGCCGAACGGCCAGCAGGCGGACTCGCCGAAGCAGGAGTTCCACACGAAGATCTACTACGACCCCGCGCAGAAGGGCTCCGACCTCGCGGCGAAGGCGCTGCAGAAGCTGCTGCAGCCGGCCGACGTCGCGAAGCTGCCGCGCACGACGGGCCTCCTCGGGCTCGATCCGGGGTCGATGCTGATGGTCGTCCTCGGCGAGACGTTCCACGGCACGGTCGCGCCGATCCCGCAGACGATCGTGCCGAAGCACCAGGAGGCGTACGTCCGCTCCGACACCTACGACGGCGTGCAGCTCCTGAAGCCGCTGCAGAAGAAGATCCCGTTCCCGCTGATGACGCCGACGGTCGTGGAGCGCGGCTCGACGCCCGACACCCAGTACGGCGACATGCCGGTGCGGATGTACTGGCTCGACCCCGACAAGCGCACGCACAAGGCGGTGCGCCTCGTCTTCCACACCGGGAACCGCTACTGGGGCATCCAGGAGATGAACTGGGAGGACGCGCCGGCGCTCGCGGACAAGAGCTTCCACCGGTCGGTCGGCGGCCGCGACATGCAGTTCTACTACTCGGGCTCGCACCTGCACATGATCGTGATCCAGTCCCACGGCGCGAGCTACTGGGTCGTGAACTCGCTCCTCGACGAGCTGTCGAACGAGACGATGATCGCGATCGCGAAGGGTCTCAAACCACTAACAAGCGTCAAGTAGAGTCCGCGCGTCAATGAGCAAAGTCGGCATCTTCGGAGCGGGTTGGGTCGGCCTCGTCACGGGCGCGTGCTTCGCCGAGCTCGGCCACGACGTCGTGATCCGCGACGTCCTCCCCGAGAAGGTCGAGGCGCTCCAGGCGGGCGCCGTCCCGTTCCACGAGGAAGGGGTGCCGGAGCTCCTCGAGCGGAACGCCGAGCGGCTCACCTACACGCTCGACGCCGAAGACGTCGCCGACTGCGAGTTCCTGTTCGTCTGCGTCGACACGCCGCCGACGTACTCCGGCGACGCCGACCTGTCGCGCGTCTGGTCGGTGATCGACCAGCTGCCCGAGCTCACCGGCCACCCGATCCTCGTCATGAAGTCGACCGTCCCGGTCGGCACGGGCGAGAAGGTCCGCGTCGGGCTCGACCAGCGCGGCCTCGACCACGTCGGCTACGCGTCGAACCCCGAGTTCCTCGCCGAGGGACGCGCGGTCAAGGACTTCATGAACCCGGACCGCATCGTCGTCGGCGCCTGGTCGCAGGAGGACGGCGACGCGGTCGCCGGCCTGTACGCGAAGCTCGACGCGCCGATCGTGCGCGCCGACGTCAACTCGGCGGAGATGATCAAGCTCGCGGCGAACGCCTTCCTGATGACGCGCATCTCGTTCATCAACGAGATCGCGAACGTGTGCGAGGCGACCGGCGCGGACGTGGTCTCGGTCGCGGAGGGCGTCGGCCTCGACCAGCGGCTCGGCCCGCACTTCCTGCGCGCCGGCATCGGCTACGGCGGCTCGTGCTTCCCCAAGGACTCGCTGGCGCTGAAGCAGCTCGCGTCGAACTCGGGTTACCACTTCCAGCTGCTCTCGGCCGTGATCGAGGTGAACGAGCTGCAGAAGCGGCGCGTGATCGGGAAGCTCCAGCGGCATCTCGGGCCGCTGCGCGGCAAGAAGATCGCGCTGCTCGGGGTCGCGTTCAAGGCCGGCACCGACGACATGCGCGAGGCGCCGTCGATCGTGCTCGCCTCGCGGCTGCTCGCCGAGCAGGCGGAGGTGCGCGCGTGGGATCCCGTCGCCGACATCTCGAAGCTCCCGCGCGACGTGGAGCCCGCCGCCTCGATTCTCGACGCGGTGCGCGGCGCGGACGCCGCCGTGATCGTGACGGAGTGGGCCGAGCTGAAGGGCCTCGCGTCGGCGGCGGTGCGGGAGGCGATGGCCAAGCCGTTGATCGTCGACGGCCGCAACCTCCTCGACCCCGACGAGACACGCGCCGCAGGGTTCCTCTACGAGGGCATCGGCCGGCAGAGCGCTCCGAGCGACGTCGCGCCGCAGGCTCCCGAGCCGGTCACCAAGGGCGCGTAGCCTCCGTGGAAGCGATCATCCTCGCCGGCGGCAAGGCCGAGCGGCTCGGTGACGCTGCCGGCGGCCGCCCGAAGGCGCTCGTCGAGGTGGCGGGGAAACCGCTCGCGGCGTACCAGGTCGGCCGGCTCGCGCGGGCCGGCGTGACGCG
>DASZWR010000070.1:0-1579 GCA_035546215.1 Gaiellaceae bacterium | reverse complement strand
ATCGGCGGCCTCGCCGTGGCCGCGTTCGCCGGCACGGCGGTCGCCGCCCGCTCCTCCCACCCGGGATCGCACGGCCGCAAGAGCTCGGCGCTGCAGGCGGCATCCCCCTCCGACCTGCAGCCGCCGGCCTCCTTCACGGCGGCCGAGCCGGAGAGCCTGGCCTTGAGGCGGAGGATCGCCTTCGTGTGGAGCTGCGAGACGCGGGACTCGGTGACGCCGAGCACCTCGCCGATCTCCCGGAGGGTCAGCTCCTCGTAGTAGTAGAGCGTGACGACGAGCTTCTCGCGCTCCGGCAGCCGGGCGATCGCGTCGGCGAGCGCCTCGCGCGTCTCGGTCTCGTCCAGGGCCTCGGCCGGACGCGGCCCGCTCGTGTCCTCGAGCGTGTCCATCAGCGACACCTGGTCGCCGTCGCCGGAGACCGACCAGAGCTCGTCCAGGGCGGCGATCGAGGAGCGTGAGATGTCGGTGAGCGAGTCCTCGAGCTCCTCGACGGTGATCCCGATCTTCTCCGCGATCTGTTCGTCGGTGGGGGCGATGCCGAGCTTCGCCTCGAGCTCGCCGATCGCGCGCTCGATCTCGCGGGCCCGCGAGCGGACGGAGCGGGGCACCCAGTCCAGGGCGCGCAGCTCGTCGATGATCGCGCCCTTGATGCGGGCGATCGCGTAGGTCTCGAACTTGATGTCGCGGCCCGGGTCGTAGCGCTCGATCGCCCCGATCAGGCCGAGCAGCCCGTACGAGACGAGGTCGCCCTCGTCGACGTGGGCCGGGAGGCCCGAGCCGAGGCGGCCGGCGACGTACTTGACGAGGGGCGCGTACGTGAGGATCAGCCGGTCTCGGAGCGACTTGTCCTTCGTCCTGCGGAACTCGCGCCAGAGCCCCTGCGTGTCCTCCCCAGCCACGTGATGAGAATACGCGCTAGGAGCGCATTCTCCTCACCGCGCTCCAGGCGAGCGACGCCATCCAGGCGGCCAGGACGCCTGCTGCGGCCGCGATCGGCCACTGCCCCGCCTGGGCGCTCCAGACGGCGATCGCGGCGAAGGCGAGGGTGATGGCGCTGAAGAGCGCGGTCAGCGGCACACGGCGAGTCTATGCGCCGTCTTCGGCGTCGAGCGCGTCGTCGCGCTCGCCTTCGTCCTCCCCGTACCCCTGCCCTTCCTGCTCCTCGAGCAGGTCGTCCTCGTCGGGGCGATCTTCTTCGGTGGTGCTCATCGGCGGGTGATGCCCGGAACGCGCCGATACAATCCACCCGCAGCCCAGGGGCGTGGCGCAATTGGTAGCGCACCGGTCTCCAAAACCGGGGGTTGCAGGTTCGAGTCCTGTCGCCCCTGCTGGCTTCGTTGTGCCGAAACCCCGTAGCGATGCGGGGTTTCGTGCTCTTCGGGCCCTTCCGCGTCGTCCGCTGTGATCCGCTGAAAACCGCCCTCAGCGGGTGGTCACTGGCGCGCAACTGGCGCGCACCATCAGGCGGCGGCGACGCGGAGAATCTCGACGAGCCGCTCCGCACTCACGGCGATCTCTGCAATGGACACGGTGCGGTTGCCGGACAGGTCGATGACGAGGCCGCGCTGCGGCGTGGAGA
>DASZWR010000069.1:0-9022 GCA_035546215.1 Gaiellaceae bacterium | reverse complement strand
CGGCCAGGTCTCCTCCGACCGGCACTCGGCGCTCGTCCAGTTCGAGATCCGGGGCGACCAGGAGAAGGCGGACAAGAAGGTCCAGCCGATCCTGGACGCGGTCGACCGCGCCCAGTCCCGTCACACGGACTTCACCGTGGAGGAGTTCGGCTTTGCGAGCGCAACGCACGAGCTCAACACCACCCTCGACAAGGACTTCAAGCGGGCCGAGTACTCCTCGCTCCCCGTGACGCTCGTGATCCTGCTCGTCGCCTTCGGCGCCCTCGTCGCGGCGGGGCTGCCGGTGCTCCTGGCCTTCTCCGGCGTCCTCGCGACGATCGGTCTCGCCGCGCTCGCGAGCCACGTCGTCGCCGCCGGTGACGCGACCCAGTCCGTGATCCTCCTGATCGGGATGGCGGTGGGCGTCGACTACTCGCTCTTCTACATCCGCCGCGAGCGCGAGGAGCGCGCGAGCGGCCGCACTCACCTGGATGCGCTGTTCCGCACCGCCGCGACCTCGGGCTACGCGGTGCTGATCTCCGGCCTGACGGTGCTGATCGCGATGGCCGGGATGCTCTTCACCGGCAACGCGATCTTCACGTCGATCGCGATCGGCGCGATGCTGATGGTCGCGGTCGCGCTGATCGGCTCGCTGTCGATCCTGCCGGCGCTCCTCTCGAAGCTCGGCGACCGCGTCAACCTCGGCCGCATCCCGTTCCTCGCGAAGCGCGGCAACCAGGATTCGCGCATCTGGGGCTGGGTGCTCGACCGCGTGCTCGCGCGCCCGGTCGTGTCGGTGGTCGTCGCGGGCGGCGCGCTGCTCGCGCTCGCGCTGCCGACGCTGACGATCCACACGGAGCTCCCGAGCTTCGTCGACCTGCCGAAGTCGATCCCGATCGTGCGCACCTACGACGCGGTGCAGGCCGCGTTCCCCGGCGCGCAGACGCCGGCGAGTGTCGTCGTCAAGGCGCCCGACGTGACGGCGCCGAAGGTGCAGCGGGCGATCGCGCAGCTCGAGCGGCGTTCGCTCGCGACCGGCGAGATCAAGCAGCCGATCCACGTCGACGTGAACCCGGCGAAGACGGTGGCGGTCGTGTCGCTCCCGCTCGTCGGCGACGGCGAGGACAGCGCGTCGGTGCACGCGCTGCAGACGCTGCGCAAGACGCTGATCCCGGCGACCGTCGGTGCGCAGCCCGGCGTCGTCGCGGCCGTCACCGGCGAGACCGCCGGCACCCACGACTTCAACGAGCAGATGAAGAGCCACGCGCCGATCGTCTTCGCGTTCGTGCTGCTCCTCTGCTTCGTGCTGCTGCTCGTCGCGTTCCGCTCGATCGTGATCCCGCTCAAGGCGGTGCTGCTGAACCTGCTCTCGGTCGGCGCCGCCTACGGCCTGCTCGTGCTCGTCTTCCAGCACACCTGGGCGCAGGGGATCCTCAGCTTCCACTCGAACGGCGCGATCGCCTCGTGGCTTCCGCTGTTCCTGTTCGTGATCCTGTTCGGCCTCTCGATGGACTACCACGTGTTCATCATCAGCCGGGTGAAGGAGCTCGTGGACTCGGGCGTGCCGACCGAGGAAGCGGTGGCGCGCGGGATCAAGCGCACCGCGTCGACCGTGACGAGCGCCGCGATCGTGATGGTCGCCGTGTTCGCGATCTTCGTGTCGCTGCACACGCTCGATATCAAGCAGATGGGCTTCGGCCTCGCGTCGGCGATCCTGATCGACGCGACGGTCGTGCGCGCGGTGCTCCTGCCGGCGGCGATGAAGCTGCTCGGCGACTGGAACTGGTACCTCCCCTCGTGGCTCGAGTGGCTGCCGAAGATCGGCCTCCACGAGGAGGCGCCCGAGGCGCCCGTGCTGGCCGACTAGATTAAGAACGCTTATCTCAGGTATATTCCTGCGCGTGACGGAAGCGGCGCGCAGCTTCGACGTGCTCGTGATCGGGAGCGGGGCCTCCGGCCTTGCCGCCGCGGTCTCGGCGGGGGCCTCGGGCGCCAGGGTGGCGCTCGCCACCAAGGGCTCCCTGCAGGCGAACAACTCCTCCAAGGCGCAGGGCGGCATCCAGGCCTCCTTCGCCGCCGACGACTCGCCCGAGCAGCACGCAGACGACGTCTTCCGCAGCTCGCACGACACCGCCGACCGGCGGCTCGTCGAGGCGCTGACGGGAGACGCGCGGTCGGCGATCCACTGGCTCGAGGAGCTCGGCTGCGAGTTCACGCGCGACCCCGACGGCGGCTACCGGCTCGCCCGCTGCGGCGGCGCGACCGCGAAGCGGCTCCTGCAGGTCGGCGACCGCACCGGCCACGCGATCACGAAGAGCCTGCGCGACGCCTGGGAGGCGACCGACGGCACGAGCTTCACGAACGCGGGCCTGCGCGAGCTCGCCCCGGTCAACTCGCACTGGCGCGCCCGGGTCGGCGAGCACGAGGTCGAGGCGCAGACGGTCGTCCTCGCCGCCGGCGGCCGCTGCTACGCGGAGGCCGAGGAGCGCGGCGAGCTCTCGACGAACCATCCGAACGCGACGGGCGAGGTGACGAAGGTGGCGCTCGAGCTCGGCGCGGAGGCGCGCGACCTCGACGCGCTGCAGTACCACCCGAACGGCGGCGCCTGGCCGCCGAACATGCAGGGCTACTCGATCCCGGAGACGACGCGCGCCTACGGCGCGGTGCTCCTGAACGCGGACGGCGAGGAGTTCACCGACTCGCTCGGCCCGCGCGACGCGGTCAGCCAGGCGATCTTCGACGAGGTCGCGGCCGGCCGCGGCGTCACGACGCCCGACGGGCGCCCGGCGGTCTACCTCGACACGACGCGCATCCCCGAGGCGGACGCCGAGGTCTCGCTGCCGTACATGCTCCGCCGCTACCGCGGCGCCGGCATCGACCCGCTCCGCGAGAAGATCCTCACCTACCCGGTCCTGCACTACCAGAACGGCGGCCTCGTGATCGATCCCGACGCCGCGACCACGCTCGAGGGCGTCTACGCCTGCGGAGAGATCGCAGGCGGCACCCACGGGCGCAACCGCATGATGGGCAACTCGCTGCTCGAGTGCGTCGTCTTCGGACGCCGCGCCGGTCGGGCGGCCGCAGAGAAGGCGAAAGGATGACCATGAGCGACCTTGACCTGGGCATCGCCGGCGACGGCGGCCTCACGCACGTGCTCGACAAGGGCCTCGGCCCCCGCGGCTGGGAGGACGTGCTCGAGATGTCGGGCGAGCACATCGACATCGTCAAGCTCGGGTGGGGGACGGCGTACGTCACCAACAACCTGCAGCGGAAGCTCGACGTCCTGAAGGAGAAGCGCGTCGTGATCGGCGGCACCTTCTTCGAGGTCGTCTACGTGCGCGGCAAGTTCGACGAGTACAAGCAGTGGCTGCAGTCGCTCGGCCTGACGCACGTGGAGATCTCCGACGGCACGGTCGAGATCCCGCGCGAGCGGAAGCTCGAGCTGATCGCTGACTTCGCCCGCGACTTCACGGTGCTCTCCGAGGTCGGCTCGAAGGACTCCGACGTCGTCTTCGCCCCGTACGAGTGGGTGCAGTGGATCAAGGAAGAGAAGGACGCCGGCGCCTGGAAGGTGATCACCGAGGCGCGCGAGGGCGGCACCTCCGGCATCTTCCGCGCGGACGGCGACATGCGCACCGGGCTGATCCAGGAGATCGAGCACTCGATCGACTTCCACGACCTCGTCTGGGAGGCGCCGACGAAGCAGTCGCAGGCCTGGTTCATCAAGCACTTCGGCCCCGACGTGAACCTCGGGAACATCCCGCCCGAGGAAGTGATTCCGCTCGAGACGCTCAGGCTCGGCCTGCGCGGCGACACGCTGAAGGAGGTGCTCGTTGGACGCGACGTTGCAGCTGCCTCCTGACGTCGAGGCGATGAGCGCGGAGGACGTCCTCCGCTTCTGCGTCGAGCAGTTCGGCGACCAGGTCGCGCTCGCGTGCTCCTTCCAGAAGGAGGAGACGGTGCTGCTCGACCTGCTCCTCGGCATCGACTCGAACGCGCGCGTGTTCGCGATCGACACGCACTACCTGTTCCCGGAGACGTACGACCACTGGCGCGAGGTCGAGCGCCGCTACGGCCTGAAGGTGGAGGCCTACGAGGCGCAGCCCGTCGAGGACGGGCTCTGGGAGGCGAAGCCCGACCTGTACCTCGCGATCGCGAAGGTCGAGCCGCTCAACCGGGCGCTCCTCGACCTCAACTGCTGGATCACCGGCATCCGCCGCGACCAGTCGCCGACGCGCGCGAATGCGCCGAAACTCGGCTGGGACGAGGCGCACGAGCTCTGGAAGGCCAATCCCCTGGCGGACTGGTCCGACGAAGATTGCTGGGCCTACATCAAGGAGCGCAACCTGCCGTACAACGCGCTGCACGACCGGGGGTACGCCTCGATCGGCGACACCCACTCGACCGTCCCGGGGGAGGGACGCGAGGGCCGCTGGGCCGGTACCTCGCGCACGGAATGCGGGCTGCACACGTCATGACGCGCACGCTCTCACATCTCGACGCGCTCGAGGCCGAGGCGATCCACATCATGCGCGAGGTCGCTGCCGAGCGTGAGCGGCCGGTGCTGCTCTTCTCGGGCGGCAAGGACTCGATCGTGATGCTGCGCCTCGCCGAGAAGGCGTTCCGGCCGGCGAAGTTCCCGTTCCCGGTGATGCACGTCGACACCGGCCACAACTTCCCGGAGGTGGTCGAGTACCGCGACCGCCGCATCGCGGAGATGGGCGAGCGGCTCGTGGTCGCGAGCGTGCAGGACTCGATCGACAGGGGGCGCGTCGTCGAGGAGACGGGGCCGCGCGCGTCGCGCAACCGCCTGCAGACGACGACGCTGCTCGACGCGATCGAGGAGCACGGGTTCGACGCCGCGATGGGCGGCGCGCGGCGCGACGAGGAGCGCGCCCGCGCGAAGGAGCGCATCTTCAGCTTCCGCGACGACTTCGGCCAGTGGAACCCGCGTGCGCAGCGGCCCGAGCTGTGGAACCTCTACAACGCGCGCATCCGCAAGGGCGAGCACATCCGGGTGTTCCCGATCTCGAACTGGACGGAGCTCGACGTGTGGCAGTACATCGCCCGCGAGAACCTCGAGCTGCCGCGGATCTACTTCGCGCACGAGCGCGAGGTGTTCCGCCGCGACGGGATGATCTACGCGGCGTCCGAGTTCGTCGAGCGGTTCCCCGACGAGGAGCTCTTCACGGCGACGGTGCGTTTCCGCACGGTCGGCGACATGTCGTGCACGGGCGGCGTCCTCTCGGAGGCGGGAACGCTCGAAGCTGTTGTCGACGAGATCGCGGCGACGCGGGTCACCGAGCGCGGCGAGACGCGCGCGGACGACCGCGTCTCCGAGGCCGCGATGGAGGACAGGAAGCGCGTTGGCTACTTCTAGGGAGCTCATCGACACCGAACTGCTCCGCCTGGTCACGGCGGGGTCGGTCGACGACGGCAAGTCGACGCTGATCGGCCGGCTGCTCTACGACACGAAGCAGATCCTCGTCGACCAGCTCGAGCACATCGAGGACGCGTCGCGGCGCCGCGGCCACGACTACGTCGACCTGGCGCTGCTCACCGACGGCCTGCGCGCCGAGCGCGAGCAGGGCATCACGATCGACGTCGCGTACCGCTCGTTCGTGACGCCGCGCCGCCGCTTCCAGCTGGCGGACGCCCCGGGCCACGTGCAGTACACCCGCAACATGGTCACGGGCGCGTCGACGGCCGACGTCGCGGTGATCCTCGTCGACGCCCGGCAGGGCGTGATCGAGCAGACGCGCCGGCACTCGTACATCGTCTCGATGCTCGAGCTGCCGCACGTCGTCTACACCGTCAACAAGATGGATCTCGTCGACTACTCCGAGGAGCGCTTCGACGAGATCGTGCGCGAGCTCGCCGAGCTCGGCTCGCAGCTCGGGCTGCACGACGCGCACATGATCCCGATCTCGGCGCTCAAGGGCGACAACGTCGTCGACCGCACGGAGGCGATGGCGTGGTACGAGGGGCCGACGCTGCTCGAGCATCTGGAGTCGGTCGAGCTGACCGGCGACCGCAGCCCGTCGCGCCGCTTCCCGGTGCAGTGGGTGGTGCGGCCGATGGCCGACGAGCACCACGACTACCGCGGCTACGCCGGGCAGGTGGCGGGCGGCGAGTGGCGCGTGGGCGACGAGGTGGTCGTGCTCCCGTCGGGCGCGCGCTCGACGGTCGCGCAGATCGACGGCGCCGACGGCGAGGCCGTCGCCGGCCAGTCGGTGACGATCCTGCTCGCCGACGACGTCGACGTCTCGCGCGGCGACCTGCTGGCCGATCCCGCCGATCCGCCGGTCGTGGCGCGCGAGCTGACCGCCCGCGTCTGCTGGATGAGCGAGCGTCCGGTCGAGGACCGTGCGCGTCTGCTTGTGAAGCACACGACACGCACGGTGACGGCGCGCGTCGAGGAGATCGTCTCGGTCGTCGACATCGCAACGCTCGAGGATCGCCCGGCCCCCGGGAAGATGGAGCTGAACGACCTCGGCGTCGTGAAGTTCCGGCTCGCGGAGCCGCTCGCCGTCGACCCCTATGCCGTCAATCGCGCGACGGGTGCGTTCATCCTCATCGACGAGGCGACGAACGAGACCGTGGGCGCCGGCATGGTGGTCGATGCGGCGTAGGGCACACCCGTACGACGACACGGCGGTGATCGACAGCCGCGCGCCGCGGACGAACCAGGCGGTGATCGGCGTCCTCTCGCTCGTCGGCGTCGCGACGGGCTGGTGGTGGCTGCTCGCGCTTTTGGCCGCGCAGCTCGCCGTCGGTCTGACGTTCGGGCGGCGCTACTGCCTGCCGTGCTTCGCGTACTTCGAGCTCGTCCAGCCTCGCCTCGGCGAGGGACCGCTCGAGGACTCGCGCCCGCCGCGCGCGGCGAACGTGTTCGGCCTCGTCACGCTCGCCGCCGCCTCGGTCGCGTACCTCGTCGGGCTCGCGTGGCTCGGCGTCGCGCTCGGCGTCCTCGTCGCGGTGCTCGCGCTGCTCGCCGCGGCGACCGGGTTCTGCACGGGCTGCGAGATGTACAAGCTGAGCTGCTACCTGCGCGGCCGACCGTTCGTCTCGTGCCCGATCCCCGGAGCCCGCGCATGACCTGGCAGTACATCATCGCCGGGCTCGCCGTCGGCACGCTCGTCGGGATGACCGGCATGGGCGGCGGCAGCCTGATGACGCCGATGCTGATCCTCATCTTCGGCTTCGACCCGAAGACGGCGGTCGGCACGGACATCCTGCACGGCGCCGTCTTCAAGTCGTTCGGCGCGTGGCGCCACCGCCAGCTCGGCAACGTGCACACGAGGCTCGCGCTGTGGATGCTCGCCGGCTCGGGGCCGCTGTCGCTCGTCGGCGTGCAGCTCGCCGACTCGTTCTCGGACTCGACCCAGTCGGCGATGGGCAAGGTCGTCGGCGGCTCGCTGATCCTCGGCGGCCTCGGCTTCTTCGCCAAGACGTTCCTGCCGCGCAGCTCGCGGCCGGACGAGGACGACTTCGCGATCACGACGCGCGTGCGCGTGATCGCCATCCTCATCGGCGCGACGTTCGGCTTCATCGTCGGCCTCACGTCGGTCGGCTCGGGCACCTTCTTCGGCCTCGCTCTGCTGCTGCTGTTCCCGCTGAGCGCGACGCGCATGGTCGGCACCGACATGCTGCATGCCGCGCTGCTCCTGTGGATCGCGGGCGCCGGCCACCTGATCCACGGCAACGTCGACCTGCACGCGATCGCGTGGCTGCTGATCGGCTCGATCCCGGGCGTGCTGCTCGGCTCGCATCTCTCGATCCGTGTGCCCGACCGCGCGCTGCGCGTCGCGTTCGCGTTCGTCCTGGTGCTGAGCGGCATCAAGCTCGTGAAGGTGCCGGCCGCCGACACGATCATCGAGGCCGGACTGGCCGTCGGCGCGGTCGTCTTCATCGCCTGGGGCGTGCGCACGTTGCAGCAGCGCAGGGCGTTCGTTCCCGCCGCTGACTAAATCCCCCGGTTGGGGGATCTGCGCACGGACCCCTTGATTCCTGGGCGTGTTCGGACCAGGATGGGACTCCGCCGACCTGGACTTTCGTCTAGGTAGGCGTCGGGAGAGAAACGGGAGAGGGAGTCCAACTTGGTGCGGCACTTGTCGACCCCTGGGTCATCGACCCATGTCGCAACCCTGCGCGACTATCTGCAGGTCGTTCGGCGTAGAAAGTGGGTCATCTTGCAGGCGGTCGTGCTTGTGCCTGCTGCTGCGCTCGCGTTCTCGCTGCTGCAGAGCGCGAAGTACGAGGGCTCCGCCCAGGTGCTGCTCTCGCAGCAGGATCTCGGCAGCATCCTCACCAACACCCAGGTGAATCTCTCGTCGGGCGACCCGGCCGATCGGCAGACGCAGACGCAGCAGCAGCTCGCGCGCGTGCACGACGTGGCGGGCCGCGCGATTCGCCGCCTGCACCTGAACATGACGCCGAAGCAGTTCCTCGCGACGACGTCCGTGTCGCCGGGGACGAACGCCGACACGCTGAACTTCCACGCGACGAACCACAATGCTGCACTCGCGTCGCGCATGGCCGCCGCGTATGCCCATGCCTATGTTGCATACCGCCTCGAGGTCGAGACGGCGCCGATCGAGGCAGCGCGTCGGGGGCTCGCCGAACGACTCAAGTCGGCCGCGAAGGGCAGCGCGCTGTACGACGGTCTCGCCGAGAAGGAGCAGACCCTCCAGGAACTCGAGGCCCTTAAGACCTCGGATGCCACGGTCGTGCAGAGCGGGACCGCCGCCGTTCAGACGGCGCCGAAGACGGTACGCAACGTCGTGCTGGGCATCATCCTCGGGCTCTTCCTGGGAATCGGGCTCGCCTTCCTGCGGGAGTCTCTCGACACGCGTGTCCGCTCGGCCGAGTCGATTGCGGAGCACCTCGGGCTGCCGCTCCTTGCGCGCCTGCCGGAGCCGCCGAAGAAGCTGCGTGAGATCAACCATCTCGCCATGGTCGACGATCCGACTGGGCTTCAGGCGGAGGCGTTCCGGATGTTCCGGACGAACGTCGAGTTCGCCTCGCTCGGTCGAGACATCCG
>DASZWR010000068.1:0-21184 GCA_035546215.1 Gaiellaceae bacterium | reverse complement strand
GGAAGCGATCATCCTCGCCGGCGGCAAGGCCGAGCGGCTCGGTGACGCTGCCGGCGGCCGCCCGAAGGCGCTCGTCGAGGTGGCGGGGAAACCGCTCGCGGCGTACCAGGTCGGCCGGCTCGCGCGGGCCGGCGTGACGCGTGTGATCTTCGCGTGCGCCGACGGTCAGGGCGCGCTCTTCGTCGAGGAGCTGCAGGGTCTCGGCGCCGAGATCGTCGCCGCCGAGGAGCCCGAGCGGCTCGGACGTGGCGGCGGGATCAAGTTCGCGGCGCGGCTGCGGCAGGAGCGCGGCGACGTGTTCGCGCTGAACGGCGACGAGCTCGTCGACGTCGACTTCTCCGGCCTGCTCGCCGCGCACCGCGCCGGCGGCGCGCTCGCGACGATCGCGGTCGCCCGCCCCAAGTCGCAGTTCGGCCTCGTCGAGGTCGACGACGACGACAATGTTCGCGGCTTCGAGGAGGCGGGCCGGGTGCCGTACTGGGTCAACTGCGGCAACTACGTGCTGGCCGAGGAGGCGATCGAGCGGTTCCCCGACCGGGGCGACCACGAGTCGAACGCCTTCCCCGAGCTCGCCGCCGAGGGCAAGCTGCGTGCGTTCCGGCACGAGGGGCTCTGGCTCACCGTCAACACGCCGAAGGAGCTGCGGGTCGCCCACGAGCACGTCGAGGCGCATCCCGAGTGGCTGTCGTGAGAGGATCGGACGACATGAGCGTCGACTCGCCGAACCTGGGGTCGCTCGACCGCTGGGCGTTCTCCGCCCGCAAGGTCGAGAAGCCGTGGGGCTACGAGCTGATCTGGGCGCACACCGACATCTACGTCGGGAAGGTGCTGTTCGTGAAGTCGGGCCAGTCGCTCTCGCTGCAGTTCCACCGCGAGAAGGACGAGTCGTGGCTCGTGCAATCCGGGCGCGCGAAGCTCGAGCTCGGCGAGGTGGGGGCGACGGTGCTGCAGGAAGAGGTGATCGGTCCGGGCGCGGCCTTCCATTACACGCCGGGCACGGTGCACCGGGTGACCGCGATCGACGACACGACGATCCTCGAGGTCTCGACGCCGCACCTCGACGACGTGGTACGGCTCGAGGACGCCTACGGGCGCGAAGGCACCTCGGCACCGTAGGCCAACCTTCACACAGATGTGGTAAGGTCGGTGGGCGATGGGGGAATCGCTCACCGTCGGAGCTGCCGCGGCCGAGACCGGCTGGTCGGCGCGCATGCTCCGCTACCTCGAGGACCACGGTCTCGTCGTTCCTGCGCGGACGTCGTCCGGGTACCGCACGTACGGCCTCGCAGAGCTCAACCGCCTGCGCTCGCTGCGCGAGCTGCGCCGGGTCTTCGGCCTCGACCTCGCCGACCTCGCCTTCGCGCGCCGGCTGCGCCGCGAGCCCGACCTGCGGCGGGCCGTCGACAGCTGGCTCGCCGCCGGTGAGGACGCCGGCTCGTGGGTCGAGTGGGAGCAGCGCAAGCACGAGCGGCTGCTCGCGGCGTGACCCCCTCTAGACTGCCCCGCGACCAAGCTGAAAGGGATCGATGGCGACAACCAAGAACTACGACGTGAAGGATCTGGCGCTCTCCGCCGAGGGCGTGCGCCGGATCATGTGGGCCGACCGGCAGATGCCGGTCCTGACCGCGATCCGCGATCGCTTCGAGCGCGAGCAGCCGCTCGCCGGCTACCGCGTCTCGGCGTGCCTGCACGTGACGACCGAGACCGCGAACCTGATGCGCACCCTGAAGGCGGGCGGTGCCGACGTCGTGCTGTGCGCGTCGAACCCGCTCTCCACGCAGGACGACGTCGCCGCGGCGCTCGTCGACGAGTTCGACATCCCCACCTTCGCCATCAAGGGTGAGGACAACGACACCTACTACAGCCACATCATGGCCGCGGTCGACCACAAGCCGCAGCTGACGATGGACGACGGCGCCGACGTGATCAGCGTCCTTCACAGCCAGCGCCGCGAGCAGCTCGCCGACATCATCGCCGGCATGGAGGAGACCACCACCGGTGTCATCCGCCTGAAGGCGATGGAGGCCGACAAGGCGCTCGAGTTCCCCGTGATCGCCGTCAACGAGGCGCGCACGAAGCACTTCTTCGACAACCGCTACGGCACCGGCCAGTCGACGATCGACGGGATCATCCGCGCGACGAACGTCCTGCTCGCCGGCAAGCGGTTCGTGGTCGCCGGTTACGGCTGGGTCGGCCGCGGCGTCGCGCTCCGCGCCCGCGGGATGGGTGCGCACGTGATCGTCACCGAGGTCGACCCGATGCGCGCACTCGAGGCCCTCATGGACGGCTACGAGGTGATGCCGATGGCCGAGGCCGCGAAGATCGGTGACGTGTTCTGCACCGCGACCGGCGACAAGCACGTGATCGCCCGCTCGCACATCGAGTCGATGAAGGACGGCGCGATCGTCTGCAACACCGGACACTTCAACGTGGAGATCGAGATCCCGGCGCTGCACGACCTCGCCTCCGAGACCCGCGAGGCCCGCAACTTCGTCCAGGAGTTCAAGATGGCCGACGGCCGGCGCGTGTTCCTGCTCGCCGACGGCCGCCTCGTGAACATCTCGGCCGCCGAGGGTCACCCGGCGATCGTGATGGACATGAGCTTCGCGAACCAGGCGCTCGCCACCGAGTACGCCGTCCAGAACGCGAGCTCGCTCGAGAAGAAGGTGTACCCGGTGCCGACGGAGATCGACGAGGAGATCGCCCGCCTCAAGCTCGAGACGATGGGCGTCACCATCGACCAGCTCACCGAGGAGCAGGCGAAGTACCTCGCTTCGTGGGACGAGGGCACCTGAGCCTCGAGCCCGAACAGATCGTGCGCCTCGAGGAGGACGCAGTCGTCCTTCTCGACCAGCGCAAGCTGCCGAACGACGTCGTCGAGGTCCGCTGCACATCCGCGGCGGGCCTCGCCGACGCGATCCGCACGATGGTCGTGCGCGGCGCGCCGGCGATCGGGGTCGCGGCGGCGTACGGGGTCGCGCTCGCGGCCGCCCGCGGCGACGACCTCGCCGAGGCCGACCGCGTGCTCCGCGCGTCGCGGCCGACGGCGGTCAACCTCGCCTGGGCCCTCGACGAGATGCGCGGCGACCCGTCCGCCGACCACGCCCGCCGCATCCACCGCGAGGAGGTCGAGCGGTGCCGCGCGATGGCCGCGCATACCGCCGGGCTGCTCGCTCCGGGAACGCGTGCGCTGACGCACTGCAACGCAGGCGGTCTCGCGACGGGCGGTTACGGCAGCGCCGTCGGCGCGCTGCTCACGGCATTCGAGCGCGGACTCCTCGCGCACGTCTGGGTCGACGAGACGCGGCCGCTCCTCCAGGGCGCGCGCCTGACCGCGTGGGAGCTCGAGACGGCGCGGATCCCGCACGCGGTGATCGCGGACTCGGCCGCCGCGTCGCTGATGGCCGCCGGGGAGGTCGACTGCGTGATCACCGGCGCCGACCGCATCGCCGCCAACGGCGACTCCGCCAACAAGATCGGCACGTACTCCCTCGCGGTGCTTGCACGGCACCACGGGATCCCGCTCTACATCGTGGCGCCGACCACGACCGTCGACCTTGCCACCCCGAACGGCGCCGCGATCCCGATCGAGGAGCGCGACCCGGCCGAGGTCACCGCCCGCTTCGCCGCGCGTAACCCGGCCTTCGACGTCACTCCCGCCGACCTGATCGCCGCGATCGTCACCGAGCGCGGTGTGCATCGCGCCCCGTACGCCGAGTCGCTGCCGGGCCTGGTCGCAGCGTGAAGGCGCTCATCCTCGCCGCCGGGTACGCGACCCGGCTGCGCCCGCTCACCGAGACGTGGGCCAAGGAGCTGTTGCCCGTCGGCGGCAGGCCGATCATCGACCGCATCCTCGAAGGTATCGCCGCGACGCCGGAGATCGACGAGGTGCACGTCGTCACGAACAGCCGCAAGGCACCGGCCTTCCACGAATGGGCGGCGGGCCGCGACGTGGTCGTCCACGACGACGGCACGAGCTCGAACGAGGACCGGCTCGGCGCGATCGGCGACATGCTCTTCGTCGTCGAGCAGGCGGGGATCGACGACGACCTGCTCGTGATCGCCGGCGACAACCTCTTCGAGTTCCGGCTCGCCGACCTGGTCGGGTTCTGGAGCGGCAAGGGAACGGCGAGCGCCGTCGCGGTGCGCGATGTCGGCTCGCTCGAGCTCGCGTCGCACTACGGCGTCGTCTCCCTCGACGGCGACGGCCGCATCCTCTCCTTCGTCGAGAAGCCGGCCGACCCCCAGTCGACGCTGGCGGCAACCGCGACCTACGTCTACCACCGCGAGCACGTCCGCCTGCTCCGCCCGTACATCGAGGCCGAGCACGGCTCCGACCAGCCGGGCCGCTTCCTCGGGTGGCTCCAGCGGCACGAGCCCGTCTACGGGTGGGTGTTCGAGGAGAGCTGGTACGACATCGGGAACCACGAGCAGCTGCTCGAGGCCGACAACCGCCTGCGGGCCGCCGCGGGGCTCCCGGTGCGCGACATCTACTCGCCCGAGTAGAAGTCACACATTCGGCACGGTCCCGTGACGGACACGTCGCCGTTTCCGGCGTACCGTCGGGAGCGTGGCTCCTCGAGCTCCTCTTTCCCTCGCGCTGTGTCTCCTGCGGAGCGCCGGCGACGGTCGTCTGCGGCCGCTGCCGGCCGGCGATCCTCCGGGTCGGGCCGCCCTGGTGCGCCCGCTGCGGCGCTCCCACGATCTGGCCGGTCGACCGGTGCCGCGAGTGCCGCGGCCGCAGGCTCGCGTTCCACTCGGCCCGGGCGGGCGCGGTCTACGCCGGGCCTGCGCGCGCGGTCGTGCGGGCGTGGAAGGAGCACGGCCTCCGCCGGGCCGCGCCCTGGGCCGCCCGGCTCGTCGACGAGCGGGTCGAACGGCCGGCGGCAGACGTCATCGCGTATATCCCTCCCGACCCGAGACGCGCTCTCCGGCGGGGCCGCCACCCGGCCGAGCAGCTCGCCGAGGAGCTGGGGCGCCGGTGGGACCTGCCGGTCGAGCCGCTGCTCGCGCGGGCCGACGCCGGGCGTGCGCTCCGGCAGGCCGTGCTCTCCCGCGGCGACCGCCTCGCGAACGTGCGCGGCGCCTTCGCGGCCCGAGGCCGTTGCGAGCACTCCGTGGCGCTCGTCGACGACGTCTATACGACGGGTGCGACGGCCGCCGCGGCGGCGGCAGCGCTCCGCCGGGCCGGTGCAGTCCGCGTCGAGGTGATCACGTTCGCCCGTACGGTCCGGACCTGAGGCGGGTGGAGTAGGCTCAAGGTGCCGCTGACCACCACCCGAAGGAGGCACCCATGAGGCTTCAGGTGAAGGGCAAGAACGTGGAGGTCACGCCGACGCTGCGCGACTACACCGAGCGCAAGCTCGCGAAGCTCGGGAAGCAGCTCGCCGACCAGACGCAGGTCGAGGTCGAGCTCTCGGAGCTCCGGAACCCGTCGATCGCGGAGAGCCACGTGGCGGAGGCGACGGTCTTCACCAAGGGCCCGACGCTGCGCGCCAAGGAGGCGTCGCCCGACATGAAGGCCTCGATCGATCTCCTCGCGGCGAAGCTCGAGCGGCAGGTGAAGCGGTATCGCGAGCAGCGGACCGTGGAGCCGCGTCGGCGGGCCGAGCACAACGGGCAGGCGACCCACTCCGAGACGGCCTGAGCCGCTGCCGGTGGCGCTCTTCGGGCGCAGGAAGCCGCTGCACCGGCGGCTGGCGGACGCTGCCGGCCTGACGCTCGACGGCGGCCTGCCGCCGCAGCAGGGGCTGGCGAGCGCCCCGCCGGGCTGGGACGGCGAGCAGCGGGGCGAGCCGGGTATCCACGGGGTGCCGCGCCCGCGGCGCTGGGACGCCGTGGCGAGCGTCGAGGCGCCCGAGCTGCGCGGGGACGAACTGGCGTTTGTCGTGCTCCCCGACGGGACGGTCGTCCTCGACGGCGACCAGCCGGAAGGCGCCGTGACGCCGCTCGCGGAGGCGGTCGAGGCAACCCTGAAGCCCCCGTACCGGGCGGAGGCGGTCCGCCGCGGGCCGCAGGCGTGGGCGGTGGCGGCCAGGCGGATCGCGGTCGTCCGGCAGCCCGGCCTGAGCGGGGAGGAGGCAGAGCTCGTCTCGCAGGGCGGCGACCGCCGGCTCGTCGTCGACGGCCGGTCCGTGCTCGAGCGCGCGCCGTCGTTCGAGGCGGCCGGGGAGCAGGCCGGGGCCGACTACGTCGTGCGCGGGACGAGGCTCGACGGCGACCTCTGGGAGATCGCCGCCACACCGCTCTAGCGGCCGCGCTGGTACGGTCCCGGAAGCTGCGCTTGCGCCCCTCCCTCCGACGCGAGGCGAGCGCGGCTCGACAGCACGGGCGCGCTACTCCGGGAGGTTCTCTCCATGGTCTCGACCGCGCTCGGCGTCACCGCCGCGACGTGGGCCGTCGTGATGGCCGTCGCACCCGCCCTCCAGATCCGCCAGATGCTCCGGCGGCGCAGCTCCGACGGGCTCTCCGTCGGCTATCTGCTCGTGCTCGTCGTCGGGTTCGTCCTGTGGATCGCCTACGGCCTCGCGAGCGGCGACCTGCCGCTCGTCGTCCCGAACTCGGTCGCCGTCGTCGTGATGGCGGCGACCGTGGCGGTGGCGCTCCGCTTCAGGTGACCCGAGGTGTGAACAAGGCGTAATGCCGGGGCCCGCACGCGGGTCGTCCGGGGGCGCACCCGGTACCCTGTCCCGGATGTCACCAGGGATGGACACCCTCGACAAGGCCCTCCGCTTCGGCGAGGGCAGGCGGCTCAAGCGGATCCAGCAGCAGGCGGCGTACATCGCCACGCTCGAGCCCGAGTTCCAGAAGCTCTCCGACGACGAGCTGCGGCAGAAGACCGTCGAGTTCAGGCAGCGGCTCGAGAACGGTGAGGCCCTCGAGGACCTGCTGTTCGAGGCGTTCGCCGCCGTCCGCGAGGCGCGCCTGCGCGAGTCGCAGCAGCGCATCTTCGACGTGCAGATGATGGGCGGCATCGTCCTCCACGAGGGCGACATCGCCGAGATGAAGACCGGCGAAGGAAAGACGTTCGTCGCGAGCCTGCCGCTGTACCTGAACGCGCTCGAGGGGAAGGGCGTCCACCTCGTCACGGTCAACGACTACCTCGCTCAGCGCGACGCCGAGTGGAACCGCCCCGTGTTCGAGCGGCTGGGGATGAGGGTTGCCGCGATCGAGAACAACATGCCGTTCGAGGAACGCAAGGCGGCCTACGAGGCGGACATCACCTACGGCACGAACTCCGAGTTCGGCTTCGACTACCTGCGCGACAACATGGCGATCAGCCTCGAGGGCGTCGTCCAGCGCGGGCACCACTTCGCGATCGTGGACGAGGTCGACTCGATCCTCATCGACGAGGCGCGGACGCCGCTGATCATCTCGGGCGAGCCGACGACCGCCGCCAAGACGTACTACGACTTCGCGCGTGTGGTGAAGGGTCTGCGCGGCGTGCAGTCCAAGGGGACGAAGCTCGAGGACGAGAAGCTCGCGCAGGAGTACGACTACCTCTACGACGAGAAGCACAAGACGGTCTCGCCGACCGAGTCGGGGATCGAGGCGGTCGAGCGTGCACTGCGCATCGACAACCTCTACAGCCCGAACAACGTCCAGCTCGTCAACCACCTGATCCAGTCGCTCAAGGCGGAGGCGCTGTACAAGAACGACGTCGACTACGTCGTACAGGACGGCGAGGTGAAGATCGTCGACGAGTTCACCGGCCGCATCATGGAGGGCCGGCGCTGGAGCGAGGGCCTCCACCAGGCGGTCGAGGCGAAGGAGGGCGTGCCGATCCAGGAGGAGCACCAGACCCTCGCCACGATCACCCTGCAGAACTACTTCCGCCTCTACGAGAAGCTCGGCGGCATGACCGGCACCGCGAAGACCGAGGAGAAGGAGTTCGTCGAGATCTACGGCCTGAACGTGGTCGAGATCCCCACGAACGTGCCGGTCGCGCGCCAGGACAAGAACGACCTGATCTTCAAGACGGGCGAGGCGAAGTTCGCCGCGGTGGTCGCCGATGTCAAGGAGCGCAGCTCCAGGGGCCAGCCGGTCCTCGTCGGCACGATCGCCGTCGAGACGTCCGAGTACCTGAGCGAGCTCCTGAAGCGGCAGGGGGTGCCGCACACCGTCCTGAACGCGAAGGAGCATGCGCGCGAGGCCGAGATCATCAAGGACGCCGGCCGGCGCGGCGCGGTCACGATCGCCACGAACATGGCGGGCCGCGGCGTCGACATCAAGATCGACGACGAGGTGCGCGAGCTCGGCGGCCTCTACGTGCTCGGCACCGAGCGCCACGAGGCGCGCCGCATCGACAACCAGCTCCGCGGCCGCTCGGGCCGTCAGGGAGATCCCGGCGAGACGCGCTTCTACCTCTCCGGCCAGGACGACCTCGTGCGGCTCTTCGCCGGCGACCGCATCCACAACATCATGGAGCGCTTCAAGCTGCCCGACGACCAGCCGATGGAGGCGTCGATCCTCTCGCGGCAGATCGAGAACGCGCAGAAGAAGGTCGAGGAGCAGAACTTCGTCGCACGGAAGAACGTCCTCAAGTACGACGACGTGATGAACGTCCAGCGCCAGGTGATCTACGAGCAGCGGAACGCGGTGCTGCACGGCGCCGACCTCTCCGAGGAGCTCCGCGAGGAGTGGCTGCCCGAGGTGATCTCGAACGTCGTCTCCGACTACACCGCCTCCGAGCTGCAGGACGAGTGGGAGCTCGGCGAGCTGATCGCCGCGATGGACGCGGTCTACGGCACCGGCGTCAGCATCGACGAGCTGAAGGGCCTCGACCGCGACGCGATCGTGCAGGAGTTCCTCGACGACGCGCTCGACGCGTACGCCGAGCGCGAGAAGGCGATCGACGAGATCGAGCCGGGCCTGATGCGCGACCTCGAGCGCTTCCTCGTGCTGCAGGTGGTCGACACCCGCTGGCGCGAGCATCTCGAGAGCATGGACTACATGCGCGAGGGCATCGGGCTCCGCGGCCTTGCGCAGAAGGACCCGCTCGTCGAGTACCGCAACGAGGGGCACCTGATGTTCCAGGACCTGAACCGCGCGATCCGGGAAGAGGTCGTGACGCTCCTGTTCCACGCCGAGGTGTCGGCGCAGGCGGAGACCGAGCTGCAGCAGGCGGCGCCGAACGGCGCGAACGGCCTCAGCTACGAGCACCAGGCGCTCGCCGGCTCCGACGCGATCCTCGCCGCGGGCGGCGGCACGGCGACCGCGGGCGCCGGGTTCGCGAGCTCCGGCGGCGTGGCCACCGCGCCGGTGCCGCAGAAGCCGAAGGTGAACTCCGACTTCGAGAACGTCGGCCGGAACGACCTGTGCCCGTGCGGCTCAGGCAAGAAGTTCAAGAAGTGCCACGGCGCCTAGACGCGCCCGACCTCGCGGACGACCTGATCCGGCTCGAGCCCCTGTCGCGGGCGCTCGCGACGGCGATGCAGTGGCTCGTCGAGCCCGATCCCGACATCGCCGCGTTCACGTACATCCCGTCGAGCCCCGGCGACGGCTTCCTCGACTACTGGCTCGGCCGCTACGAGGACGGCTGGCGGAACGGGGAGCGGGCGGGCTTCGCGACGTGGATCGACGGCGCCGCGGTGGGCTTCGCCGCGTTCGTGCGGCTCGACGTCGGTCAGCAGGAGGGCGAGATCGGCTATGTCCTTTCGCGTGCCGCCCGCGGACGCGGCGTCGCGACGCGGGCGGTGGGCCTGCTCACGGAGTGGGGCTTCGGCGAGCTCGCCCTCGAGCGGATCGAGCTGCGCATCGACGACCGCAACGCGGCGTCCAAGCGGGTGGCCGAGCGCGCCGGCTATTCGGAGGAGGGCGTGTTGCGTAACGTGGCGTTCAAGGAAGGCATCCGTACGGATGTCTCCATCTGGTCACGCCTCGCCCGGCCCTGATCCCCTAGGCTTCGTTCAGATGAGCCTGGCCGAGCGTAGGCTGCTCGCGCGCGAGGCGGTGATCTCGACGACGCTCGCCGCGACGCTCGCCGCCCTGCTGCTGTGGGCGACACCACCCGGGATCGACTGGGCGGCCCACGCGTACCAGCGCACGTTCCTGCTGCAGCACGGCTTCGCGATTTGGAACAACTTCTGGTACGCGGGCCGGTACTCGTTCGTCACCTACAGCCTCCTGTACTACCCGCTCGCCGCGCTGCTCGGGATCCGCGTGCTCGCGCTCGCGTCGGTGGCCAGCGCGGCGTTCGCGTTCAGCATGGTCGTGTACCGGCAGTGGGGGCCGGTCGCGCGAACCTCGAGCCGGTCGTTCGCCGTGCTGTGGGTCGGGATCATCGGCGCGGCGGCGTTCCCGTTCGCGCTCGCGATGTCGTTCGCGCTGCTCGGGCTGTGGGCGCTGCAGGAGCGGCGGCGCGTCCGCTTCGCCGTCTGCGCCGTGCTGACGTTCGCCGCGAGCCCGCTCGCGTTCGCGTTCCTCGTCGTCGTCCTCGCCGGCGCGTTGCTCGGGCGCCGGAACCTGCGGGACGTGCTCGCGCCGCTCTCGGCGATCGCCGCCTGCGCGCTCGTCGAGCTCGTCCTCTACCGGCTGTTCGGCGACGGCGGGCAGTTTCCGTACGGCCTGCTGCAGCTGGCGCCGTCGCTGATCTTCGCCGGCCTCGGCATCGTCACGACGTGGCGGGTGCCGCGCGCGCGGGTGCTGCACGGCATGTTCTGGATCTACCTGGTCGTCTGCGTGGTCGCGTACCTGGTCCCGAGCTCGGTCGGCTCGAACCTCGAGCGCCTGCGCTACGTGGCGATCCCGGTGGCGCTGATCGCCGTCGCGCTCCGCAACTGGCGGCCGCTGTGGCTCGTCCTGCCGGCCGTCGTCCTCGCGGGGATCTGGAACCTGACGCCGATCTTCTCGAACCTCGCGCGCGCGAACACCGATCCCGAGGCGGCGCGCACCTACTGGCAGCCGGCGATCCACTACCTGAAGGCGAACCTCAGCCCCTCCTACCGCGTGGAGGTGGTCGACACGGCCGAGCACTGGGCGGGCGCCTACCTGCCCGACGCCGGCATCCCGATCGTGCGCGGCTGGTACCGCCAGAGCGACTTCCCGCAGAACGAGCTGCTCTACGACGGCAACCTCGGCCCGGCGACCTACGAGCGCTGGCTCCGCCGGATGGGCGTCCGCTACGTCGTGCTCACCGACGCGCCGACCGACTACAGCTCCCGGAACGAGTGGTCGCTCGTCGACTCCGGCCGCACCGACCTCGTGCTCGCGAAGCAGCTGAAGCACATGCGCATCTACGAGCTGCCGCATCCGACGCCGCTCGTCACCGGCCCCGCGCCGGCGACCGTCATGTGGCTCTGGTCACAAGGGCTCGTCGCCGTCGTGCAGAAGCCGGGCACGTACCGCGTCCGCGTGCGCTGGTCGCCGTACTGGCAGAGCTCGACCGGCTGCGTCGCGAAGACGCCCGACGGGATGACGCAGGTGACGACGCACGAGGTCGGGCTGATCCGGCTCTCGTTCGCGGTCAGTGTCAAGCGCGGGCTGGAAACGCTCGCGGGTACCATCCCCGCGTGCTCGAAGACACCAGATCGCTGACGGATCAGCTCGCAGAGCTCGGGGCCCAGCTGAGCTGGGTCCGTGAGTACCTTTGACCCGGCTTCGCTCGAGCAGCGCCTCGTAGAGCTCGAGGCGGCCATGAACGCGCCGGGGTTCTGGGACGACCAGGGCCGGGCGGCGAAGGTCTCGTCGGAGCACGCGCGCGTCTCGCGCCGGCTGGAGGGCTACCGGCGGCTGACGCAGGAGTACGAGGACGCCCGCGAGCTCGCCGAGATGGACGGCGGCGAGATGGAGGCCGAGATCGCGAGCACGCTGGCGCCGCTCCGGCGCGAGATCGAGGAGCTGCAGGAGGCCGCGCTCTTCGACGGCGAGTACGACGCAGGCGACGCCGTGGTGACGCTCCAGTCGGGCACCGGCGGCACCGACGCCCAGGACTGGGCCGAGATGATGCTCCGGATGTACGAGCGCTGGGCGGCGAACCGCGGCTTCAAGGTCGAGCTGCTCGAGGCGAGCCCGGGGGAGGAGGCCGGCCTCAAGTCCGCCACCTTCAGCGTGGTCGGCGAGAACGCCTACGGGATCCTCAAGGCGGAACGTGGGAAGCACCGGTTGGTGCGTCTCTCGCCGTTCGACCAGGCTCACCGCCGCCATACCGCGTTTTCCACCGTGATCGTGGCGCCGCTCCTGCCCGAGGACAACGACGTCGAGATCGACGAGGGGGATCTGAAGATCGACACCTACCGCGCGCAGGGCGCCGGCGGGCAGCACGTGAACAAGACCGACAGTGCGGTCCGCATCACCCACCTGCCGACTGGCATCGTGGTCGCCATCCAGAACGAACGCTCGCAGTCGGCCAACAAGCAGACGGCGATGCGCGTCCTGAAGGCGCGGCTCGTCGAGCGGCAGGAAGAGGAGAGAGAGGCCCTGCTGGCGAAGGAGAGGGGAGGCGCCGCGTCGGCGGACACCGGCTTCGGCGGCGAATCCGTCCGTTCGTACACGCTCCACCCCTATCAGCTCGTGAAAGACACGCGAACCGGATACGAGATGGGCAATGCGCAGGCCGTTCTGGACGGTGAGCTCGACCCGTTCATTCGTGAGTTTCTCCTCGCCAAAGCGGCAGGGAGGGCCGTCTAGCCGGTGGGATACACTTCCGAGACCTTCGCACCGGTCCTTCGGTAGGCGGGACCCAGGAAACCGTGCAGGAACCAGAGATGACAGCTGAGGCACAGGGAACGATCCTCCTCGAGGATCCGTATACGCCGGCTCCGGCCTCTCGCCCGTCTCCCGCGTCGATGATCGTGTTCGACTCGGTGACGAAGGTGTACGAGCCGGACGTCGTCGCGCTCAACGACGTCACGTTCCACATCGACAAGGGCGAGTTCGTCTTCATCGTCGGCGCCTCCGGCTCCGGCAAGTCGACGCTCGTGCGGCTGCTCCTGAAGGAGCTCGAGCCGACGAACGGCAAGATCGTCGTGGGCGGCCGCGAGCTCGGCCGGCTGAAGCGCTCGAAGGTTCCCATGCTGCGCCGCAACATCGGCTGCGTGTTCCAGGACTTCAAGCTGCTGCCGCGCCGCACCGCCGCCGAGAACGTCGCCTATGCGCTGAAGGTGCAGGGCGAGTCGAGCTCGGCGATCCGCAAGAAGGTGCCCGAGGTGCTCGCGATGGTCGGCCTCTCGCACAAGATGAACTCGCTTCCCGACGAGCTCTCCGGCGGCGAGCAGCAGCGCGTCTCGATCGCGCGCGCGTTCGTCAACCATCCGCCGTTGCTCGTCTGCGACGAGCCGACGGGGAACCTCGACCCGGACACGTCGGTCGGGATCATGCAGCTCCTGTACCGCATCAACCGCAGCGGCACCACGATCCTGATGGTGACCCACGACCGCGAGATGGTCGACAAGATGCGGAAGCGCGTCATCCAGCTGGAAGGCGGCCGGCTGGCACGCGATGAGCGCCGCGGAGGCTACGCCGGCGAATGACGGGCCGCGGCAAGCTGCTCTTCGCCGAGGCGTGGCGGTCACTCGGCGCGAACCTCTCGACGACCGTCGCGGCGACGATGACGGTGCTGATCGGCATGTTCCTGCTGGGGCTCTTCATCGCGCTCGGGACCTGGACGGTCTCGTGGTCGAACCACGTGAAGCGCGAGCTCGTCGTCAAGGTCTACTTCAAGGACGCGGCGACCGCCACCCAGAAGAACGACTACGCGCGGATGCTGCAGCAGAGCCCGTACGTGAAGGTCGGCGGCATCAAGTACGTCTCCAAGGAGCAGGGGCTCAAGATCATGGAGAAGCGGTACCCCGAGCTGACGAAGAACCTGGCGGGGAACCCGCTCAACGACTCGCTCGAGGTGACTCCGAACAAGGCCGAGAACGTCGACAAGCTCTACTCGTCGCTGACCGGCGCGAACAAGGCGGCGTTCGTCGACAAGGTGAGCGACGGCAAGAAGATCTCCCACCGAATCCTCCAGGTCGCGCACGTGATCGAGATCGTCTTCACGCTCGCGACGCTGGTGCTGCTCGTCGCGTCGATCCTGCTCATCTCGAACACGATCCGGCTCTCGATCTTCTCGAGACGACGTGAGATCGAGGTGATGAAGCTCGTCGGCGCCACGAACTGGTTCGTGCGCGGGCCGTTCATGCTCGAAGGGCTCCTGTGCGGCCTCGCCGGGTCGCTGCTCGCGGTGTTCTTCCTCGTGCTCGGCAAGGCGGTGGCGCTGCCGTCGATCCTGCCGCATCTCTCCGGCGACGCGGACGTGCACGCGATGGCGTTCCCGCTCGTCGCGATCGCGCTGCTCGGCACCGGGCTCGCGCTGGGCGCCGTCGGCTCCGGCCTGACGATCCGCCGCTTCCTCCGAGTCTGAGCCCGGAAGGCCCCGACCGGCTCGTCGTCGAGGTCGAAAGGCGCGGGCGGCTCGTCGTCGGCGAGCCCTACTTCACGCCCGGCGTGCCGATCGTTCTCGACGCGAAGGGGCTCGGCGACCTCGGGGTGGGCGACCTCGCGGTGGTGCGGCCGGGCCGCGGTCGCGCACGCGTCGAGCAGGCGCTCGGGCCGGCCGACCACATCGAGAACGTGCTCGAGGCGCTGCTCGTCGAGAAGGGCGCGCGGCAGCCGTTCGAGCCGCACGACGCGCCGGAGCCGAGCGACGAGGGCCGCGTCGACCTGCGCGACCTGCCGACGTACACGATCGACCCCGACACGGCGAAGGACTTCGACGACGCGCTCTCGTTCCGCCGCGAGGCAGACGGCATCCGCGCGTGGGTGCACATCGCCGACGTCTCGTTCTTCGTGGGCGCCGGCACGCCGCTCGACCAGGGCGCGGCGCGGCGCGCGTTCTCGACGTACGTCCCCGGCGCGGTCGCGCCGATGCTGCCGCACGAGCTCGCCGACGACCTCTGCTCGCTGCGCCCGCACGTCGAGCGGCTCTGCGTGACGGTCGAGATCCCGCCGGCCGGCGAGCCGACGTTCTACCGCTCGGTGATCCGGTCGGACGCGCGGCTCACCTACGGGCAGGCGCAGCGCCGCGAGGCTGAGCCGCACGTCCTCGAGCAGCTCGCGCTGAACGACGAGCTCGCGACGGAGCTGCGCCGCCGGCGGTTCGCGCGCGGCGCGCTGCAGGTCGACTCGCCCGAGGCGGTCTTCCGCTTCGACGGCGAGGGCGGCGTCGCCGAGGCATGGCTCGAGGGCGAGCCGCACGCGCACATGCTCGTCGAGGAGCTGATGATCGTCGCGAACGAGCACGTCGGCGCGTTCCTCGCGTCGCGGAACCGCGAGGCGCTGTATCGCGTGCACGAGCGGCCCGACCCGCAGGCGGTCGAGCACCTGATCGCGAAGCTCGCCGACCTCGGCGTGCCGACGCCGCCGGTGCCGGAGCGGCTCTCGCCGCAGGAGGCGGCGGTTCTCACGGGCGAGGTCTCGAAGCTCGTCTCCGCGTACGCGCAGCAGGCGGCGCGCGGCCGCGAGGCGTTCCAGGCGCTCGTCCTGCGCGCGCTGAAACAGGCGCGGTACGACCCGCGGAATCTGGGCCATGCCGGCCTCGCGAGCGTCGCCTACTGCCACTTCACCTCGCCGATCCGGCGCTACCCCGACCTCGTCGTGCACCGCGCGCTGCTGCGCGAGCTCGGCGTCTCGGACGACCCGCTCCCCGCCGACCTGGTGCACCTCGCCGAGCACACCTCCGAGCGCGAGCGGGAGGCGGCGAGGATCGAGTACCAGGCCGACGAGATCTGCCTCGCCTGGCTGCTGGAGCGCAAGCTGTTCGAGCTCGGCTGGGACGAGCGGTGGGAGGGAGAGGTGATCGGTCTGATCGGGTCGGGCCTCTTCGTGCGCTTCGGCGAGGTCTTCGAAGGCTTCGTGCCGGCCCGGCGGCTGCAGGGCGAGTTCTACGAGCTGAACCCGCTGGCGACGGCGCTCGTCGGCCGCGTCACCGGGCGCCGCTACCGGCTCGGCGACGCGATCGAGGTGCGCGTGCAGTCGGTCGCGCGCAACGAGGGCAAGGTCGAGCTCTCGCCCGCATGATCGCCCGCCGGCTCGAGCGGCGCGTCGCTCGACCTCGAGGAGCCCGACGTGGTGCCGCCGGTGCGGTGCGTGCGCCCCCTGTCCGAGTACGACCTCTACGTGATGGGCTTCCGCGACCTGACACTCGAGCGCTCGCTCTAGACGAGGCGGCGTTCCTGCGCCCAGCGCGTCAGCTCGTGACGCGTCGAGAGCTGCAGCTTGCGGAGGACGCTCGAGACGTGCGCCTCGACCGTCTTCACCGAGAGGGAGAGGCGTGCTGCGATCTCCTTGTAGAGGTAGCCGCGCGCGATCAGCTGCAGCACCTCGCGTTCGCGCGGCGTCAGCGTCTCGAGCTCGGGGTCGGCGCCGAGCGGCTCGCCTGCGCGGAACGCGTCGAGCACGAAGCCGGCGAGCCGTGGCGAGAAGACGGCGTCGCCGTCGGAGACGCGGCGGATCGCGTCGGCGAGCTCGTCGCGCGAGATCGTCTTCGTCACGTAGCCGCGTGCGCCGGCGCGGATGACGCCGATCACGTCCTCGGCGGCGTCGGAGACGGAGAGCGCGAGGAACTTCACCGCCGGCCGCTCCTGGGCGACCGCGGCGATCACGCCCTCGCCGCCGCCGTCGGGCAGGTGGACGTCGAGTAGCACGACGTCGGGGTCGTGCTCGCGGATCACGGCGGTCGCCTCGGCGACGCTGCCCGCCTCGGCGACGATGTCGACGAGCCCGGCGAGCTCGCCGCGCACGCCGGCGCGGAAGAGCTCGTGGTCGTCCACCAGCACCACGCGAATCACGGCTCCACCTCCCTCGGCATCGTCAGCTCGACCTCCGTCCCGGCTCCCGGCGACGACGTGATCGTCGCGGACCCGCCGGCGCGCTGCAGCCGCGCCTCGATCGACTCCGCGATGCCGCGCCGGTCGTCGGCCACGGTAGCCCGGTCGAAGCCGACGCCGCGGTCGCGGACGAAGACCGAGACGTGGTCGGGCTCGACCTCGGCGTAGACCGCGATCTCCTCGGCCTGCGCGTGCTTCGCGGCGTTCGCCATCGCCTCGCGGGCGGCGAGGACGACCTGCGTCAGCGGCTCGTCGAGCGGGGCGTCGCCGGCGCTCGCGAGCTCGATGCGGATGCCGTGCGCCTCCTCGATGTCGGCGACCGCTTCGGCGAGCGAGTCGGCGAAGGTGCCGGCGCTGCCGTAGCCGCTGCCGTAGAGCCAGCGCCGGAGTTCGCGCTCCTGCCGCCGCGCGAGCGAGCGGACGCGTGTGGGGTCGTCGGCGTCGCGCTGTACGAGCGCGAGCGTCTGCAGGACGGAGTCGTGGATGCGGGCGGCGATCTCGGTGCGCTCGGCGAGGCGGATCCGCTCGCCGCGCTCGGAGGTCAGCTGCCACACCCAGGGGCCGACGACGAGCGCGAACGCGCCGGCGAGGGCGCCCGGCGCGAGGAATGCGTGCGAGGAGCCGAGGTGGTCGAGCATCACGACGGCGCCGGCGATCGCGAGCGCGATGCCGGGGATGAAGAGCGAGGTGCCGCCCGGCCGCAGCGTTGCGCCGCGCCGGGCGAGCAGGACGACGCCGGCGAACAGCAGCCCCGCGCCGAGCAGCACCGCCGGCGACACGCCGAACGCGCCGAGGAGCGCCATCGCCGCGAGCGCGAGGATCAGCACGCCCCAGATCGGGTGCCGGCCGCTCGTCCACACCCACAGCGCGAGGTAGAGGAGGATCCCCGCGCCGCCCGCGAGCGCGAGCAGCGCGAAGACGAGCCGGACGAGCGTGGGGTCGACGCCGAGCGCCGCCGCGACGCCGGCACAGACGCCGGCGATCACGCGGTCGTGCTCGCTGCGGGCGAACGGGAGCTCGGGGATCTGGCTCAAGGCGCGCGGACGACCTCGATGTGGCCGGCGCCGACCCGTGCGTCCACCGTCAGCGCGTCGCCGCCGGGCAGGACGAGGTGGGCGTGGCTGCCGCTGTCGTGCCGGCCGAGCGCGTCGATCGAGCCGGCCTTGACGCGGGCGTCGAGGGTCGCGTTCCGGCCGCGCGGGACGATCACGCGGAGCTCGCCGATCCCGACGGTCGCGTTGACGTGCGCGCCGCGCGGCGCCTCCGTCAGGTCGAGCGTCAGCTTCCCGAGGCCGAGGTGGTGGCTCGTGGTCGCGGCGGTCGTGGGCGTGTACGTGCGGTCGCCGACGCCGTCGCCGAGGCTCACGTCGAACCAGGCGAAGGCTGCGGTCACCGCTGCGACGGCGATCACGACCATCAGCGCGAGGAAGCTGAAGAGCGCGATCGCGAGCCCGCGCCGCCGTCCCGTCCAGAGGAAGATCAGCGCAGCGAGCGCGACGAGGAACCACGCGGTGCCGGCGGTCGGCCAGGTGTCGGCGTGGGCGAGGAGGGAGAGGACGGCCACGGCGACGAGCGCGAGCGCCACGAGGCGGGCCGGGTGGTCGCGGCGGTTCGCGAGGATGTCCTCCGCAGTCGACCGCTCCTCGCCCTCCTTGGGCATGACGAGGGCGGCCGCGATGTAGACGAGGAAGCCTGCGCCGCCGAGCAGCGTCAGGGCGATGAAGCCGAGGCGGAAGACGGCCGGGCTGAGGTCGAAGTAGCGGCCGAGCCCACCGGAGACGCCGGCGAGGATCTTGTCGGTCTGGCTGCGCTCGAGGCGCTTGACGTTGGGTGGGTTCAGGGTGTGTTCGCTCATGACGCCATCGTGCCGCGGGCCGGGCCCCGCCACCATTCGGGATCACCCTGGTCCGACCCTCAACGCTACTCTCGTCCTCGGAATGGCCGAGAAGACGATCGCCGAGAACCGCCGTGCCCGGCACGACTACCAGCTCCTCGAGAAGGTCGAGGCGGGCATCGCGTTGACCGGGACCGAGGTGAAGTCGCTGCGCGGCGGGCGGACGACGATGGGCCAGTCGTACGCGGACATCCGCGACGGCGAGGCGTGGCTGCACGGCCTCGAGATCGCGGTCTACGAGCAGGGGAACCGCGCGAACCACGAGCCGATGCGGGCCCGCAAGCTGCTCCTCCACCGGGGCGAGATCGACTCGCTGTACGGCAAGGTGCGCGAGAAGGGGCTGACGATCGTCCCGACGCGGCTCTACTTCAAGGACGGCCGGGTGAAGGTCGAGCTGGCGGTCGCGCGCGGCAAGGAGCAGCGCGACAAGCGCCGCGACGTCGCCGAGCGCGACGCGAAGCGCCAGATGGAGCGGGCGCTGAAGAGCAGCCGGCGCTGAGCCCTCCCGCCGCCGATCGGCGGTACAATTCGGGGACAAACATACGGGGGCGCCATGGCTTCGACGTGGTCGGTTCTCCGGGTGAGCTGCAAGCGGAGGTCTCCGGTCGGCCTCCTTAAACAACCGGAACCAAACGCAAGTGCGGATCACGATCTCGCACTCGCTGCCTAGTCTCAGGACTAGCTAGCGTGTCGCCCCGGGCAAGCCCGCGTCCCGGTGGCGGCATCAACAAGCGGGCTCGGCGCCAAAGGAAAGCCACTCGCCGGCGGCGCGACACTTCAGGAGGGCTAGCTCGTCGGTTGGTCGGTCGTTCACCGGCCGCCGGGCGAATCGCAAGAGCGACCTAAGCTTGTAGACGTTCACACCGGTGCGTCCGCGGACGCGGGTTCGATTCCCGCCGCCTCCATCCCAGCGATTGCAGCGCAGCTGCAACATCTGCCTCAAGCGTCGCCAGATCCGGCGACGCTTGTGCGTTACGGGCCTCTAGCGCCCGAGCAAGCGCCGCCGCGAGCTCGTCGACCTCGATCTCGTCGGTGTAGAGCTGCGTCGTGTCGATCCGCGAATGACCCAGCAGCGGCCTCAGCGCGGCCACGTCGCGACCGCTCTCACGGAGGAAGCGATTCGCGAAGCCGTGGCGCAGCTGGTGCGGGGAGAGCTCGCGGACTCCGGCCCGCTTGCAGACGCGCTTCACCATCCGCCAAAGCGCCTGCTCGCTCGCCGGGGCCTTTGGGTTCTTCCGCTCGCGCTTGCGCTCGTACTGCGATACCCACTGCTCGACCTCCACCGTGAACACGTAGTCGTCGAGCTCCGGCTGCAGGACGCGGAAGCTCTCCTGGAGCTCCGCGAGCACATCCGGCGCGAGCGGGACGGGCTGCCAGTTCGCGCCCTTCCGGAATACCCGGACGCGGCCGCGGATCAGGTCGATGTCAGCCCACCGCACGCTCAGGACTTCGGCCCGGTGGAGGCCGGCGCCCTCCATGAGCACGATCGCCGGCCGCTCAAGCGGCACAGCCGCTTCCCGTATCGCGGTGAGCTCGACGCCGCTCGGCCGGTAGATGTCCGACTTCCGCTTCTTCGGCCTGCGGAGCGGGGCGGAGGGGTCGACCTCAATCAGATCCTCGGCCGTTGCCCACCCGAAGAACGAATGCAGCACTGACACGACATTCGCGCGCGTCGCAGCGCTGTTGTTCTCCCACCGCTTGAGAAAGGTGCGCAGGTCGTGCTTCGTGAAGCGCCCCAACTCGAGTTCCGGATAGTCCTCCGCGAGCTTGTCGAGGATCGCGCGGTACGAGCTCGTCGAGCGTGGGGTGGCATCTCGCTCAAGGCGGCGCCAGTCGAGGTAGGCATCGATCGCGCGCTCGATCCTCACGCCATCACCATTAGACGCATCGGCAGGGTCGCCACGTCCTTCTTGCTCGCCCTCGCATCGATCTGCTCGACGATGTGCCGCGCGAGCTCGTTCGGAGTCTCGAACTCAGGCCAGAGCTCCCGGAACTCCTTCTGCAGACGGAACGTCTGCCGTTCCCCCTCATTCCAGTAGCGCTCGTACTCGGTGATCGTGAACTCGTCCCTGTTCTCCATCTTCATCGCCACTGCCCAGAGCGCGACGAAGCCGGCAACGCGCGACGCCTTTGGTGTCACCTTCGCGACGACCTTCAACCCCGTCCACTTGGACACCGACGCGTCAGGGCCGTACTTCTCCCTCGCCCCGTCAAGCCCACCCTCCGCGGCAATGACGGCGCGCATCATGCAGTGGCCCAGGAGCGAGTCCAGGCGCTGCTCTGGATCCCTGAAAAGCGTTGTCACCAGACAGAGTTTGTCAGGTAATGTGCCCTCGCGTCAACCTCAGGCCCGTCCCGAATGGGGTCCGACGCCCAACCTATTGTCCCTACCGTGCGCAAAGTCCCAAGGCGGGTCGGGAAATCATTCGACAGGCTCGCGTGGCTCGTCGTCGCAACCCTCATCAGCGTCGGCATC
>DASZWR010000067.1:0-29595 GCA_035546215.1 Gaiellaceae bacterium | reverse complement strand
GGGCGTCAGGTCGACGTTGACGAGCCCCACGACGCCGTCCTGCTGGAACACGCGCGTCGTGCCGCGCGACTCCCAGATCAGGCTCTCGTGGACCTGGGCGCCGTACTCGACCTCCTTGTACGGGTAGATGCGCACGCCGGGGTAGACGACCGACTGGTCGCCGATCGTCACCTGGTCGCCGATCGCGACGCCCTCGTGCACGCGCGCATGCGGCCTGATGTCGCAACCGCGACCGACGATCGCGCCCTCGACGACCGCGCTGCGGCCGATGTAGCACGACGAGTCGACGACCGTTCGCGCGAGGCGCGCGCGCTCCCGCAGCGTCGTCGCCGGGCCGAGCACGGTGTAGGGGCCCACCGACGACTCGGGCGAGATCGTCGTGTAGTTGCCGATGAACGCCGGCCCCTCGACGCCCTCGACGTCGTCGATCTCGACGCCTTCGCCCACCCACACGTCCCCGCGGATGCGCATACCGGAGATCTCGAGGCCGACCTTCCCGTCGAGCGCGTCGAAGTTCGCCTGGCGGTACTGGTCGAGGTTGCCGATGTCCTGCCAGTAGCCGTCGCACACGTAGCCGTAGATCGGCTTGCCCAGCTCGAGCAGGAGCGGGAAGAGGTCCTTCGAGAAGTCGAACGGGCGATCCGTGGGGACGTGGCGCAGCACCTCCGGCTCGAGCACGTAGATGCCGGTGTTGATCGTGTCGGAGAACACCTGGCCCCACGACGGCTTCTCGAGGAAGCGCTCGACCTTGCCGTCCTCGTCGGTGACGACGATCCCGAACTCGAGCGGGTTCTCGACCGACTTGAGCCCGATCGTGACCGCCGCGCCCTGCTCCTTGTGGAAGTCGACGATCTTCTGCAGGTCGATGTCGCAGAGCGCGTCGCCCGAGATGACCAGGAAGGTGTCGTCGAGGGCGTCCGAGGCGAGCCGCACCGAGCCGGCGGTGCCGAGCGGGCTCTCCTCGACCGAGTACTGGAGGTTCAGGCCGAGGCTCGTGCCGTCGCCGAAGTAGGAGCGGATCGCCTGCGGCAGGAACGCGACGGTGACGACGACGTCCTCGAAGCCGTGCAGCTTCAGCAGCTCGAGGATGTGCTCCATGCACGGCTTGCCGACGATCGGGACCATCGGCTTCGGCTGGTTCGAGGTGAGCGGCCGGAGCCGGGTCCCCTCGCCCCCGGCCATCACGACGGCCTTCACGCGAACACCTCCCTACGTGCCTTCACGGCGTACTCGGCGAGGGCCACGAAGGCCAGGGCGAGGCCGGCCCAGAAGATCCACAGGGGCCAGTCCGCACCCTTGTGGGTGACCATCACGAAGGCGAGCGAGGCGTACAGCAACCAGGTGGCTGCCTTACCCAGCAGGTTCACCTGAAACTCGTAGCCGCGGCCCATGACGATCGGCGTGCCGATCAGCGCCACGAGGTCGCGCGCCGGGATCAGGAGCGCGATCCAGGGCAGCCGCCCGGCGTGGATCAGGAGGATCACGGCGCAGTCGATCATCAGCCGGTCGGCGAGCGGGTCGGCGATCTTCCCGAAGGCCGACTCGACGTGCCAGCGCCGGGCCAGGAACCCGTCGACCTGGTCGGTGATCCCGGCCACGCCGAAGACGATCGCCGCCGGCCAGGAGCGGCCGCCGTCGCAGGTCGTGATCAGCGCCACGAACACCGGGATCAGGAAGATCCGGGCGACCGTCAGCGCGTTCGGGATCCGGCTCCGCACACTGACAGGATACGACGGTGAGGATCGCCGGTTTCGTCGACGCCCACTGCCACGCCTTCCAGCGCGCCCTCCGCGGGCGCGGGGAGGGAGGCGACTTCTGGGCCTGGCGCGAGGCGATGATCGGCCTGGCCGGGTCGCTGACGGTCGAGGAGATCCGCCGGGAGTACGTCCACGTCTACCGCGAGCTCGCAGACAACGGGTTCACGGCGGTCGGGGAGTTCCACTACCTCGGCGTCGAGGAGGCGAGGGCCGCCGCGGCGGCGGCGGCGGAGGCGGGCATCGCGTTCGTCTGCCTCTACGCGTGCTACCTCCGGGGCGGCATCCCGCGCTTCCGCCAGGAGTCGGTCGCCGACTACCTCCGCCAGCTGGAGGCGCTCCGGGCGGACGGGATCCGCGTCGGGGTCGCCCCCCACTCCGTCCGCGCCTGCCCCGCCCACGCCCTGCGCGAGCTCGGCGCGTACGCCGCCGCGCACGGCCTGCCGCTGCACGTGCACGCCGACGAGCAGCCGCGCGAGATCGAGGAGTGCCTCGCCGAGAACGGCGTCCGCCCGATCGAGCTGCTCGACGCCTCCGGCTGCCTCGGCCCTCACTCGACGGTCGTCCACGCCACCCACGCGGACGGTCCGGAGCTCGACCTCATCGCCGCGGCCGGCGCGCGCATCTGCGCCTGCCCCCTCACCGAGGCGAACCTCGGCGACGGGTTCCTGCCGGTCGCGCGCGTCCGGCACCGGTCGATCGGGCTCTGCATCGGCACCGACTCGAACGTGCGCATCGACCCGCTCGAGGAGCTGCGCGAGCTCGAGGGGATCGCCCGCCGGCAGACGGGCAGGCGAGGCGTGCTCACGGTCGCCGAGCTGCTCGAGATCGGCACGACCGAGGGCGGCGCCGCGCTCGGGCTCGAGGCGTGGCCGGGCACGGCGGTCGACGTCGCGCACCCGCAGCTGCGCGGCGTCGGCGAGGCCGGGCTCTACGAGGGGCTCGTCTTCGGCAGCACCGGGGCGGTCTTCCTGAACAGGTCCGACCAGTAGCGCGTGCGGTTCAGGTAGGCGAACTCCGCCCGGACGCCCTGCAGCCCCCACGCCCCGTTGTACGAGAGGTAGCGGTAGGCGCCGCGCCGCCTCGGCAGCGCCGCCGGCTCGATCTGGGTGCCCTCGTGCCATTCGTTGAACGACGTGATCGTCACCCGGTCGGCGCCGGAGTGGAGCGCCATGTGCCACATCGAGTCGTACGTCTGGCCGTTGCGGCGCAGCTTGACCTTCGTGTCGCCGTCGCCGCGGCGGGCGTCGTAGCCGGGGCCGACCGACGGTGCGCAGAGCAGGTGCTTCCGGTGCGCCTCGTCGCAGATCCGGCGGAACGTGTTCGCGCCGTACGTGACGATGTCGTACGTGTAGATGCCGTCGAAGCGCGCCGCCGCCGCCGCGCCGGCGAGCGCCGTCTGCGCGAAGAGCAGCGTGCCCGGCACCGCGTGCAGCGCGTCGTGCGCCGCGGCCCAGTCGGCGGCGGGTAGGTCGAGCGCACGGTAGACGTAGAACGTGCGGATCCCGTACGTCGACTCGAGGTAGGCGACGTCCGCCACGATGCTCGCGACGGTGCGGTCGTCGTACGGCTCGAGGTGGGCCGCGACGGCGATCCCGTCCGCGCGCGCGGCCGCGACGACGGCGCCGAGCCGGCCGTCCTCGACGGAGCCGCGCCCCCACCAGGAGACGGCGATCTCGTCGATCCCGGCGCCGCGCACCTCGTCCATCTGGCGCGCGATCACGAGGCGGTCGGAGGACGAGTAGAGCCCGAGCGCCGGGTAGTACGCGGACGCGATGTCGTTCGGGGGGTGGTGGCCGTCCTGTCCCCAGTGGAGGTACGCGCCGTCGGCCGACGTCGTGCCGTACCACGGGTAATAGAACGCCGACACCCGCGCCGTCGCCGCCGACGCGATTGCCGGCACGCACAACGCCAGGACGAGGCCGAGGAGGAGTCTCCGCACCACCGCAGGTACCGCTGACGATCATCGGCCTTCGGGAGGACGGAGACAAGGGCCGCGCGGCTCATTCGCACGGTGGGCGGGCCTACTCTTCGGAGGGCGTGGGTGCGCCGCGCTCCGCTTCGGCGTCGTGCGGCGGCTGCAGGCGCTTCGCCTGCTCGTTCGTCTCCTGGGTCAGCTCACGCCACTCGGCGTCGCCTTCGGTGGCGGGCCGTTCGTCGTCTGCCATGCGGCGGGCGTGCCCGTCAGACGGCCGCGGTAATCGTGATGCCGCCCCGCGCCTTCTGGCGGAGCGTCACGTGGACGCGGTCGGCGTCCAGCTCGAGCGCGGCGGCGACCTCGTCCCGGATCTGCACCGCGAGCGCCTCGCAGAACGCGCCCTGGTCGCGGAACCGCGAGAGGAAGATCTTCAGCGACTTCGACTCGAGGCACAGCCGCTGCGGCCGGTACTCGATCGTCGCCGTGTAGAAGTCGGGCTGGTTCGTGATCGGGCAGACGGCCGTCAGCTCGTCGCTCACGAGCTCCACCCGCTCGACACCGGGGTTCGGGAACGTCTCGAGCCCCGCGTAGGCGTCGCTGCCGGCGTGCCCGAGGGCGACGAACTCCTGCTCCACGGCGTCTAGGGTACCCGCGTGCCTCGCGCCTACCTCGCCGGCCCGCCGTTCGCGAACGAGTACCGGCGCCGCGCCGCCGCACTGCTCGAGGCGCGCGGCTGGCAGGCGGTCGACCCGATGCGGCGCGACTTCCGCGGCAGTACCGAGGGCCACGAGCGCGAGATCGTCGAGGGCGACCTCGCCGACATCGACTCCTGCGACGCCGTCCTCGCCTCGTTCACCGCGCCCGACGAGGGCACGGCGATGGAGGCCTGGTACGCGCACAGCCGAGGCGTCCCGGTCGTCGCCTACACCGGCGGCAGCTGGGCGCACCCGTGGACGGTGTACGTGTCGCGCTCGGTGCACGAGATTCTCGAGGACGCGGTCTCCGCCCTCTGATCCCGGAACGCACGAGGCCCTGCTGCGTCGGGGGGTTGGACGCGGCAGGGCCTCGAACGCCTGTGGGAGGAGCTTGGGGGTTAGAGCCGGAAGCGGCCGACCAGCGCCTCGAGCTCCTCGGCGGTGCGAGCGAGCTCCTGCGCGGACGCGGCGATCTCCTGGGTCGAGGCCGACGTCTGCTCGGTCGAGGCCGACACCTGCTCGGTCGACGCCGACGACTGCTCGGCGACCGCGGCGACCTCGTTCATCGTGTCGCTGATGTCGCCGATGCGCGAGGTGACGTCCTTGACCGAGTCGCCGATCCGCTCGAACGCGTTCCGGGCCTGCTCGACGACCGCCACGCCGTCCTCGGAGCGGCGGGCGCCGTCCGCGACGACGGAGACGGCGTTCTGCGTCTCGGTCTGGATCTCCTCGATCAGCTCGGCGATCGACGCAGCAGCCTGCTGCGACTCCTCGGCGAGCTTCCGGACCTCCTCGGCCACGACCGCGAAGCCGCGGCCCTGCTCGCCGGCCCGGGCCGCCTCGATCGCGGCGTTCAGGGCCAGCAGGTTCGTCTGGCCGGCGATGCCCGTGATCGTCTCGACGATCCCGCCGATCTGCTCGGAGCGGGCGGAGAGGCTCGTCATCGCCGACTCGACGGCGCCGGAGGCGTCGCGCACCGCCTGCATCGCCTCGGAGGCCTTCGTCGCGGCCGCGATGCCCTCGTCCGCCGCGGCCTTGGCCGTGCCGGCGACGCCGACGCTCTCGTCGGTCGACGCCTTCGCCAGGGCGACCATCTGCACCTGGCGCTCCGCGCCGTGCGCCACGTCGCCGACGGCGTTTGCGATCTCTCCGACCGCGCGGCCGGCCTCCTCCGAGGTGCTCGCCATCTGCGCCGACGCGGAGGCGACGCTCGTCGAGCCCTTGAGCACCGAGGAGATCATCTCCGAGAGCTGCGCACGTGCCTCGTTGTAGGACGCGAGGCTCTCGCCGACCAGGCCGAGCATGGTGTTGAAGGTGGCCGAGAGGCGGCCGATCTCGTCCGTGCCGTAGTGGTCGAGCGGCTCCGTGCACGGCTGGGCGTCGACGGTCAGGTCACCGTTGGTGACGGCCTTCAGGCCGTTGCCGAGCGCCGGGAGGCAGTGCGAGGCGAGGCTCGTCAGGCGCTCGGCCAGCGCGCCGATGCGGCGCGCGATCGAGCGGGTCACGAACCAGACGATCGCGGCGGCCGCGAGCAGCGCCAGCAGCGAGAAGATCGCCATCAGCGTCTGGGCGCTCGAGACCTGGCTCGACTTCGTCGACTCGGCCAGCTTCACCGACTGGTCGGAGTAGGCGCCGAGGGCGTTCGAGAGGGCGTCGCCGTCGTCGTTCGCCTTGCCGTTCACGTACTCCGTGGCCGCCTTGTACTGGTGCTTCTGCCAGAGCGAGGCGCTCTTCGCATCCGAGGTCTTCCACTCCGCGAACAGGCTCTGGATCTTCGCGACCTGCTGCTTGTCGTAGGGGGTGGTAGCGAGCGCCTTCAGCTCGTCCAGGGCCTTCGCGAACGTCGCGACGTCGCCGACGTGCATGTTCGACCCGTCGGGGTTGGTGATGAACCGGTGCGAGGACGTGTCCTGGGACTGCGACACCCGCATGTTGAAGGCGTCCGCGCTCGCCTCGTTGGCGGCGACTGCCTTCTGGTAGCCGTTGCCGGTCGAGTTCGCGACCGACGACACCTTGGTGAACCCGATCGCGACGGCAATCAGGAAGCAGAGCGCGACGGCGGCGAACGCGGCCGTCAGCTTCCCACGAAGGGACGACTGGACGAGCTTCATGTGTTTGGCCTCTCAGACGGAGAAATGACTGACGACAGCGGTCATCGACCGGCCGCCAGGTCGCTTGAGGCAACACGCGCAGGGTCCTCGAACCTCGTGGAACCTACGCGAAGCTGCGCCTCCCACGCGCGGACGCGCTCGAGCGCCTTCCGGCCGTAGGCGGACGAGCCGTTGTAGCGGGCGAACCCGGCCTCGACGCCGCCCGCCGCGCGGATCTGCGCGAGCAGGTACCCGAAGCCGACCCGCACGTTCGGCTCCGGACGCCAGCAGCCGCCGAGCTCGTCCGCGCGCAGCTGGAGCTCCTCGCTCGTCAGCTGGGTGTAGCCGACGCCGTTGTGCTCGCCCGTCGCCGCGGCGTAGCGCCGGTAGCCGCGGTACCGGTCGCGCGTCACCGCGACTCCCTTGTACGGCCCGTGGTAGCCCGGATCGCTGCCGAAGACGTTCCGGCCGCCCGACGTCTCGAGCTCCAGCACCGTGCAGGCGCACGCGAGCGGAAGCCCCACGGCACGGGCGATCCTCAGTGTCAACGCGGGGTCGAGCACCCCGCCCCGCCTCATGGCGTCGCGCAGCTGCGCGTCGTTCATCCCTGCGGCCCTCCTTCGCCGACGTTGCCCTCGCGGAGCCGCAGTTCCCGCCGATCGTCCTCCGCGACGCAGGTCGGTGTCAACCCGCGGCGATTTCAGCCGATAGCGAATGTGATGGATCGCACTTCGCGGCGCCTGCACCTGCGTTTCGCAGCGGCCACCTTCGCGGTGCTCCTGGCCGTCGGCGCGGCGATCCTCTGGGCGACGCGGCACCAGGAGCGGCTCCAGGCCGAGCGGGACGTCGCAGGTCACGCCCAGTTCGTCGAGCACAGCATCCTCCGGGACGAGCTCCGGAGGTCCGATCTCGCCGGTCCGGCGGCGGGCGCGCGCCTCCGGCGGCTCGACGTGCTCTTCCGGAGCCGCGTCCTGATCGACGGCGGGCTCCGCGCGAAGCTCTACCGGCCCGACGGCCTGGTCGTCTACGCGAACGACCACTCCCTGATCGGCTCGCACGCCGACGAGCCCGACGAGATCCGCGAGGTGCTCGGCGGCGAGACGATCCGGGACGTCGCCTACCTGAACCACGAGGGCGGCGACGGCCGGAACGTCAAGGCCCTCGAGGTGTACGTCCCGCTGCGCCTCCAGGGGCGGACCGCCGGCGTCTTCGAGATCTACGAGTCGTACGCCCCGGTCGACTCGGCGATCCGCTCGTTCCTCGTCCCGTTCGCGCTGCTCCTCGGCGCCGCGGTCCTCGTGCTGTGGATCGCGCTGTTCCCGCTCGTCCAGGGGATGGTGCGGGCGCTCGAGCGCACCCGCGGCGCCCGCCGCACCGCGGAGGCGGCGCTCCAGGAGACGGAAGAGCAGCTGCGGCAGGCGCAGAAGATGGACGCGATCGGGCGTCTCGCCGGCGGCGTCGCACACGACTTCAACAACCTCCTGGTGGCGATCAACGGCTACTCGGAGCTGCTCGCCGGCTCGCTCGACGACCCGCGTGCGCGCGGGTTCGCGGAGCAGATCCGGGCTGCGGGCGACCGGGCGGCGGCCCTCACCCAGCAGCTGCTCGCCTTCAGCCGGCAGCAGGTGCTGCAGAAGGAGGTGCTCGACCCGAACTCCGTGATCGGGGAGCTGCAGGCGATGCTCGCCCGTCTGCTCGGCGAGGGTCTGCGGATCGACCTCGACCTGGCCCCCGCCCTGCCGCCGATCGAGGCCGACGCGAACCAGCTCGGCCAGGTGATCCTGAACCTCGCCGTGAACGCGCGCGACGCGATGGACGGCTCCGGCACGCTGCGGATCGCCACCCGGGCCGACGGCGCCGAGACGGTGATCGTCGTCAGCGACACCGGCACGGGGATGGACGAGGAGACGCAGAGCCGCATCTTCGAGCCGTTCTTCACCACCAAGGACGTGGGGCGAGGCACCGGTCTCGGCCTCTCGACGGTGTACGGGATCGTCACCCAGAGCGGCGGGACGATCTCCGTCGACTCGCGCCCGGGCCTCGGCACGACCTTCGAGATCCGCTTCCCGTCGACCGACCACCGCTCCGGGGCGGAGCGCGCGGTCGAGGAGGCGGCGCCCGAGCCGGGGGCCGGCGAGCAGGTGCTCGTCGTCGACGACGAGCACGTCGTCCGCGAGCTCGTCGCCCGCCTGCTCGGCGAGGCGGGCTACCGCGTCTCGGTCGCCGGGTCGGGCCGCGAGGCGCTCGCGCTCGACGAGCCCTTCGACGTGCTGCTCACCGATGTCGTGATGCCGGAGATCGACGGGCCGACGCTCGCCGGACGGCTCGGAGCGATGCAGGTGGTGTACATGAGCGGCTACGACCAGGAGGCGCTCGTCGCCGCCGACTACCCGTTCCTCCAGAAGCCGTTCTCGAAGGACGACCTCCTGCGTGCCGTCGGTCTCGTGCTAGCGCGGCACGAGCTCGAGCATGGCCTCGAGGCTCCGCCCCTTGCCGGTCAGGCTCGAGGCGACCGGTAGCACCGAGAACCCGGCGCCGCGCGGCCGCAGCAGCCAGAAGGCGCCCGAGGCCTCGCCGCCGACGAGCACGCCGCCGTCGTGGCCGGCCGGAGCCGGCGCGTAGTAGATGTCCTGCCCGGTGTCGTCCGTGAGGTAGAGGCCCGGCTTCGCGCCGGCGGCCGGGGCGCCGCTCCCGAGCACGACGATCGGGTTGGGCCCGTCCGGCAGCCGGGCGATCACGCGGGCCGTGCCCTTCGCCGAGACGGCCACGACGGTGCCGCCGCCCGTACCGGGATCGACGGTCAGGAGCGCCTCTCCCTTGGCCGTCCCGAAGCTCGCCGGCGCGATCGCGAGCTCGTCCGCTCCCCCGGGTCCCGGGTAGCCGCCGACCACGCGGACGCTGCCGCCCCGGTCGATCGTGAACACCGTGCCGCCGGACGGCGTCTGCGCGCCGGAGCGGCCTGTCGCGGCGACCAGCCGGTACCCGAAGGTCCCGACGGTGTCGAAGGCGAGCGCCCCGTCGCCCGCGGGCGGGTAGGGCGCGCGGAGCCGCGCGAAGAGCCGCACGTTCCCGCCGGGCGAGAGCTCGTAGATCCGGTGGTCGGGCGAGTGGCAGTACACCATCCCCGCGGGCCAGCCGTGCGCGCCCGGCGAGAGCGCGCACCGGGTCTCCTCCGTCAGCTTCGGCATCGTCGCGAACCGCCTGAGGGGCTTCCCCGAAGCGGGCGCCGACCACACCGTGTTCGCCGTGTTCTCGACGAACAGGAAGCGCTTCCCGGTCCACACGATCGAGTCCATCTTCGGCGCCACGTGCGCGAAGGGCGTGAACGCCAGCGTCGGCGGCGCGGCGCCGCCCGAGCCCGCGATCGTCAGTGCGAGTGCCACCGCAGCGATCCAGAGGCTGGAGCGCTTCATGACGCCTGGACCGTAACGAAGATCGGCTCAGGGCGTCTCGCCCTGCAGGATCCGTGTGAGCACCGAGAGGTCGATGTTCCCGCCCGAGACGATGCAGACGATGCGCTTTCCGGGGACGCGCCCCGACAGCGCCGCGGCGACCGGGAGCGCCCCGGCGCCCTCGGCGATCACGCGGGCGCGCTCGGCGAGCACGCGGATCGCCGCGGCCGCCTCGGTTAGCGGGACGGCGTACGCGTCGGAGAGGATCTGCGAGGCGTGCTCCCAGACGGCCGGGATCAGCTCGCGGCTGCCGGCGCCGTCGACGAACGACGGCGTGTAGTCGACACCGGCCGGCTCACCGCCCGCGGCCAGCGTCGCGGCGACCGGCGCGCCCGTCTCCGGCTCGGCGGCGAAGAACTGCACCTCGGGGCGCTCGGGCTTCACCGCGCTCGCGATGCCGGTGAGCAGGCCGCCGCCGCCGTACGGCACGACGACCGCGTCGAAGGCCGCGAGCTGCTCGAGCAGCTCGAGCCCGATCGTGCCGTTCCCCGCCATCACGCGGTCGTCGGCGACCGGGTGCACGAACAGGCCGTTGACGCCCTCGTACGTGCCGCTCACGAGCGTCTGCCACCACTCGTCGTACGGCACCTTGATCACACGGCCGCCGTACCGCTCGATCGCGTCGATCTTCGTCTGCGGGGCGTGCTCGGGGACGACGATCGTGGCGGGGACGCCGCGCAGCCGGGCCGCGTATGCGACGCCCTGCGCCATGTTCCCGGCGCTCGCGGTCAGGACGCCGCTCGCGAGCTCCTCGTCGGTCGCCTGCAGCACCGCGTTCCCGGCGCCGCGGATCTTGAAGGAGCGCACGGGCTGCAGCAGCTCCAGCTTCAGCCAGATCTCGGCGTCCGCCTCGATGTCCAGCCGCACGAGCGGCGTGCGCACGGCGATCCCGGCGAGGACGTCCCGCGCGCGCAGGATCTCGGGGACCGGGATCACAGCGACACCACCGTTCCCGCGTTCTCCTCCTCGGCCCGGGCCAGGACGTACTCGGCGGCGGCGAGGTCCTCGACGGCGAGGCCGAGCGACTTGAACACGGTGACCTCGTCGGGCGAGCGCCGGCCGATCGCGGTGCCGAGGACGAGCTCCCCGATCTCCGCGCGGATGTGGTCGGGGCCGATCGCGCCCTCCCGCTGCGGGAACAGGAAGTCGCCGGCCTCGTTGATCGTCGACTCGCGCCGGTCGACGAAGAGCGACGCCGCAGCGATCGTCTCCGTGTCGAGCTCGCGGGTCGTCGGGATGCTCGAGCCGACGGCGTTCACGTGTACGCCCGGCTTGAGCCAAGCGCGCCGGACGATCGGCTCGGGCGCCGACGTCGCGGTCACCAGTACGTCGGCGGCGCGGACGGCGGTCTCCGCGTCCGCGACCTCCTCCACGTCGTCGAGGTCGGCGAACCGGCCCGGCGTGCGGCCCCAGACGACCACCCGCTCGAACTCCCGGACCGCCCGCATCGCGTCGAGATGGGCGCGTGCCTGGATCCCCGTGCCGAGGATCGCGAGCGTCCGCACGTCGTCGCGCGCGAGCAGGCGCGTCGCGACGCCCGAGACAGCGGCGGTGCGCACGGCCGTGATCCCGCCGGCGTTCAGGATCGCCTTCGTCGCGCCCGTCTCGCCGTCGAAAAGCGCCACGAAGCCCTGGTGCAGATCGAGGCCGAGCTCCGCGTTCGAGGGGAAGATCGCGACCGCCTTCAGGCCCCACGCCCGCCGCTCGCCGCCGCGGTGCGCCGGCATGAGCCCGAGCAGCGACGGCTCCTCCGGCGGCCGCACGACGAAGCGCAGCGGGTTGTGCACCTCGCCGCGGGAGACCGACGCGAGCGCCTCCGCCATCACGTCGATGCACGCCGCCGTCGGCAGCAGCCGCCGGACGTCGTGCTCGTCGAGGATCCGCACGCTCATCTCGGCTCCACCACCAGCCGCATCGCCTCGAGGATCGGCTCGAGCTGGGCGACCGAGTTCGGGCCGCAGACGGCGCCGTCGCAGCGCTCCAGCACCCAGGCGAACGCGAGGGCGGCCAGCGAGACGCCGCGCTCCTCCGCCTCGCGACGCAGGTCGTCGAGCAGGTCGAAGACCGTGTCGTCGACGTACCCCGCGTACGGCTCGGGCCGCTGCGTCATGCGCGAGCCGGCCGGGAACGGCTCGCCGCGCCGGTACTTCCCGGTGAGCCAGCCGCCGGCGAGCGGCCCGAACGGCACGTAGAGGATCCGGTGCTCGCGGCAGTACGGGAGCAGCTCCGCCTCGTCGCCGCGGTCGAGCATCGAGAACGAGTTCTGCACGAGCGCCGGGCCGGCCGCGCGAACCTCCTCGAGCCCGTAGTTGCTGAGCCCCCAGGCGCCGATCAGCCCCTCCTCGCGTAGCGCCTCGAAGCAGCCGACGGTCTCCGCGAGCGGCACCGCCGGGTCGGGCTCGTGCGCGAGGTAGAAGTCGACGCGGTCGATCGCGAGGCGGCCGAGGCTCGCCTCCAGCTGGCGGCGGATCCGCTCCGGGGCGAGGCCGGAGTCGCCGGGCGTGCCGGTGGTCGAGTGGAAGACCTTCGTCGTCACGCGCGGTCGGTGGCCGCGGGCGCGCATCCACTCGCCGATCCACGACTCGCTCGTCCCGCCGCCGTAGGCGTCCGCGGTGTCGAACCAGTCGATCCCCGCCTCCCAGGCGCGGTCCATGATCGCGAAGGCGTCCTCGTGCGCGACCCCCTTGCCGAAGAACTCCGGCGACGACCCCACGCCGCCGAAGTTCCCGCATCCAAGGCAGACGCTCATTCGGGCAGGTTCATCCGGGTCAGGTCGTTCCGGACGTCCCAGAGCTCCGGAACCATCGAGTGGTGGATCAGGCGGCCCATGACCTCCACGGGCGTCCCCTGCGTGCCGATCACGTCGCCGCCGATCGTGCGCTGGACGACCTTGAAGTGCCGCACGCGCCACACGGTCACGCGCTCGTCCAGCTCGATCAGCTGCTCGGCCAGGTTGTAGAGGTCTTCGAGCTCGCGCCCGCGCGTGTAGACCTCGACCAGCGAGACGCCCGCGCGTTCGCGCGCCGCGTGGAACGCCTCCGCGAGCAGCTTCCCGACGCGCCGGATCTCGCGGAACCCCGGCGAGTCGAAGCCGCTGCCGTGCCCGAGCACCTTCCGGATGTCGGTGTACTCCCAGGGCGACATGTGCTCGAGCATCTCGAGCGCGGCAGTGACGAGCTTGAAGCAGTCGTTCGCGCGCCGCACGAGCCGCAGCGCGGCGGCGACGTCGTCGGCGGCGACGAGGCGCGACGCCTCCTCCAGCTCGTTCCACGCGAGCTTGAGCCAGATCTCGGACGTCTGGTGCACCGACTGGAAGAGGAGCTCGTCGCGGTGCACCCACTCGTCGGCCGTCTTCTGCAGCGCGAGCAGCTCCTCGGTGCGCAGGTAGCGCTCGTAGTCCGACGCCGCCGTGCCGGGCAGGACCGGCTTCGCAAGCTCGCTCATACGCGCACCTCGCTTCCGTCGAAGATCCGCATCTCGAGGCCCGCGAGCGGCTCGCCGCCGTCGGCCGTCACGAGCCACGTGTCCTGCATGTAGAGGCACGAGCGGCCGTCCTGCGAGATCGCGTGCGGGTGCATCGAGAACACCATGCCCGCCTGGAGCTCGGTCTCGTCGCCCTCCCCGATCTTCGGCCACTCGATCATCGTCATCCCGATCGAGTGCCCGGTGACGTGCCCGAGCTTGAAGCCGCGATCGAGAAACCCCTTGGCGACCGCGCGGTGCACGTCGTGGGCCGTCGCCCCCGCCCTGAGCGCGCCGTGCGCCGCCTCGTAGTACTCGTCGTAGGCGTCCATCATCGCCTTCGTCTCGTCGTTCGGCGTGCCGGCGCAGATCGCACGCGAGACCTCGACCCAGTGGCCGCCCGGGCCGGCGATCTCCAGCGAGGGGAGCACCATGTCGCTGGGCTCGATCCGCGACTCGCCGGCGATCTTGAACTCCGGCAGGGCGCCGCCGTTCGGGCCCTTCAGCACCATGTCCATGGTCAGCCGGCCGCAGCCCTCGCCGACGAAGTACTGCTCGCACGGCGCGAGGATCTCGCGCTCCGTCTTCCCGGGCGCGAAGTGCTCGAGGAAGATCCAGAACCCCTCCGTGTTGATGCGCACGCTGTCGCGCACCGACTCGAGCTCGAGCTCGCTCTTCACGGCGCGGGCGTGGTCGAACTGCTCGTCCCACGCAACGACCTCCGCAGCGCCCTGCAGCGCCTGGTAGTCGCGCACGGTCATCACGTAGTCGAGCCCGTAGACGCCGACGCGCTTGCCGCGCACCTGGTCGGCGAGCCAGTCGCCCGGCCGGTCGACGAACACCTGCTCCTCGATCCAGGTCGTCCCGTGCTCGCCGACGTAGGTCGCCTCGCGCGGGAACACGATCGCCGGGTCGCCCTCGAGCGGCAGCAGCACGTACGCGTACCGGTGGACGATCACGAACCCGGACATGTAGGTGACCGCTCCCTCGAAGCCGGTGTACTCGTTCCCGCTGACGATCACCGCGTCGAGGCCGTCGCGGGCCATCGCGGCCCGGACGTTCCCGTAGCGGCGGTCGATCTCGCTCTGCGGCATCACCACGACGCCTCCACCCCTTTCACCAGTGCCTGAATGGTCTCGTGCGCCGGCGTCGGGATGCCGAAGCGCCTGCCGAAGTCCGCGATGCCGCCGTTCAGGTAGTCGACCTCCGTGCGGCGGCGTGCCTCGACGTCCTGCAGCATCGACGCCTTGTGGTCGTAGGCGACGTCCTTGCGGGCGGCGTAGTCGATCAGCTCCTCGGGATCGGAGTCGAGCTCGATCCCCTGCGCCGCGGCGACGGCCTTGCCCTCGTCGACGAGCTGCGAGGCGAGCCGGCGCAGCGCCGGCTGGTCGCACACCCTGCCGTGCGTGAGCCCGGTCAGGGCGCCCAGCGGGTTCGTGGCGGCGTTGAAGATCACCTTGCGCCACTGCGGGCCGCGCGCGTCGCGCACCGCCTTCGCCGGCATGCCGCCACGGGTGCAGGCGTCGGCGAGCCGCTCGACCGCCTCGAACGGTGCGGGGCTGTCCTCGAACGGCCCGAGGGTCGTGTCACCCTTCACGTCCCACTGGACGACGCCCGGCGACGTGATCTTCCCGGCCGGGAACGTGGTGCCGCGAATCACGCGCTGGACGTGGCGCGCGAGCACCTCCTCGTTGCCGATCCCGTTCTGCACCGTGGCGACGGAGCCGTTCGCAAACGCGTGCGCAGTCGCCTCGATCGCGGGCTCGGTGTGCATCGCCTTCGTCGCCACGATCCCGAAGTCGCACGGCGGCAGCTCGGCGGGGTCCGCGGTCGCGGTCAGCCGGGCGGTCACCTCGCCGGCGCCGGTGAGGCGCAGCCCGTCGCGGTTGATCGCGTCCACGTGGTCGCGCGCCAGGTCGTACGCCCAGACCTCGACGTCGTCCAGCGTCGCGAGATTCGCCGCGAACAGCGACCCCACCGCCCCGCACCCGATGACTGCTACGACCACGAATCCTCCTTCGCCTTGATCAACCGTTCCATCGTCTCGTGCAGCGGCACGGGGACACCCACGCGGCGCGCCTCGCGCACGAGCGCGCCGGTGATCAGGTCGATCTCCGTGCGCCGGTGCGCGTCGACGTCCTCGAGCATCGACGGGTAGTGCGCGCTCCCCCGCTGCGTTGCGTGCACGTTCATCTCCCAGGGGTCCTCGTCGAGCGTCACGCCGGCGGCCGCCGCGACCTGCTTCCCCTCGTCGATCAGCCCCTTGACGAGGTGCCCGAGGTCGTCGGGGCGGTCGAGCGCCGCGAAGTGACGGTCGTGAGGCAGCCCGGTGAGCGCCGCCACCGTGTTCACCGTGGCGTTGAAGATCAGCTTCGACCACTGCGACGGGCGCAGGTCGGCGAAGGCCTCCGCCTTGAGGCCCGACGCCACGATCAGCTCCGCGACGCGACGAGCGTCGTCGTAGGTCGTCCCCCGGGCCGGGCCGATCCAGGTCGCGGTGTCGAGCACGTACTCGACGTGCGTGTCGTCGTGGCGCGTGCCGCTCATGAAGGTGACCGACGAGAGGATCCGCCAGGCGCCGTGGCGCGCGACGACCTCGTCGGCGCCGATCCCGTTCTGGACCGTCATCACCAGCGCGTCCGGCCAGCGGCCCTCGAGCGACGCCGCGACGTCCTCGAGCTGCGTCCCCTTGCAGGCAACGATCACGAGGTCGGGCTCCGGCAGTGCGTCCGGGCTCGTTGCGGCGCCGAGGCCGGCGGTGAAGCTCGCGCGTCCGCTCACCGTGAGCCCATGCTCGCGCAGGGCCGCTGCGTGCTCCTCCCTGCGCGTCAGCGCCGAGACCTCGGTGACGCGGGCGAGGTGCCCGGCGAGCAGGCTGCCGATCACCCCGGCGCCGGCGACGCAGACCCGCATCAGGAGCGCCTCGCCCTCAGGCGCAGCTCCCGGCCGCCGGTGAGCCCCGACGGCCGCAGGATCAGCACCGCCGCCATCAGCACCCCGACCACGATCTCGCGCGTGCCCGCGGTCAGGTCGATGTGCCAGCCGAGAAGCGACGTGCCGTTCTCCGCGACGGCGAGCCACGAGTCGAGCGCGCCGATCGCGAGCGCGCCGACGACCGCGCCGAAGAGGCTGGTCGCGCCGCCGACGACGAGCATCGCGAGCGTCAGGAAGGTCAGGTCCAGGTGTACCGAGTCGATGTTCAGCGGCAGCAGGTGCACGTAGAGGCCGCCCGCGAGACCCGCGAGGAAGCCGGACAGCGTGAACGCGATCAGCCGCTGGTGGTAGACGGACGCGCCGACTGCACGGGCGGCCGCGTCGTCCTCCCTCGTCGCGCGCAGGAGGCGCCCGAACCGGCTGCGCCCGTAGGCGTAGGCGACCACGATGCAGACGAGCGCGCCGAGCGCGGCCTGCCGCAGCCCGGTCGTCTCGGGCACCGACGAGAACGCGTTCAGCCCCGGGCCGATGCGTCCCTCGTACTGGAGGACGTTGTAGGTGATCTCGAGCACCGCGAACGTCGCGATGCCGGCGGCGAGGCCCGAGAGGCGCATCAGCGGGATCCCGACCACGAAGGCCGCGACGCCGCCCACGAGCGCCGCGAAGGCGAGCGAGGCGACGTTGCCGGTGTGCGCAGTGAGCAGGAAGTGCGTGAGGTCGGGCATGATCGCGCCCTTCTCGGACCTCGGCACCGAGAGCACCCCGGCCGTCCAGGCGCCGAGCGCGACGAAGCTGATGTGCCCGAACGAGAGCACGCCCGAGTTGCCGATGAACAGGTAGAGCGCGACGACGATCGAGACGTTCACGAGCGTGTCGGTGAAGTACGTCTGGGTCGAGACCGAGACGAGCGTCCCGAGCAGCGCCGCCGCGACGACGAGCACCACCGGCGCCACGAGCTCGTCGAGGCGCCTCATACGCGCTCCACCGTCTTCGAGAAGTCGAACAGGCCGCGCGGCCGCACGAGCAGCACGACGATCACCGCGGCGAAGATGAACGCCGGCAGGTACTGGCTCTGGTTCGTCGGCAGCGCGCCGCCGAGGACGCCGACCGCGAACCCGAGCACGAAGCCGCCGAGCGTCGCCGGGATCGGGCGGTTCAGCCCGCCGACCACCACTCCGGCGAGCACGACGATCGTGTCGCGCAGCGCGAAGTCCGGCGTGACGAGCGGCGTCTGCACGGTCAGCATCACGGCGACCACCGCGGCCAGCGCGCCCGAGATCAGGACGGCGAAGGCGATTACCCGGTTCGCGCGCACACCGAGCATGCGCGACGTGGCGAAGTCCATCGACGACGCGCGCATGTGCAGGCCGATCTCCGTGCGCTCGAGCAGGAAGTGCAGGATGAGCAGGCAGGCGGCCGCGACGACGACGGCGACGATCGCGATCTTCCGGACCTCGACGCCTCCGATGTCCCAGGGGCGGTTGAGGAACGAGAGCGACGTGGCGATCTTCCCCAGCGACCCGAATTTGAGCAGGGCGATGTTCTCGAGCAGGAACGCGACCGCGAAGGTGGCGACGAGCATCACCGCCGGCGAGTGCCCGCGCAGCGGGCGGAACACGAGGTAGTCCATCGCCACCGAGAGGACGAGCACCACGGCGAAGCACAGGACGATCCCGGCCCAGAGAGGCCAGCCCCACTGCGAGGAGAGCGCGAGCGCGAACGCACCGGCCATCACGAGCTGGCCGTACGCGAAGTTGACGAGCCGGAGCACGCCGAAGACGAGTCCGATGCCCACCGCCATCAGCGCGTAGATGGCGCCGAGGCCGAGGCCGTCCGCCAGGTTCTGCCAGGTGACGGTCACGAGAGGTAGGCCGCCACGAGCTTGTCGGTGTCCCCCGCGCTCGACGGGTCGAGCGTCAGCCGCAGCTCGCCGTTCGAGAGCACGTGGCTGCGCGTCGCCGCCGCGACCGTCCGCTGTGCGCGCTGCTCGACGAGCAGCACCGCGATGCCGCGCTGCCTGATCGCCTCGAGCGCCGAGAAGACGACGTCGACGACCGCCGGCGCCAGGCCGAGCGACGGCTCGTCGAGCAGCAGCACCTGCGGCTCCGCGACGAGGGCGCGGGCGATCGCGAGCTGCTGCTGCTGACCGCCCGAGAGGGTGCCGGCCTGCCGGGCGCCGAACTCGCGTACGATCGGGAAGAGCTCGTAGACCGGCTCGAGGTCGACCGGGCCGCGGCGGCCGCGGGCGGCGAGCCCGAGCCGCAGGTTCTCGGTCACGGTGAGCTCCGCGTAGATGCGGCGCCCCTCCGGGACGAGGGCGATCCCCGCGCGGGCGACGTCCTCGGGACGCGAGCCCATCAGCTGGCGGTTGTCGAGCCGGACGATGCCGCTGGCCGGGGCGAGACCCATGATCGCGTGCAGCGTCGAGGACTTCCCCGCGCCGTTCGGCCCGATCAGGCCGACGATCTCCCCCGGGGCGACCTCGAACGAGAGCCCGCGGACGGCGTGGACGCCGCCGTAGCGCACGTCGAGGTGGGAGACGACGAGCGTCATTCCTCCGCCACCGGCCGCTCGCCGAGGTACGCGGCCGCGACGTCGAGGTTGCCGCGGATCTCCTCGGGCGTGCCCTCCGCGAGCAGCATGCCCTGGTCGAGCACCTGGATCCGGTCGCACGTCTCCATGATCAGCGCCATGTTGTGGTCGATCAGAAGCACCCCCGCTCCGTGCTCGGAGGCGATCGAGCGTACGAGCGCCGCGAAGTCCGGCACCTCGGCCTCCGGCAGGCCCGCCGCCGGCTCGTCGAGCAGCACGAACCGCGGCTCGGTCGCGAGCGCCCGGGCGACGCCGAGCCGCCGCTCGTCGCCGTGCGCCAGGGCGGCCGCCGGCGCGTCCTGGTAGCGGGCGAGCCCGAGCCGCTCGAGCAGCCCGTCGGCGCGCCGCGCCGCCTCACGAGCGCCTGCGCCCACGCCGAGCGCCGACACCTCGACGTTCTCCCGCACGGACAGGTCGCGGAAGGCGTGGCTGTGCTGGAACGTGCGGGCGAGGCCGCGCCGCCCCCGGCGGTGCGGCGACCAGCCCGTCACGTCCTCGTCGGCCAGCGCGACCGACCCGCTGTCCGGCCGGTCGAACCCGCTCAGCACGTTCACGAGCGTCGACTTCCCGGCGCCGTTCGGGCCGATCAGGCCGACCACCTCACCGCGCCCGAGCTCCAGCGAGACGCCCCGCAGGGCCTGGACGCCGTCGAAGGCACGGGACACGGAGGAGGCCCGGAGTGTCTCTCCGGGCCTCCTCTCCGACTCGATTCCCGCCGTCGCCGTCAATCAGATCTTGGCGACGACCGATGCGGTCACGGTCGCGACGACCTTCGGCTTGTTGTCCTGGATCCGGATCACCCGGTACTGGCGGCCGAACACCGTGTGCAGCTTGGTCGAGAAGCTCACCTTGCCCGAAAGCGTCGGGACGCCCTTGAACTTCTCCATGATCGCCGCGAGCGCGGCGCCGCCGGTCGCCCCGTGCGCCCGCCGGATCGCCGTCACGACGCCGTCGACCGCAGCCGGGCCGGTGATGAAGCCGCCGGTCGCCGCGTGCACCTGCTTCGCCAGCTTGTTCACGGCCGGGCTCGGGTCGTCCCCGAAGCTCGACGCGAACGTGACGAACCAGTAGTTCGTCACCTGCGGGCTCTTCGGCAGCCAGTAGGTGCCGTCACCGGCCCACGAGTTGAGCACGGGCGTGTCGTTGCCGGCGCTCCGCATGCCGGAGATGAGCGTCGAGAGCGCACCGAAGGCGCCGGCCGTCGCGGTGACGACGACGTCGGCCTTCACGTTGTTCAGGCGGCTGACGGCGTTGTTCACGTCGTTCCCGCCGAGCGAGTGGTACGTCTCCTGGTCGACGATCTTGCCGCCGAGCTTCTGCCAGCGCCACTTGAACGCGGCGATCACGTCCTTGAAGTAGACGATCACGCCGTCGGTCGCGAGCGCCGCCGTCCGCCAGCCCTTCGCCCAGGCGTACTGCGCCATGGCCGAGCCTTCGTCCTGCGCGACGTTCCCGAAGCTGAACGCCAGCTTGCCCTTCGGGCCGAACCGCTTCGGCCCCATCTGGTCGGTGCCGATGCACGGCGCGACCGCGAGGACGCCGCGGTTGATCGCCTCCTGCACCACCGGTGCCGCGAGGTCGACGTCGCAGGTCGTGAAGATCACGTTGGCGCCGCCGCCGAGCAGCTTGAGCGCGCAGGCCTTCGCGACCGCCGGCTTGTTGCCCTGGGTGTCGCAGGTCTTGATCTGGAGCGGGCGCCCGAGCACGCCGCCCTTCTTGTTGATCTGGGCGACCCGGAGCTTCGCCGCTGCGAGCGCCGGGTTGTCGAACGGCGCCATCGCGCCCTTGCTGTCGAACGCCCAGCCGATCGTGATCGGTGTCGCAGTCTGCGTCGTCGTCCGGGCGGCCGCGGTCGCCGCGAGCGCGACGAGGGCGAGCCCGGCGACGGCGATGACGAGCCCCACGCGGGAACTCCGTCTCTTCATCTCGTCTCCTCCACTTCCTGGGGGGTACATGCGTGTGCCCAGCACCGCTCGAACGCGGCCTGTGCGCGAGCGAGCGTCTCCTCCGGCGGCGCAGCCCAGTACGAGTCCTCGTACGTGCTGCCGAACGTGCCGTCGTCGGAGAAGATCTCGATGTCGTAGAGCCCGTCCCAGCCGGCCGCGTCGAGCGCGCGGAGGATGGCGGGGACGCCGGCGTCGCCGTCGCCCGGGAGCGCCCGGTCGACCCAGCCGCGGGTCGGGACGCGCCGGTCGCAGATGTGGACGCCGACGAAACGGTCGATCTCGGCGGCGATGTCGTCGAACAGCGTCGGGGTGTTCCAGAGGTGCCAGACGTCGAACTGGATGCCGACGTTCTGCGGGTCGCCGGCGTCGTGGATCAGCTCGACGGCCTCGGGGATCGAGTGGACGACCGACCAGAGCTCGCCGCCGTCCCGCTGGTACGGCTCGAGCGCGACGCGGAGGTCGAGCCGGTCGGCCTCCCGGGCGATCGTGCGGAGGCCCTCCACGGCCGTGTCGCGGTCGCCGGTGCCGGTGAGCAGGACGACGCCGGACGGCCGAAACGGGGCGAGGCGCTCCAACGACCTGCAGTACGCCTCGAGCCGCTCCGCCGGATCCTCGGGCCCGCCCATCAGCGGCAGGGGCAGGATCGACGGGATGTCGGGGACGGCCGACGCGGCCTCGAGCCCGCTCGCCTCCAGCGCCTCGAGCGCCTCGGCCTCGCCGCCCGCAGGCAGCTTCAGCTCCCAGATGCCGATCCCGTCCAGCCCTGCGGCCGCGTAGAGCCGCACGTCGTCCGTGAAGGACGACCTGAGCGTCGTGATCTGCGAGGCGGAGAGCCGCGGCGTCACGCCTCGATCCTCTCAGGGGTTTGACATCTGATCAAGGGTCTGGGACGGTGAAGCCGCAAAATGCCGCCGATGGGAGCACCACAGGGGATGCGCCACCGCACCATGGCCGAGTACGCCCTCGAGCAGCTGCGCGAGGCGATCATCCTCGGCGAGCTGAAGGCGGGCACGCCGCTGCGCCTGGACGAGCTCGCCCGGTCGCTCGGGATGAGCATCTCGCCGATCCGCGAGGCGGTGCGCCAGCTCGAGGCGCTCGGCCTCGCGAAGCACGTCCCCCACCAGGGCGCGAGGGTGCTGGACTTCGACGCGGAGGAGCTGCGCGACCTGTTCCAGGTGCGGCTCGGCCTCGAGTCGCTGGCCGTCCGGCGGGCGGCCGAGCGGTTCACCGAGTCCGACGAGCAGGCGGCGCGCGCCCACCTCCACCGCTTCGACGAGGCGGCCTCCGCCGGCGACGTCCGCGAGACGATGCGCGCGCACACGGACTTCCACTTCACCCTCTACGAGGCGTCCCGCTCCTCCTGGCTCGTGGCGATGATCCGCCCGGCCTGGGACCGCTCGGCCCGCGGCCGCCCGGCGCTCTTCACCGACCAGTCCGGCCCGCAGGAGGCGCACCGCGCCTGCGACGAGGCGCTGCTCGAAGCGTGCGCCCGCAGCGACGGGGACGCAGCGGCGCAGGCGCTGCACGACCATCTCGAGCTCGCGAGCGTCATCTTCGCGACCGAGCTCGGCGGCCGCGGCATCTTCGAGCCGGTCTAGCGCCTGAGCCGTGCGGTGAGACGGCGCGCGAGCGGCGGCTCGAGCAGGTGCTGCGCGACAAGCGCGCCGGAGCCGCCGCCGAGGCCCGGCCCGGGATGCGTCGAGGCGCCGACGTGCCAGACCCCCGGCACGGGCGTCTTGTGCGGCGACCGCCAGAGGAAGTTCTGGTCGAGCGCGAGCGAGCCGCCGTACGGGTCGCCGTTGACGAGGTTGACGTTCGCGCTCTGCAGGTCGGCCGGCGAGAGCGCCACGCGCTTCAGGATCGACGCCTCCAGGTTCGCGATGTGCCGCGCGAGCCGCGCCTGGATGCGGTCGGCGTAGCGCTCGCGGAGCCCCTCCGTCCAGGTCCCGTCGCCGGTGTCGAGCTCGCCGGCCGCGTCGCCCTTCACGTGCCACGGCAGCTCCTGCAGCTGGATCCACAGGATCCCGCTGCCCTCCGGCGCGCGCGAGGGGTCGATCGTCAGCGGCTGTCCGACGACGACGGTCGCCTCGGCCGGGAGCAGGCCGCGCTCGGCCTCGTTGACGGCGCGTGAGACGCCGTCGAGCCCGGGCGTGAGGTGCACGATCGCCGTCTGCCCGAGGCGCTCGTCTCCCTCCCAGCGCGGCGGCTCGGAGAGCGCGAAGTGGATCTGCATCTCGGCGCGGCCGTAGCGGAACGGCGGCGGCGTGCCACCGAGGAGGTCGCCGTAGAGCTGCGTCGGCGTCACGTTGCAGACGACGGCGCGTGCGGCGCGGATCGTGCGTCCTCCGGCGGTGACGGCGCCGCTTGCGACGCGGTCGACGTGCACGCCCGTCTCGCACGTCCCGCCCTGCTCGCGGATGTACGCGACGAGCGCGTCGGCGAGCTTCGCGCCGCCGCCGCGCGGGATCGGCATGCCGCCCTCCTGGACGGCGACGGCGATCACCTGCGCCATGTAGCCGGACGCCGCCGCCTCCGGCCCGAGCCCGGTGTGCAGCACCCACGGCGCGAGCACGCCGTGCGCGCGCTCCGAGGCGAACGTCGTCTCGAGCCAGTCGCGCGCGGAGACGAGCAGGCGCCCGGCGAAGTCGCGCGAGCCGTCGCGGCCGAGCTGCCGCAGCATCCTCAGCGCGAACGCCGCGCCGTGCCTCGACCACAGCTCCGTGCCGAGCACGCCGAACGCGAGATCGGCCGTCGGGAAGAACGACTCGAGCACGCCGGGCCACTCCTCTCCCAGCTCGCGCGCGTTGCTCTCGGCGTCGCGGAGCAGGAACGCGCTCTGCCCGTCGGGGAACAGCGTCCCGGTCGGGTAGTCGGTGTTCAGGTACTCGAGCCCGTGCCGCGCCAGGTCGCCGCCGAGCTGCGCGTGCGCCGGCCCGCCGACCCAGAGGGGATGCCAGGCGCTGAAGACGTCGTGCTTGAAGCCGGGCTCGGTGATCTCGGCCGTCCGGATCGCGCCGCCGAACCAGTCGTTCCGCTCGAGGACGCAGACGCTCCAGCCCGCCTTCGCGAGCAGCGCGGCGCAGGCGAGCCCGTTCACGCCGCTGCCGACGACGACGGCGTCGTAGGTGGCGTCAGCCGTCGCCAGCGACGATCCTCCGGAACTCCTCGTCGTTGACGAGCGCGCGCTTCTCGGCGCCGAGCTTCTTCACCGCGGCCAGCACCTCGCCGCGCCGCTCCTCGGGCAGGTCGAGGCCGAGCTCCTCGGCCTTGATCCGCACCGAGTCGAGGCCGCTCTTCTTCCCGAGCACGATCCCCCGCTCGGTCGCGACGAGCTCCGAGGAGAACGGCTCGATCGACGGCGGGTCGTGGAACTGCGAGGCGACGGCGCCCGACTCGCGCCGGAAGAGCGTGTCGCCGGTGACGGGCTTCCACGGCTCGAGCGCGTACCCCGAGAGCTCGCGCACGCGCCGTGATACCTCGCGGATCTTCTCGAGCCGCAGGTTCGACTCGACGCCGTAGAGCGCCCGCAGCGTCAGCGCCACCTCGCCGAGGTTGGCGTTGCCGGCCCGCTCCCCCATGCCGTTGATCGTGCCCTGCACGTAGCTCGCGCCGGCCTTCACCGCGGCGACGGCGGCCGCGGTCGCGACGCCGAAGTCATTGTGGCCGTGGAAGTGCACCGGCACGTCGACGAGCGCGACCGTGTGCCCGACGAGCTCCGCCACCGCCTCCGGCGAGGCGATCCCGAGCGTGTCGACGACCACGACCTCCTTCGCGCCCGCCTCGACGGCCGACGTGTAGACCGCGTCGTAGAAGTCGCGCTCGGCCCGCGTCGAGTCGACGCCGAAGAACGCGGCGTGGATGCCGTGCTCGTCGGCGAACCTCATCGCGCTCGTGATGCGCTCGAGCATCTTTTCGCGCGGCACGCCGATCGCGTCCAGCTTCAGGTCGGAGATCGGCGACTCGATCACCGAGAACCGGACACCGAGCTCGACGAGCGCCTCGAGGTCGGCGGGCACGGCACGCGAGAAGCCCCAGACCTCCGCGCGCAGGCCGGCGGCGGCGATCTTCGCGACGGCCTGCCAGTCGTCGTCCGAGACGCGCGGGAATCCGGCCTCGACCCGGTCGATCCCGAGCTCGTCGAGCAGGCGTGCGATCTCGAGCTTCTCGTCCGGGTCGAGCACGACGCCGACCGTCTGCTCGCCGTCGCGCAGCGTCGTGTCGTACAGGCCCACGTGCCCGCCGATCGCGTAGCCGTCGTTGAGCGAGCCGGTCCAGATCAGGTCGCGCATTCCACCACCCCGTCGGGAAAGGACGACAGCTTCTCGGCGCCGTCGCCCGTGATCAGGAAGTTGTCCTCGACGCGCAGGCCGCCCCCGCCGTCCCAGTAGCAGCCCGGCTCGATCGCGAGCACCATCCCCTCCGCGAACGCGCCGCCGCCCGCCTGGTGCGGATAGGGCGGCTCGTGCGCACGGGCGCCGACGCCGTGGCAGATCGGGTGCGACGGCTGACCCGGGTAGCCGATCTCGGCAATCCCCTCGCGCACGAGCACGTCGAGCTCGGCGAACGACGCGCCGGGTCTGCAGTGCGCGATTGCACGCTCGTACACGCCGAGGAGGCCGCGCTCGAGCTCGCGGTAGTCGTCGCGCAGCTCGCCGACGCAGAGGAGCTTCGTGTGGTCGGCCCAGTAGCCGTCGGCGCACACCCAGATCTCGAAGAGCACCGGCTCGCCTTCGCGCACGGGCAGGTCGCCGGTCGCGGTGAACGTCTTGATCCCGGGCCCGGCCCAGACGAGCGAGAACGGGAGCGCCAGCTCGACCTGTCCGTTCCAGCCCGTGCCCTGGCCGTGCACGAACCCCTGCCAGATCGCGGCCGCCTCGCTCTCCTTCATCCCGGGACGCAGCTCGCCGCGCACGTGCTCCATCGCGGCGGCGCAGATCTCGTTCGCGATCCGGATGCGCTCGATCTCCTGCGGGCTCTTGATCGTGCGCGCGGCGGTGAGGACCGGCGTCGCGTCGCGCGCGTCGGGCCACGCGTCGAACCACGCCTTGGTGAACGTCGTCGGCTCGCCGACCATGCGGTCGGACGCCTGCGTGCCGAGCGAGAGCTCCAGGCCGACCTTGCCGTACTCCTTCGTGGCCGCGAGCGCCGCGTCGAGCGTGCGGGCCGGAACGGGGCGCGGGTCGTCGGCGGCGTAGCCATATATCAGTCGTATATCGCTGATATATGAGGCGTGGGCGGCGTCTTCCGCCGAGGCCTCCAGGCAGATCAGGGCGGGCTCGCCCTCGCGCGGGAACACGCATGCGTCGTAGCCCTTCATCCCCCAGAAGTTCGAGAGGTAGAGGACGTTGTCGGGCGCCCGGACGACGAGCGCGTCCAGGTCGTGCTCGGCCATGAGCGCCCGGACGCGGTCGAGCCTGACGTCGTCGCGCGGCCACACCGGGGTCAGACCCCTTCGCCCCAGGGCCTGATCCGCGGCCGCGCAGGCTCGCCGTGGCCGTCCTGCCAGGAGATGACCGGGTTGCGGAGCACGCCGATCTTCTCGATCTCGGCCTCGATCATGTCGCCGGGCTTCAGGTACAGGCGCCTGCGCTCCTCCTCGGACTTGAACCCGGCGACGCCCGCGACGGTGCCGGTTGAGAGCACGTCGCCGGCGCTGTAGCCGAGGGCGGAGAAGTTCGAGACGATCTCGGGGATCGTCACGCTCATCCGCGAGCTGTGCGACTCCTGGCGCACCTCGCCGTTCACCCGCAGCTCCATGCTCAGGTCGTGCGGGTCGCCGAGCTCGTCCGGCGTCACGATCCACGGCCCGAGCGGGCAGAAGGTGTCGATCGCCTTGCAGAAGCTGAAGACCCCGGAGCGCATCTCGCCGCGCTGGATGTCGCGGGCGGTGATGTCGTTGAAGATCACGTAACCGCCGATGTAGTCGCCTGCCTCCTCCGGCGAGAACCACTTCCCGGCCCGCCTGAGGACGACGGCGAGCTCCAGCTCGTAGTCGAGCTCCTCGGTGAGATGCTCCGGATATATCACCGGCATATCAGGGCCGACGATCGCGTCGACGTTCTGGAAGAAGTTGATCCACGGCGCGATCTGGTGCGACCAGTCGACGTTCTTCGACTCCTCCTCGTGCTCGCGGAAGTTGCCGGCCGTGTGGAAGAACTTCTTCGGGACGATCGGAGCCTCGAGCCGCGCCTCCGCGAGCGCCGTGCGCTCGGCGGTGTCGTCGGCGCCGCCGCGCTCGAAGTACGTCCGCATGTCGGCGACGTCGAGCCGGACGATCTCCTCGCCGTCGACCCGCCCGACCTTTCCGCCGTCGTAGGTGACGAGCTTCACGAGCAGATCCTCTGAGCCACGAGCGCGTAGGTCTGCGCCATCTTCACCAGCCCTTCGATGTCGAGGTTCTCGCCGAGCTCCACGTCCATGAGCCCGGTCGACGTGCCGTAGTTGACGGTCGGGACGCCGTAGCGGGTGAGCGCCGACGCGTCGCTGAACCACCGCGTCACGTCGCGGCCCGGCGGCTCGCCGAACACCTCCGCGTGCGAGGCGTCGATCGCGCCGACGAGCTCGTGCCCCTCGTCGATCTCGGCGCCCGGCGCCGTCACGTAGACCTCGCCTTCCACGCCGTAGCCGGGGAAGCGCTCGGCCAGGCTCTGCACGAGGGCGAGCACCTCGCGGCGCGCGGTGCCCATCGGCTTCGTCGGCGGGACGCGGACGTCGAGGAAGAGGTCGGTGTGGTGCGGCGTGCGCGAGACGCGCCAGCCGAAGCCGCCGGCGACCGCGCCGACGTTGACGATCGCCCGGGCGCCGCGGTAGCCGTTCGTCGGGTCGTTCTCCCACGTCGGGATCCAGTCGAGCACCGCCCGGGTCACCTCGTGCATGCGCAGGATCGAGTTCTGGTCGCGCTTGCCCTCGCTGAACGCGGTGTGGATGAAGTTGCCGTGCACGCGGATGCGCAGCCAGAGCGCGCCGTAGTGACCGAGCACGACCTTGCCCTCCGTCGGCTCGCCGAGCAGGCACATGTCGGCGACGCCGCCGTGCGACACCAGGTACCGGGTGCCGGCCGCGTAACCGCGGTACTCGGAGCCCTGCGCGTCGCCGTACTGGGTCTTCTCGATCTCGCCGCAGACCGCCGCGACGAGGATGTCGCCGCGCAGGCGGACGCCGGCGTCCTGCAGCGCGCGGACGGCCTCCACGTAGCAAGCGAGTGCGCCCTTCATGTTCGAGACGCCGAGGCCGTACAGGCGGCCGTCGCGGACGAACGCCTGCGGCTGGAAGCCCGGCACGTCCTTCAGCCAGGGCTCGCGGCCGGAGTACGAGGTGTCCATGTGGCCGTTGAACATCAGCGTCTTGCCGCCGCCCGTGCCGCGCCACGTACCGAGCGCGTTCGCGCGGCCGGCCTCGACCTGCTGCCACTGCACGTGCAACCCGAGCTCCTCGTAGAGCTCGACCATCCGGTGCGCCATCGCTTCCTCGTCGCCCGTGAAGCTGTGGACGTCGATCAGCGAGGACGCGGTCGCGACGAGACGATCGCGGTCGACCTGGACGCTCATCCGCGCACGTGCGGGAGGACCTGCTCGCCGAACAGGCGGATCTGCTCCAGGCGATCCTCGCCCCACAGCTCGAGCATCACGTGCGTGCAGCCGGCGTCCTTGTACTCCTCGATCGCGGCGATGCAGTCGGCGGGGGTCCCGGCGATCGGCTTGCACTTGTCGAGGATCGCGTCCGTGACCTTCGCCTTGGCGGCGAGGCGGCCACCCTGCTCCATCGCCTCCGCGATCGGGCGGATCTCGTCCTGCTCGAGACCGGCGAGGTCGAGCAGCGTGTCGGCGGCGCCCTGGATGTTCTGCACCTTGTTGGCGAGGTACATGCCCGCGATCTCGCGCGCGCCGTCGCGGCCCCGGTCGCGGTCGGTGGCGTGGATCGAGGCGACGATCGTGCAGCCGATGTCGATGTCCGCGTCGACGTTCCGCCGCGTGTAGCGGACGAACTCGGGCGTCGTGATCGACGGAGTCAGGCAGCCGTCGGCGATCTCACCGGCGAGCGCCTGCATCTTCGGCGCCGTCGCCGCGACGTACAGCGGCGGCACCTCGCGCGGCGCGTGCGCGTCGGCCGCGAGCGCGGGGACGTCGGCGCTCCAGGTGTCGCCGTCGTAGTCGAACCGCTCGCCGGAGAGGACGCCGCGCGCGATCGTGACCGCGTCGCGCATCGGGCCGAGCGTCTTCTTCGTCTGCGTCTTCGTGTTGTTGAGGAAGATCTTCGACGTCCCGAAGCCGAGGATGAACCGGCCGGGACCGGCCGCCTCCTGGACGACGCGCGCGTCCATCGCCGCCTGCACCGGATGGCGTGTCGACGCGGCGATGATCCCCCAGCCGATCGTGAGCCGCTTCGTCGCGCGCCCCATCAGCGCCGCGACGCCCGTCGACGAGCGCGCCTCCATGCCGTGCTTGCGCCACCACGGATACGCCTCGGCAAGCCAGATCGTGTCCATCCCCGCGTCGTCCATCGCCCGCGCGGACTCGAGCATCACGTCGAGCGGCTCCATCGTGAGCTGCATCACCCCGATGCGGAACGGCGTGCTCATACCCCTGCCTCCTCACGATCGTTGACGGTGCGCGCCCAGGAGCAGATGGGTGAGGTGTCGCCGTTTTTGCCGTTGAGGTGGCGGTAGCCGAGGGCGTGTTCGGCTTGCATCATTTTGTGGATTTGGGTGGTGCCTTCGTAGATGATCGGGGCGCGGGCGTTGCGGAAGTAGCGT
>DASZWR010000066.1:0-60149 GCA_035546215.1 Gaiellaceae bacterium | reverse complement strand
CGCAGCTGACGATGCGGACGTTCCACACGGGCGGCGTCGCCGGCGCGGACATCACGCACGGTCTCCCGCGTGTCGTCGAGATCTTCGAGGCCCGGAACCCGAAGGGCGCCGCGGTGCTCGCGGAGCTTGCCGGGGCCGTGTCGATCGAGAACACGGAGCGCGGGCCGAAGATCACGATCACCCCGAACGAGGTCGGCCCGAACGGCGAGCTCGGCGATCCCGTCGAGTACCAGCTGCCGCGCCGCACCCGGCTGCTCGTGGGCAACGGCCAGCTGGTCGAGCCGGGCGACGCTCTCAACGAGGGCTCGCAGAACCCGACCGACCTGCTCGCGCTCAAGGGCTCGACGGCGACCGAGCTGTACCTCGTCGGCGAGGTGCAGAAGGTCTACAAGAGCCAGGGCGTGGAGATCCACGACAAGCACATCGAGCTGATCGTCCGGCAGATGCTGAAGAAGGTCCGCGTCGAGACGAACGGCGACACCGACCTGCTCCCGGGCCAGCTCGTCGACAAGGCGGTGCTCGAGCGGGAGAACGGCAAGGTGAAGGCCAAGGGCGACAAGGCGACGTTCGAGCCGCTCATCCTCGGCATCACCAAGGCGTCGCTCGCGACCGAGTCGTTCCTGTCGGCGGCGTCGTTCCAGGAGACGACGAAGGTGCTGACGGACGCGTCGATCGAGGGCAAGATCGACCGGCTGCTCGGGCTGAAGGAGAACGTGATCATCGGGAAGCTGATCCCGGCGGCCACGGGCCTGAAGCGGTACCGGACGATCGACATCTCGCCGAGCGAGCCGATCGTGCGCGAGGCGTACGAGCGCGACACGCTCCTGCAGGCGCTCGAGGAGATCGGCCAGGACGGCGGCTCCGCGATCGACTTCGGCTCGCTGGACGCGAGCTTCGGCGGCGAGCCGGGCTCCGACACCGCGACGACCCACGAGGCCGGCGAGGCCGAGGAGGTCCCCGAGGTCGACAGCCCGCTGGACGACTGAGCGTCCGCGACCCGCAACCGAACTGCGATGAGGCCCGGCTGACGCCGGGCCTCATTGTTTGTGTTGAGTCAACACAAAGGCACAGACGCGGCACAGGTGCTCGGGCATCGTCGGTGAGGTGCGGTTCGCAGCGTCGATCGACGGGGAGCTCCGCCGCTACCTGGAGCGGCTGGCCGGCGATCGTTCGCTGTCCGCGGCGGAGGTCAACCGCCGCGTCGGCGAGCGCGCGGAGACGCTCGGGCTGTCGCGGCCGAGCTACGCAGGCGTGCGGCTGCTCGTCCGCGACCTGCGGATGGGCTTCCGGGAGCCGTCGTGGGGCTCACTGCTCCTCGACGTGGACGCGCGCATCAGGACGCCCGACGTCCTGGTCGACAAGCTCTCGGGCCTCCTGGACAAGAACCTGCCCGAGGACTACGGGCTGCGCGGTGAGCGGCGCTGAGACCGGGGTTTGTGTTGACTCAACACAAACCCCTCGGGGCGCCTACGCGCTCTCGCCGTTCGCGAGCACGGTGCGCGCCTTGCCGAGCTCCTTCGCCCGGTAGAGCGCTTCGTCGGCGCGCTCGAACAGCTCGTTCGGCCGGTCGCCCGGGCGAAGCTCCGCGACGCCCGCCGACAGCTCCAGCTTGGCGACGCCGCTGATCGGGCGCTCGCCGATCGCGCGTGCGATGCGGCCGGCGAGGAGCTCGGCGTCGCCGGCGGACGACTCCGGCAGCACGATCGCGAACTCGTCGCCGCCCACACGGCAGGCGACGTCGGCGGAGCGGACGACCGAGAGCATCCGGGCCGCCGCCTCGGCGAGGACGGCGTCCCCGGCCAGGTGGCCGACGCGGTCGTTGATCGACTTGAAGTCGTCCAGGTCGAACACGATCAGAGAAAGCTGCCGCCGGTAGCGCTGCGCCCGCGCGACCTCCCGGGCGAGCGTCTCGTGGAAGAAGCGGCGGTTGTGCGTCCCCGTCAGCGCGTCCAGGTCGGCGAGCGCCCGCGCCTCCTGGTAGCGGCGCGCGTTGTCGAGCGCCGGCCCCGCCCGGAACGCGAGGCGCTCCAGCTCGCCGATCTCGCCCTCCCCGAGCCGCCGGGACGAGGAGCGGGTGAACGCCGCGAGCGTCCCGAGGGAGGTCCCGTCGGAGCGGACGGGGAGGACGACGCCGCTCCGGACGAGCGGGCTCGCCTCGTCGACGTCGTCGAGCCGGTAGCGGTAGGTGACCTCGATCGCGCGCAGGTTGTCGTTCTCGGGGAGCCCGACCGACGCCTTCGCCGCCTCCTCGGCGTGCATGCCGAGCGTCCCGGTGACCCGCTCGCCGCCGGCGCCCGCCGAATCCAGGACGACCGCCTCGACGCCCGGGACGGCGCTCGCCGCCTCGAGCGTCCGCTCCGTCACCTCCTCGAGGTCGAGGGACGCCGCGAGCTCGGCCGTCACGATCTCCGGCCGGGGCTGCGCGTCGCCCGCCACGGAGGTGGCGAGCTCCCGCATCGTCTGCTGCATCCCGGCGGCGAGGCTCGCGACCGCCTCGGCCACCCGTTCGTCCGTCTCGGCCCTGGCTTTGCGCACGGCGAGGACCGCGGTCAGCGAGACCGCGAGGAGCAAGGCCCCCAGCGCGCAGATGAGGACGAACATGACCACCGCCTGAACCCGCACTGTAGAACGCCGTCCGGCTGCGGGGATATACCGAGAAGGGGGGTTTTGTCCGCTGCGCCCGCAGCGTTTGCCACCCCTGGGCGCATTCGCTACCATGCCGCGGTCGGCGGGAGCCTCGGGCTTCCCCGGCTTTCTGTCTGCCTATACGACCCGTACGAGGAGACCCGGTCTCAGAATGCCCACCGTCAATCAGCTGATTCGCAAGGGACGCAAGGACAAGCCGTCCAAGACGAAGACCCCTGCGCTCGCGGGAGCCCCGCAGAAGCGCGGTGTCTGCACGCGCGTGTCCACCACGACCCCGAAGAAGCCGAACTCGGCGCTCCGGAAGATCGCCCGCGTTCGCCTGACGAACGGCCAGGAGGTCGGCACCTACATCCCGGGGGAGGGCCACAACCTGCAGGAGCACTCCGTGGTGCTCGTGCGCGGCGGCCGCGTCAAGGACCTGCCGGGCTTCCGCTACAAGGTCGTGCGCGGCGCGCTCGACGCCTCGGGCGTCGGCGACCGCAAGCAGGCACGGTCTCGCTACGGCGCCAAGAAGGGCAGCTCCTAGTGCCCCGCCGCGCAGAGATCCAGCCGCGCCCGGTGATCGCAGACCCGGTCTACGACAGCCAGCTCGTCACGCAGCTGATGAACCGCGTGATGCTGGACGGCAAGAAGTCGACCGCGGAGAAGATCGTCTACGGCGCGCTCGAGAAGGTCGGCGAGCGCACGGGTCGTCCGCCGGTGGAGGTGCTCGAGCAGGCCGTGAAGACGGTCACGCCGGTGCTCGAGGTCCGCTCCCGCCGCGTCGGCGGCGCGAATTACCAGGTTCCGGTCGAGGTGCCCCAGCGCCGCGGCCGCACGCTCGCGCTCCGCTGGCTCGTCACGTTCTCCCGCGACCGCCGCGAGAAGCACATGGTCGACAAGCTCGCCGGCGAGATCCTCGACGCGCTCGAGCAGCAGGGGAACGCGTACAAGCGCAAGGACGACATGTACAGGATGGCGCAGGCCAACAAGGCCTTCGCCCACTACCGCTGGTAGCCCAGGAAAGAAGGCAGAGAGACTTGGCAGTGACGGAAGCAAAGGTGGCGCTGGACCGCGTCCGCAACATCGGGATCATGGCCCACATCGACGCGGGCAAGACCACGACGACGGAGCGGATCCTCTACTACACGGGCCGCACCCACAAGATCGGCGAGGTCCACGAGGGCGCCGCGACGATGGACTGGATGGCGCAGGAGCAGGAGCGCGGAATCACGATCACGTCGGCCGCGACGACGGCGTTCTGGCGCGACCATCGCATCAACATCATCGACACGCCCGGGCACGTGGACTTCACCGTCGAGGTGGAGCGGTCGCTGCGCGTCCTCGACGGCGCCGTCGCCGTGTTCGACTCGGTCGCCGGCGTCCAGCCGCAGTCCGAGACCGTCTGGCGCCAGGCCGACAAGTACAAGGTCCCGCGCATCGCGTTCATCAACAAGATGGACCGCACCGGCGCGAACTTCTTCGCAGCCGTGCAGTCGATGAAGGACCGCCTGGGCGCGAACCCGGTGCCGATCCAGATCCCGATCGGGCAGGAGGACGCCCACCAGGGCGTCGTCGACCTGGTCGAGATGAAGGCGATCGTCTACAAGGACGACCTCGGCACGACGTTCGACTCGACCGAGATCCCCGCCGAGCTCGCCGAGCAGGCGACCGAGTACCACCACCAGCTGATCGACGCCGTCTCGAACTACGACGACGAGGTGCTCGAGGCCTACCTCGAGGACGAAGGCTCGGTCACGGCGGACATGCTGAAGCGCGCGATCCGCAACGCGACGCTCGCCGACGAGATCACGCCGGTGCTGCTCGGCTCCGCGTTCAAGAACAAGGGCGTCCAGCCCCTGCTCGACGCGGTCATCGACTACCTGCCGAGCCCGCTCGACGTCCCCGCGATCCAGGGCACCGACCCGAAGACCGAGGCCGAGCTCGAGCGCAAGGCGTCCGAGGACGAGCCGTTCGCCGCGCTCGCCTTCAAGGTGATGTCCGACCCGTACGTCGGCAAGCTCACGTACTTCCGCGTCTACAGCGGCACGCTGAAGGCCGGCGACCGCGTCCTCAACACGACGACGGGCAAGACCGAGCGCGTCGGCCGCATCCTCCAGATGCACGCGAACCATCGCGAGGAGCGCGAGTCGATCAGCGCGGGTGAGATCGCCGCGGGCGTCGGCCTCAAGTCGACCACCACGGGCGACACGCTCGCCGTCGAGGCGGCGCCGATCGTCCTCGAGTCGATGACGTTCCCCGACCCGGTCATCTCCGTCGCCGTCGAGCCGAAGTCGAAGGCCGACCAGGACAAGCTCGGCAACGGCCTCTCACGGCTGGCCGAGGAGGATCCGACGTTCCGCGTCGCGACCGACGAGGAGACCGGCCAGACGATCATCTCCGGCATGGGCGAGCTCCACCTGGAGATCATCGTCGACCGCCTCAAGCGCGAGTTCAACGTGGAGGCGAATGTCGGCCGCCCGCAGGTCGCCTACCGCGAGACCATCTCGAAGCCGGCCGAGCGGATCCAGGGCAAGTTCGTCCGCCAGACGGGCGGCTCGGGCCAGTACGGCGACGCCGTCATCAACCTGCTCCCGCAGGAGCCGGGCCAGGGTTACGAGTTCGTCGACAAGATCGTCGGCGGCAAGATCCCCAAGGAGTACATCAAGCCGATCGACGAAGGCATCCAGGAGGCGATGGGCAGCGGCATCCTCGCCGGCTACCCCGTCGTCGACGTGAAGGTGGAGCTCATCGACGGCAGCTACCACGACGTCGACTCGTCGGAGCGCGCGTTCAAGATCGCCGGCTCCATGGCCTTCAAGGAGGCCATGAAGCGCGCGAAGCCGAAGCTCCTCGAGCCGATGATGGCCGTCGAGGTGACGACGCCCGAGGACTACCTCGGCGACGTCATGGGCAACCTCAACTCCCGCCGGGGCCGCATCGAGAACATGGCGCCCGTCGGCAACGCTCAGGTGATCAAGGCCCTCGTGCCGCTGAGCGAGATGTTCGGCTACGCGACGGACCTGCGGTCGATGTCGCAGGGACGCGCCGACTTCACCATGCAGTTCGACCGGTACGAGGAAGTGCCGGGCAACATCGCCGCTGCCATCACCGAGCAGTCCGGCACCTCTTCGTAAAGACCGAGAAGGAAGAAAGGGATATGGCCAAGCAGAAGTTCGAGCGCACGAAGCCGCACCTCAACGTCGGCACCATCGGGCACATCGACCACGGGAAGACGACGCTGACCGCCGCGATCACGAACGTGCTCGCGAAGAAGGGTGGCGGCCAGGCGAAGAGCTTCGCCGAGATCGACAACGCGCCCGAGGAGCGCCAGCGCGGCATCACGATCAACACGTCGCACGTCGAGTACGAGACGGAGAACCGTCACTACGCGCACGTCGACTGCCCGGGTCACGCCGACTACATCAAGAACATGATCACGGGCGCCGCCCAGATGGACGGCGCGATCCTCGTGGTCTCGGCGGCCGACGGCCCGATGCCGCAGACGCGCGAGCACATCCTCCTGGCCCGCCAGGTCGAGGTGCCGTACATCGTCGTCGCGCTCAACAAGGCCGACATGGTCGACGACGAGGAGCTCCTCGAGCTCGTCGAGCTCGAGGTTCGCGAGCTGCTCTCGAAGTACGAGTTCCCGGGCGACGACATCCCGATCGTGCGCGTCTCGGCGCTGAAGGCGCTCGAGGGCGACGCCGAGTGGGAGGAGAAGATCGTCGAGCTCATGGCCGCGGTCGACTCCTACATCCCGGAGCCCGTCCGCGACGCCGACAAGCCGTTCCTGATGCCGATCGAGGACGTCTTCACGATCACCGGCCGCGGCACCGTCGTGACCGGCCGCGTGGAGCAGGGCAAGATCGAGGTCGGCAACGAGGTCGAGATCGTCGGCATCCACGAGAAGACCGAGAAGACGGTCGTCACCGGTCTCGAGATGTTCCAGAAGTCCCTCGACTTCGCGCAGGCCGGCGACAACGCGGGCGCGCTGCTGCGCGGCGTCAAGCGCGAGGAGGTCGAGCGCGGCCAGGTCCTGGCGAAGCCGGGGTCGATCACGCCGCACACGCACTTCAAGGCCGAGGTGTACGTCCTCTCCAAGGACGAGGGCGGCCGCCACACGCCGTTCTTCAACAACTACCGCCCGCAGTTCTACTTCCGCACGACGGACGTGACCGGCGCGGTGAAGCTCCCGGAGGGCCAGGAGATGGTCATGCCGGGCGACAACACCAACATGGAGATCGAGCTGATCCAGCCCATCGCGATGGATCAGGGTCTCCGCTTCGCCATCCGCGAGGGCGGCCGCACCGTCGGCGCCGGCGTGGTCACCGAAGTCGTCAAGTAGGAAGCGAAAGGCACTCCGCTATGGCACAGGGAAAAATCCGGATCCGCCTGAAGGGGTACGACCACCAGCAGCTGGACCGGTCGGCCCAGCAGATCGTCGACACCGCTCAGAGGAGCGGCGCGACGATCACTGGGCCGGTCCCTCTGCCGACGGAGAAGAACGTCTACTGCGTGATCCGCAGCCCGTTCAAGGACAAGGACTCGCGCGAGCACTTCGAGGTGCGCACGCACAAGCGCCTCATCGACATCCTCAGCCCGACCCCGAAGACGATCGACCAGCTGATGCGGCTCGATCTGCCGGCGGGCGTCGACATCGAGATCAAGCTTTGATGACTCACGCCTACTCCACATCTCGCACTCTCCACGCGGCTGCAAACCGTCGGATGGCGGCGTCCTCGGTTGCGTCCGTAGAACGCGCCCTGCGTCCTTGCGCTCCTCGGTTTTCGCCGGCGGAGAGCGCGATCTGCGAAGCAGGTGCTCGCTGATGGCCAAGGGAATCCTCGGACGCAAGCTCGGCATGACGCAGGTGTTCGACCCGGAGACGGGTGCGGTCACCCCTGTCACCGTCATCCAGGCCGGCCCGTGCCCCGTCGTGCAGGTGAAGACCCGCGACACGGACGGCTACGACGCCGTGCAGCTCGCGTTCGACGCCGTCGCCGACCGGAAGCTCTCGAAGCCGGAGCGCGGCCACCTCACCAAGCACGGCGTCGGCTCGCACCGGCGGCTCGTCGAGTTCCGCGGCGCGATCGACGGCGCCGTCGAGGGCGAGACGGTCACCGTCGAAGCGTTCGAGGCGGGCGACAAGATCAAGGTCGCCGGCATCGGCATCGGCAAGGGCTTCCAGGGCACGATCAAGCGCCACAACTTCGGCTCCGGCCCGCGCGGCCACGGCTCGCACAACATCCGCAAGCCGGGCTCGATCGGCGCGTCCGCGACGCCGTCGCGCGTCTTCAAGGGGATCAAGCTGCCGGGCCGCATGGGGGGCAAGCGCGTCACCCAGCTCGGGCTGACCGTCTTCCAGACCGACCCCGAGAACAACCTGCTCCTGGTCAAGGGCGCCGTGCCCGGCCCCAGGAACGGCTTCGTGGAGGTGAGGGGCTAGTGGCGACGACCGCTCCCAAGCTCGGCGCAACCGGAACGGTTGCGCTCGAGGAGGCCGTGTTCGCGGCCGAGATCAAGCCGCACCTCGTGCACGAGGCCGTGCGCGCGGAGCAGAACGCCCTGCGCGCCGGCACCGTCGCGACGAAGAGCCGCGGGCTCGTGTCCGGCGGCCGCTCGAAGCCGTGGCGCCAGAAGGGCACCGGCCGCGCCCGGCAGGGCACGATCCGCGCCCCGCAGTTCACGGGCGGCGGTCACACGTTCGCGAAGACGCCGCGCACCTTCCTGCAGAAGGTGAACCGCAAGGCGCAGCGCGCCGCACTGCGCAGCGCCCTCGCGAGCCACGCCGCGGAGGGGACGCTCGGCGTCGTCGCGGCCGAGCAGTTCGACGCCCCGTCGACCAAGGCGGCGAAGGCGCTCGTCGAGAAGTGGGGCAAGGCCTCGCCGATGGTGGTCGTCGCGCTGGCCGAGGAGCAGAACGTCGCCAAGTCGTTCCGCAACCTCGACCGCGTCGCGGTGATCGAGCCGTCCGAGCTCGAGGTCGGCGCCGTCGTCTGGGCGCGCTCCCTGGTCGTGACCGAGGGTGCGCTCCCGCTCGTCACGGGGAGGGCCCAGTAATGCACGCGTCCCAGGTGATCCTCGCGCCGATCGTCTCCGAGAAGTCGTACGCGGCCTCGACGCGCGGGAGCTACACGTTCAAGGTGCACCCGGACTCGCACAAGACGCAGATCCGCCAGGCCGTCGAGGAGCTCTTCGACGTCAAGGTCGAGCGCGTCAACGTGATCAAGGTGCAGGCGAAGCCGAAGCGGCGCGGCACGTTCCGCGGCACGCGTCCCGGCTGGAAGAAGGCCGTCGTGCAGCTGCGCGCCGGCGACACGATCGAGATCTTCGAGGGGGCCCAGATCTAATGCCGGTTCGCAGGTTCAAGCCGACGTCTCCGGGCCGCCGCCACATGTCGGTCTCCGACTTCGCGGAGGTCACGAAGTCGAAGCCGGAGAAGTCGCTCACCGAGAAGCTGACGAAGAAGGGCGGCCGCAACAACACGGGCCGCATCACGACGCGCCACCAGGGCGGCGGTCACAAGCGCCGCTACCGGATCGTCGACTTCAAGCGCACCAAGGACGGCGTGCCGGCCAAGGTCGCCGCGATCGAGTACGACCCGAACCGCTCGGCGCGCATCGCGCTGCTGCACTACGCGGACGGGTTCAAGAGCTACATCCTCGCGCCGGCCGGCGTGCGGGTCGGGTCGTTCGTCCAGTCGGGCGTCGACGCCGACATCAAGCCGGGCAACGCGCTGCCGCTCGAGAACATCCCCACCGGCACGATGGTGCACAACGTCGAGCTGAAGCCGGGCCGCGGCGGCCAGATGGCGCGCTCCGCAGGCTCGGGCGTGCAGCTCGTCGCGAAGGACGGCGCCTACGCCACGCTGCGCCTCCCCTCGGGCGAGATGCGGCGCGTGCTGCTCACCTGCCGCGCCACCGTCGGCCAGGTCGGCAACGTCGAGCACGGCAACGTGACGATCGGCAAGGCCGGCCGCTCGCGCTGGCTGGGCAAGCGCCCGGCGGTGCGCGGCTCCGCGATGAACCCGGTCGACCACCCGCACGGCGGCGGTGAAGGCAAGTCGAAGGGCGGCCGCCACCCGGTCACCCCGTGGGGCGTGCCGACGCTCGGCAAGCGCACCCGCTCGAAGCACAAGGAATCGGACAAGCTGATCGTTCGCGGCCGTCGCCGCGGGAAGGACAAGCGGTAATGAGTCGCTCTTCCAAGAAGGGGCCTTTCGTCGAGGAGCGGCTGCTCGGCCGCATCGAGGCGATGAACACCTCGGGCTCCAAGAACATGATTCGCACCTGGTCGCGCACCTCCACGATCTTCCCGGAGATGGTCGGGCACACGATCGCGGTGCACGACGGCCGCAAGCACGTGCCGGTGTTCATCTCCGAGCAGATGGTCGGGCACAAGCTCGGCGAGTTCGCGCCGACGCGCCACTTCCGTGGCCACGCCGGCGACCAGAAGACGCAGGTGAAGAAGCGCTGATGGCGGCCGTCGAGACCACCACGCCGGTCACGGTCAAGGCGACGGCGAAGTTCGTCCGCGTGTCGCCGCGCAAGGCCCGCCTCGTCGCGGATCACATCCGCGGGCGCAGCGTGCCCGAGGCGCGCACGATCCTCGCGTTCACCGAGCGGGCAGCCGCCGTGGACGTCGAGAAGGTGCTGCGCTCGGCCGTCGCGAACGCCGAGTCGAACCCCGCGCTCCACTGGAACGGCGACGACCTCGTGGTGCACGCGGTCTACGTCGACGAGGGCCCGACGCTGAAGCGCTGGCGCGCCCGCGCCCGCGGCCGCGTCGCCCGCATCCACAAGCGCACGTGCCACATCACCGTCCAGGTCGCCCAAAAGGAAGGCAGCAACTAATGGGACAGAAGGTTCATCCCGGCGGCCTGCGTGTCGGCGTCATCCACGACTGGAAGTCGAACTGGATGGTCGGCAAGAAGGAGTTCGCAGGCGCGCTGATCGAGGACATCAAGATCCGCGAGCACATCCTCCGGAAGCTGTCGCACGCGGGGCTGTCGGACATCCTGATCCGCAAGGACAAGCAGCGGATCACGATCGACATCTACACGGCCCGCCCCGGCATCGTCATCGGCAAGTCCGGTGTCGAGGTCGACGCGCTGCGCCGCGAGGTGCACGCGATGACGCAGAAGAACGTGCACATCAACATCAACGAGATCAAGCGCCCCGAGCTCGACGCGAAGCTGGTCGCGCAGTCGATCGCAGAGCAGCTGCAGAACCGCGTGTCGTTCCGGCGCGCGATGAAGCGCTCGCTCGCGTCGGCGATCCGCTCCGGCGCAGCCGGCGTGAAGGTGCAGTGCTCCGGCCGCCTCGGCGGCGCGGAGATGTCGCGCTCCGAGCAGTACTCGGAGGGCCGCGTCCCGCTGCACACGATCCGCGCCGACATCGACTACGGCTTCGTCGAGGCGAAGACCCCGACCGGCCGTATCGGCGTCAAGGTCTGGATCAACAAGGGCGAGATCATGCCGGAGGGCTACGGCGGGATCCCGGGCGGGGGCAAGGAGACCCGCCTCGGCGACCAGGACACGGCGCGCCGCCGCGGCGGCGTCACCGAGGGCCTCGGCGCCTCCCGCGAGTCGGGCCGGAACCGCGGTCAGGATCGCGAGGGCCTCGGCCCCGTGCGCCGCGGGCGTCCCGGCCAGCGCAACCGCCCCGGCGGAGGCGGCCAGGGCAACCGCCCGGGCGCTCCGCGCTCGCGCGGCGGCTCCGGCGGCGGGCGTCCGCGCCAGCCGCGTCCCGACCAGAACGTCGAGAAGCCGCGCACGACCGACGAGGGCGTGTCGGCCGAGGGTCGCGAGCAGCCGGTGACCCCGCCGCAGGTCGAGACGACCTCGCCGCCCGTCGCGGACGCGCCGAAGTCGACGACGAAGAAGCAGCAGACCGAGGATCCGACGAAGCTCGAGAAGTCGGGCGACGAGGAGAAGAGCTAGGCCATGCTGCTGCCCAAGAAGACCAAGTTCCGGAAGATGCACCGCGGCCGCCGGCGTGGCGAGTCCACGGGCCAGACCGTCGTGCACTTCGGCGAGTACGGCATCAAGTCGCTCGAGGACGGCTGGATCACCAACCGGCAGATCGAGGCCGCCCGCATCGCGATGACCCGCAAGATCAAGCGCGGCGGGAAGGTCTGGATCAACATCTTCCCGGACAAGCCGTACACGAAGAAGCCGGCCGAGACGCGCATGGGCAAGGGCAAGGGCTCCCCGGAAGGCTGGGTGGCCGTCGTCAAGCCGGGCCGCGTCATGTTCGAGCTGGCCGGCGTGCCGGAGCCGCTCGCGAAGGAGGCGCTCCGCCTCGCCGCGCAGAAGCTGCCGGTCAAGTCGAAGTTCGTGAAGCGCGAGGGCGGTGATCTCTTTGCGGGCTAGGGACCTGCGCGACCTGACGGACGAGGAGCTGGAGCACCGGCTCGCCGACACCCGCAAGGAGCTGTTCAACCTGCGGTTCCAGGCCGCAACCGGGGCGCTCGAGAACACCGCGCGCCTGACGCTCGCGAAGCGCGAGATCGCCCGCATCCTCACGGTGCGGCACGACCGGAACTCCCAGAAGCAGAAGGTGAGCTAGGCAGATGGCCGACGAAGAGCAGAACGAGACAACCGAAGAGGCCGAGGTCGTCGAGGCCCCTGCGGAGGACGAGGCCGTGGCCGAGTCCGCCGAGCAGGGGTCGGACCCCGAGGTGTCCGAGCCGGAGGCCGAGGCGGCTCCGGAAGCGGAGGCCCCTGCCGCGAAGACGAAGTCGCGCCGCCACGTGCCGCGGTCCGAGCGCCGTCAGCGCTCGAAGCCCGCGCGCGAGAAGTCCGCGACGCGGAAGCCGATCACGCGCACCGAGAAGCCGCAGTCCGAGCTCGGCCGGCGCCAGGAGCGCCGCGGCATCGTCGTCTCCGACAAGGGCGACAAGACGATCGTCGTCAAGGTCGACGTGATCAAGTCGCATCCCAAGTACAAGAAGGTCGTGCGCCGGAGCGTCAAGTTCCACGCGCACGACGAGGCGAACACCGCCGGGATCGGCGACACGGTGCGCATCGTCGAGACGCGCCCGCTGTCGAAGACGAAGCGCTGGCGCCTCGCCGAGGTCGTGGAGAAGGCGAGGTAGCGGGCGATGATCCAGCAGGAGACCCGTCTCAAGGTCGCCGACAACACCGGCGCCCGTGAGCTACTCTGCATCCGCGTTGCGGGCGGCTCGAGGCGCCGCTACGCGCGTGTCGGCGACATCATCACGGCCACCGTCAAGGCCGCTGCCCCGCAGGGGACGGTCAAGAAGGGGGATGTGGTGAAGGCCGTCGTCGTGCGGACGAAGAAGCCCTTCGGCCGCGACGACGGAACGCTGATCGCGTTCGACGAGAACGCGGCGGTGATCATCGACGCGCAGCGCAACCCCCGCGGGACGCGCATCTTCGGGCCGGTCGCCCGCGAGCTGCGTGAGAAGAACTTCATGAAGATCGTCAGCCTCGCCCCCGAGGTGCTCTAGGAATCAGATGGCTACGTCACAGTTGAAGATCAAGAAGGGCGACACCGTGCAGATGCTCACGGGGAAGGACCGCGGCAAGCAGGGCCGCGTCCTCGAGGCGCGCCCGCGCGACAACAAGGTCATCGTGGAGAACCTCAACGTCGTCAAGCGCCACCAGAAGCCGCGCCCGATCCGCGACGCCTCCCGCATGGGCGGCACGCAGATGGCGCCGGGCGGCATCATCGACCGCCCGTCCGCCGTGTCGGTGTCGAACGTGATGCTCGTCTGCCCGACCTGCAACCTGCCGACCCGGGTCGGCTACCGGTTCAAGGACAGCGCCAAGGGCGGTCACGTCAAGGTGCGCGTCTGCAAGCGCGACGGCTGCGGCCAGGAGATCGACAAGTAATGGCTGTCACCGAGACCTACATCCCGCGCCTGAAGCAGCGCTACAACGACGACATCCGGGCCCGTCTGAAGGACGAGCTGGAGCTCGAGTCGATCATGCAGTCGCCGACGATCTCGAAGATCACGCTCAACATGGGCGTCGGCGAGGGCAAGACCGACGCGAAGCAGATCGACGCGGCGCTCGAGGAGCTCACGATCATCGCCGGCCAGCGCGCCCAGGTGCGCCGCGCCCGCAAGTCGATCGCGCAGTTCAAGATCCGCGAGGGAATGCCCATCGGCGTCAAGGTGACGCTCCGCGGCGACCGCATGTGGGAGTTCCTCGACCGGCTCGTCTCGATCGCGCTGCCGCGCATCCGCGACTTCCGCGGTCTCAGCCCCGACAGCTTCGACGGCCGGGGGAACTACTCCCTCGGCGTCCGCGAGCAGATCATCTTCCCGGAGATCGACTACGACAGCATCAACCAGATCCGCGGCCTCGACGTCGCGATCACGACGACCGCGACCACCGACGACCAGGCCCGCGCCCTGCTCACGCAGCTCGGCCTGCCGTTCGCGTCCGACGGAGGGAACCGCTAGTGGCCAAGAAGTCGCTGCGGGTGAAGGCCGCCCGCCCCGCGAAGTTCAAGGTGCGCAACTACACCCGCTGCAACCGCTGCGGTCGGCCGCGCGCCGTGTTCAAGAAGTTCGGGCTCTGCCGCATCTGCCTGCGGGAGCTCGCCCACCAGGGCGTGATCCCGGGCATGACCAAGAGCTCCTGGTAGGAGGAAGAGACGTTGCTGACCGATCCCGTCGCCGACATGCTCACGCGCATCCGCAACGCCAACAAGGCGCTGCACGACCGCACGGAGATGCCGAATTCCAAGCTCAAGATGGAGATTGCACGCATCCTCAAAGAAGAGGGCTACATCCGCGACTTCCATGTCTCGGAAGACGGCCCGCACCCGACGCTCGTGGTCGAGATGAAGTACGGCCGCGGCCGGGAGCGCGTCCTCTCGGGCCTCCGTCGCGTGTCCAAGCCGGGCCGGCGGATCTATGCCGGCAAGTCGCGCCGCCAGCGCGTCCTCGGCGGCATGGGCATCGCGATCATGTCCACGTCCCGCGGCGTCGTCACGAGCCGCACCGCCGAGGCCGAGGGCATCGGCGGCGAAGTCCTGTGCTACGTCTGGTAACCGCTGATGAGTCGTATCGGTAGAAAGCCCATCGAAGTCCCCGCCGGCGTGATCGTCTCGGTCGACCCGGGCCGCGTCACGGTCTCCGGGCCGAAGGGCGAGCTGCGCCAGCAGGTGCCGCAGCGGATGCAGATCACGCAGGAGGACGGGACGGTCACCGTCGCCCGCCCGACCGAGCGCGGCGAGGATCGCGCGCTGCACGGTCTCACGCGGACGCTCATCGCCAACATGGTCGAGGGCGTGACGAACGGCTTCGAGAAGCGCTTGGAGATCCAGGGCGTCGGCTACCGGGCCGCCCTGTCTGGTTCGAACTTGGAGCTTCAGGTGGGCTACTCGCACCCGGTGCGCATCACGCCGCGCGAGGGCATCTCGTTCGAGGTCCCCATCCCCACGCAGGTCATCGTGCGCGGGATCGACAAGCAGATCGTCGGCCAGACGGCCGCCGAGATCCGCAAGGTGCGGCCGCCGGAGCCCTACAAGGGCAAGGGCATCCGCTACGAGGGCGAGTTCGTTCGCCGGAAGGTTGGTAAGCGCGCGTGAGCACCATTACGACTCGCGAAGCACGTCTCCGCCGTCATCGCCGCGTGCGCGGCAAGGTGCGCGGCACGGCCGAGCGCCCGCGCCTGCTCGTCTTCCGCTCGAACCGCGGCATCTTCGCGCAGCTGATCGACGACGACGCCGGCAAGACGCTCGCGTCTGCGTCGTGGCTGCAGCTCCCGAAGTCGTTCAAGGGCGACAAGACGGAGCAGGCGGCGGAGGTCGGCAAGCAGCTGGCCGCCGCGGCGAAGAAGGCCGGCGTCGAGACCGTCGTGTTCGACCGCGGCGGCTACCTGTACCACGGTCGCGTCAAGGCGCTCGCCGACGGCGCGCGCGAAGGAGGACTGAGCTTTTGAGACCGTCCACCTCCCGCATGTCTCGCGACTTCCGGCGCGCTGCAAAGCTGCGCCATGCCGCGTCCTCGGTCGCGTCCGTAGCCGGAGGCTACGAACACGACCTGCGTCCTTGCCTGGCTTGCTTTTCGCGGCCAGAAGCCACGATCCATACGAGAGGTGAACGGTAGATGGCCATCGACGTGCAGGAGACCCGTGAGCTCAAGGAGCGCGTGGTCGAGATCAACCGCGTCGCCAAGGTCGTCAAGGGCGGCCGGCGCTTCTCGTTCACCGCGCTCGTCGTGATCGGCGACGAGGTCGACCGGGTCGGTGTCGGCTACGGCAAGGCGCGCGAGGTCCCGCTCGCGATCTCGAAGGCCGTCGACGACGCCAAGAAGAACCTGTTCACCGTGCCGAAGCACGGGCAGACGATCACGCACGAGACGCTCGGCCGGTTCGACGCCGCGCGCGTGCTGCTCCGCCCGGCCTCGCCCGGTACCGGCGTCATCGCCGGCGGCGGCGTGCGCGCCGTGCTCGAGCTCGGCGGCATCCGCGACGTGCTCGCGAAGTCGCTCGGCACCACGAACCCGATCAACATGCTGAAGGCGGCCGAGGTCGCGCTGAAGCAGCTGCGCCGGCCCGAGGAGGTCGCGAAGGCGCGCGGCAAGGCGATCAGCGACGTCCTCCCGTACAAGCCGCAGGAGGTGAGCGAGGATGGCGAAGGTGAAGCTGACGCAGGTGCGTAGCTCGATCGGCCAGTCCGAGCGCCACCGCGGCACGCTGCGGGCGCTCGGACTCGGCAGGATCGGGAAGACCAACGAAATCGACGAGAGCCCGGTTCTCTCGGGCATGCTGCGCAAGGTGCGGCACCTCGTGAAGGTGGAGGAGACGAGCTAGCGATGGCCGGCGATCTGAACCTGTCCAACCTGCAGCCCGCGCAGGAGCGCAAGGACCGGAAGCGCGTCGGGCGCGGCCTGGGCTCGGGCAAGGGCCGCTACTCCGGCCGCGGGATCAAGGGCCAGAAGTCGCGCGCGGGCTCGCACGCCATGCGCGCCGGCTTCGAGGGCGGCCAGATGCCGCTGTACATGCGCACCGCCAAGCTCCGCGGCAACACCTCCGCGGACGCGATGCCGATCGGCCCGTTCCGGACCTACACCCAGCCGGTGAACCTGCGCGACCTCGAGGCTCGCTTCGAGGCGGGCGAGGAGGTCACGCCGGAGTCGCTGAAGGCGAAGGGCCTGATCCGGTCGATCCGCAAGGACGTGAAGCTGCTCGGCGTCGGCGAGCTGACGAAGAAGCTCGAGATCACCGTGCACGGCGCGTCCGCGACGGCCCGCGAGAAGGTCGAGGCGGCCGGCGGCACGCTGACGCTCCTCCGGGAGCCGAAGCCGCGCAAGCTGAAGAACATGAAGCGGCGGCCCGAGGGCCGGCCGGCCCGGACCGAGTCGACCGAGACCGGCGAGAGCGAGGAGTAAGCGTTGCTCTCGTGGCTCGCCAACGCGTGGCGGGTCCCGGAGCTCCGGCGCCGGCTCCTGTTCACCGCGCTCGTCCTGGCGGCGTACCGCCTGGGCTCGTGGATGCCCGCGCCGGGCGTCGACTCCACGCAGATCCAGAACTTCTTCAACGGCAAGGGCGGCTCGCTGCTCGGCCTGCTGAACCTGTTCTCCGGCTCGGCGCTCTCGCGGTTCTCGATCTTCGCGCTCGGGATCATGCCGTACGTCACGGCGTCGATCATCCTGCAGCTCCTCACCGTCGTCATCCCGACGCTCGAGCAGCTGCAGAAGGAGGGTGAGTCGGGCTACGCCAAGATCAACCAGTACACCCGCTACCTGACCGTGGTCCTCGCGGCGGCGCAGGCGTCCGGCTACGCGTACCTCTTCCACCAGCAGGGCGCGCTGCCCTCGAACGCCGGCCGGCTCGTCCTCATCGTCGTCACGCTGACCGCCGGCACGACGCTCCTGATGTGGCTCGGCGAGATGATCACGAAGCGCGGCATCGGCAACGGCATCTCGCTGCTGATCTTCGCCTCGATTCTCACGTCGGCCCCGCAGGGGATCAGCGCGTGGATCAACGGCGGCCCGCTCGAGAAGCTGTTCTTCCCGCTGATCGCGATCGGCGTCGTCGTCGCCGTCGTGTTCGTGCAGGAGGGCCAGCGGCGCATCCCGATCCAGTACGCGAAGCGGATGGTGGGCCGGCGGCAGACGAGCGGCGGCTCGACCTACATGCCGCTGCGCGTGAACATGGCGGGCGTCATCCCGGTCATCTTCGCGGCCGCGCTGCTCGCGCTCCCGCAGACCGTCAGCTCGTTCGCGCCCGCGACGCAGGTGTGGATCAACACGCACTTCTCGCCGAACGGGTACACGTACCTCGTCGTCGAGGCGATCCTGATCATCGTCTTCACGTACTTCTACACGGCGGTCCAGTTCAACCCGGTCGACCAGGCCGACAACCTGCGCAAGTACGGCGGCTACATCCCCGGCATCCGTCCGGGCCCGCCGACAGCCCAGTATCTCGACCGGGTGCTGACGCGGCTGACGCTGCCGGGCTCGCTGTTCCTGGCCGCGGTCGCGGTGCTGCCGTCCGTGTTCATCAACCATTTCGGGTTCTCGCAGGCCGAGTCGCGCGCCCTCGGCGGCACCTCGGTGCTGATCGTGGTCGGCGTCGCGCTCGACACGATGCGCCAGATGGAGTCGCAGATGATGATGCGCTCCTACGAGGGCTTCCTGAGATGAACCTGCTCGTCCTCGGCCCCCAGGGGGCCGGGAAGGGGACGCAGTCTGCCCGGATCGCCGCCGAGTACGGCCTCCCGCACATCGCGACGGGCGACATGTTCCGCGCGGCGCAGGCTGCCGGCACCGACTTCGGCAGGCAGGTGGGCGAGATCATGGCCCGCGGCGACCTCGTCCCCGACGACCTGACGGTGGCGATGATCAAGGAGCGCCTGTCCGAGCCGGACGCCGCGAACGGCTTCGTGCTCGACGGCTTCCCGCGCAACCTCGCGCAGGCCGAGGCGCTCGACGAGATGCTCGGCGGGATCGGCCGCGCCCTCGACGCGATCCTCTTCTTCGACGTGCCCGACGAGGTGGGCATGGAGCGCGCGCTGAAGCGCGCCGAGGTCGAGGGCCGCGCCGACGACACGCCGGAGGTGATCGCGAAGCGCCTGGCGCTCTACCACGAGCAGACCGAGCCGATCGTCGAGCACTACCGCGCGACCGGCAAGCTCGTGCCGCTGCACGCCGAGCGGTCGATCGAGGAGGTCTGGGCCGAGATCCAGGCCGCGCTGGAGCAGGTACCCGCATGATCATCAGGAAGTCGGCGGCCGAGATCGAGATCATGGACCGGGCCGGCACCGTCGTCGCCGAGACCCTGGCGCTCGTCGAGGAGCACCTCCAGCCCGGCATCACGACCGGTGAGCTCGACGCGATCGCCGAGGAGTTCATCCGCTCCCACGGCGGCATCCCCACCTTCAAGGGCTACCGCGGCTACCCGGCCGCCACCTGCATGTCGCCGAACTCGATGGTCGTCCACGGCATCCCGGGCCGCGTGAAGCTGGAGGACGGGGATGTGCTCTCCGTCGACGTCGGCGTCACCCTCGACGGCTTCGTCGCCGACTCGGCCTGGACCTACGCGGTCGGCTCGATCTCCGCCGACGCGCAGCAGCTCCTCGACACCTGCAGGGCCGCGCTCGAGGCCGGGATCGCCGAGGCCCGGGTCGGGAACTCGGTCGGGGACATCTCCCGGGCCGTCCAGACCGTCACCGAGTCGGCCGGATTCAGCGTCATCCGCAGCCTGGTCGGCCACGGGGTCGGCCGCTCGATGCACGAGGACCCCCAGGTGCCGAACTTCGTCTCCTCCTACAGGGGGCCGGAGCTCAAGGAAGGCATGACGATCGCGATCGAGCCGATGATCACCGCCGGCGGCCCGGACGTGTTCATCCACGACGACGAGTGGTCGATCTCGACCTCGGACGACTCGCTGGCCGCCCATTTCGAGCACACGGTCGCCGTCACGGCCGCCGGCCCCAGAATCCTCACGGGAAACGGGGTCCTGGTACCATGACGCTCCGCGTCGCGAGGCAAACGCCCGCGCGCAATCTTCTCACGCTATGAAAGTCAGACCTTCAGTCAAGCCGATGTGCGAACGCTGCCGCGTGATCAAGCGGCACGGCCGCACCATGGTCATCTGCAGCAACCCGCGCCACAAGCAGCGCCAGGGGTAGAGGAGAACATTTGGCACGTATCGCAGGAGTGAATCTGCCGAATCAGAAGCGGCTCGAGATCGGGCTGACGTACATCTTCGGCATCGGCCAGCCCTCGGCGCAGCAGATCTGCGACGCGCTCGGCCTCTCGCGCGACACCAAGGTCCGTGACCTGACCGAGGACGAGGTCGCGAAGCTCCGCGACTACATCGACGCGAACTACCAGGTGGAGGGCGACCTTCGCCGCGAGCGCACGCAGGCGATCAAGCGCCTCTCCGAGATCGGCGCGTACCGCGGCCTGCGGCACCGGCGCAACCTGCCGGCGCGCGGCCAGCGCACGAAGACGAACGCGCGCACGCGGAAGGGCCCGAAGAAGACCGTCGGACGCGGGAAGAAGAAGTAATGGCGCCTCCTCGCAGAGCATCCGCCACCCGCGGCCGCACGCGCCGCCGCGTCCGCAAGAACATCGCGATCGGCCAGGCGCACATCAAGACGTCGTTCAACAACACGATCGTCGCCCTCACCGACAAGGACGGGAACGTGATCGTGTGGGAGTCCGCCGGCTCGGCCGGGTTCAAGGGCTCGCGCAAGTCCACGCCGTTCGCGGCGCAGGTCACGGCCGACGCCGCCGCGCGCAAGGGCATGGAGCACGGCCTGCAGAAGGTCGAGGTCTTCGTCAAGGGCCCGGGCTCTGGCCGTGAGACGGCGATCCGCTCGCTGCAGGCGGCAGGGCTGGAGATCCTCGGAGTGAAGGACGTCTCGCCGCAGGCACACAACGGCGTCCGCCAGAAGAAGCGGAGGCGTGTCTAGGTGGCCGCCTTCCGCCTGACTCGCACCCGCCAGGGCGCTGCAACGCTCCGCCACGCCGCGTCCTCAGTCGCGCCGGTAGCCGGAGGCTACGCGCGCTCCCTGCGTCCTTGCGACGCGGGCGTTTCGCGGCTGGCGGGCACGATCCAGACGAAAGGTGGCCACTAGTGGCTCGCGATCGTTCCCCGAAGTGCAAGCAGTGCCGCCGGGAGGGCATGAAGCTCTTCCTGAAGGGCGAGCGCTGCCTCACCGAGAAGTGCGCCATCGAGCGCCGCTCGTATCCGCCGGGTGAGCACGGCCGCGGGCGCATCAAGCAGAGCGAGTACCTGCTGCAGCTCCGCGAGAAGCAGAAGGCGCGCCGCTATTACGGCCTCCTCGAGACGCAGTTCCGCACCTACTACGAGAAGGCGAACAAGCAGGGCGGCATCACCGGCGAGAAGCTGCTGCAGATGCTCGAGACGCGGCTCGACAACGTCGTGTACCGCCTCGGCTTCGCGGCGTCTCGCGCCCAGGCCCGCCAGCTCGTGCGCCACGGGCACTTCACCGTCAACGGCCGCCGGGTCAACATCCCGAGCTACCAGGTGAAGCCCGACGACGTCGTCGCGATCAAGGCCGGCAGCGGCGCGGAGCAGATCGTCCGCGACGCGACCGACCTCACCGCCGCCGTGGCCCCGTGGCTCCAGGCCGATCACGACGGCCTCTCCGGCACGGTGCTGAAGTGGCCGGAGCGCGCCGAGATCGACACGCCGGTTTCCGAACAGTTGATCGTCGAGCTCTACTCCAAGTAGACGCTCGAACAAGAAGAAAGGACCTCCTTTGGCAGTACGTGCTTCAGATTTCCAGGTGCCGAAGATCACGCACGAGGAAGTGAACGAGAACCGCGGCGTGTTCGTGATCGAGCCGCTCGACCGCGGCTTCGGCTACACGTTCGGCAACTCGCTCCGCCGCGTCCTGCTCTCGTCGCTCGAGGGCGCCGCGGTCACCTCGGTGAAGATCGAGGGCGTCGCGCACGAGTTCACCACGCTGCCGGGCGTCCGCGAGGACGTGACGGACATCATCCTCAACCTGAAGCAGCTCGTCTGCATCCTCCACGGCGAGTCGCCGGAGGTGGAGGTGCGGCTGACGAAGCGCGGTGAGGGCATCGTCACGGCCGCCGACATCGAGGCGCCCGCCGATCTCGAGATCCTGAACCCGGACCTCGAGATCGCGAACCTCTCGTCGAAGGGCCGGCTCGAGATCACGCTGACGATCGGCCGCGGCCGCGGCTACGTGCCCGCCGAGGGCAACCGCGGGCAGGCGCACACGATCGGCGTCATCCCCGTCGACTCGATGTTCTCGCCGATCAACCGCGTCTCGTACGACGTCGAGGCCGCCCGTGTCGGTCAGCGCACCGACTACGACAAGCTCATCCTCGACGTCGCCACGAACGGCTCGATCGACCCGAAGGAGGCGATCGCGCAGGCGGCCGAGATCCTCATCCGCCAGCTGGCCATCTTCACCGACCTCGAGAAGATCGAGGGCTTCGGCGAGTCGGCCGCGCAGGGCGTCGACGGCGCCGGCGGCGAGGCCGCGGGTGTGTCGCTCGCCGGCGGGATGGAGAACTTCCCGATCGAGGAGCTCGAGCTCGGCGTCCGCTCGTACAACTGCCTCAAGCGGGTCGGCATCGAGACGATCGGCGACCTCGTCACCAAGACGGAGAACGAACTCGCCGCGATCCCGAACTTCGGCAAGAAGTCGATCGAGGAGGTCAAGGAGACCCTGCAGCAGCACGGGCTCAACCTCCGCGGCGGCTCGAACGGGGCGGAGGCCTAGCCCCGCATGCGTCACGCCCGCGCAGGGAAGAAGCTCGGCCGCGACTCGGCGCACCGCAAGGCGCTCTACTCGAACCTTGCGGGCGCGCTGATCGAGCACGGCCGGATCAAGACGACCGTCACCAAGGCGAAGGCGGTGAAGCCGCTGGCCGAGCAGATGATCACGCTCGGCCGCCGCGGCGACCTGCACGCCCGCCGGCAGGCGACGGCGTTCCTGCGCTCGCGCGACGTGGTGCACAAGCTGTTCGCCGAGGTCGCGCCGCTCTTCAAGGATCGTCCCGGCGGCTACACGCGGATCGTGAAGCTCGGGCCGCGCCCCGGCGACGCCGCGGAGATGGCCTACCTCGAGCTCGTCGACGAGGAGTTCGTCGCCAGGGAGCGCGAGGCCCGCACGCCGGAGCCCGTCGCGGTCGCCGAGCCCGAGGTCGAAGAGACCGAGGAGGCCGACGAGGCCGACGAGGCCGAGGCGGTGGACGAGCCCGAAGCGGCCGAGCAGCCTGCTGCCGAGGACGAGGCGGAGGCCGAGTCCGAAGAGCAGGGGTCGGACACCGAGCAGTCCTAGCCGCGGTACCAGGCGAGCTGGTTCGGCCAGCCGTAGGTGCCGTAGAAGTCGCCTGTCCGTCCGAGCCGCACGATCGGCCCGACGAGACGGCGTGAGCCGACGTCGAGGGCGTAGAGCGCGCCCGTCGCCGGCAGTCCGCCGGGCTTCGTCCGCACGAAGAGCAGCCAGCGGCCGTCCGCCGACCACTGCGGCAGCTCGTCGGTCAGCCGTCCCGGCGGGCGCGTGAGGCGCACCGGCGGCGATCCGTCGAGCGGCGCGAGCCACAGCGAGCGGTGCTCCTGCCCGAACGGCGAGTCGTCGCTCACCGGCCCGCCCGCAACCGCGACCGAGCGGCCGCCCGGGCGGCAGGCGACGCTGTTCCAGCTCGTCGTGCCGCCGGCCGGCAGGATCGTGCGCGAGTCGAAGCGAGGCGGCGTCGCGGCGGCCAGACCGTCGCCGAGGGTGACGATGCGACCGCCCCTGTTCAGGACGTAGAGGAGCGAGCCGCCGCACCACTCGGTGAAGCCGGGGTCGCGCAGCGTGCCGCGGCCGATCCGGCGCACCGCGCCGGTTCGCACGTCGACCGCCTTCAGCGGCAGCCCGTCGGCCATCAGCGACGCACCGTTGTCGAGATCCTCGAAGAAGAGGAGCCGGCGGCCGTCGGGCGAGAACCCCTGGAGCATCGCCGGGGCGAGGGTCCTCGGCGGCTCGGCGAACACCATCCGCCTGGCGCCGGTCGCGAGGTCGACCAGCCAGATCTCCTGGTGGTAGGGCGGCGGCTGCGTGTAGCTGCGGTACGTCGAGCGGGAGACCGCGAGCGTCTTCCCGTCCGGGGAGAGGGCCCAGGTGTGCACGCCGAACCCGTCCGGGAGGAGCACGCGCGTGGGGCCGCCGAGCCGGCGGATTCCCAGTCCGTTCGTGCCGACCGTCGTGATCACCCGCAGGCCGTTCGGCGACCACCACGGGCTGCCGCCCGTCCGGTGCACGCGCCCACCCGAGACCGACACGTAGGAGCCGCCGAAGGCGACGAAGCGGCCGTCCGGGCTGAACCTCAGCGGCCCGCCGGCGTGCGCGGAGACGATCGTCGTCGTGCGGCAGCGTTCGAGGTCGAGCAGCTCCAGCCGCCCCGCGCGCACGAAGGCGACCTTGCCGAGGCTCGCTCCGGGGCAGCGCGTCGCCACTCCGCCGGAGTCCCCGCCGCCGCTGAAGAACGGGCCGCGGTGCGTCGCCAGCCCGGCGGCTCCGGCCGCGCCGGTGACGGCTGCAGCGACGAGCGCAACCGAGGCGACCCGTCTCCGGCGGCGGCGCTGCAGCGACCGCGCCTCCTCGATCAGCGCCTCGGGCTCCGGGGCGTCGTGCTCGGGCGGGCGCGGAGGGGCGATCACCGACATGCGATGAAGCTAGTATGGGTAGCACCATGTTGCGTGTCAAACTCGACCGCTCGGAAGCGACGGAGCTCTACGAGCAGGTCGCTGCGGAGATTCGCAGGGCGATCGCGGACGGGGAGGCGAAGCCCGGCGAGCGCCTCCCGCCGGCGCGCGACCTCGCCGCGGTGCTCGGCGTGAACACGAACACCGTCCTCCGGGCGCTGCGCATGCTGCGCGACGAGGGCCTCCTCGAGTTCCGTCGCGGGCGCGGCATCACGGTCGCCGGCTCGCCCGAGCGCGGCGCAGTCGTCTCTCGGGCGCGCGAGCTGGTCGAGCTCGGACGTCGCAGCGGCTACCGGCTGGACGAGCTGATCGAGATCGTGCGGTCGGTCGCCTGATCAGCCGGCGGTGCCGATGAGGGCGCCGACGACGGCGATCACCGCGCCGCCGATCGAGACGGCGAGCAGGCTGCGCACGAAGCCCGTCTGGAAGAACCGCCAGCGGATCACCGCGAGCGCGACGAGCTCGAACGCGACGACGACCGCAGCCGCGATCACCGCGGCGTGGTAGTTCGTGATCAGGAACGGCAGGGTGTGCAGGATGCCGCCGAGGAACGTGCCCGCGCCGGTGATCGCCCCGCGCTGGGCGGGGTTGCCGCGCCCGGTGAGCTCGCCGGTGTCGGACAGCCCTTCCGAGAACGCCATCGAGATGGCCGCGCCGATCGAGGTCGCGAGGCCGGCGATGAATGCGGTGTGCGGCTTCTGCGTGTAGAACGCAATGCCGAAGATGGGGGCGAGCGTCGACAACGAGCCGTCGATCAGGCCGACCATCGCGGGCTGCACGCGCTGCAGGAGAAAGTGGTGCTCTTCGGACATCGGTGTAGAGTATAACTGAAGAACAGCAAATGACTAGAGCATCAGGCACGCCTTACAAGTCGTGTCAGGAGTGCCTGACGTGCGCCTGAAGCTGACCGTCGAGTACGACGGCACCGCCTTCCGCGGGTGGGCGCGCCAGCCGGACGAGCGCACCGTCGAGGGCGAGGTACGCCGCGCGCTCGGCGAGCTGTACGAGAGCGTCGAGGGCCTTGCCGTCGCCGGACGCACCGATACGGGCGTGCACGCGCTCGCGAACGTCGTGTCGGTGGACGTCGAGGGCGGGCCGCCGCCGGAGCGGGCCGCGGAGGCGATCAACACCGCGCTTCCCGGCGACGTCGCGATCGTCGTCGCGGAGCGCGCTGCCGACGACTTCCATGCGCGCTTCGACGCGCGGTCGCGTTCCTACCGCTATCGCGTGTGGCGCCGTCGCGAGCGTTCCGCGTTCGAGGCGCGGCGGTCGCTGTGGTGGCCGCGCCCGCTCGACCTCGACGAGCTGAACGCGAACGCCGCGGCGCTCCTCGGCGAGCACGACTTCCGCGCGTTCACGCCGGCCGAGACGCAGCACCAGGTCTTCGTGCGCGTCGTCGAGGAGGCGAGGTGGCTCGAGCTCGACCAGAACGTCCTCGCGTTCGAGGTGACCGCGGACTCGTTCCTGCGCCACATGGTGCGCACGCTCGTCGGCTCGATGCTCGAGCGCCGCGACCTCGCCGCGCTCGTCGACGGCCGGCCGCGCAGCGAGGCGGGCGCGACCGCGGCGCCGCACGGGCTCTACCTCACGCGCGTCCGCTACGAAACGTGATGCGGCCGGCGCAGACGGTGAGGAGGACGCCGTCCTCGTCGAACGCGACGAGGTCGGCGGGCACGCCCGCGGCGATCGGCCGCCGCGCGTAGGCGGCGAGCGACTCCTCGCGGGTCAGGCCGTGCTCCACGGCGATCTCGACCGCGAGCAGCGGGTCGACGGCGTCGAGGTTCGCGTCGCGCCAGTCCGAACCGAACTCGACCGGCACGCCGGCGTCGAGCAGCGCGCGCCACGGGCCCCGGAAGCCGGCCTCGGCCGTGTCGTACGGCTGCGCCTCGACCGTCAGGCCGAGCCGCGCGATCCGCGCGACGTCGCCGGGCGCCACCTCGTAGGCGTGCACGAGGCGATGCGGGACGGCGGGGGCGTCGTCGACTCCCTCGAAGACCGCCAGCACCTCGGCGACGTCGGCCGCCCTGAGCGCGTGCACGGACACGGGCGCGCCGCCCGCGTGCGCCTCCTGCACCCACTGCGTGGCGCGCTCGCGGCCCGGGTAGCGGAACGTGACGCCGTCGACGCGCCGGCCGACGCCGCCCATCCCGAAGAGCTTCAGCCCCTCGATGCGCCTCGTGCCGAGGAGGCGCAGGAACTCGTGCCGGCGGTGGAGCGACGGCCGCACGTGCACCCGCACGGGCAGGTCGAGCTCGTCGAAGAGCGTCGCGTCCGTGTAGCTCCGCTCCCAGTAGACGAGCGGCGGCTCGGGCTCCCCCGGGAACGTCGCGATGTCGTGCACCTGCGTGATGCCGTAGCGCGGCAGCACGGCGAGCGCGGACGCGACCTCCGCGCGAGCACGGTGCCGGTCGCGCGGCGGAACGGCGCCGGCGATCGCCATCCCGCGTACGGCACGGCCCTCCACGCGCCCGTCGTCGAGCTCCACGTCGGCACGTTCCTCGAGGTTCAGGAGCTCGATCGCCCGGCTGTTCAGAAGCCCGCGGTCCTGGTCGTCGGAGAGGAGCAGCGCCGGGGCGCCGGCGGACACCGCGTCGAGCTCGGCGAGCGTCGGCAGGTCGGCGTCGGCGCCGAAGCCGCCGCCGAGCAGCCAGTGGCCGTCGGCGACGTGCGACCGCGCGCGGGCGACCTCGCGGAGCAGCGCCGCACGGTCGCCGCGCTCCCAGGCGACGCGCCACAGCGCCGCGCCCGCCCAGCCGAGATGCGTGTGCGTGTCGACGAAGCCGGGGCGGAGCTCCGCGCCGTCGAGGTCGATCGCCTCGTCCGCCGGCCTGCTGCCGAGCCCGGCGACGCGGCCGCCCTCGACACGCACGTCGACCGGCTCGCCGCCGGCGAGGCGCGCGTTCCTGAGCAGCAGGCTCACGCGGCGGCGGCCACGGGCGCTTCCGCGTACAGGTTCCACGGCAGCAGCTCGTAGTCGTTCGCGCAGGGCGGCCCGTGGGACAGCCGGTACTCGCCGGTCGTCAGGTCGACGATCGTCGACGCGACGGTCTGCATCCGGTCGGCCTCGGGCTCGCGCTCGTCCGGGTGGTTGCAGACGGAGTTGGGGTACGAGAAGTGGTCGGTCATCGCCTCGCGGACGAGCGCGCGCAGCTCCTCGCCGCTCCGTGTCTCGCCGACGCGCCGCAGCACCGACTGGATCCGCTCGAGCCGGATCAGCGAGTCCGCGACCGCGGGCCGGTAGGTGCCCTCGATCTGCGGCGGCACGAAGTAGACGAAGTGGTTCGTGTGCACGATCACGCCGTCCGTCGGGTAGCCCCACCCGTGCCGGCCCGGCGTCGACTCGATGTCGATCGCGAAGCCGTCGCGGTGCGTGAGGAGGAGGTTCGAGCTGACCGACTGGCTCGAGCGGAAGCTGGCCTCGAGCGCCTCGTTCATCGTCCACGAGTCGAGGATGCGGCGCCGGATGTACGGCTGCGGGAGCCGGAGGCCCTTGCCCCAGCGCGGGCCGAGCCCGGTGGCGTTCAGCGCGAGCCCCGACGAGTTCGCCCCCTGCCGCCCGATCTGGCCCGCCTCGGTCTGCATGACGATCGTCGGCTTCCCCGGCTGCTCGATCCGCAGCATGATCACGGTCTCCTGCGTCGCGAGCCGCCAGTCCCAGTTCTGGCCGCAGTAGACGTGGCCGTCGGGCGATGCCTCGTCGAGGATCGCCCAGGCCGAGCACTCCTCGGCCGCGAACGGGTTCGTGTAGCTGAGGTCGCCGCGGCCGTTCAGCGCGAGCACGTCGCCGAGTGTGACGCCGGCCCCCTCGGCGATCCCGTGCAGCTCCTCCACGAGCTCGGGCCCGTTGTACGCCTCGACGAGCGGCAGCCACTGCGGCGCCAGCTCGCAGACCTGGTCCCAGTCGAGCCCGGCGGCGGCCGAGAACGACCCGCGGTACGCCTCGATCGAGAGGAGGATGCGGTCGCGCGCGGCCTCGCCGTGCTGGCGTCCGCGCTCGCGCGGGCCGCCCGACACCTCGATCAGCGGGATCCGGACCTCGCTCATGTGGCCTCCTCGTACAGGTTCCAGGGCAGCGGCTCGTGGGCGTGCTCGCACGGGTTGCCGTCGGCGACGAGGTACTCGCCCGTCGTCAGGTCGACGATCGCGCTCGCCACGGTCTCCCACTTGCCGCCGTCGTTGGGATTCGGGTGGGTGCAGACTCCGTCGGGATGGCTGAAGTGGTCGGCGAGCCCGGCGGCGATCGCGTCGCGCGTCCCGGCCGTGCCGCTCGCGTCGCGGGCTCGCCGGAGCGCCCGCTCGAGGCGCGGCGCGCGGTAGAGGGAGTCGACCGACGACGGCCGGTAGCTGTCTGCGACCTGCGGAGGCACGAAGGCGAGGAACGCGTTCGCGTGGACGAGCAGGCCGTCCGTCGGGTACATGACACCGTGCCGCTCGGGCGTGGTCTCGAGGTCGATCGCAAAGCCGTCCCGGTGCGTGAAGACGAGGTTGGTGCAGAGCGCCGGGCGCGCCTGGTGGACGGCGGTGAGCGCGCTCGCCAGGTCGGAGCACTCGAGGATGCGGCGGCGGATATACGGCTGCGGGATCCCGGGGCCGAAGCCGAACGGCGCCTCGAGGCCGTTCGCGTTCAGGCCGAGCCCGGCGGAGTTGGCGCCGTGCCGGCCGACCTGGCCCGCCTCGACCTGCATCACGATCGTCGGCTTCGCCGGCTGGGAGACGCGGAGCATGACGACGCTCTCCTTCGTGCCGACGCGCCAGTCCCAGTTCTGGCCGCAGTAGACGTGGCCGTCGCCGGTGGCGGTGCCGAGGAGGGAGAACGAGGTGCAGCCTTCGGGGCGCTCGAACGGGTCGCCCTTGCGGAGCTCACCGCGGCCGTTCAGCGCGAGCACCTCCTCGAAGCGCACGCCGGCGCCTTCCGCGATGCCGCGCACCTCGTCGACGAGCTCGGGCGTGAACGCCTCGATGTGCGGCAGCCAGCGCGGCGCCCGCTCGCAGACGTCGCTCCACGGCAGGCCGGACTTCGTCTCGAACTCCTCGCGGTAGAACGCGATCGAGACGGCGACCTGCTCGCGCGCCTGCTCGCCGTACTGCCGCCCGCGCTCGCGCGGATCGGCGGAGTCGACGTCGACGAGCGGCGGCATCGGACGCCGACTGTAGCATGGACTACCGGATGAAGAAAGATCGTGTCGCAACCGCTACTTTGCCCGAGCGCCTCGCCGCCGCCGAGCTCGCGCCCGCCGAGCGGCGGGTGGCGCGGTTCTTCGCGGAGCACGGCCCCGAGGCGGCGTTCCTCTCGGCGGCGGAGGTCGGCGAGCGGCTCGGCCTCAGCGACGCGACCGTGGTGCGGGCCGCGAAGGCGCTCGGCTACGCCGGGCTCGGCGAGCTGCGGCACGAGCTCGCGGAGAGCCTCAGGGCGCAGGCGACGCCGGCGCTCCGGCTCGGGCGGAGCCTCGAGGCGGGCGGCACGGAGCCGGCCGCGGTCTTCGCGCACGCCCTCATGGAGGAGATGGAGTTCATCCGGGTCGCCGGCGAGCGCACCGCGCCCGCCGACGTGGAGCGCGCGATCGAGATCCTGCGCGGCGCCGAGCGCGTCGTCGCCGCCGGCATCGGCCCGAGCGGCGCGCTCTGCGAGTACGTCGCGCTCCGCCTCGTCCGCTTCGGGAAGCCGACGCTCGCCGTCACGCAGACGGGCGTGCGCCTCGCCGACCAGCTGCTGCAGCTCCGGCGCGGCGATGCGCTGATCCTGCTCGCGCACGTCGAGCTCGACCTCGACGGCGAGGAGACGCTGCGGCGCGCGGGCGAGCTCGAGCTGCCGGTCGTGCTCGTCACCGACACGCTCGGGCCGAGCCTCGCGGACCGCGTCGAGGCGAGCCTGACGGCGCCGCGCTCGGCCTCCGGCGCGTTCGGCACGAACGGCGCCACGCTCGCGCTGCTCGACGCGCTCCTCCTCGCCTACGCCGCCGCCGAGCGGCCGCGCTCGCTCGCCTCCCTGGGCGAGCTCGACGAGCTGCGGGCGCGGCTCCGTCCCTAGGACATGATCAGGTCGACGGGGAAGCCGTCGACCGTCAGCCCGGGCGCGACCACGCTCTCCATGAAGACCGTCTCCCCGCGTTCGCGGCGCGCGCCGAGGGCGAGCACGTCGCGGAAGAGCTCGTCGAGGCGCAGCGTGAAGCGGAACTGCGGCACGCGCGCGACGATGCGGCCGCTGCCGACCCGGAAGGTGCCGTCGCGCGACGAGCCGGTGACGAGCGTGCGCTTCGGCTGGACGACGCGGACGTAGTCGACGCGCTGGAGGTAGAGCCCCGAACCGCAGGCCGCCAGCAGGTCGGCGTCGTTCGCGCGGCCCGGCTCGAGCGAGAGGTGCGAGGCGGCCGGGCCGCCGCCGAAGCGCCACGCCGGCGGCACCGCGTGCCCCGTCCCGCGCGTGACCACCGCGCGCACGACGCCGTCCTCGACGAGCTGCACACGCTGCTTCGGCACGCCCTCGCAGTCGAACGACGAGGGCAGGCCGGCCGGGTCGCAGCCGTCGTCGGCGATCGAGACGAGCGGCGAGAGCAGCTGCTCGCCGACGCGGTCGGCGAACGTCCCCTGTCCGGCGTCCGCGAACGCCACCTGCCCGAGCGTCGCGAGCAGCGTGACGACGGCCTGCGGCGACAGCACGGCGCGATAGCGGCCGGGCACGAGCTCGCGCTGGGGAAGCCGGTGGCCGTCGAGCTCGGGCACGCGGCACTCGCCGGCGTCGCGGCTGACGACGCGTCCCCACGACGAGTCGCCGTCGAGGGTCGAGACGAGCTGCATCGCCGCGCGCGTGCGCCGCTCCTCGGCGCGCACGCCTTCGGTGTTCGCGACGGCGTGCGTCGCGACGGCGTGCAGGATCGAGCCGCCGAGCGTCGCGCCGCGCGGCGCCGCCGCCTGCGCGTCGCGCAGGAGCGCGATGCGGTCGGCCGCGTCCGCCTCGTCGGTGCTCGCGTGCGCGGTGACGGCGGCGCGCGGCTCGCCGGGGGCCGCGAGCGGCGGCGGATCGCCCGGTGGGAGCGACGCGGCGAGCCGCTCGAGCCGCTCCCGCAGCGCGCGGACGGCCTCCGGCTCGGTCGTCGCGAGCGTGCCCCACACCGAGCGGCCGCCGCGGATGAGGCGCGCCCGCAGCGTCAGGCGCTCCTCCGAGTGCTGGTAGGTGACCCGCGACCCGCCGAAGCGCAGCAGCTCCAGCCGCTCGTCGACGAGCTCGACGTGCGCCGGCGCGCCCAGCTGCTCGAGGACGCGCTCGGCGTCGCTCATACGCCGACGCTCACGTTGCGGAAGCGGGTCGGCGCCGTGCCGTGGCCGATGTGCGCCACCTGCAGCGGCTCGCCCTTGTTGCACGACGGGATGCCGTAGACCTGCCAGCTCGCCGCGTCGCCGATCGCGTCGCAGCCTGCCCAGAACTCGAGCGTGCGTCCGCTGAAGGTGCAGTTCTTGAGCATGCGTCCGCGCTTCCCCTTCTTGATCTCCCAGCCGACCTCGCTGCCGAAGCGGAACGCGCGCCGCGTGTCGTCGATCGAGAGCGAGCGGTTTGCGTCGACGTAGATGCCGTCGTCGGTCGTGCCGATCAGCTCGTCGAACGGCACGGTGCCCGGCTCGAGCGAGACGTTGGGCATCCGGACGAGCGGGATGCGCTGCCAACCGTCGGCGCGCGCGGCGCCGGTGGACTCCTCGCCGATCGCGCCCGCCGACTCCCGTGAGGTCAGGTAGCCGACGAACAGGCCGTCGCGGATGATCGGCGTGCGCTGCGCCGGCACGCCCTCGTCGTCGTAGGCGAAGGAGCCGAGCGCGCCGTCGAGCGTGGCGTCGGCGGTCAGGTTGACGAACTCGGGGCCGAACCGCAGCCGGCCGCGCAGCTCGGGCTGCATGTACGAGCCGCCCGCAAGCGACGCCTCCGAGCCGAGGGCGCGGTCGAGCTCCGCCGGGTGGCCGACCGTCTCGTGCACGACGTACGCCATCTGCGTGCCCGAGATCACGACGCTCGTCGTCCCGGCGGGGCACTCGGGCGCGACGAGGAGCGCCGCCGCCTCGGCTCCGACCCGGCCCGCGTGTGCGAGCAGGTCGAGCGCCTCGACGTGCTCCCAGCCGGCGGTCGCGAAGTCGCCGCGCTGCCCCTTGATCGCGCGCGGCACCCCGTGCGGGTACGTGCGCCGCTGCACGTCGTCGGCGTCGGCCGCGGTCGCCATCAGGCCGCCGCCGGTCTCGGTCAGCACCTGCTCGACCAGGGTGCCCTCGGTCGACGCGAAGATCTTCGACTCGCGGAACGCGTCGACCGACGCCTCGGCGGCGCGGATCGCCGCGCCGCCCTCGGCGAGCATCGCCTCCGACGCCGCGACGAGCAGCCGCAGCTTCTCCTCGACCGGCACCGCGAACGGATCGCGCGCGACCGGCGTCGCGTAGGACGCCCGCGCGGGCACGACGGGCGCGAGCCGCGCCTGCGGGCCGAGCCCGCGCGCGGCGCGCGCCTGCTGCACCGCGCGCTCGAGCGCCTGGTCGACGCCGGCGCGATCGAGGTGCGACGTCGCCGCGAAACCCCACTGCCCGTGCACGAGGACGCGGAGCGCCACGCCCTCGGTCTCGGCGTCGATCACCTGGCCGGGCAGGCCGTTCTCGACGTGGATCCCCTCGTGGCGCCGGTTGACGACCCGGACGTCCGCGTACGCGACGTCGGCGGGCACGAGCGAGAGCGCCCGCTCGGCCACGTCCCGCAGCGATGTGAGGTCCACCAGCGCGCCGATGTCAGGTAGTCCCGTGTGTTGCATTGTTGCTTCCGTTCGACTATAACGGGCGCTTCGTTGTAACGCACGTTTCATTTCGACGAAAGGTTCGACGTGGGATCAAGCGCGACATGGGGGTTGTTGACGGCGACGTTCACTGCGTCGTTCGTCGAGTTCGTCGAGGCGTTGACGATCGTCCTCGCGATGGGAATGACCCGCAGCTGGCGCTCGGCCCTCTGGGGGACGGGGGCCGCGCTCGTGGCTCTGGCGGGCTTCACCGCGATCGCGGGCTACGCGCTCGTCAACTGGCTTCCCCGGTCGGCGCTCCAGCTCGGCATCGGAACCCTGCTGCTGATCTTCGGGCTGCAGTGGCTCCGCAAGGCGATCCTCCGCTCGTCGGGGCTCAAGTCCATGCACGACGAGGAGGAGGAGTTCCGCGAGCAGGCCGAGGCGGCGCGCGCGGCCGGCGACGAGCAGCGCTTCGGCCTCGACTGGTTCTCCTTCGTCGTCTCGTTCAAGGGGATCTTCCTCGAGGGGATGGAGGTGGTGTTCATCGTGATCACGTTCGGGCTGAACGCCCACAACGTCCCGCTCGCCGCGGGCGGAGCGGCGGCGGCCGGCGCGGTCGTGCTCGGCGCGGGCGCCGTCCTGTCGAAGCCGCTCTCGCAGGTGCCCGAGAACACGCTCAAGTACGGCGTCGGCCTCCTGCTCTCGAGCTTCGGCGCGTTCTGGGCGGTCGAGGGGCTCGGCGTCTTCCAGAACGGCGGCGACAGCCTGTCGTGGCCGGGCGACAACTGGTCGATCCTCGGCCTGCTCGCCGCCTGGTTCCTGATCTCCCGCCTGATGATCAAGGTCGTCCCGCGGCTCGCCAAGGGCGGTCCGGCGGCGGTCGCCCCGGCGGTCCTGGAGGAGGCGGTATGAAGATCGTCGAGGGCTTCTTCCGCTTCTGGTGGGACTTCATCATCGGCGACGACTGGAAGATCGCCGCGGCGATCGCGACCGTGCTGGTGATCGCGGCGCTCGTCATCTCCGGGACGAGCCCGGCCGGCACGTGGCTCGCGATCGTGCTCGGCGCGGCGCTCGTGCTCGCGTTCCTCGTCAGCCTGACGGTCGACGTCCGCAGGGGTTGACCGCGTGTTTCCGACCTGTTACACGTAACGGACGTTTCTCTGTGACGAGCGTTTCATCATGACCAGACCGCACAAGTTCGTGATCCTCGTCTACCGGATGCCGTCGAAGCCGACGGCCGGTCGCGTCGCCGTGTGGCGCCTGCTGAAGAAGGCCGGCGCCGTGTACCTCCAGGACTCGGTCTGCGTCTTCCCGGACCTGCCCCGGGTGCGCAAGGAGCTGGAGACGGTGCTCGAGCGGGTCGACGAGAAGAAGGGGAGCTACCACCTCCTGCCGCTGCGGAAGCTCTCGGCGGAGGAGGAGGGGAAGATCGTCGAGCTCTTCCAGGACCAGACCTCGAACCACTACCTCGAGATCGTCGAGGACTGCGAGGTCAACTTCACGAAGGAGATCGAGTTCGAGCACTTCCGCAAGAACTACACCTACGAGGAAGCGGAAGAGATCCGCATGGAGTTCGAGAAGCTCGGCACGTGGTTCGACCGCGTGCGCGAGCGCGATTGGTTCGACGCGCCGCACCGCGATGAGGCGGAGCGCTGGCTCCGCCGGTGCGAGCGACTGCTCGAAGGCTTCGAAGCCAGGGTCTTCGAGCTGCACGGTGCAGGTCTTCCGACGGACGCCGACGGCAAGGCGCGACTGCGAGTCCTCGATGCGCTGCCGGACGCCCAGGCGGAGGACGCCTCATGAGAAAGGAGTACCTCGCTATGAGTCGCTGGAGGGCGGTCGTGGCGGTTGCCGCGGCCATCTCGCTCGTCACGCTGCTCGCTGCCGGCGCCGACGCGTCGGTCAGCCGCTCGGCCGCGACGTTCGACCCGACCTGCGGGAAGGCGCGTGCCGCCGACCGCACGGTCGACGGAACGCTCGGCTCGGTCACGCTGCACGGCACGCCGAAGCGCATCGTCGCGCTCGAGTTCTCGTTCGTCGACGACCTCGTCGCGGTCGGGTTGAAGCCGGTCGGCATCGCCGACGACAACAACCCCAACTCGATCATCCCGCCGATCCGCGCGAAGGTCGCGGGGTACACCTCGGTCGGCCTCCGCGCGACGCCGAACCTCGAGACGATCGCGTCGCTCCACCCCGACCTGATCATCGCGGACGCGACGCGCGACGCGAAGATCATGAACAAGCTGAACGCGATCGCTCCGACGATCGCGCTCGACAGCCTCCAGCAGGCGTACCTGCCGAACCTGCACTCGGCGATCGTGATCGGCCAGCTCGTCAACAAGTGCGGCGCGATGCGCGTCCGCGTCCAGCAGGACAAGCTGATCATGGCGCGGATCGCCAAGGTCGTGCCGAAGAGCTACGCGAGCAAGCGCGCCATGTTCGTCGTCTCCGACAAGACGGTGTTCAACGTGCACAGCTCGCTCGCCTACACGCCGTCGCTGCTCAAGGCGATCGGCATCGGCGAGGCGAACATCGTCAAGCCCGCGAAGGGCGCGAACCCGTACATCGTGATGTCGCTCGAGGATCTCGTTTCGAACAACCCCGACATCATGTTCGTCGCCGACTACTTCCCCGGCACCGCGGTGATCGACGGCTACCAGAAGAGCCCGCTCTGGGGCACCGTCACGGCGGCGAAGAACAAGCAGGTCTACAACGTCAACCCGGCGCTGTGGTCGAAGGCGCGGGGCCTGCTCGCCGGCGAGCTGATCGCGCAGCAGGCGGTGCACCTCCTGTTCCACAAGTTCGTCTCCATCGCCCTCCCGAAGGTGACGAGCGCCTGAGCATATGACCTCGATGGCCGCAGAGAGCCCGAGCACGCGCCATCGCGTGCTCGGGCGCGGCCGGACGTTCCCGGTTGCCGTGGCGGTGATCGGGGCGATCGGCCTCGCCGGCTTCGTGTGGAGCCTCTCGATCGGGCCCGAGCACATCTCGCTCGCCGATCGCATCCACGGCACGTTCGCTCCCGACCAGTCGGCGCCGCAGCTGATCGTCCATCTCGTCCGCCTGCCGCGGGCGCTCGAAGCAGCGCTCGTGGGGGCGGCGCTCGCCGTCGCGGGCACGGTCATGCAGGGGATCACGCTGAACCCGCTCGGAGCCCCGGAGATCATGGGCGTGAACGCCGGGGCGGCGCTCCTCGTCACCCTCTCCGTGACCGTCGCGACCAGCATGAGCGGCGAGTCCGTGCTCGTGCTCGCCTACGCGGGGGCGGCGATGGCCGCGGTGTTCGTCTTCGGCTTCGCCCGGCTCGGCCGCGGCGGGCTCAGCCCGATGCGGCTCGCGCTCGCCGGCGTGACGGTGACCGCCTTCCTGTTCGCGCTGATGCAGGGGATCTTCATCCTCCACGTCGAGACCGCCTCGACGCTCATGTTCTGGCTCGTCGGCGGCGTCAACTTCGCCGACTGGCACAACATCCACATGATCTGGCCGTGGCTGCTCGGCGGCTCCCTCGCCGCCATGCTGCTCGCGGCGCCGCTGAACGTGCTCGCGCTCGGCGACGACATGGCGCAGGGGCTCGGGCAGAACGTCGCGCGCACACGCGTGATCGGCGGGGCCGTGGTCGTCGTGCTCGCGGGCGCAGCGGTCGGGATCGCCGGCCCGGTCGCCTTCCTCGGGCTGATCGTGCCGCACATCGCGCGCTCGCTCGTCGGCGTGAACCATTTCCTGGTGATGCCGCTCTCGGCGCTCACCGGCGCGTCGCTCTTCGTGTGGGCGGACGTCGGCTCCCGGTACATCGGGGCCGCCGACTCGCAGACGCCGAGCGGGCTCGTCACGGCGCTGATCGGCGCGCCGATCTTCATCTACCTGGCCCGCCAGCAGAGGATGTCGTCGTGAGCGCGCTCGACGCTGCGGCCCCGACGTTCGCGGTGCTCGAGCGGCGCAGCCGCCGCAACCTCGTCGTGCCGGTGCTGTTCGTGCTCGCCGTGGTCGTCTCGATCGGGACGCTCGGCGTCGGCTCCTACCGCGTCTACTTCCCGGACTCGGTGCTCGCGCTGCTCGGCCACGGGTCGCACGACCAGGTCAACATCGTCCGCACGTACGAGCTGCCGCGCGTCCTGCTCGCCTGGCTCGTCGGCGGCGGCCTGGCCGTCTCCGGCGCGCTCGTCCAGGGCGTGATCCGCAACCCGCTCGCGGCCCCGGACATCATCGGCGTGACGAAGGGCGCGGGCCTCGCGGCGGTCGCCGCGCTGCTCGTCTACCCGTCGACGAGCGACCTCGAGCTGCCCCTCGCCGCCTTCATCGGCGGCTTCGCGGCGATCCTGATCGTCTACGTCGCCGCCTACCGCGGCGGAGCGTCGCCCGTGCGGCTGGCGCTCGTCGGGATCGCCGTGTCGAGCGTCTGCGAGACCTTCATCCGGCTGCTGCTGATCAAGCACGTGACCGCGATCGGCACCGCCCTCACGTGGCTCACCGGCAGCCTCGCCGAGCGCGGCATGACCGAGGTGTACGAGTGCGCGATCTGGATGGGCGTGCTGCTGCCGCTGGCGTACCTCTGCTCGCGACGGCTCGACGTGCTCGGCCTCGGCGACGACCTCGCCGCCGGGCTCGGCGAGCGGGTCGAGCACCTGCGGCGCATCCTGCTGCTGCTCGGCGTCGGCATCGCCGCGGCCGCGGTCGCGATCGGCGGGACGATCCTCTTCCTCAGCCTGATCGCCCCGCACATGGCCCGGCGGCTCGTCGGCGCCCGCCACAGCCTGCTGCTGCCGGCGTCGTTCCTGCTCGGGGCGCTGCTGCTCCTCGTCTCCGACGCGATCGGGCGCGGGATCGACCCGCCGATCGAGATCCCGGCGGGCCTCATCACGGCCCTCATCGGCGGCCCGTACTTCCTCTATCTTCTCGCCAAGGCGGTGTAGCAGCAGATGCGTCTCTCCGGCAACGGCCTCACCCTGAGCTACGAGAGCGTCACGGTCGCGACCGACCTGACGCTCGAGATCCCCGACGGCAAGGTGACGGTCCTGATCGGGCCCAACGGGTGCGGGAAGTCGACCACCCTGCGCGCGCTGTCGCGCCTCCTGCGGCCCAAGGGCGGCTCGGTGATCCTCGACGGGAAGGACATCCACTCCTACTCGAGCAAGGAGGTCGCACGGCGGCTCGCGCTGCTGCCGCAGGTGCTGCTGACGCCGGAGGCGATCAGCGTGCGCGAGCTCGTCGCGTACGGCCGCCACCCGCAGCGGCGGTCGATCGCCGCGCTGCGCGACGAGGATCGCGAGGCGATCGAGTGGGCGCTCGCCGCGACCGGCATGACCGAGCTCGGCGAGCGGCCGGTCGACCAGCTCTCGGGAGGTCAGCGGCAGCGCGCCTGGATCGCGCTCGTCCTCGCGCAGGGCACCGACCTGATCCTGCTCGACGAGCCGACCACGTTCCTCGACGTCGCGTACCAGCTCGAGGTGCTCGAGCTCCTGCGCGAGCTGAACGCGAGCCAGGGGAAGACGATCGTGATGGTGCTCCACGACATCAACATGGCCGCGGAGTACGGCCATCAGCTGCTCGCGATGCGCGAGGGCAAGATCGTCGCCACCGGCTCCCCGCACGAGATCGTCACCCGCGAGCTGATGCGCGAGGTGTTCGGCATCGAGTCGCACATCCTGCGCCATCCGGACACCGAGAACCCGCTCTGCGTGCCGGTGCCCGTCCCGGGGGTCACGCCGGCCACCGCCGCCGCGCTCGCCTGACGGTTGAATCGCCCGCCGGCCGGGCAGAGAATGGTCGGGATGAGGACGTGCCGCGCCTGCGGGAACCGCGTCGAGGACAGGTTCCGCTACTGCCCGTGGTGCGCCGCGCCCCAGCGGCGGAAGCTCGTCGAGTTCTTCGCGCCCCATCCGGGCGTCGACGCGGACGCCCAGAAGGCGCTCCGCGTCTCGCGCTACTTCGGCGACGAGGACACCGAGCCGCAGGTGCGGTTCTCGATCTGGTCGGTCGACGCGGCCGAGGCGGCCGTGTCGCTCTCGAACGAGGAGGCGGCCCGGGTGGCCGCGTTCCTCGCGCCGCCGCCGCGGCGGCAGCTCCTGGATCACCTCCGGGACACGTTGCGCCTCTGAGTACCCTTGGCCGGGTGCGGTATCCGGTCGTCCTCTTCGACCTCGACGGCACGGTGATCGACACCGGCTCGATCATCCTCGCCTCGATGCGCCACGCGGTCGAGACCGTGATCGGCGGCGAGTACTCGGACGAGCAGCTGATGGCAGCGGTCGGCGGGCCGGGCCTCGAGGCGCAGATGCAGGCGCTCGACCCCGAGCGGGTCGACGAGCTCGTCCGCGTCTACCGGGCGCACAACGAGCCGCTGCACGAGACGATCTCCGCGTTCGAGGGGATGCCCGCCGTGCTCGACGAGCTGAAGGATCGCGGCCACCGCCTCGGCATCGTCACGGCGAAGCGCCGTGCGACCGTCGAGCTCGCGTTCGCGCGCATCCCGATCGAGCACCTGTTCGAGACGGTCGTCGGCGGCGACGAGACCGAGCGCCACAAGCCCGACCCGCAGCCGCTCCAGCTCGCCCTCGAGCGCCTCGGCGCGCAGCCGGGCGACGCCGCCTACGTCGGCGACTCGCCGTTCGACATGCAGGCCGCCAAAGCGGCCGGCTGCTTCGCGATCGGCGTCAGCTGGGGCCGCATCCACACGGCCGAGAAGCTCGAGGACGCCGACGTCGTCATCCATGCCGCCGAGGAGCTCCTTGCCCTCGTCTGACGCCGGTCGCGTCGCGGAGCTGCACCGGCTCCTGCACCGCTGGCTCTACGAGTACCACGTCCTCGACGACCCCTCTGTCGACGACGCGACCTACGACCGCCACTACGACGAGCTCGTCGCGCTCGAGCAGAAGCACCCCGAGCTCGTGACGCCGGACTCGCCGACGCAGCGCGTCGGCCAGCCGCCGAGCGACAGGTTCCAGAAGGTCCGCCACCTCACGGCGATGGGCTCGCTCGAGAAGGTGACGACCGACGAGGCGGTCGCCAAGTGGGCGGAGGACGTCCGCAAGCGCCTCGACAGCGACGAGCCCGTCGCGTACGTGCTCGAGCCGAAGATCGACGGGCTCGCGATCAACCTCACCTACGAGAACGGCGTCTTCACGCGCGGAGCCACGCGCGGCGACGGGGAGGTCGGCGAGGACGTGACCGTCAACCTGCGCACGATCAACGCGATCCCGCTGCGCATGCTCGACGACGACCCGCCGGCGCTGATCGAGGTGCGCGGCGAGGTCTACATGCCGCTCTCCGGCTTCAACGCGCTGAACGAGCGGCTCGTCGCCGAGGGGAAGAAGCCCACGCCGAACCCGCGCAACGCCGCCGCCGGGTCGCTGCGGCAGAAGGACTCGTCGATCACGGCGAGCCGTCCGCTCTCCTTCTGGGCGTACGGGATCGGCGCGCTCAAGGGCGCGCAGCTCTCCTCGCACTGGGAGGCGCTGCAGTGGCTGAAGGGCCACGGCTTCCCGATCAACCCGTTCGCCGAGCGCCACGAGACGATCGAGGCGGTCGCGAAGGCGTGCCGGGAGTGGGAGCGCAAGCGCGCCGAGCTCGACTACGAGATCGACGGCATCGTGATCAAGGTCGACGACTACGAGCAGCAGCGGCGCCTCGGCTCGCTCCACCAGCGGCCCCGCTGGGCGCGCGCGTTCAAGTGGGCGCCGATGACGGCGTCGACGCGCCTCGAGAAGATCATGATCCGCGTCGGCCGCACCGGCGCGCTGAACCCCTGGGCCGTCCTGCAGCCGGTCGAGGTCGGCGGCGTCACGATCTCGCGCGCGACGCTCCACAACGAGGAGGACATCAACCGCAAGGACATCCGCGAGGGCGACGACGTGATCGTGCAGCGCGCCGGCGACGTGATCCCGCAGATCGTCGGGCCGGCCGGCGCGCACCGCAAGGGGACGAAGCCGTTCAGGATGCCGACGCACTGCCCGCTCTGCGGCACCGAGATCGTGAAGCCGGAGGGCGAGGCGGTGCACCGCTGCCCGAACCGCGCCTGCCCGTCGCGCGGGCTCGAGTCGCTGATCAACTGGGTGCAGGCGGCCGCCGACATCGACGGTGTCGGCGAGCAGGCTGTGCGCCGCTTCTGGGAGCTCGGCCTCGTCCGCTCGCTGCCCGAGCTCTACCGGCTCGAGAAGGAGCAGCTGCTCGAGCTCGACGGGTACGCCGAGATCTCGGCGCAGAACACGGTCGCGTCGATCGAGGCGTCGAAGGCGATCCCGTTCCGCCGCGTGCTCTTCGGGCTGAACATCCCCGACGTCGGCTGGGTGACGGCCCAGAACCTCGCGCGGCACTTCGGCTCCGTCGACCGGCTCGCGGCCGCCTCGCAGGAGGAGATCATGGAGTGCGAGGGGATCGGCCCCGAGCGCGCCGAGGCGATCGCCGAGTGGTTCGCCGACGAGGACAACCTGCGCCTCGTCGAGGAGCTGCGGTCGCTCGGGCTGCGCTTCGAGTCCGACGAGGACGACCGCCCCGTCGAAGGGCCGCTCACCGGCAGCCAGTACGTGATCACCGGCACGCTCGACTCGATGTCGCGCGAGGAGGCCCGCGCCGCGCTGGAGGCGCTCGGCGCGAAGGTCTCCGACAACGTCTCGAAGAAGACGACGGGCGTCTTCGTGGGGGAGAACCCGGGCTCGAAGGTCGCGAAGGCCGAGAAGGCGGGCGTCCCGGTCCTCGCCGAGGCCGACCTACTGAGCCTGCTCGGACGCTGACGCGAGCGCCGTCGCGAAGCGGTCCTCGGCCTTGCGCGCCGACCAGGTGAGGACCGGCGCGCCGTTCTGGAGCACGGCGAAGACGTAGCGGTCGCGCACGAAGCCGGAGAGCGCCGACGCCTCGTTCGTCGTCCCGGTCTTCGCGCGCACGGCGCCGCGTGCGGGCGCCTTCTCCATGCGGCGCTCGAGCGTGCCGTTCACGCCCGCGACCGGCAGCGCCGACCAGAACGGCAGCTTCATCACCGGGTTGTTCCACGCCGCCTGCAGCAGCGACGTGAGAGCCGTCGCCGTGAGGCGGTCGAGCTGCGACAGGCCCGAGCCGTCCGCGATCACGACGCCGGTGAGCGGGATGCCGTCGGCGGCCAGGTCGTGGCGCACGACCGCCGCGCCCGCCGCCGTGGTGCCGAGGCCGCGGATCTGCGCGCCGAGCTCCTTCAGGACCATCTCGGCGCGGAAGTTGTCGCTGTCGCGGTCCATGGCCTTCAGCACGCCGGTGAGGGGCGCCGACTCGACCTCGCCGACGGGCTTCGAGGAGGTGGGGGCGCGGCCGACGCCGACCGGCCCGGTCGCGACGCCGTGCTTGCGCAGCAGCTTCCGGAATACGCCTGCCGCCGCCACCGCGGGGTTGAGCGCGACGTGGTGGTCGTAGAAGGCGCGATCGACGATCAGCGCGGAGAGGGGCGGGCACTCGCCGATCAGGAAGCTCGCCTTCCAGCCGGGCGCGGTGCGGCGCGTGTCGAACCACGACTCGTCGGCGACGAGCCGGCCGGCGTGGGTGACGCCCGCCGCGGCGACCTGGGCGGCGAGCTTGTCGAGCCGCGCGGAGGTGAGCGTCGGGTCGCCGAACCCCTTCAGGTAGAGCGTGCCGCCCGCGAGGAGCGCATCCGTCTTGAAGCGGTAGGTGCCGCCCAGGTCGCGCAGCGCCGCGTAGGTGATCGCGAGCTTCTCGTTGGAGGCGGGCTCGAGCGCCAGATCCGCATGGCGCGCGAAGACGACGTTGCCGCTGCGGAGGTCGAGCGCGACGACGCTGGAGAGCGACGACGAGTTCCCGCCCACCGCGAGCGCATTCGCGAGCCTCGTGGTGAGCGGGAGCGAGCTGCTCGCAGCAGCCGGCGCAAGCGCCAGCGCGGCCGCGACGATCGCCAGGAGCCCCCTCCGCACGGAGCCATTGTGACCGAGGTTCCGGCGGGTTGGGACCGGCCCCGGCAGAAGATGGGCCGGGAGGCCCTTGCCGCCCGGGCGCTCTCCCCGAAGAATCGTGGAGGTTCGAACCACCCCTCAGCGATGACGAAGCTCCTCGACCAGATCAGGGTCCTGATCGCCGACTCGACGCGCGACCTCGACCAGATCGAGCGCACGCTCACGGACGGCTACGCCGAGGCGCTGAACCTCGAGGCGGAGAAGGTCCGCCTGGAGCGGCGGGTCGCCGAGATCGCGCAGGGGATCCAGCGGGGCGACACCGCCAGGAAGGCCCGCGAGCTCTCCGACCTCTCGAAGCGGATCGACTCGAAGGACGACGACCTGTCGCTCCTCCGCCGCCTGCTGGGCGATCTCCGCCGCCACGCGAACGACGTGCGCGTCGGCAGTCCCTCACGGTGATTTAACGGCGCCGTCACAGACGCGGCGCATGATCCGGCCCATGACGCGGGCGATCGTGGTCCTGGCTGCGTTCCTCGCGCTCTCGCTCACCGCCGCCGCCGCCGGCAGCGGCTCCGGCGGCACGATCGTGTTCGCCGCCGACCGTGCGCCGACGCTTGCCGGCGAGGTCTGGAAGCTCGGCGCCGGCGTGAGCCTCGACCTGAGCAGGGATCCCGCGAGCGACGGCTCCGTCTCCGTGTCGCCCGACGGCACGAAGGCCGCGTTCTTCAGCCGGCGCGGCGGCCGTGCCGCCGAGTACGTCGTGAACCTCGACGGGACGCACCTGCGACGCGTGTCGCCGTTCCTGCCCGCGCCGGGCCAGGTCAATGCCGTGTCCGTCGCCTGGGCGCCGGACGGCAAGACCCTCGCGGCGCTCGTCGAGACGTATGCGCCGAACACGCCGCAGATCTTCCTGGCGTCGCCCTCGGGCGGCCTCTGGCGGACGCTGACGAAGCCGCGAGAGCAGCCGGACGCGCTGACCGGCTGGGCGCCGGGCGGGAAGGCGCTCGCCTACGTCTCCGGCCAGACGGGGTCCGTGCGCGTGATCGACGCGAAGGGGAAGGTCCTGCTCGACGCGGCGGGCGTGCGGGCCTCCTGGTCGCCGGCCGGGCGGCTCGCCGTGCAGCGGAACGGCTCGACCGTCGACGTCTACGGCGCGGGGCTGAAGCACGCCGCCACCGTCCCGGCCGCCTATGCGGCCTGGTCGTCCGGGGACGTGCTCGCGACGATCACGGCGAAGGGGCTCCTGCAGCTGCGCGCGCACGGCGCCGGGCGGCCCGTCCTCGCGAGGAACGTCGGGAAGCCGGCGCTCGTCGGCGGGCCGGTCTTCAGCAGCGTCCAGTGGCTCGGCCCGCGGCGGCTGCGCGTGTACGGCGACAACGGCTGGTTCCTCGTCGACGCGAAGACGGGTCACACGTTCATCCTCAACGGCGCGTTCGCGGCGTTCGACAGCGTCGTCTCCGCCGACGGCCAGACCGCGCTCGGGGAGGTCTCCGACGAGCGGACGAGCACGAGCAGGCTGCTGCTCTCCCGGCTCGGCGGCTCGACGAAGGTGCTTGCGAGCACGACCGCCTGCGGCGTTGGCAGCGGCTACGAGAACCTCGATCTCCTGCCGGGCGGAGCTGCCGTGTACGACTCCGGCTCCTGCCTCGTGAACGCCGACGTCTACTCCGTCGCGCCCGACGGCTCCGGCCTCCGGCAGCTGACCGCGACGCCTGCGGACGAGTCGCAGCCGGCACTCGCTCCGGGCGGCTCGAAGATCGCCTACGTCCAGCAGGCGACCTCCGACGGCTGCAAGGGCTGCACCCACACCATCTGGCTGATGAACGCGGACGGCAGCGGGGCGCGCGCCTTCCCGAACGGTCCGGACCCGGACGTGAACTTCGACGACAGCCCGACCTTCTCGCCCGACGGCACGACGCTCCTCTTCAGCCGCTCCGGGCCGACCGAGGCGACGCTCTACACCGAGCCCGTGGCCGGCGGCCCTGCGAGGCCGCTCGACGTCGCCGGGCTCGACCCGGTGTGGGGGCCGGCGAAGATCGTGTTCGACAACCTGAAGACCGGGCTCGCCGTCGCGGGCACGAACGGGAAGAACGCGTCGGAGCTGAAGATCGAGGGCGTCCCCGCGTGGTCGCCCGACGGCCGGCTCGCGGTCCTCGCGCAGGACGCGAAGGGCGCGCTCTCGATCGTGATCGTGGGCACCGGCAAGCGCATTCCGCTCGCCGGCTTCCGGAACGTCCCGCGCGGCGGCGGGCTCGCGTGGTCGCCCGACGGGACGCGGCTCGCCTTCGTCGCGGCGGACAGGACCGGCGTCTCGGACGTGTGGACGATCGGCACCGACGGCACGGGCCTCGCCCGCGTCACGCACGCGCTCGGCGCGGTCGGAACGCTCTCCTGGCGCTAGACGATCCCGGAACGCACGGCGTAGACCGCGGCCTGGATCCGGTTCTCGATCTGCAGCTTCATCAGGATGTTCGAGATGTGGTTCTTGACCGTCTTCGGGCTGATGTGCAGCTCGGCCGCGATCACCGCGTTGTCCTTGCCGTTCGCGATCAGCTTCAGCACCTCGATCTCGCGGTCCGACAGCTCCGACTGGATCAGCTCGGCCTCCCGGTGCGACGCGCTCGACGCGCGCACGCGCTGCAGCACCTTCGACGCGATCGTCGGCGAAACGAGCGACTCGCCCACCGCGGCCGCGTTGATCCCCTGCATGAGCTCGCCGATCGACGCGTCCTTGAGCAGGTAGCCGCACGCCCCGGCGAGGATCGCGTCCATCACGTCGCTGTCCTGGTCGGAGATCGTCAGGACGAGCACGCGGGTGAGCGGCGCGATCATCGAGATCTGGCGCGTCGCCTCGACGCCGCTGATCCCCGGCATGTTCAGGTCCATCACGACGACGTCGGGTGCGAGCTCGCGCACCGCACGCAGCGCGTCGGTGCCGTTGTCGCACTCGCCGGCGATCTGGACGCCCTGCTCCTCGAGCAGGTTGCGCAGCCCGGTCCGGAAGAGATCGTGGTCGTCCACGAGCAGGACGCGAGGCTCGGGCTGCTGCGTGTTCGCGGGCTCGCTCAAACGAGCGGAAGTGTACCCCGATACCCGTTTAGTGCAGGACGATCGTCACGGTGCGGCGGCCCCACGCGTTCGCCTGTCCGATCGTCGGGAACCACAGGTCGATCGTGTTCCCCGCGATCGCGCCGCCCGTGTCGGCGGCGACGGCGTCCCCGTAGCCGGGGATCGTCATGTGCGTCCCGAGCGGGATCACCGACGGATCGACGGCGACGACGCCCCAGCCGACCGGCAGACCGGTCGCCGTGTGGCCCGCGAGCGCGTAGCCGGTCGCGGACACCGTGATCGTGCGGTCGCCCGCCGAGAGGACGGTGGGCGACGCGGAGGCAAGCACCTGCGCGGGCGTGGCATCCGAAACGGCGACGGCAGCGGCGGCGCGTGCGTGGGCGAGCGCGGCGCTGCGCAGCTCTGCGGCGTGCGCCTGGGCGACGAGCCTCGAGATCGCCTGCTCGTTCAACCGGCGCTGCGACGCGAGCGAGGAGATGTACGCGGCGCGGGCGGCCCGCGAGCGCTCGAGGGCGGCGGCGGTCGCCCGCGCCGCGCGGGTCGCGGCGGCGAGCGCGGCCTCGCGCCTCGCGAGCGTGTGGGCGTCGGAGTCGATCCGGTGCCGCGCGACCTTCAGCTGGGCGAGCACCGCTTCGCCCTGCTTGCCGGCCTGGCTCAGGCTGTCGAGGTTCGTCATCGCCTCGTCGAGGCTCTTCGCGCCGAACACGATCTCGAGCGGCTCGACCGTTCCCTGCTCGTACAGCTCGCGCACCTGCATGCCGAGCGCGTGCTGCGCGACGCGCGCTCCGCGCCGCGCGACGTGCAGCTCCTGCGTGAGCTCTGTGCGCTGTGCCCGCAACGAGAGCGTCTGGTGCTGAAGCGAGGCGAGGCGCGCGTTCGAGGTCGCGAGCTGCTGGTCGAGCGAGTACAGCCCGAGCACGGCCGCGCGCGACTTCGCCGCGATTGCAGCGTCCTGCTCGCGCAGCGACGAGACGCCGTGCGAGGGTTTCGCACCGCCGACCGCCGGGACGATCAGGACGACCAGAGCGATCACGGCTAGTGCGATGGAGGGAAGCGCCCGCCGCCGCAGCGTGTGTGCCTGCCCGAGCACGGTCGGGGACCGTACCACACCTCCGGAGCAGGAGCCTCGCCCTTCGTGCAGAAATGAACAAGTTTTCGGCTCGAATTGCGCAGTAGTCCGTTGACGCCTGTCCGAACACATTGCTAACCTCCCGCCTCGTGACGTGCCGGCCCCTACCGGTGCGCCAGTCCAGTCCCCGGCGGGGGAGTCGTCATTCGTAGACGGGGACAGGCGCCGTACGTTCTGGCGGGAATCTGCGTAGCCCTTCTGGCGGCAGTCCCGGCGTTTGCGTCCCCGTCGATCTCCTCGAAGCGCGCAGAGGCGCAGCAGGTCGAGGGGCAGCTTCAGCAGCTCTCCGATTCGCTCGAGCGCGCACGCTCGCAATACGACGCCTCGACCGCACAGCTCGCGCACATCCAGCGCGACCTGAAGGAGAACCGGAGCGAGCTCCGCATCGCGAAGCACAACCTGAAGGCGAGCCAGCGCGCGATCGCGCAGCGCCTCGTCGCGCTGTACACGGGCGATCAGGAGTCGACGCTCGAGGTGATCCTCGGTGCGCGCAGCCTCGACGACCTGATCACGCGCATGGACAACGCGAAGTCGATCACGTCGCAGGACGCGTCGGTGCTCTCGCAGGTCGAGCAGTTCCGCGGCACCGTCGACCGCGTCGGGCGCCGGCTGCAGCACGAGCGCGCCGCCCAGACGCACGTCGTCGCCGTGCGCGCCGCGGCCAAGCACTCGATCGAGTCGAAGATCTCGGAGGAGCAGTCCCTCTACGCGTCGATCCAGGGTGAGATCAAGAAGCTCGTCGCCCAGGATCACGCCCGCCAGCTCGCGATGGCGGCAGCCGCCGCGCAGCGGCTGAGGGCGCAGCAGGCCGAGGCGCAGCAACAGCAGCAGTCCACGGTCGTCGGCGTCAGCGCCGGCACGCCGGAGGCGGATACGGTCGTCGCTCCGCCGCCGACGCACGGCAACGTCGTCTCGTACGCGATGTCGCAGATGAACACGCCGTACGTGTGGGGCGGCGCCGCTCCGGGCGGGTTCGACTGCTCGGGGCTCGTGATGTGGGCGTATGCGCAGGTCGGCGTGTCGCTGCCGCACTCGTCGTACGCGCAGTACGGCTACGGCGTCCCCGTCTCGCGCGACCAGCTCCAGCCGGGCGACCTCGTCTTCTTCGACGGGCTCGGCCACGTGGGCATCTACATCGGCGGCGACCAGTTCGTCCACGCACCGCACACGGGCGACGTCGTCAAGATCTCGAGCCTCGACGAGGACTGGTACGCCCAGAACTACGTCGGGGCGCGCCGCATCCTCTAGAGGTACAGCGCGTCGACCTCGCCGGCGAAGTGATCGAGGATCACCTTGCGCCGCAGCTTCAGCGTCGGCGTGACCTCGTCCGCCTCGAGCGTGAACTCGCGCGGGAGCACCCTGAACTTCTTGATCTGCTCGAAGCGCGACCGGTCGGCGTTGACGGCGTCGACGGCACGCCGCACCTCCTCGTCGATCTCGGCCGCCGACAGGCCCGCGGTCAGCTCCGGGTCGACGGTGACGAGCGCGGCGACGTACGGCTTGCGGTCGCCGACGACGAGCACCTGTGAGATCACCTTGTGCACCTTCAGCTCGTTCTCGAGATTCTGCGGCGCGATGTTCTTGCCGCCGGCGGTGACGATGAGGTCCTTCTTCCGGTCGGTGATGTGCAGGAAGCCGTCGTCGTCGAGGTGGCCGACGTCTCCCGTGTGCACGAACCCCTCGTCGTCGAGCGTCGCCCGCGTCGCTTCCTCGTCGCGGTAGTAGCCGGCGAATACGGTGTTCGAGCGGAGGAGCACCTCGCCGTCGTCCGCGATGCGGATCTCGACGCCGGGCAGCGCCTTCCCGACCGTCCCGAAGCGGAAGTCGTCATGGCGGTTGACGGTGGCGGCGGTCGTCACCTCCGAGAGCCCGTAGCCCTCGAGGATGAGGATGTCGATCGAGTGGAAGAACTCGGCGATCTCGCGCGCGAGCGGCGCCCCGCCGGCGTTCGCCACCCGCAGCCGCCCGCCGAGCCGCTCCTTGATCTTGCGGTAGACGAGCCGGTCGGCGATCCGGTGCTGCAGCGCGAGGCGCGCCGGCACGGGCCGCTTCGCCTGCTGCAGCTGCGACACGCGCCGGCCGACGCCGAGCGCCCAGTCGGCGATCGCGCGCTGCGGGCCCGACAGCTCGTCGAACCCGGCGAGCACGGCCGTGTGCACCTTCTCGTACACGCGCGGCACGCTCGGGAACAGCGTGGGTCGGACGCGGGGCAGCTCCGCGGCGGCGCGCAGCGGGTCGGGCAGGAACGCGATCGTGAAGCCGACGTGTGCCGCCGACAGGTGGAGCAGCCGGCCGTAGTTGTGCGCGAGCGGCAGGTACAGCAGCATCAGGTCGCCGGGCTGCGTGAGGCGGTCTTCCAGCTCGTCGCCCTTCTGCACCATCGCGTAGTAGTTGCGGTGGCGGATCATGCAGGCCTTGGGCGGCCCGGTCGTGCCGGACGTGTAGATGAAGGTGAAGAGGTCGTCCTCGTCGATCGAGTCGGCCCGCTCCGTCAGCGCGGCCGGGTGGGCCGCCGCGAACGCGCGGCCCCGCCCGCGCAGCTCGTCGAGTCCGCCGAACGAGACGACGTGGCCGGCGAAGCCGTCGACCTTCGCCCGCTGCTCGTCGTCCTCGACGAGCACGCCGACCGCTTCGGAGTGCTCGAGCACGTACTGCGCGTCGCGCGGCGAGCTGTTCGCGTAGATCGGCGCCCCGACGGCGCCGACGAGCGCCAGCGCGAAGTCGAACAGCGCCCACTCGAGCGTCGTGCGGCCGAGGAGCGCGAAGGCGTCCCCTTTCCGGACGCCGAGCGCGAGGAGCCCGTTCGCGAGCTCGTCGACGGCCTGCGCGGCCTCGGCGTGGGAGACCTCGCGCCACTCCCCGTCGACCTCGTGCAGGTACGCCGGGTCCGCGTGTCCGGCCGCGAGCCCGTCCCGCCACAGGTTCGCGATCGTCCGTGCGCGACCCAAGTCGGGACCAATCTACCCGGGAGGAATGGCCCGAGGAAGCCCGAATCCCGTCCGTCCCACTACAATTCTCCTGCAGATGCGGACAACCTGGAACGGATCGATCAGCTTTGGGCTCGTGAACATCCCCGTCGGCCTCGCGCCGGCGACGAAGCCGGCTGCCCGCCAGTCGGACGTCTCCTTCCGCCAGCTGCACCGCGAGTGCGGCACGCCGATCAAGCAGAAGCGCTGGTGCCCCGTGCACGAGCGGGACGTCGAGTCCGACGAGCTTGTCAAGGGCTGGGAGGTCTCGAAGGGGCAGTTCGTGATCGTCGAGGACGCCGACCTCGAGGCGATCGAGCAGCGCGACACCAGCCGCTCGATCGAGATCAACCGCTTCGTGCAGCTCGACGAGGTCGACCCGATCTACTTCGACCGCACCTACTTCCTCGTCCCGGCGGGCGCCGAGGCGGCCAGGCGGCCGTACGTGCTGCTCCTCGAGGCGATGAAGGAGGCCGACGTCGCCGCGCTCGGGCGCTTCGTGCTCGCAGGCAAGGAGAAGCTGTGCCTGATCCGCGCCAAGGGAGACGCGCTCGCGCTCGAGACGCTCTTCGTCAGCGAGGACGTCAAGGATCAGGCCGAGATCGACGACGCGGTCTCGAGCTCGGAGGTGCGCGGGCCCGAGCTCGAGCTCGCGAAGCAGATCATCGCGTCGCTCGCGGCGCCGTTCGATCCCGCCGAGCTGAAGAGCGAGTACCGCGAGTCGCTGCGCGAGCTGCTCGAGGCGAAGCTCTCCGGCCAGGAGATCGAGGTGCCGGAGGAGGCCGCCCCGACGCCGGTGATCGACCTGATGGAGGCGCTGCGCGCCTCGGTCGCCGCCGCCTCGGCGAAGAAGGAGCCGGCCGCGGGGACCAAGAAGAAGGCCGCGCCCCGCAAGCGGGCCGCGGCCTCCAAGTAGCTCGCCTTCGGACGCCTAGTGCCGCGCCGGGAAGGCGCCGAGCGCCTCGAGCTGCGCCTGGAACAGGAACTTGTCGATCTTGCCGTGGTAGATCGGCACGTGCTCCTCCAGGCAGATGCGGATCACCTCGTCGCGCTCGATGCCGGTCTCCTTCGACAGCTCGTCCGGCGTCAGATGGTTCGCCATGCCACTCCTTTCGTCCGCAAGAACGAAAAAGCCCGCCAGGCACGAGCCGTGGCGGGCGAGATCCCTGCGCTGTCGCGGGCGACGGGATGCAGTCTCACGCGTCCCGTCCTGTCACGCGAACAACCATTGCCCTCAGGATAATCGATTCCCATGACGTACGCGACAGACCTCCTGGGAGGGCTCTCCGAGACCTTCTGCGAGCCCCGCGGCGTCCGGATCCGGTGCTTCACGGGCGGCGAGGGGCGGCCCCTCCTGCTGCTGCACGGGTTCGGCGGCGCCGCCTGGAACTTCGCCGAGCTGGCTCCGCGCCTCGCCGGGAGGCGCCTGATCGTCCCCGACCTGCCGGGGCACGGCGCCTCGGCGCCGCTCCCGGCCGCCTCGCTCGCCGGGTTCGCGGACTGCCTCGTTCCGCTCCTCGACGAGCCCGTCGACGTCGTCGGGCACTCGCTGGGAGGAGTCGTGGCCCTACGGCTCGCCGAGCGCCATCCGGAGCTCGTCCGCCGGCTGGTGCTCGCAGCCCCGGCGGGCATCTCGAGCTCGTCCCGCGGCGGCGAGCTCTTCCTCGGCCTCGCCGGCGTGCTGAAGCCGGCCCGCCACGCCGGCCGCCGCGCCGACCGGATCGCCCGCTCCGAGCGGCTGAAGCGGCTCGTCTTCGGCGGGCTCGAGGTGTCGAACCCGGCGCTCCTCAGCGAGCGGATGGTGCACGGCTTCCTCCTCGGCCCGACGATCCACACCGACGCGCTCGACGCCGGGCTCGCGCTCGCCCGCGACGACCCTCGCGTCGACCTCGAGCGCGTCCGGGCGCCGGCGCTCGTCCTCCTCGGCGGCCGCGACCGGCTGGTGCCGATCGCCGACGGCTTCGAATACGCACGCCGCCTGCGCGCCCCGCTGCGGGTGATCGCCGACTGCGGCCACCTCCTGATCGGCGAGCGGCCCGACGTGTGCGCACGGGCGGCTTTGGCCTTCTGTGCGTAGCCGCTACCCTGTAGCCCGATTCGGGGTGTGGCGCAGCCTGGTAGCGCGCTCCGTTCGGGTCGGAGAGGTCCCCAGTTCGAATCTGGGCACCCCGATGGAGACCGAGGGCGGGCCGCGTGCCCGCCCTCGGCGTCTCTACCCGCCGTGCGCGTGGACGATCGCGGTGCAGCTGTTCTCGACGTAGGGAAGCCCCGCCGCCTCGGCGATTGCGCGCGCCTCCGGCGAGACGATCCCGAGCTGCAGCCACAGCGCCTTCGCGCCGATCTGCACCGCCTCCCGGGCGTGCGCCGCGCACGCGGCCGGCCGTCGGAAGACGTCGACGAGGTCGAGGGGCTCGTCGATCTCGAGCAGGCTCGGCACGCTCTCGATCCCGAGCACCGGCACACCGTCCGGGCGCACCGGGATGCAGCGGTAGCCCCGGCCGAGCAGGTAGCGCATCACGCCGTGGCTCTCGCGGGCCGGGCTCGGCGAGGCGCCGACGACCGCGATCGTCCGGGTGTCGCGCAGCAAGGCCCAGGGATCCGTCACGTCGCCATCCGCACCTGGCGCCAGCAGAGCGGCACGAACCAGAGGAACGCGCCGATCAGCCCGCCGACCGCGAGGATCAGCCTGGGTGAGACGACGGTCGCGACGGCGCCGGCCACGCTGAACCCGACCGGCGTCAGCCCCATCGAGCCGAAGAAGTCGAAGCTGAACACGCGCGAGAGCAGGTGCTCGGGCACGAGCTCGTTGATCAGCGTCACCCATGCGGCGATCCCGACGCCGATCCAGAAGCCGCGCCACGCGGCCGCGCCGATCGCAAGCGGGTACCAGGGCGAGAGGGCGACCACGGCGATGCCGATGTCGTTGATGCCGAACGAGGCGAAGCAGATGATCACGCGGTGCCGGCGCGGGTGCCAGCGCGCCCACGCGAGCGAGCCCGCAACGGTGCCGGCGGCCATGGCGCTGAAGAGGACGCCGTAGGAGCCGACGCCGCGGTGGTAGTTCACCTGCACGAGCCGCGGCAGCAGCGCCGTGTACGGCGCCATCGCGAACATCAGGATGACGGTCGCGGCGGCGATGCCCGTCCAGATCCAGGGGACGCTCATCACGTAGCGAAACCCCTCCGAGAGCTCGCGGGCCATGCCCGGCTTCTGCTCCGTCTCGCGCTCGACGACCCTGGGACGTGCCAGCCACAGCGACGACGCGGAGACGGCGAACGAGACGGCGTCGATCGCCCACACGGTCGAGGCGCCGGCCGTGTGGTAGAGCCCGGCCGCGATCGCAGGCCCGACGATCGCGCTGCCGTTCCGGGTGGCGCCGATCCACGAGTTGGCGGAGGGCAGCATCGGCTGCTCGACCACGAGCGGCACGATCCCGCTGAAGGCCGGCTGGAAGAAGCCGTCCGCGAGCCCGAACAGCAGGGCGAGCACGAGCACCGCGGTGAAGGTGAGGTGCCCGGTCGCGTCGAGGGCGAAGACCGCCGCCATCACGGCCGCGCGGGCGAGGTCGGAGCCGATCATCAGCAGGCGTCGCGAGTAGCGGTCGGCGAGCACACCTCCGATCAGGAGCGTCGCGAGCATCGCGAGCGACTCGAGCGCGAGTGCGAAGCCGAGCGAGCTGGCCTTGCCGGTCAAGTCGGTGACGCGCCAGCCGAGCGCGACGATGAACGCGGCGTCGCCGACGAACGAGATGGTCTGCCCGCTGAAGAGCAGCCGGAAGTCGCGGCTCGCGAAGGCCGCGAACGTGCTCGCCCTCTCCTCGGTCACCGTCGGAGGCTACCCTCGGGCGCGTGGCGCTCAGCGCGGTGATCTTCGACGTCGATTTCACGATTGCGCGGCCCGGCCCCGACCTCGGGCCGGAGGGCTACCGGCGCCTCGGCGAGCGCCACGGGCTCACCCTCGACCCCGCGCGGTACGAGGAGGCCCGCCGTGCGGCACTCGTCGACCTGAAGCGGCATCCCGAGCTCGACCACGACGAGGAGATCTGGATCCGCTTCACCGAGCGGATCATCGTCGGCATGGGCGGCGTCGGCGACTGCTACCAGGCCGCGTTCGAGATGGAGAGCGCCTGGAGCCACGCGCACCACTTCGAGCTGTACGACGACGCGCTGCCGACGCTCGCCGAGCTGCGCGGCCGCGGGCTCAAGCTCGGCCTCCTCTCGAACAGCGCCCGCGACCTCGACGTCTTCATCGCGCACCACGGGCTCGACGTCGACGCCGTGCTCACCTCGGGCGTGCACGGCAAGACGAAGCCGCACGAGACGATCTTCCGGCGCATGCTCGAGCTGCTCGAGGTGCCGGCGTGCGACGCCCTGATGGTCGGCGACACGATCGAGGACGACGTGGAGGGCGCGCTCGCCGTCGGCATGCGGGCCGTCCTCCTCGACCGCGAACGGCGGTTCCCGGAACACGAGTCGCTCTGCGACCTGCGCGAAGTGCTGGCTCTGCTCTAGAGTCGAACCGTGTTCATCCTCTGGATCGTGGTCGCCGTAGGGCTCGCGATCGGCGAGGTGCTCACGCCGGGGATGTTCTTCCTCGGGCCCGTCGCGTTGGCGGCCGCGGCCGCCGCGATCGCGGCCCTGCTCGGCGGCGCGATCCTGTCCCTGATCGTGTTCATCGTGGCGGCGCTGCTCTCGCTGCTCGTGCTCCGTCCGATCGCACGCAGGCACATCCACCTGCCGGCGCTCTCGCGGACGGGCGTCGACGCGCTGATCGGGCGGAAGGCGATCGTCACCAGGCAGGTGGACGCGGCCGGCGGCCGCGTGCGGATCGGCGGGGAGGAGTGGTCGGCGCGCGCGTACCTGGACGGGAGCGTGTATCCGGAAGGCTCGACCGTCGACGTCATCCGAATCGAGGGCGCGACCGCTCTCGTGGCCGAATAGGAGGTTGGGGCGTGGTTGCGCTCATCGTGCTCGCAGTGGTCGTCTTGTTCGTGCTCGTCATGCTCGCGCGGACCATTCGCGTGATCCCGCAGGCGCGCGCGGGAGTCGTCGAGCGCCTCGGCCGCTATTCGCGGACGCTCTCGCCGGGCCTCGCCATCGTGATCCCGTTCATCGATCGCGTCCGGCCGCTCCTCGACCTGCGCGAGCAGGCCGTCGCGTTCGACCCTCAGCCGGTGATCACCGAGGACAACCTGGTGGTGAACATCGACTCGGTCATCTACTTCCAGGTCACCGACCCGAAGGCTGCGACGTATGAGATCGCGAATCCGGTGAACGCGATCGACCTGCTCACGGTGACCACGCTCCGGAATGTGATCGGCGGCATGACGCTCGAGCAGACGCTCACCTCGCGCGACCAGATCAACGACCAGCTGCGCGGCATCCTCGACGACGCGACGGGCAAGTGGGGGATCCGCGTGCACCGGGTCGAGCTGAAGGCGGTCGACCCGCCGCCGTCGGTGAAGGACGCGATGGAGAAGCAGATGCGCGCCGACCGCGAGAAGCGCGCCGCCATCCTCCAGGCCGAGGGTGTCAAGCAGGCGCAGATCCTGCAGGCGGAGGGCGAGAAGCAGTCGGCGATTCTCCGCGCGGAAGGCCAGAAGCAGGCGCAGATCCTCTCGGCCGAGGGGCAGTCCAAGGCGATCGAGACGGTCTTCGCCGCGATCCACGACGGGAAGCCGGATCCCCAGCTCCTCGCCTACCAGTACCTGCAGGTGCTGCCGCAGATCGCGCAGGGCGACGCGAACAAGGTCTGGGTGATCCCGAGCGAGCTCACGCAGGCGCTCGGAGGCATTTCAGACCGGATCCTTCCCCGAGCGGGGGAAACTCCGGATACAACGTGAGGGTCTCCCTGCCGATCACCCGGCAGAGCTCTCTTGTTGAAGCGGCTTCTCAACATCGTCTTCGTCCTCGCGGCCCTGGCCGTGTCCGGCCTCGTGGTGCGGCACTTCGCGCACTCCGGCTGGCCGATCCACCGCGCGAACTTCTGGCTCGTCGGGCTCGCGGGGGTCGTGATGCTCGCCGCGTTCGCCGCCAAGGCGTGGGGGTGGCAGCACCTCTTCCGGCACGAGCAGCGCCCGGCCGTCCTGACGCTCGCCGCCGCGGGCGGCGCCGCCTCGGTCGGCGGGCTCGCTTTGCCGGGCCGGTGCGACGAGGTCATCCGCGTCGCCGTCGTCCGCCGCTGCCGGCGCCGTCGCGTGTCGATCGGCGCGGTCGCTCTCTCCCTCTTCCTGCTCGGGCTGCTCGACAGCGCGGCCATGACGCCGCTGGCCTCCGTCGCGCTCGGCGTCGCCGACCTGGGCGGCTGGCTCGAGGCGGGCTTCATCGTCGTGGCGGTAGCCGGCGTGCTCGCGGCGGGTGTGGTCCTCGCGCTGCCGCGGATCGCCCGGCTCGGGGCGCTCGCCCGGTTCCGGCTCAGCCGCTTCGTCGGCGAGCACGCCACGAGCCCGCGCGAGGCTCTGCGCGCGTGGCTCGGCGTCGCGCTCTCGTGGGTGCTGCGCGCGATCGCGGTCTTCGTCCTGCTCGACGCGCTCGGCTTCGGCACCGACTTCGCCGCCGCGCTCGCCTTCGTCTGCGCCTCGTCCGCGTCCGCGGTCCTGCCCGTCGCGCCGGCAGGCGCCGCCGTCCAGGCCGGCTCCGGAGCGGCCATCCTGATCGCACACGGCGTCCACACCGAGGACGCGGTCGCGTTCGGCATCGCCGCGCAGGGGCTCCTGATGGCAGCGGGCGCGTCGTTCGTGCTGGCGCTCGGCGCCTGGCACGCGCACGGCGCGGTCGGGCGGCTCAGCAGGTCGCCGCGCGGCAGCTTCTGAGCAGCTTCACCCGCGGAACACCCTGCTTCCAGGTGAGGCGGAGGCGGATCGACGCGACGTCGTTGTCGTAGCGCAGCTCGTGCAGGAGCATGTTCGCGTTGACGCGGTGCACCAGGTCGTAGATGCCGGCCGGGACGTGCGAGATGTCGACGTTCTGGCCGTGGAAGAACGCCGGGTACCGGTCGGTGAAGCCGGGCGTGGTGCCCATCACGACGCGGAGCGCCTCCGGGTGGAACTGGTCGCAGTCGCCCAGGAAGTGCGGTCGGCGGTTCGGCCAGCGGCCGGGTGCCGCGCCCCAGTGGTCGGCCAGGCAGAAGCCGCTCTTCCGGTCGCTGACGAGCGTCTGGCCGGACAGCGTGCGCAGCTGGAACGAGTCGAACTTCATCAGGTGCCAGTGATGGTGCGGCGGCGAGTTCGTGTACCGGAACTGGGCGACGCCGGTGTACGTGCGCAGCCTGCCGTTCGCGAGGAGCACGCGCTGGGTGCCCGTCATGCGCTTCTGCGATCGCGTGCGCACGCCGACGAAGACGCTCGGCCCGAGCCCGACGTTGTCGACGAGCGAGGTGAACCCGAGCAGCCAGCGGCCGGCGCCGCCCTGGATCGCGAGTCCGCTCGGCGGCCGCTGCGCGAAGTCGGGGAGGAGCTCCTGCACCCGCTTCGCGGGATGCCAGGCGGGCTGGCTCCCCTTCGTCACGGGCTTGCCGTCGATCAGGATCTGGCCGTCGTTCACGTACGCGACGTGCCGTCCGTCGGGCGACCACGTCGGCTCGGTGCCCGGCCCGAGGTCGCGTTCGCCGGCGATCACCTCGCCGTCGCGGACGACCGCGAGCCGGCCGTCGGAGGCGTAGGCGGGGTCGGTGCCGGGGCCGGCGTCCTTCACGCCGCCGCCGTACCAGTTGAGCGTCACGATCTCGTCGTCGCGGTCGAGGGCGATCCGCTCGCCGTCCGGTGACCAGGCCGGGTGCTCGCCGGTCGCGAGCTTGCGCTCGTCCTCGCCGTCGGCGCGCACGGTGTAGACGACTCCGTCGCGCGTGAAGGCGAGCCGCCGCCCGTTCGGCGACCACGCGGGCTGGTCGGCGTCCTGCACGAGCAGCGCGCGGTGGGACCCGTCGGCGTCGGCGTCCCAGAGGTCGCCGCGGGTCACGAACGCGATGCGGCTCCCATCGGGGCTCCAGGTCGGGGCGTACCCGATCGCCAGCACGTGATGGGCGCCCACGTGGATGCCTGCGAGCGTGAACGCGAGTGCGGCCAGTCCCCCCAACGGGCGGGATTATGCTCGCCGTGGTGACGGAGCGAACCACCGACCGGCGCAGGGAGCTGCTGGACGCGGCCGTGCGCGTGTTCGCCCGCAAGGGCTTCCACGCCTCGCGGGTGGGCGACATCGCCGAGGAGGCCGGCGTCGCGCACGGGTTGCTCTACCACTACTTCCGCTCGAAGGACGAGGTGCTCGAGACGATCTTCCGCGACACCTGGCAGCTCCTGCAGTCCGACACCGAGCGGATCGAGGGGAGCGACGTGCCGCTGCGCGAGCAGCTGCGCAGGTTCGCGCGGATCTACCTCGGCTCGTGGCTCGTCACGCCCGATCTCGTCCGCGTCCTCGTGCGCGAGATCGCGCGCAGCCCCGACGTGGGCGAGCGCGTGGGGGAGATCCGCGGCACCCTGGCCGCCGTCGAGCGGATGATCGATCGCGCCCGCCTGCGTGGCGAGGTGCGTGCCGCCTGCAACACGACCTTCGCGACCTGGGCCTTCTACGGCGCCCTCGAGGAGACGCTGACGGGGTGGGTGCTCGGCCAGCTCCCGTCCGGAGAAGAGGACGTCGAGCACGCTGTCTCCACCGTCGTCGGCGTCGCTTGGGCAGGATTGGCGGCATGAGCGACCGCATCGTCAACCTTCGCGACCTCGCGCTCGAGTCGGGCGACTGGAATCGCGAGCCGACGAACGTCTTCACCGCCCACGCGGTCGGCGACGAGCTCGGCTCGAAACAGACCGGCCTGTGCGTCTACGAGGTCGAGCCGGGCAAGCACGTCTGGCCGTACCACTTCGAAATCGGCAGCGAGGAATGGCTGATCGTCGTCTCGGGTGAGCTCGTGCTTCGCACGCCGGACGGCGAGCAGACGGTGCGCGCCGGCGACACCGCCTGCTTCCCGAGCGGGCCGACCGGGGGGCACGCGGTGTGGAACGACGGCACCGAGACCGCGCGCTTCGTCATGTTCTCGAACCACCGCGAGTGGGGCGGCGGCGTCGTGTACCCGGACAGCGGGAAGTTCGTCCTGAGCGGCTCCGGCTTCCGCCATCGCGGGTACCTGGGCGAGGAGGCGCAGTACTGGGAGGGAGAGCCGTGAGCGTCGTCAACCTCTTCGACGCGGAGCTGCAGAAGGACGAGGACGACCCGGCCGGATACTCGGTCTCGTATCTCAGGACGGGGCCGTCGCTCGGCGCGCAGCAGCTCGGGCTGTCGATCTACGAGCTCGAGCCGGGCAACAGCATCTGCCCGTACCACTACGAGAACGCCGAGGAAGAGTGGCTGATCGTCCTCGCCGGCCGGCCGACGCTGCGCACGCCCGAGGGCGAGCGCGAGCTCGGGCCGTGGGACTGCGTGTTCTTCCCCATCGGCGAGGAGGGCGCCCACAAGGTCACGAACGCGAGCGACGAGGTCGTTCGCGTCTGCCTCTGGTCGAGCCGGCTCGCGGTGGCGACGAGCGTCTACCCGGACTCCGGGAAGGTCGGTGCGTGGCCACCCGGCAAGCTGTTCCGCCTCGCCGACGCGGTCGAGTACTTCGACGGCGAGCTGTAGCCCGGGCCGTTCCTACAGGCGCCGGCCGCTACGCCGGCCGAGCTCGTGCGAGATCAGCACCACCTGGCCGGACTCGTCGAAGCCGTACGTCGTGTCGATCGCGCGGCGGATCAGCTCGGCGATCGAAACCGACGAACGGTCGGCCTCGAGGTTCAGGTGCAGGTACTGCCGCTCCGAGAGCACGAGCTGGAAGCGGTGACTCATGTGCTGTAGCTGTACAGCTACAGCACATGGAAGGCGCGCCGACTTCGTGCCGACTGTGTGTCGATTCTTCGGCGGCCGAAGCTAGGCGGTCTGGTGTACCGGCGCGAGCGCCGGAGCCCAGGAGCAGATGGGTGAGGTGTCGCCGTTTTTGCCGTTGAGGTGGCGGTAGCCGAGGGCGTGTTCGGCTTGCATCATTTTGTGGATTTGGGTGGTGCCTTCGTAGATGATCGGGGCGCGGGCGTTGCGGAAGTAGCGT
>DASZWR010000065.1:0-8642 GCA_035546215.1 Gaiellaceae bacterium | reverse complement strand
CGAGGGCCTTGCCGTGCTGGAGGCCGCGGACGGCGCGGAGGCCGTCCAGATCGGGCTCCAGCAGCGGCCGGGTCTCGCCCTCCTCGACGTCCAGATGCCGCGCCTCGGCGGGATCGAGGCAGCGATCACCCTGCGCGAGCTGCGCCCGGAGCTGCGGATCGCGCTGTCCAGCGCGCAGCCGGCGGCCCACCGCAGGCAGGCGCTGGAGCTGCAGCTGCCGCTGTTCGACAAGCTCGAGATCGAGCGGTCGATGCGGTGGCTCGCGGTGCAGGCGCGGCAGCTCCGGGAGACGCCGCGCCCGGGGACGTTCAGCCTGCGCTGCGCGGGCTGCGGGTACGGCGTCGCCCGCCCGACGCCGCCCGAGCGCTGCCCGATGTGCCAGGCCGAGAACACCTGGCTCCGCACGGCGGAGCGCCGGCTCGGACGGGCGCCGGCCTGAGGCTCAGGCCTCGTAGGCCGCGCCGGCGGCGGCCGTCGGCACGCGCACGGACAGCGACGCGTACGCCACGGCGCGGCGCAGACGCTCCTCGAGCGGGAGCCCCGCGAGGTCGCCCCACACGTACGCGGCGGTGAAGAGGTCGCCGGCGCCGGTGGTGTCGACTGCCTCGACCGGCGGCGCCGTGGCGGAGTGGACCGAGCCGTCCGACGCGGCGACCGCGCCGTCCGGCCCGCAGGTGACGACCGCCGTCGGGACGTGCGCGGCGAGTGCGAGCGCCGCCTCCTCCGGGTCCGGCCTGCCGGTCAGGCGCTCCGCCTCCGAGCGGTTCGCGAGGAGGGCGCGGGCCGCCGCGAGCCCGCGTGGCAGCGCCCCTGCGAGCCGGTGGGCCTGCGGGTCGGCGACGACCGCGTAGACGAGCGGGCCCGCCGGGACGGCCTCGAGCCGGTCGAGCGCGACGACGACCGCGCGCGGGCCGAGGCGCTCGAGTGCGCCCCGGTCGACCTCCGGCGGCGGCGCGTACGACACCATCGCGCGGTCGCCGGCGAACGGCAGCACGACCGTCACCGGTGTGCGGGCCGCCTCGCCGGCCGCGCAGGTCACGCCCTCCGCCTCCAGGAGCTCGCGCAGCGTGCGGCCCGCGACGTCGGAGCCGAGCGCCGCGGTCACGGCGGCGCGCAGCCCGAGCCGTGCGAGCCCGATCGCGGTGATCGCGGCCCCGCCCGGGCTCAGGTGCAGGTCGTCTGCGAACAGCTCGCCGCCGCTCGGCGGAAGCCCGGGCAGGCCCGCGAACGTCAGGTCGAGGAAGACCGGGTCGGCGCAGACGACGTCGACGGTCACGAGCCGAAGCGTGCCGCGAGCTCCGGCTGCCGGCCCGCGTAGGCGTCGAAGATCCGGCGGGCGGTCGTCACCGACGGCACCAGCGGGTGGAGTGCGAGCGCCTCGACGGCGAGCTGCCGCGACCCCGTGACCGCCGCGCGGATCGCCGTGCGCTCGACCTCCTTGATCGTCTCGATCAAGGCGCGTGCGTGGCCCGGCACGTCGCCGACGGCGGTCGGGACCGCGCCCGCCCGGCCGACGACGCAGGGCACCTCGACGACCGCGCGCTCGTCGAGGAACGGCAGCCCGCTCCGGTTGGCCGTGTTGAGGATGAGGACGCGGCGGCGGTTGAGCGCGATCGCCTCGACGACGGCCATCGCCTCACCCTCGTAGCCGCCGACGTCCTGCCACTGCGCCGAGTGCCCGTCGACGCCGGCGGCGGTGCGCGCCTCCTCGAAGTAGGTCTCCTCGCGCTCGGCCCGCACCGCGCGCCAGGCGGCGAGCGCAGCCTCGGGCGTGCGGCCGTCCGACTCGTAGAACGCCGCCTGCTGGCGCAGCAGGAACTCCGCGCGCGACTCGAGGCCGGACTTGACGGCGCCGACCGTGTCCGAGGCGAAGTAATAGAAGTAGAGGTACTCGTTGGGGATCATCCCGAGCGACCGCAGCCATTCGCCGCCGAACAGGCGGCCTTCCTCGATCGTGTCGAGCAGGTCGTCGTCGGCGAGCAGGTCGGGCAGCAGGTTGCGGTCGCCGTCGTAGACCCCCCGCAGCCACCCCAGGTGGTTCAGGCCGAAGTAGTCGAACCAGAGCCCGTCCGGCGAGCGACCGAGCGCGTCGGCTGCCCGGCGGCAGAGCGCGGACGGCGTGTCGCAGATCCCGATCGCGCGGCCGCCGAGCACCTCCTGCACCGCTTCCGTGACGAGCCCGGCCGGGTTCGTGAAGTTGACGAGCCACGCGCCCGGCGCCCGCTCGGCGACTACGCGCGCAATTTCGAGCATGACCGGCACGGTGCGCAGGGCGAAGCAGATCCCGCCCGGCCCGGTCGTCTCCTGGCCGACGACGCCCTCGTCGAGCGGCACCCGCTCGTCGACGACGCGACCCTCGAGCTTGCCGACGCGGATGGCGCAGAAGACGAAGTCCGCGCCCTCGACCGCCTCCTCCAGCGAGCCGGTCACGCGGAGGGGCAAACGTGTGCACAGCTCCTGCTCGAGCCCGGTCAGGACCGGGCGGATCCGCTCCGTCCGCGCGGCGTCCACGTCGTACAGCGCGACCTCGTCGAGACCGAGCTCGTTCTTGCGCGCAAGCAGGGCGCCGTAAACCATCGGCACCCGGAATCCGCCTCCCCCCAGCACGGCGATCTTCACGTCCGTCACCCTCGCAGATCGGCCGGCGCGCCGCCAACGGTTCCCTTCTTGACAAGCCGCGGCGCCCTGTGCAACCGTTTGCGCGCGGCCCGGCGGAGTGCGTCATCCGCGCGGTTTCTGACCACCGGGTTTTCCGAGGAGGTGCCATGTCCCGCCTGTCCCACCGGACTCGCGTTCGGACTCTCGTGATTGCCGTCGCGACGACGGTCGTGGTGCTGGCTGCGGTCGGGGCCGCGGCTGCCACACCGACCCATCGCACGACTGCGAAGGCGATCTCGCTCACGATCGGCGCAAACGCCGTCGTCGGAGGCAAGAACGACCTCGAGGCGTCGTGGATCACGAACTACGTGATTCCGAACTTCGAGAAGCAGCAGGCTGCAGCCGGCGACCCGGTGAACGTGACGTTCCAGGGCTCCGGCGCCGACGACGAGGCATTCAAGACGCAGCTCGCCCTCGACCTGAAGACCGGCGGCGGCCCCGACGTCTTCGACATCGACGACATCTGGGTCGGCGAGTTCGCGCAGGCGGGCTACATCAAGCCGCTCGCCTCGATCGTCGGCGCGAGCTACGCGAAGTGGGACGGCTGGTCGGTGATCCCGAAGGCCGTCAAGAGCGACATGGCCTTCCAGGGCAAGCAGTACGGCGTTCCGACCGGGCCGGACGGCCGCATCATCTACTACAACAAGAAGCTGTTCCAGCAGGCGGGGATCAAGCTGCCGTGGCAGCCGCGGAGCTGGGCCGACATCCTCTCGACGGCGCGCAAGCTGAAGGCGAAGCTGCCGGGCGTCACGCCGCTCCAGTGGAATGCCGGCGAGGCGATGGGCGAGGCGACGACGGCGCAGGGCTTCCTGCCGCTGCTCGCCGGCACCGGGAAGCTCATCTACGACACGCCGCAGAAGAAGTGGCTGGGCAACACGAAGAACATCCGCGAGGTCCTGAACTTCTACGCGCAGGTCTACCGCGGCAAGAACGCGGTCGGCGACCCGAACCTGCAGCTGATCGCGTCGGGCCGCGACAAGTCGTTCCAGGAGTTCTCGCAGGCGAAGATCGCCATGCTCACCGAGGGCGACTACCTGTGGCGCTCGGTGATCAACCCGACGGTCGGGATCGACCCGATGCCGAGCCGCAACACCGACATCGCGTGGGCGCTGATCCCGTCGATCGCCCCGCACCAGGGCGTCAAGGGGCCGGCGTTCAAGAAGCCGCAGAGCTTCGTCAGCCTCTCCGGCGGCGGCGGGCGCGTCATCAACCCGCACACCCAGCACGCGAAGGAGGCGTGGGCGCTGCTCACGTTCATGAACTCCAAGGACGCGTGGCTCAAGTACGTCGCGAACCAGCCGCGCATCACGCCGCGGTCGGACGTGAACAAGCAGACGCTGTACTCCGACCCGCTCCTCTCGTACGTCGCGCGGAACGTGCTTCCGATCACGACGTACCGGCCGGGCTTCGCCGTCTACCCGCAGGTCTCGGTGCTGCTGCAGCTCGCGTCGCAGCAGGTCGTCGCCGGGACGAGCGTGCAGAAGGCGGCGCAGAACTACCAGAAGGCGCTCGTGAAGCTGGTGGGCGCGAAGAACGTGGAATCGTCGTAGCGGCGCGCGTCTGAGCACGCACGCAGCATCGGGCACCACCCTCAGCCGGGCCGGGGCGATCGGATTCGTCGCCCCGGCCCTCGGGCTGATCGGCGTCTTCCTGATCTTCCCGGCGGTCTGGACGCTCTACCTCGGGCTGACGAACAACCAGCTGTTCGGGCTCGGCGCCACGCACACGCAGTTCGTCGGCACGCAGAACTACCGCACGACGCTCTCCGACCCGCAGTTCACGAACGCGCTGAAGGTCACGCTGATCTTCGTCCTCGGGTCGGCGCTGATCGGGCAGATGTTCCTCGGCTTTCTGCTCGCGTGGCGCTTCCACGGCTGGCGGAGCCCGCTGCGCCGCATCGTCGAGGCGCTCGTGATCGTCGCGTGGATCATCCCGAGCTCGGTCGTCGCGTTCCTCTGGGTTGCGTTCCTCGACGGCGAGTCCGGCACGCTCAACCAGGTGACGGGCCTGCACGTGGACTGGCTCGTCACGCACCCGCTGCTCTCGATCATCGTCTACAACACGTGGCGCGGGACGGCCTTCTCGATGCTCCTGTTCGGCGCCGCCCTGAACAACGTGCCGCCGTCGCACCTCGAGACCTCCCGGATCGCGGGAGCGTCGCAGTGGCAGCAGCTCCGCGACGTGATCCTGCCGTCGATCAGGGGGCACATCCTCACGAACATGATCCTGATCAGCCTCTGGACCTTCAACGACTTCGGGCCGTACCTGATCACCGCGGGCGGGCCCAACTTCAAGACCGAGGTGCTGCCGATCTACGTCTACCGGAACGCGTTCAGCTCGGGCGCGCTCGGCCTCGGCGCGGCGATCTCCACGATCATGCTCGCGATCAACCTGATCCTCGCGCTCGCGTACCTGCAGCTGCTCCGCGAGCGGAAGCCGAAGGCCGCGTGATGGCTGCTCCCGGCGTCACCGTCCCGAGCGAGGCCGCGCTGGTCGTGCGGGCGCTCCTCTCGCGCGTCGCCTTCTACGTGTTCGTCGTGGTCGTCTCGGCGTTCTTCGCGCTGCCGCTGCTCTGGCTCGTGCTGGCGCCGTTCGACAGCCACCCGAACCTCGACGTCAAGGCACCGTCGGGGACGCTGCAGAACTTCCGCGACGTGTTCCACGACCCGAACGTGGTCACGTCGCTGCGCAACTCGGCGATCCTCGCCGTCGCGACGATGGCGATCGTCGTGGCCGCAGCGGCGCTCGCCGCGTACGCGCTCAGCCGCGTGCGGATCCCCGGCCGCGACCTGCTGCTCTACGTGCTCCTGCTGTTCTCGTCGATCGTGACCGGCTCCGCGGCGATGGTGCCGCTCTTCCTGCTCATCTACGACCTCGGCCTGATCAACAGCTTCATCGGCGTCGTGCTCGTGCTCGCGGGAGGGCTGCTGCCGGCGGCGATCTTCATCCTCAAGGACTTCATGGACAGCGTCCCCGCGAGCTACGAGGAGTCGGCGCGCGTGTTCGGCGCGAGCTCGTTCCAGGTGCTGCGCGACATCGTCACGCCGGTCGTCCGCCCCGGCCTCGCCGTGATCGCCGTGTGGGGGCTCGTCCAGGTGTGGGGGAACTTCCTGATCCCGTTCATCCTGATCCGCAGCCCCGACAAGTCGCCGGCGGCGGTCGTCGTCTACAACTTCTACACCGAGGGCGGGCAGGCCGACCTGCGCCTGCTCTCGGCGTTCTCGCTCCTGTACTCGATACCGGTCGTCGCGATGTACCTGTTCGTCAGCCACCGGTACGGCTTTCGCTTCCACGGGGGGATCAAGCGCTGATGGCAGACGTGCGTGTGCGGTCGCTGACGAAGGTGTTCCCGGGCGGTGTCCGCGCGATCGACGAGCTCGACCTCGACATCGAGGACGGCGAGTTCTTCGCGCTGCTCGGGCCGTCCGGTTGCGGCAAGACGACGCTGCTGCGGACGCTCGCGGGCCTCGAGACGGCGACGTCCGGCAGGCTCGAGATCGGCGGGCGCGAGGTGACGCGCCTCCCGCCCGGCGCGCGCGACGTCGCGATGGTCTTCCAGGACTACGCGCTGTACCCGCACATGCGCGTCGACGACAACATCGCCTACCCGCTGAAGATCAAGAAGGTGAGCAAGACCGAGCGCCGCGCCCGCGCGGCGGAGGTCGGCTCGCACCTCGGCCTCGAGCCGCTGCTGCTGCGCCGGCCGGCCCAGCTCTCGGGCGGACAGCAGCAGCGGGTCGCGCTCGCGCGCGCGATGGCGTTCCGGCCGCAGCTCTTCCTGCTCGACGAGCCGCTCTCGAACCTCGACGCGCGCCTCCGGCTCGAGGCGCGCACGTTCCTGCGCCGGCTCCAGACCGAGGTCGCGACGACGACGGTGTACGTGACGCACGACCAGGCGGAGGCGCTCGCGCTCGCCGACCGGATCGCGGTCATGGAGGCCGGCAAGATCCGCCAGCTCGGCACCCCGGTCGAGGTGTTCAAGCGCCCGGCGAACCTCTTCGTGGCCGGCTTCATCGGCTCGCTGCGGATGAACCTGCTGCCCGCGACCGTCTCCGGCGAGCGGCTCGCCCTCGGCGAGAGCTCCGTGCCCGTCCCGCCGTCGGCGGCGGGTCAGGTGCGCGAGGGGGAGGAGGTCATCCTCGGCGCGCGGCCCGAGTTCTGCACGCTGGTCGCCGACGGGGAGGACGCGATCGCGGGCGAGGTGACGATCCTCGAGAACCTCGGCACCGAGTACCTCGTCACGGTCGAGGCGGGCGAGACCGTCGTGCAGGTGACCGTCGACGAGGGCGACGAGCCCGCAGCCGGCGAGCGTGTCCGCGTCCGGCCGGTCCCGGAGCGGGCGCTCGTCTACCGCGCCGACGACGGGAACCTCGTCGGCTCGCCGGCGACCGAGCCCGCGCCGGTGGAGGCGTGAACGTCCTGCGCGGGCGCTGGACGCCCGAGGACCGCGAGGCCGAGCTCAACCGCCTGGTCGACGTCGAGGTCCCGGGCGACGCGGCGGGCCTGTCGGTGACGCTCGCCTACGACCGCAGCACGGGCGCCGTGATCGACCTGGGCGCGTGGGGGCCGGGCGGGTTCCGCGGCTGGTCGGGCTCGGACAAGGAGGGCTTCGCGATCGGGCCGGACGTGGCGACGCCGAGCTACCTGCCCGGGCCGGTCGCCGGCGAGTGGCGGATCCTCCACGGCCTGCACCGCGTCCCGCGCGAGGGCGTGGAGTGGGAGATGCGCATCGGCTTCGGCCCGGCGGACGTGCCGCCGATGCCGCCTCCGCCGCCGCTCCCCGAGCGGCCGCCGCGCCGCGAGCTGCCGGCGGAGCCGGGGCGGCGCTGGCTCGCCGGCGACCTGCACGCGCACACGGTCCACTCCGACGGGATCCTCACCGTGCACGGGCTCGCCTGCCTCGCACGCGAGCGGGGCCTCGACTTCATCGCCGTCACCGACCACAACACGACGAGCCACCACCCGGAGCTCCCCGCGGCGTCCGCGTACGCGGACACGATCCTGATCCCCGGGTTCGAGATCACGACCGACCGCGGCCACTCGAACTGCTTCGGCGCCGACCGCTTCATCGACTTCCGCAACCCGCCCGATCAATGGCTCGCCGACGCCGAGGCGGCCGGCGCGCTGCTGTCGCTCAACCATCCGCTCGCCGGCGACACCAGGTGGCGCCTGCCCATGGACGGGCGCCCGCCGCTCCTCGAGGTGTGGCACTCGACCTGGGACCGGCGCGGCCCCGAGCCGCTCGACTGGTGGCGCGAGTGGGCCGCCGGCATCCCGATCGGCGGCAGCGACTTCCACCTGCCCGGGCACGGCGGGCTGCCGGGGGCGCCGACGACGTGGGTCGAGGTCGAGGGCGACGACGTGCTCGGCGGCGTGCGGGCGGGCCGCACTGCCATCTCGTACGACCCGCAGGGCCCGGTGATCGTCCGCAACGACGGCGAGCTCGTCGTCGTCGACGGCGACGGGACGTGGCTCGTCGGGCCGGACGGCGACCGGCGCCGGGTGACGGGCGACCGCGTGCGGATCCCCGGCGACGCCGGGCCGTGGCTCCTCGTCGACGACGATCGCACGGCGCTCGCGCTGACGCTCTGAGCCCGCGTCAGCGCATGTGCGTGCGTGCGATCACAGCTCCACCTCCGTGGCCGCCGTGGCGGGATCGCCGGTGTTGGGCGTCCCTTCGGGCTCGATCAGCAGTATCGACGCGCCCTCGTCCGAGCGCGGCCGGTGCTCGACGCCGCGCGGGACGACGTACAGCTCGCCCGGCCCGAGCTCGACGGCGCCGTCACGCAGCTCGATCGTCAGCTGACCCTCGAGGACGAGGAAGAGGTCGTCCGTGTCGGGGTGCGAGTGCCAGACGAACGCGCCCCTCGCCCTGGCGAGGAAGATCTTGTTGTCGTTGTAGTGGCCGACGATGCGCGGCGCCCACGGCTCCGTGAACGTCGCGAGCGCCGCCGCGAGGTCGACCTTCTGCCGCTCGGTCATCG
>DASZWR010000064.1:0-64799 GCA_035546215.1 Gaiellaceae bacterium | reverse complement strand
CGCAACAATCAGGCAACCGGCATCAACTGGGCGCGGGAGTACGAGTTCGGGGCTACAATCGAGAGGCTCCACGGGCCCATAGCTCAGCTGGGAGAGCGCGTGCGTGGCACGCACGAGGTCGCCGGTTCGAGCCCGGCTGGGTCCATCGACGAAAGCCCCGTACCGGGGCTTTCGCTCTTCTAGTCCGCCGGCGGCCGCACCACGGCGCCGCCGTCGGCCCGCTGCACGACGAGCGGCAGCATCCGGTCGGAGAGGTACGCCTCGATGGCGTGCACCGCGCTCTCGACCAGCCGGTCCCGCTCCTTGGACGCGAACCGGACGTGCAGCGCACACCGCTCGTCCGAGTCCACGATCTCCGCCTCCAGGCCGTGGGCCGCGAGCGCTTCGGTCAGGTCGCTCCCGATCCCACGCCTGGGGACGTCGATCTCGATCGTCTCGGCCATAGGCCGATCCTATTACCGTCCCGGCCGCTCCCTACGCATGCCGGAGGAGGCGCCGCACCGCGCCTGCCCGGGGCTCGGGCTGCCGGAGCTGCTCGGCGCGGAGCTCGAGCAGCCTGATCAGGTGTGCCGTGCGCGCGAACGGGTCGGTCAGCGCGTGCCCGCCGGCGAGCGGCAGGGCGGCGACGAGCTGGCCGTCGACGAGCGCGACCACGAGCCGGCCGAAGGGCAGCGGCCGCTCGGCGAGCGCCGAGAGGCGCTCGAGCGCCGGGTCGTCGTCGGCGCGGCAGAGCCGCAGCTCGATCTCGCCCTCCTCCACGCGCCGGGCGGGGGCGGCGCTCCGCGCGAGACGCGCGGCGGCGGCTTCGTGCTCGAACGTCCTGAACTTGTCGTCGGAAAGCATCTTGCGGGCATCCACGTCGTAGAACATCGTCTTGCCTCCTCACATCCTCCCGTAACCAGTGATACGATGATAGCAGTTACGTAACCCGCTAAGCAAGGTGAATGGTGAAATTGAACTGCAACTGCGACCTGATCCTCGACTTCGTCAACTCCCTCGATCTCCGGCCCTACGAGGAGGGATTCGACTCGCCGCAGGCACTCCGCGCGTGGCTCGTCGACCGGGAGATCCTCGACCCGGCCGCCCGCGTGACGGCAGCCGACCTGGTCGAGGCGATCGGCGTGCGCGAGGCGATCCGCGACCTGCTGGCGGCGAAGAACGAGCTGCCGGCGGACGTCGACGCGGCCAGCGCGGTGATGGACGAGGCGGTCTGCCGGGCGAAGCTCGGCGTGCGCTTCGCCGACGGGGAGATGAAGCTCGAGCCGGGCGTCGGCGGCGTGCGCGGTGCGCTCGGCTGGATCCTCGCCGAGGTGTCCGCCGCGCAGGCGAACGGCACGTGGGACCGGATGAAGGCGTGCCGCGCGGACGACTGCCGCTGGGCGTTCCTCGACACGGCCAAGAACCGCTCGCGCGCGTGGTGCTCGATGCAGAGCTGCGGCAACCGTGCGAAGGTGAACGCCTACCGCGCGCGCCACGCCCATTGAGCACCCCGTTCGGAACCTTCTCCATCGTCGCCGCCGACCTCGAGGCCGGCGAGGTGGGCTGCGCCGTCCAGTCGAGGTACTTCTCCGTCGGGTCGGTGGTGTCGTGGGCCGAGGCGGGCGTGGGCGCGGTCGCGACCCAGGCGGCCGGCGTCGCGGTGTACGGGCGCTGGACGCTCGAGGCGCTCGCGGCCGGCGCGACTCCCGAGGAGGCGCTGGAGCGGGTGCTCGCAGACGACCCGGGCCGGGAGACGCGCCAGCTCGGCGTCGTCACGGCCGACGGACGCGCGGCGGCGTTCACCGGCGCCGCGTGCCTCGAGTGGGCAGGCCACCGCACCGGGCCGGGCTTCGCCGTCCAGGGGAACATCCTCGCGGGCGCCGCGGTCGTCGACGAGATGGCCCGCGCGTTCGAGGAGACCGCCGGCGCGCTCGCCGAGCGGCTCGTCGCGGCGCTCGAAGCGGGCCAGGCGGCGGGCGGCGACCGGCGCGGACAGCAGTCCGCGGCGCTCGTCGTCGAACGGGCCGGCGCGGCTGCCGAGTCGCGCGAGCGCATCGACCGCGTCTGCGACCTGCGCGTCGAGGATCACGAGCAGCCGATCGCGGAGCTCCGGCGGCTGGTCGGGATCTGGAAGCTCTGGGACGCCCAGCGCGCCGCGCACGGCCACTACGAGCGCGGGGAGTACGGCCGCGGCGCGGATGTCCTCGCGGCCGCGCTCGCAGGCGGCGACGACGCCGGCGTCCTCTACAACCTCGCGTGCTACGAAGCGCTCGCCGGCCGGCGCGACGACGCGCTCGGGCATCTCCGCCGCTCCCTCGAGCTCGACCCGTCGTTCCGCGAGCTCGCCGCGAACGACACCGACTTCGACCCGATCCGGGCCGACGTCGCGGCGCTCTGACGGTGGAGCTTCGCGCCGCGGCCGACGGCGACCTCGAGGCGATGCGCGAGGTCTTCCTCGCCGCCGTCGGCGAGCTCTTCGGGCGCTTCGGGCTGACGCCGCCGTCCCCCTCGCAGGCGGCGTTCTCCGCGATCCAGCGGCACGTCGCCGCGACCGGCCGGTCGGTGGTCGCCGAGCGGGACGGGCGGCTCGAGGGGTTCGGTGCGGCGTTCACGCGCGGCGAGGACTGGTTCCTCTCGTCGCTCTTCGTCCGGCCGGGCGCGCAGGGGCGTGGGCTCGGCACGCGCCTGCTCGACGCGGTGTGGAGCTCGGAGGCGGCCCGCCGCCGCACGATCACGGACGCCTTCCAGCCCGTGTCGAACGCGCTCTACGGCCGACGCGGCCTCGTGCCGGTGACGCCGCTCCTCACCTTCAGCGGCGTCCCGGCCGCCTCCTCGAGCGCGGAGGAGGCGCCGGCCGATCTCGCGGCGATCGACGCGGCCGCCTACGGCTTCGACCGCTCCGTCGACCACGACGCCTGGGCGCGCGCGGCCGAGCGGCGCGAGTGGGGCGACGCCTACACCTACGCCTTCCCGGGCGGCGAGCTCGGGCCGGTCGCCGGGCTCAACGGCAACGCCGCGGCGCGGGCCCTCGAGGCGGAGCTCGCCCGGGCCCCCGGTCCGGTGCGGCTGCGCGTGCTCGGGACGGCGCGCGAGCTCGTCCGGGTCGCGCTCGGCGCCGGGCTGCGGCTCGGCGACGCGCCCGGGCTCCTGCTCGTCTCCGACGGGGTGGAGCCGCCGACCGCCCTCGCCCCGTCCGGCTACGCCCTCTTCTAGGCATCCGTTTTCGCCCCGGGTCCCGTACACTTCACGAATGTCGCCCATCGCCTGGGAGCTCCTCTTCATGATGCTGATCCTGAAGATCCCGATCGCCTACCTGGCGTTCGTCGTCTGGTACGCCATCAAGGCCGAGCCGCAGGAGCCCGGCGTCGACCAGGAGGAGTTCTCCATCTGGCGGCCGTGGCAGCGCCCGTCGGGCCCGCGCCCTCGGCGCGGCGGCCCGCACGGCACGCGCGACTCTGCCCGCGTCCGTCCCGAGCGGCGCGATAGAGTCGTGTCGTGACCCCGACGACACGCCAGCCCTTTCGCGCCTCCGAGGCGGTCGCAGGACTGCTCGCGGCGTTCGCCATCTTCCTCGGCTTCATGGAGCTGCTCTACCGGCCGTTCCGGCTCGCGCCGCTCGCCGTGATCCTCCTGCTCGTCGCCGCGGTGATGAGCGAGGAGCAGCAGCGGCTCGTCCGCATCGGGTTCGTGGTCGTCGGTGTCTGCTTCGTCGCCGGTGCGGCGCTGCAGATCATCACGCACCACCCGATGTTCTGACCGGCGCCCCCGGCAACCCGTTCAGGTGAGAGGACAACCGGTGTCCCCCTGGTACAACACAGGGGTGAGCACGCACGACGTCGACGGCCTGAATGCCGGCTACGCGCGCGCCCTGCTCGACGAGTACCTCGAGAACCCCGAAGCGGTGCCGTCCGAGTGGAGGGCGCTGTTCGAGAGCGGGGAGTCCTCGCTCGTCGCCACGCACCCCGGGATCGCCCGGCTCCTCGAGACGCTCCCCCGGAACGGGCACGGAGAGAACGGCAACGGGCACGCGGCGGTGGCGCCGGCCCCGGCAGCCGCGCCGGCCGCGGCGCCCGACCAGCAGCTGCTCGGCGGCGTCGCAGCAGCCATGGCTCTCGTCAAGGCGCACCGCACCCACGGCCACCTCGCCGCGCGCCTCGACCCGCTGGGTGCCGAGCCGGTCGGCGACCCGTCGCGCGAGCCGCGGCGGCTCGAGCCGAAGCTGACGCCCGAGCTGCAGGCGCGCATCCCGGCGTCCGTCCTGCGCGTGCACGTGTCCGGCGAGACGCTCGCCGACGTGCTGCCGCAGCTCGCCGAGATCTACTGCGGCACGATCGCCTACGAGATCGAGCACCTCTCCGACCACCAGCAGCGCGTCTGGCTGCGCCAGGCGATCGAGTCGGGCCGCTACCGGCAGCCTCTCGCCGCCGAGGAGAAGAAGGCGCTCTTCCGCCGCCTCTGCGAGGTGGAGGGGATGGAGCGCTTCCTCCGCAAGCGGTTCCTCGGGCAGAAGCAGTTCTCGCTCGAGGGCCTCGACGTGATGATCCCGATGCTCGACGAGACGATCGAGCTCGCAGCCGAGGCGGGCGCGCACGACGTCGTCATGGGCATGGCGCACCGCGGCCGGCTCAACGTCCTCGCGCACACCGTCGGCCAGCCGTACGAGTACATCCTGCGCGAGTTCGAGGGCGAGCGGACGCTCGACGCCGTGGCGGCCGACCCGGAGGGCGGCTCGGGCGACGTCAAGTACCACCTCGCCGCGTCCGGGACGCGCACCACCGCGAGCGGGAAGATCGGCGTGCGCGTCGTCGCGAACCCGAGCCACCTCGAGGCCGTCAACCCGGTCGTCGAGGGCCGCGCCCGCGCCGAGCAGACCGACCGCTCGACGAAGAACGGCGCGCACGACCCGACGGTCGCGCTGCCGGTGCTGCTGCACGGCGACGCGGCGTTCGCGGGCCAGGGGATCGTCGCCGAGACCTTCAACGTGCACGACCTCGAGGGCTACTCGACCGGCGGCACGCTGCACATCATCACGAACAACCAGATCGGCTTCACCACCGACCCGAACGAGAGCCGCTCGACCCGCTATTCGTCCGACCTGGCGAAGGGCTTCGACGTCCCGATCGTCCACGTGAACGCCGACGACCCCGAGGCGTCGATCGCGGCCGTGCGGCTCGCGATGGCCTACCGGCGGCGGTTCGGCCAGGACGTGCTCATCGACCTCGTCGGCTACCGCCGCTTCGGGCACAACGAGCAGGACGAGGCGGCGTACACGCAGCCGCTGATGGTCGAGCAGATCGCGTCGCACGCGACCGCGCGCGAGCTGTACCAGGAGCAGCTCGTCGGCGAGGGCGTCCTCAGCCGCGAAGAGGCGGACGCCTACGTGGCCGAGGTCGAGCAGGCGCTCCGCGACGCGCACGAGCGCCTGAAGGCGTCGTTCGGCGAGGCTGCCGCGAAGGTCGAGCACGACGGCACGATCCCGCGCGCCTCCACCGCCGAGGTCGTGACCGCGGTCGCCGCCGACAAGCTCGAGGAGCTGAACGAGGAGCTCCTGCGCACGCCCGAGGAGTTCACCGTCCACCCGAAGCTCGCGAAGCAGCTCGAGCGGCGCCGCACGGCGATCGCCGAGGGCGGCATCGAGTGGGGGCACGCCGAGGCGCTTGCGTACGCCTCGCTGCTCGTCGACGGCATCCCGATCCGCCTCACCGGCCAGGACGTCCAGCGCGGCACGTTCGCGCAGCGGCACCTCGTGCTGCACGACGTCCACACCAACGAGACGTTCACGCCGATGCAGCACCTCGACGAGGCGACCGCGTCGTTCGAGGTCTACAACTCGCCGCTCTCCGAGTACGCCTGCCTCGGCTTCGAGTACGGCTACTCCGCCGCGGCGCCGGAGGCGCTCGTCCTCTGGGAGGCGCAGTACGGCGACTTCGCGAACGGCGCGCAGACCGTCATCGACCAGTTCATCTCGTCGGCGCTCTCCAAGTGGCGCGAGACCTCGCGCCTGACGCTCCTCCTGCCGCACGGCTACGAGGGCAACGGCCCGGAGCACTCGAGCGCACGGCTCGAGCGGTTCCTGCAGCTCGGCGCCCAGGAGAACATCCGCATCGCGAACTGCACGACCGCCGCGCAGTACTTCCATCTGCTCCGGCGCCAGGCGCTCGACGCGACCGCGCGGCCGCTGATCGTCGTCACGCCGAAGGGGCTCCTGCGCCTGAAGGAGGCGACCTCGACGCTCGCCGAGCTCGCCCAGGGCGCCTTCCGGCCGGTGATCGACGACGCGCGCGAGGACAAGGGCGCGGTGCGCCGGCTCGTCCTCTGCAGCGGCAAGGTCTACTACGACATCGACGGTCACGAGGCGCGCCAGGGCTCGCTCGAGCAGGTCGCGATCGCGCGCATCGAGCAGCTCTACCCGTTCCCGTCGGAGGCGGTCGGCGCGCTCGTCGCGTCGTACCCGTCGCTCGACGAGATCGTGTGGGCGCAGGAGGAGCCGCAGAACATGGGGCCGTGGCGCTCGATCCGCCACCGGCTCGAGGAGGCCGCGAACGGCGTCCGGCTGCGCTACCTCGGCCGTCCGTGGCGGGCCAGCCCGTCCGAGGGCTACCCGACGGCGCACCTGATCGAGCAGGACCGGATCGCCCGCGAAGCGCTGACCGTCTAGCGGCGGCGGTTCTTCGAGGCGTAGTACGCCTGGCGCGCGAGGCGCGGGCCGTGCGAGCGCGCCTGCCGGACGAGCCAGCGGCGCTGCCGCGGGGGCAGCCGGCGCCAGATGTCGTAGAGCATGATCGCCGTCCCGATGGGACGGACGCGGACTACCCGAACGCGTGCCACCAGGGGATCATGCCTATCTCCCGTGGCCGTGGTCGTCGCCATGGTCGTGGTCCCCGTGCCCGCCGTGGTCGTGACCGCCGCCCCAGCCGCCGCCCCACGAGCCGTGGTCGTGATCGTCGTGGCCGTGACCCTGGTCGTTGCCGCCACCGTGCTGCTGGATGCCGTTGTAGGTCTGCTGGACGACCGAGCTGACGACGGTCACGGTGGGCGCCGGACCTGTGGTGGGAACCGCCGCCGGGACCTGTGCGGGCGGCGTCGCCGGCGCGGGGGCCGGGGCGGGCGCCGGAGCCGGAGCCGGAGCGGGAGCGGGAGTGGGCGCCGGAGCGGGTGCCGGAGTGGGCGTTGGCGCCGGCTTCGAGGCCTTCGGCGTGCTCGAGAGCACGGGCTCGTGCGGGGTCACGTGCCTCGTGCGGCGCACGACGAGAGCCTTGCGGACCGCCTTCGAGCGCACGATCCGGCGGACGAGCGCCGGCCGGGGCGTCGTCGTGTGGGGCCGCGAGACGGCCCGGTGCGCCACTGCCGCCGCGGGCCTGTGGGTCGCCACGGTGTGGACGGGCCGGGAGACGAGCGTCCGGTGCGCGCTGGGCTTGGTGTGCACCGGAGCCGTCCGGTGCGGCTTGGAGACTGCGATCGCGGCTGCTTCGACGGGCGCAGGAGCGGTCGTCACCGGCAGGGTGATGACGGCGTGGTCCCCGGATTCGCTTCCGAGCAGATGCCCGGGAAGAAGCAGCAAGCCCGCCACGACAGCTGCCGTCAGTGCCCCCGTCGCCGCCTGTGTCGCCGAAAGCTTCATGCTTTCCCCCGTTCGACCGACAACGACTGTTCACTACCGTTATCGGCAAGATCGAGGTCGCCTTGAGTCGCTTCGGAAGCTTCAAGCTCAAGCTCGTCGCGTGGTTCGCGTTGCTGGCGCTGCTGCCGCTCATCGTCGCGTTCTACGGCTACGACACGCTCGCCCGCCGCAGTGAGACGAGGCGCGTCGACGCGACCCTCGAGGCGGCCCTCCGCGCCGCGGTCGCGGCCTACTCGGCGCGCCTCGACGCGGCGGCCGCCCGGGCGCGGGCGCTCGCCGCCGAGCCGAAGGTGCAGCAGGCGATGCGGAAGCACGACCGCGCGCAGCTCGCGAAGCTCCTGCCCAAGGTGCCGCCCCAGCCCGCGGCGGTGCGCACGGTCTCCGTGATCTCGGGTGGCAAGGTGATCGGAACCGTCGCGGTCGGGGTGCCGATCGACGACAAGCTCCTCGGCCGGATCGGCGGCGGGCTCAGCCCCCACGAGCAGCTGATCGCCGTCCAGGGCGGACGGGTCGTCGCCGGGCGGGGGGCCGGGACGGCGGTGTCGCTGCCGGCGGGGATCCCGACCCGCGTCCGCCTCGGCGACGAGTTCCGCGCGCTCGCGACGTCGAGGCTCCCGGCGCCGCCCGGGCTCTCGCTCGCCGCGATCGCGCCCCAGGGGCGGATCGACTCCGCCACCCACTCCTCCGAGCGAACCGTGCTCGCCGCGCTCGCAGGCTCGCTGATCCTCTTCGGGCTTGCCACCTATCTCCTCGGGCGGTCGGTCGTCGGCACGCTCCGCCGGCTCGCGGAAGCCGCCGACGCGATCGCGGGCGGCCGGTTCGGCGAGCGCGTCGACGCCCGCGGCACCGACGAGTTCGCGCAGCTCGGACGCGCCTTCAACCGCATGGCCTCGCAGCTCGAGGCGCGGCTCCGCGAGCTGGAGGAGGAGCGGACGCGCGTGCAGGAGGCGGTCGCGCGCTTCGGCGAGGCGCTCTCTGCGACGCTGGACTCGGCGCAGCTCCTACGGGTCGTCGTCGAGTCCGCGGTGGAGGCGACGCGCGCCACGGGCGGCGTCGTGCTCGGTCCCGAAGGCGAGCTCGCGCGCGCCGGCGACCCCGACGCGGGCACGGAGCGGATCACGCTGCCGCTGCGCGTCGGCAGCTCCGACTTCGGGCTCCTCGTCCTGACGGGGAGCTCCTTCGACGCCGGCCAGGTCGAGGCGGCGACCTCGCTCGCCGCGCAGGTCGTCGTGGCTCTCGAGAACGCCCGGCTGCACCGCGTCGTCGAGCGGCAGGCGCTTGTCGACGCCCTCACCGGGCTCTCGAACCGCCGCAGCCTCGAGGAGTCGCTGCGCGCCGAGCTCGCCCGCTCCGCCCGCGTCGGCGACCGCCTCGCGGTCGTGCTCGCCGACCTCGACGACTTCAAGGCGGTGAACGACCGCTTCGGCCACGCGGCCGGCGACGAGGTGCTGCAGGCGTTCGCGGCGGCGCTGCGCGAGACGGTGCGCGAGAGCGACCACGCCGGGCGCTGGGGCGGCGAGGAGTTCGCGCTCATCCTCACGAACACCGACGCGGAGGGCGGCGCCCGGCTCGCCGAGCGCGCCCGGGTGGCGATCGAGGGTAAGACCGTGGAGCTGCCGGACGGCGAGACGGTGCGCGTCACGGCCAGCTTCGGCGTCGCCTCGTTCCCGGAGTGGCGCGATCCCGACGACCTCTTCGCCGCCGCCGACGCCGCCCTCTACGAGGCGAAGGGGGCCGGTAAGAACCGCGTCGTCCGGGCGGTCGAATCGACCTCGGAGGAGATCGTCTAGACTCCCCGCCGGGAGAGAAATGGCGTCGGAGCAGGAGGATTTCATGGCCGTCGACACTCCGTCGATGTTTGCGCAGGTCATCCAGGAGCATCTCGAGCTGAAGCGGAGGAATGCGGCGCTCGAGCACGAGATGCCCATCGAGCGGTACCTGACCGAGGACCCGTTCGAGAACCATCCGCTCTTCAAGACCGAGGAGCAGGCACGGATCGAGGACACGATGGACGGCGTCGCCGGCATCGAGGCCGAGGAGACCTCGCTCGACTGGCCGAGCGCGGACGACTCGTTCATCGACCTTCCGTCCCCCGCGCCGGAGGCGACCCAGGAGACCGTGCGCGCGGACGCGCTCGATCCCGATCAGCCCTCCGACGAGAACCTCTGGTCGCGCTCGCGCGACTTCGACTGGGGCGACTAGCAGCGCCGGCCGCGCTCAGGCGAGCGCGGTGAGCACGAGCAGCGTCGAGGTGGAGCGCACCGGGTCCTCGAGGACCTCCGGCGCCCGCTCGATGCCCTCGGCGAGCTCGTCGGGCGCGAGCAGCGCCATCGTCGAGAACGTCCGGCCCTGCAGGCGCGCGATCGCGCCCTCGCGCGGGAGCTCCTCCTCGACCTGAACGCGCTCGGCGGAGACCGAGGCGAAGCCGGCCGCGAGCAGGGCCGCCGTCAGCTCCTCCTCGCCGGGGAAACGGGCCACCTCGAGCTCCACGAAGGACGGGAAGAGGCGGGCGGCCCAGTGGTCGCCGATCCGCTCGGGGTCGGCGGTCTTCACCCAGTACGGCGCTCCGCCGGCGAGCGCGCGGCGCACCTCGCCGAACGCGCGCGGGCGGTCGAAGAGGTGCACGGCGAAGTTCGTCAGCGCCGCGTCGAACGAGCCGTCCGCGAAGGGCAGCTCCTCGGCGGGCGCCTGCACGAGCTCGACGGTCGGCGGTACGAGCTCGCGCGCGGCCGCCAGCATGTCGGTCGAGACGTCGACCGCGGTCACCCGCGCGCCGTGGCGCCGGTCGAGCGCCGCGGCCGCCCGGCCCGGCCCGCAGCCCACCTCGAGCACACGGGTGCCGGCCGCGACGTGCCGCTCCGCGAAGCGCTCGAGCACCGGGTCGTCCCCGCCGTGGCGCAGGCGGACGTAGGCGTCGACGTTCCAGAGGCTCACGCCTCGAACGCTACTCGGACGCCCGCCGCTCGAGCTCGTTCGACTTGTTGGTGAGCGCGGTGAAGCCCGCCTGCAGGAAGTCGTTCGCGCCGGCAGTCGCGAGCGTCCACGTGAGCAGGCGGCCGAACTGCGGCGCCACGATCTGCGTCGCCGACAGACCCGCCGCGACCCAGGTGCCGATGCACCGCGAGCAGGTGACCAGCTCGCCGATCGCCTGGCGCAGGTCGCCGCTCTCGACCGGATCCTCGGCTCCCTCCTTGGCGACGCCCTCGACGAACGGCTCGCGCAGGAAGCTCGTCACCTCGTCGCGGGCGATCGTCCGGGAGGCCTTGAAGGCGGCGAGCCCCAGCACCGCGAGGTCGAGCGCGGAGTGCTCGCGCGGGTCGCGGCCGAGCAGCCTGGCGACGCCGCCGGCGGCGGCGAGCCCGCCGACGAACGTGCCCATGATCCCGGCGTAGGCCCCGTAGGGCGGCGTCTTCTCTGGAGTACCCACCGGGGTACCCTGTCCCTGCCGTGCCGCCGCTCAAAACATCGACCGCGTATGCGCCGACGGGCGACCAGCCGGCGGCGATCGAGGCGCTCTCGAACGGCCTGCGCGCCGGCGAGCGCTACCAGACGCTCCTCGGCGCGACCGGCACCGGCAAGACCGCGACGATGGCGTGGATCGTCGAGCAGGTCCAGAAGCCCGCGCTCGTGATCGCGCACAACAAGACGCTCGCGGCGCAGCTCTGCAACGAGTTCCGGGAGTTCTTTCCCGACAACGCCGTCGAGTACTTCGTCTCCTACTACGACTACTACCAGCCCGAGGCGTACGTCCCGCAGGCCGACCTGTACATCGAGAAGGACAGCTCGCGGAACGACGACATCGACCGCCTGCGCCACGCGGCGACGTCGAGCCTGCTCTCGCGGCGCGACACGATCGTGGTCGCGTCCGTGTCCGCGATCTACGGCCTCGGCTCGCCGGAGGAGTACGAGAAGAAGCTCGTGTTCCTGGCGGTCGGCGAGGAGACCGACCGCGACCTCGTGCTGCGCAAGCTGATCGACATCCAGTACGCGCGCAACGACACGCTGCTCGGCCGTGGCCGCTTCCGAGTGAAGGGCGACATCATCGAGATCCAGCCGTCGCACTCCGAGACGGCGTATCGCGTCTCGTTCTTCGGCGACGAGGTCGAGCAGATCACGCACTTCGACCCGCTCACCGGCGAGGTGCTGTCGAAGCTCGACCACATCACGGTGTTCCCGGCGACGCAGTACGTGACGTCGGCGCCGACGATCGAGCGCGCGCTCGTGGAGATCCGCCACGAGCTCGAGGAGCAGGTCAAGCACTTCGAGGCGAAGGGAATGATGCTCGAGGCGCATCGCATCCGGCAGCGCACCGAGTACGACATGGAGATGATGCGCGAGCTCGGGTTCTGCAACGGCATCGAGAACTACTCGCGCATCCTCGACGGCCGGCCGGCGGGCTCCGCGCCGCATACGCTGCTCGACTACTTCCCGTCCGACTACGTCGTGTTCATCGACGAGTCGCACCAGACCGTGCCCCAGATCGGCGGAATGTACGAGGGCGACCGCTCGCGCAAGCAGACGCTCGTCGACTTCGGGTTCCGCCTGCCGAGCGCGCTCGACAACCGGCCGCTGCGCTTCGACGAGTTCCTCGAGAAGGTGCCGCAGCTGGTGTTCGTCTCGGCGACCCCGGGCGCGTGGGAGCTGCGCCAGTCGACGCAGGTGGCGGAGCAGCTGATCCGCCCGACGTACCTCGTCGACCCGGAGGTGGAGCTGCGGCCGACGCGCAACCAGATCGACGACCTGCTGAACGAGATCCGCCGCCGCGAGGAGAAGGGCGAGCGCGTCCTCGTCACGACGCTCACCAAGAAGATGGCCGAGGATCTCACCGACTACCTCCTGGAGGCCGGCGTCAAGACGCGCTACCTGCACTCTGAGGTAGACACCCTCGAACGAATCCAGATCATCCGCGAGCTGCGGCTCGGCGAGTACGACGTGCTCGTCGGGGTGAACCTCCTGCGCGAGGGCCTCGACCTGCCGGAGGTGTCGCTCGTCGCGATCCTCGACGCCGACAAGGAAGGCTTCCTGCGCGGCCGCACCGCGCTCATCCAGACGATCGGCCGCGCGGCGCGCACCGTCGAGGGCAAGGTGCTGATGTACGCCGACAAGATGACCGAGGCGATCAAGGAGGCGCTCGACGAGACGAACCGCCGCCGCGCCGTCCAGCTCGCCTACAACGAGGAGCACGGCACCAAGCCGATCTCCATCACGAAGGGCGTCAGCGACATCGCCGAGTTCCTCGCGCTCGAGCAGCCGCACGTGCCGAGCTCGCGCCGTCGCGGCGGCAAGAAGGTCGAGGGGATGGATCGCGGCGAGCTCGAGAAGCTGCTCGTCACGCTCGAGGAGGAGATGTTCCAGGCTGCGGAGGAGCTGCGGTTCGAGTACGCGGCGAAGCTCCGTGACGAGATCAAGGAGCTCCGCCGCGACCTGAACGCGCTGGCCGAAGCGCCGGCGGCCTAGGGCTCCAGCGAGAGCGTCACGCGCACGGCGCCCCTGGCGCCGGCCGCGAACGACGCGCTGCCGCGCACGCCTTCGTAGGCGCCGGTGCCGCCGACGACCGGCAGCGTGAACGAGTCCTGCGCCGGGTGGACGCCCGCCGCGGTGACGGTGCCCGACGGCAGCGCGAGCGCGGCGAGGGCGAGCTCGCTGCCCTTGCCGGCCAGCGAGAGGAGCGTGGACTGCAGGCCGTAGGTGCCGTCGGCCTTGCCGGCCGCGGTCGTGAGCACCCCCTGCTCGACGACGCGGTCGCCGAGGGCGGGGCGCTTCGGGTTCGCCATCTGCGTCTTCACGCCGCGCGGGTGTGCGACGGCGACGACCGTGTGGCCTGCCGCGCCCCCGGCGCGGCCCACGGCGACGGCTGCCGCGACGGCGGCGACGAGAACGGCTGCGAAAGCGATGCGGTGCATGGGGACCTCCTCGTGGTTGACCCGTCGAACGTAGGAGGGCGCGTTCCGCCGCGCCTCGGCCGTGCGGCCGATCCGTCTCGCCCGTCCGGCCGAGGCGCTCGCGCCGCCCGCCCCGCTAGGTTCGGCGCGTGCTCCGGATCCGCCCCTACCTCGACCCCGCCGTCGCAGCGGTGCTCTTCTGCGTCGCCGAGGGCGCCGCGCTGACCGGCTCTCTGCACGGGTCGCGCTGGGTGACGATCCCGTCGGCCGCGCTGATGACGGCGCCGCTCGCCGTCCGCCGGTCGTTTCCGCTGGCCGCACCGGCGCTGGTCGCGCTGGGCCTGGTGCTGCAGTCGGCGCTCGCCGAGTCGCCGACGGCGATCTGGGTGATCCCCGTCGCGATGCTCGCGGCCTACACGCCCGGCGCGAACCTGCCGCTGCGCCCGGCGCTCGCCGGCGGCGCCGCGGTGCTCGCGGGCGCGTGGACGCTCGCGCTGCTCGACTCGACGAACACCGCGGCGGACAAGGCGCTGACCGCCCCGATCTTCACCGTGCTGCCGTGGCTCGTCGGGCGGGTCGTGCGCCGGCTCGCCGAGCAGCGGCAGCAGCTCGCGCAGCTCACCGACGAGCTCGCGCGCACCGCGGTCGAGCTCGAGCGCGCCCGGATCGCGCGCGACCTGCACGACGTCGTCGCGCACGCCGTGAGCGTGATGGTGGTGCAGGCGGAGGCGGGCGACTCGCTCCTCGACCGCGACCCGGCGAGGACGCGGCAGGCGTTCGCGGCGATCGAGTCGACCGGGCGGGCGGCGCTCGCCGACATGCGGCGCCTCGTGCACGTCCTGCGCGAGGGCGAGCGCGAGCCGAGGCCCGACCTCGCGGCGCTCCCGGCGCTCGTCGCGGGCATCCGGGAGACGGGGCTGCGCGTCGAGCTCGACGTGGACGGCGGGCTCGACGGTCTGCCGCCGGCGCTCGGGCTCGCCGCCTACCGCATCGTGCAGGAGGCGCTCACCAACACGGTCAAGCACGCGGAGGCGCGCTCGGCGCGCGTCGTCGTGCGGCGCGACGGCGACGAGCTCACCGTCGTGGTGGCGGACGACGGGCGAGGCTTCGCGGCGCCGGGCGGCGGCTTCGGGCTCGTCGGGATGCGCGAGCGCGCGGCCGCGTTCGGCGGCACGGTGGAGACCTCCGGGATCGACGGTGAGGGCTACACCGTTCGTGCGAGGCTGCCGCTGTGACCTCGATCGTGATCGCGGACGACCAGGAGCTCGTGCGGGCCGGCTTCCGCGCGATCCTCGAGACGCACGACGACCTCGAGGTGGTGGGGGAGGCGGCCGACGGCGCCGAGGCGCTCGAGGTCGTGAGGCGCACCCGCCCGGACCTCGTGCTGATGGACATCCGCATGCCGAACCTCGACGGCATCGCCGCGACGGCGAAGGTGGCGCAGGCCTCGCCGTCGACGAGGGTCCTGATCCTGACGACGTTCGACGCGGACGCGTACGTCTACGACGCGATCGAGGCGGGCGCGAGCGGCTTCCTGCTGAAGGACGTGCCGCGCGACGAGCTCGTGCGCGGTGTGCGCACCGTCGCGCGCGGAGACGCGCTGCTCGCGCCGGCGCTGACGCGCCGGCTGCTCGAGCGCTTCGCGCGGCTGCCGCGTCCGGGCGGGAGCGTCGCGCCGGTCGGCGATCTCACCGACCGCGAGACCGACGTGCTGCGGCTGCTCGCGCGCGGCCTCTCGAACGCGGAGATCGGCGAGGAGCTCGTCGTCTCGTCCGCGACCGTGAAGACGCACGTCGCCGCGGTGCTCGGCAAGCTCGGCCTGCGCGACCGGGTGCAGGCGGTGATCTTCGCCTACGAGTCCGGGCTCGTCGAGCCCGGGGGAAGGTAACGTCCCGCCATGAGCCTGGGCTTCGTGCTCGCGATCATCGTCTCGGGATTCCTCACGGGCGCCCTCGCGCGCCTCGCGATCCCGGGGCCCGACCCGATGCCGATCTGGCTGACGATCGCGATCGGCCTCGTCGGGTCGATCGTCGGCGCGGTGGTCGGCGAGGCGATCTCCGACGACAACGGCTACGTGATCTCGTTCCTCTCCTTCGGCATCGCGATCGCGCTCGTCGCCGCCTACCGGCACTTCGTGCAGCGCAGGCCGATCCTCGGGCCGGGCGCGCTCGCGTTCCCGGAACGCGGGCTCGGCGTGCCCGAGCAGCGGGAGAAGCTCAGGAAGCTCGGGATCGACCCCGACCAGCTGCGCCCCGACCCGTCCACCCTGCAGCGGACGCGGCACGCCGCGATGCTGCAGGAGCTGCACCGCGCAGGGATCCTGACGGAGGAGGAGTACTCCGCAGCACGGGGTCGTTTGGATCCGGAGCCAAAGGAGACCTAGCCGTCATGCATTGGATATGGCTCATCATCGTGGGGCTCATCGTCGGCGCGCTCGGGCGCATGCTGCACCCGGGGCGTGACCCGATGGGCTGGCTGTTGACGCTCGCACTCGGGGTGATCTCGCTGATCATCGCCGGCCTGATCTTCTCGAGCACCGTTCTGCAGTTCATCATCGGCATCGTGATCGCCGCCGTGCTCCTCGCCGTCTGGGCGAGGCTGGCGCCGAGATCGACGCGGTTGGTCTAGGCCTCGACGGCGAGGGGCTTGCGGCCGCGCGGGAACCGCCGCACGGCTGTGAGCCCCCAGTCGTCCTGCCGCCAGATCGAGGTTTCGACGGTGATCGAGACGTCGTCGGCGCGGTAGACGACGCAGCCGCGCGCCTCGCCGCGGCGGTGCGGCCGCGGCTGGCCGAGGCCGGGCGCGATCGAGACGACGACGCCGCGCGCGTCGCCGTCGATCACCTCGAACTCGTGCCGTTCGCTGACCGTCCCCTGGTGGATGTGCCCGCCGAGGATCAGCTCGGCGCCCGAGTCGACGAGCCGCGCGAGGACGTGGTTGCGGTTCGCAACGGGTTTCTTCCGTGAGCGCCACGGCGCGCCGATCATCTGGTGGTGGAGGACGGCGACGCGGAGCGCGCCGGGCGCCGCTTCCTGCAGGTGCCCCGTGACGCGGTCGAGCTGGGCGTCGCTGACGCCGCCCGACTGGTGGCGCCACGGGCGGACGGAGTTGACGCCGGCGACGTGCAGCGTCGGCGTCGCGTGCAGCGGCTCGGTCGTCTCCCAGAGGCGCTCGAACTCGCGCCACGGCTGCGTGAAGCGGGCGGGGAACGTGTAGGGGATGTCGTGGTTGCCCGGCACGGCGACGAGCGGCCGGCCGAGGCCGTTGAGGAAGCGCGCGGCGCGCTCGTGCTGGTCGCGGCGGCCGCGGTGGGTGAGGTCGCCGCTCGCGATCACGAGCTCGGGGTCGACGTCCTCGATCAGACGGCCGAGCGATTCCTCGAGAATCGGGTCGTCCCGCGCGCCGAAGTGGAGATCCGAGACGTGCAGGATGCGCGTAGTCACCGGCGAAGCAGGCTATACAGTGAGCGAGATGGCCGACGAGCAGTCGACAGAGATCTTCGACGACCTGTATCTCGGGCTCCGCGCGGGCGGTGCGCTGCGCAAGCAGCGCCGGGGCGAGCCGCTGACGGCGGAGGAGCGCGAGGCGCTCGGTCGCTGGCAGCGCCTGTCTCCGTGGCGCAAGGGCATCGCGATCGGCGGCTTCGCCGTGGGCACGTTCGGGCTCGGCTTCACGCTCGGCGGCCTGGTGTTCGGCCGCTGGCGCAAGGCCTGAGCGTCCCGCGCTCCGGAGCAAGTAACAGTCTGTTACAAACACGGGTCTCGGCGCGCTTCCGCGTGCTTGCAGGGCCTTCGCGTGCCGCGCGCCGCGGCAAGTAACAGTCTGTTACACAGTTCGGCATGGCCGAGATCGACGCCGTGCGCGGGGACATCACGCTCGCGGACGTGGACGCGATCGTCAACGCGGCGAACTCCAGCCTCCTCGGCGGCGGCGGGGTCGACGGTGCGATCCACCGCGCGGGCGGCCCCGCGATCCTCGCCGAGTGCCGCCTCCTCGGCGGATGCGAGACCGGCGACGCGAAGGCGACGACCGCAGGCGAGCTGCCGGCCCGCTACGTGATCCACACGGTCGGGCCGATCTGGCGCGGCGGGAGCGCCGGCGAGGCGGAGCTGCTCGCCTCGTGCCACCGGCGCTCACTCGAGGTGGCCCGCGAGCTCGGCGCGCGGTCGGTCGCGTTCCCGGCGATCTCGTGCGGGATCTTCGGCTACCCGATCCCGCAGGCGGCGCGCATCGCCGTCGACACGGTCCGCGAGCACGCGCACGACCTCGACCTCGTCCGGTTCGTACTCTTCAACGACGAGACGCACGCCGCCTTCGCCACCGCGCTCCGCTAGGACGCAGCCTCCTCCTTCGGGGAGAAGATCACCGCCGGCGTCTCCTCCTCGGCGGGATCGACGTCGCGCAGCACGACGTCGAACAGCGTCGTCGCGACCGCGGCGATCGGCACCGCGAAGAGGACGGCCCAGCCGCTGAACAGGATCCCCACCGCCGTCACCGAGACGAGCACCAGGAGCGGCGACAGCCCGACCGCCTCGCCGAGCACCTTCGGCATGACGAGGTAGTCCTCGCAGATCCGCACGGACAGCACGCAGACCGCGGCGAGGATCGCGACGGTCACCGACGTCGTCAGGCCGACTCCGACGGCGACGATCCCGGCCGCGAGCGGCCCGATCACCGGGATGATCTCCACGAGCCCGGCGAAGCTCCCGACGAGGATCCAGTACGGCTCGCCGACCGCCCAGAAGAGGAGCGACAGCGCGACGCCGACCGCCACGATCAGCAGCACCTGCCCGCGCACGAACGCGCCGAGGCGCAGGTCGATCAGCGTCCACGTGTCGCGCACCTTCTTCCGCCTCGGTCGTGGGATCAGCGAGCAGACCACGTCGACGGCGCGGTCGCGCTCGAAGATCCAGTACGCCGCCGACGCGAAGGTGAAGAACACCCCGATCAGCACCTCGAACGCCTTCATGCCGATCTCCGTCGCCGGCTTCAGGAGCTGGGAGCGCGTCGGCAGGTGGTTCAGCCGCTTCTGCAGCGCCTGCAGTACCTGGTGCTTCACCCCGTGCGACTGCCTCGCGGCGTGCGCGATCTCCGCCTTGCCGCTCGGGCTGAGCGCGTGGTCGACCTCGCTCACGGCGCGCGGCACGGCGAACGCGAGCACGAGGCCGATCAGCCCGAGCAGGACGAGGTAGTGCACGGCGAGCCCGGCGGGACGCGGGACGCGATGCCGGGCGAGCCAGTCGATCGACGGGCGCAGCGCCGCCGCGATGATCATCGCCGAGAACAGCAGCGCGACGACGAGGCGCAGCTTCCAGAGCGCCAGCGCACCCACGACGATGCCGCCGGCGACGAGCGTGGCGATGGCGGCGCGTTTCGCGGTCCTGACCATGCGACGGCTGTTCCCGCCGCCGCGCGTCCCCGAACGCTACGGGTGCGCGAGCTTCAACCGGTGCCGCACGAGGGACGTCTCCTGCAGCACCAGTCGGCGGACGGCGCCGCTCTTCGGGTCGAGGACGACGATCGCCCCGCCGGAGGCGATCGGCGACGTCGCCGGCCGCGCCTGGTGCGTCGACCGGCCTGCGAAGAGCGCCACGGCGAGCGCGGCGGCGGCGAGTACGATCGCGGCCGCGACGAGCGCGGGCAGCACCGGCCGGCGGCGCCGTGGGGGCGTCGCCGGGACGACCCCGCGCTCGGAGGCCCAGGAGGCGGCGAACGCGGGGGCGTCGAAGGCGCCGGCGCCGAGCAGCTCCTCGGGTGGGACGTGGTCGGCCGCCGCGTCCGCGAGGTCGGAGCGAAGCTCGGCGGCCATCTCCCCGGCGATCTCGGCCGGTACGCCGAGCCGCTTCCACTCGCGGCGGCACTCCTCGACGAACGTATCTGCGTTCACGCGTGCACCTCCTGTTCGCTGAGCCCGAGCACCGCGTCGACGGCGTCGCGCGCCGACTGCCACTCGGCGAGGCCGGCGGCGAGCGCCTTCCTGCCCTCCCGCGAGGCGGAGTAGTACTTGCGGGGCGGGCCGCCGGCGCTCTCGACCCGGCGCGTCTCGACGAGACCCTCGCGCTCGAGCCGTCCGAGCAGGGGGTAGATCGAGCCCTCGCCGACGATCGAAAGCCCGCGCTCGCGCAGCCGCCGCGTCATCTCGTAGCCGTACGCCGGCTCGTCCTGGATCAGCGCGAGGAGGCACAGGTCGAGCACGCCGCGGAGGAGCTCGGTGTTGCGCCGCGCCATTGCCATGCCTCGCAAGATAGTCGCCGGACGCTTGCGACGCAAGAGACCCTAGGCGAACACCTGTTCGCTGGGTACAATGGCCGTCCCATGGCAGCCGACGAGCTCGTCGTCCACGGCGCCCGGGAGCACAACCTGAAGGACATCACGGTCCGGCTCCCGCGGAACGCCCTCATCTGCATCACCGGCCTCTCGGGATCCGGGAAGTCGAGCCTCGCCTTCGACACGATCTACGCCGAGGGTCAGCGCCGCTACGTCGAGTCGCTCTCGGCCTACGCGCGCCAGTTCCTGCAGATGATGGAGAAGCCGGACGTCGACTCGATCGACGGACTCAGCCCGGCCATCTCGATCGACCAGAAGACGACGTCGCGGAACCCGCGCTCGACCGTCGGCACCGTCACGGAGATCTACGACTACCTGCGCCTGCTCTACGCGCGCGTCGGCCGGCCGCACTGCCCGGTCTGCGGCCGCGAGATCGCGGGCCAGTCGATCGACTCGATCGTCGAGCAGATCCTCGCGCTGCCCGAGGGCACGCGCTTCACCGTCAACGCGCCCGTCGTGCGCGACCGCAAGGGCGAGTACCGCGACCTCTTCGAGGAGCTCCGCAACGAGGGCTTCTCGCGCCTGAAGGTCGACGGAGAGCAGGCGACGCTCGACGACCCGCCCACGCTCGACAAGAAGTTCAAGCACACGATCGAGGTGGTCGTCGACCGGCTCGTGATGAAGGAGGACCTGCGCACGCGCCTGTCGCAGTCGGTCGAGACGGCCGCGCAGCTCGCCGAGGGGCTCGTCGTCGTCGACCTGGTCGACACCGGCGAGACGACCACCTACAGCCAGAACTTCGCGTGCCCGGAGCACGGCGTGTCGCTGCCGGAGCTGCAGCCGCGCATCTTCTCGTTCAACGCGCCGCACGGCGCGTGCCCGCGCTGCACCGGCCTCGGTGCTCAGCAGGAGATCGACCCCGACCTGCTCGTCCCGGACGCCGACCTCTCGATCGACGAGGGCGCGCTCGTCCCGTGGGCGGTCGGCGGCAGCGGGTTCTACGAGTCGGTGATCCAGGCGATCGCCGACCGCTACGAGATCCCCACCGACGTGCCGTGGCGCGAGCTGACGCGCGAGCAGCAGGACTCCTTCCTCTACGGCACCGACGGCGACAAGGTCTACGTCCAGTACCGCAACACGATGGGGCGCCGCCGCTCGTACATGATCGCCTTCGAGGGGATCGTCTCGTCGCTCGAGCGCCGCTACCGCGAGACTGACTCGTCGTCGCAGCGCGAGCGGATCGAGGAGTACATGGCGTTCCGTCCGTGCCCCGTCTGCAAGGGCGCGCGCCTGAAGCCCGAGGTGCTCGCGGTGACGGTCGGCGACCGGAACATCCACGAGTTCACGAAGCTCTCGATCAGCCGCGCGCTCGAGTTCCTCGACGGGATCGACCTGACGGAGACCGAGCGCCTGATCGGCCACCGGATCGTCAAGGAGATCCGCGAGCGGCTGACGTTCCTCGACGACGTCGGCGTCGGGTACCTGAACCTCGACCGCGCGAGCGCGACGCTCTCCGGCGGCGAGGCGCAGCGGCTGCGGCTCGCGACGCAGATCGGCTCGCAGCTCGTCGGCGTGCTCTACATCCTCGACGAGCCGTCGATCGGCCTGCACCAGCGCGACAACGACAAGCTGATCGGCACGCTCGAGCGGCTCCGCAACCTCGGCAACACCGTCGTCGTGGTCGAGCACGACGAGCAGATGATGCGCACCTCCGACTGGCTCGTCGACATGGGGCCGGGCGCCGGCGAGCACGGCGGCCACGTCGTCGCCGAGGGCACCGCGGCGAAGGTGATGCGCAACAAGAAGTCCGTGACCGGCCAGTTCCTCTCGGGCACGCGCCAGATCCCCGTGCCGGAGCGCCGCTGCGACGACCGGGGCACGTTCACCGTGCTGGGCGCGGCGGAGCACAACCTGAAGGGCATCGACGTCGAGTTCCCGGTCGGCAAGTTCATCGCGGTCACGGGCGTCTCGGGCTCCGGCAAGTCGACGCTCGTCAACGAGATCGTCTACAAGGCGCTCGCGAACCAGCTGCAGCGGATGCGCACGCGGCCCGGCGCGCACAGGGGCGTCGAGGGCATCGAGGCGTTCGACAAGGTGATCGAGATCGACCAGCGCCCGATCGGCCGCACGCCGCGCTCGAACCCGGCCACGTACACCGACCTCTTCACGCACATCCGCGAGCTGTACTCGCTCACGCCCGACGCGAAGGTGCGCGGCTACAAGCCGGGCCGCTTCTCGTTCAACGTGAAGGGCGGCCGCTGCGAGACGTGCAAGGGCGACGGCCAGATCAAGATCGAGATGCACTTCCTGCCCGACGTCTACGTCCCGTGCGAGACCTGCAAGGGGAAGCGCTACAACCGCGAGACGCTCGAGGTGCGCTACAAGGGCAAGACGATCTCCGACGTGCTCGAGATGTCGGTCGAGGAGGCGCTCGCGTTCTTCTCGAAGATCCCGAAGATCCGGCGCCGCCTGCAGACGCTCCACGACGTCGGGCTCGACTACATGACGCTGGGCCAGCCGGCGACGACGCTGTCCGGCGGCGAGGCGCAGCGGGTGAAGCTCGCGGCCGAGCTCGGCAAGGTCGCGACCGGGCGGACGCTCTACATCCTCGACGAGCCCACGACCGGCCTGCACTTCGCCGACATCGAGAAGCTGCTGGAAGTGCTGCAGCGCCTGGTCGACGGCGGCAACACTGTGCTCGTGATCGAGCACAATCTGGACGTGATCAAGCAGGCGGACTACCTGGTCGACCTTGGCCCGGAGGGCGGCGAGGCGGGCGGCGAGATCGTTGCCGTCGGCACGCCCGAGGAGGTCGCGGCCGTTGCGGAGTCCTACACCGGACAGTTCCTGCGCCCGCTCCTCGAGCGCGACGCCGTCGCAGCGTGAACTGGCACTCCAAGAAGGCCGTGCTCGGGCTGGTGGCGGCGGTGTGCGCGGTGGTGTTCGTCGCAGGCATGGCGATCGCCTGGAAGGACCGGCACAAGACGCTCTGCCCCGACGGGAAGCCGCCGGTGGCGCAGCGCGCCGGGATCATCAACCAGACGGTCTACAAGTGTCACGACGGCCGCATCGTGACGACGTCCTGATGCGCGACTGGTGGCTGCGCACGCTGCTCGTCCTGCAGCACCCGCGTCCGGTGTTCGTCGCGCTGCGCGACGACTCGCGGGACTCCGCCGGCGACATGGCGGAGCCGATCCTCCTGATCGTGATCCTGGCGGGGATCGCCGGGGTGCTCACGACGGGGACGGCCGCCACGCTGAACGACACGGGCGACTTCGACCCGGGCACGATCGCGATCTGGGCGTTCTTCTTCGGCGCGGTCTACGGCGCCTTCGGCTACTTCGCCGTCGGCGGCCTCCTGCACGTGGCGGTCAAGGGCCTGGGGTCGCTCGGCACGTACCGCCGCTCGCGCCACGTGCTCGCGTTCGCCGCGGTGCCGATGGCGCTCTCGCTCGTCCTCTGGCCGATCAAGCTCGCGCTCTACGGCGAGGCCTGGTTCCGCACGGGCGGCGGCGACACCCACGCCGGGGCCGCGGTCTTCGACCTGCTCACCTACGTCTTCTTCGCCTGGGCGCTCGTGCTGCTCGTCACCGGAGTGCGCTCGGTGCACGGCTGGACATGGGGCAGAGCCGTCGCGGCCACCGCGCTCGCGCTCGTCGTGCCGGTGGCGGTCGCCGGCTTCCTGATCTAGCGCTAGGTCGAGCAAGTTCCGTAGTTTCCGCGGCTGCGGGGACGTACGAGCCGGGCGATCCTGGAGGCGATGGAAACCATCGTGCGCCTCACGCCGCGCGAGCACGAAGTCGCCGTCCTGCTCGCGTACGGCTATACGAACCACGAGATCGCCGACCGGCTCGAGATCTCGATCCGGACCGCCGAGATGCACCGCGCAAACGCGATGCGGAAGCTCAGCGCGCGGAATCGCGCCGAGGTCGTGCGCTGGGCGCTCGACCGCGGCCTCCTGCACTAGCTACCGCTTCAGCGCCGCCGTGAACGCCGTCAGCTCCTCGTCGGAGATCCCGTACGTGTGCCGGTCCTCGGGGAACGCACCGGTACGCACCTCGTGCGCGTACCGGCCGACGGCGTCCCCGATCTCCTCGGCGATCTCGGCGTAGCGCTTGACGAAGCGGGGCGTGCGGCCGGCGTACATCCCGAGCATGTCGTGCCACACGAGCACCTGGCCGTCGGTGCCGGCGCCGGCGCCGATCCCGATCGTCGGCACCTCGAGCGCCTCGGTGACGCGGGCGGCGACGGGTGCGGGAACCGCCTCGAGGACGATCGCGAACGCGCCGGCCTCCTGCAGCTCGAGTGCCTCCTCGTACAGCCGCTTCGCGGCGTCGGCGGAGCGGCCCTGGGCCTTGAAGCCGCCGAGCTTCGTCGCGGACTGCGGCGTCAGGCCGATGTGGCCCATCACGCCGATGTTCGAGTCGGCGATCGCGCGGACGCGGGAGACCATCCGCCCGGCGCCCTCGAGCTTGATCACGTCGGCGCCGCCTTCCTTGACCATGCGGATGGCGCTCGCGACCGCCTGCTCGTCCGAGATCTCGTAGGTGCCGAACGGGAGGTCGCCGACGACGAGTGGCCGGCGGGCCGCGCGCGTGACGGCGCGCGTCAGGAAGATCATCTCGTCGAGCGTCACCGGGACGGTCGAGTCGTGCCCGAGCATGACCATCGCGGCGGTGTCGCCCACGAGGATGAGCTCGACGCCCGCCTCGTCGGCGATCCGCGCGGCGGGCGCGTCGTAGGCGGTGATCATCACGATCTTGTCGCCGCGCCGCTTCATCCCGAGCAGCTCGGGCAGGGGGAGCTTGCCCGGGGCCGGGGTGGCCGGTGCGGGTGTGCGGGGACGGGTGCTCATGACGCTCCTTTCAGGAGGACGTTGTCGATCAGCCGGGTCTCGCCGACGTGCGCTGCCACGGCGAGGGTGGGGCCGTCCAGGTCGGCGACCTCCACGTAGTCGGGGTCGAGCCCGGCGGCGGAGAGCACGCGACGCGCCTCGGCGGCGTCGCCGGTGGCGAGGGCGCGCGGGATCGCGAGCGCCTGCACCCGCTCGGCGGCCGAGAGCCGCGCGTTGCGCGAGGAGAGCGCCAGGCCGTCCGGGTCGCGGACGGTCTCGACGACCCGGATCTCGACCTGCAGGTTCAGGTCGCGGACGACCTGCTTCAGGACGGCGACCTGCTGCGCGTCCTTGCGGCCGAACCAGGCGCGCTCGGGCCGGACGATGTTGAAGAGCTTCACGCAGACCGTCGCCACGCCGCGGAAGTGCCCGGGACGGTGCGCGCCCTCGAGGCCGTCCGCCGCGCCGGCCGGCTCGACCCAGGTGGCGAACCCCGGCGGGTACATCTCCGAGGCGGCAGGCGCGAAGAGGACGTCGACGCCGCGCGCCTCGGCGTAGGCGGCGTCGCGGTCGAGGTCGCGCGGATACGCGTCGAGGTCGGCGCTCTCGGAGAACTGCGCCGGGTTGACGAAGAGGCTCGCGACGAGCACGTCGCACTCCGGCCGGGCCGCGGCGAACAGCGCGGAGTGGCCCCCGTGCAGCGCGCCCATCGTGGGCACGAGGCCGACGATCCCGTGCCGCGGCAGGTCGAGCTCGGCGACCGAGCGGACGACGATCACGCCTGCGTCGCCTCCACGAGGTCGTCGTAAAGCGCCGCCCACGGCGTGTCGCGGAGCGCCTCGCGGTGCCGCTCGACGGTCGGCCAGTCGCCGCGCGCGATCGGACCCGTCAGCTGGAACCCGTTCTCGATCGTGCGCGTCATCAGCGGCACGAGGGCCTCCGGCGGCGCGCCCGCCTCGACGACGAGCTGCGAGGCGATGCGGTAGAGCGTGACCAGGAAGTTGGAGGCGAAGGCGGCGCCCGCGTGGTAGGCGACCCGGCGGTCGTCGGCGAGCGCGAACGGGCGGAGGCCGAGCGTCCCGGCGAGCCAGAGCGCCCGCGCCTGCGCCTCGCCGGTCTCGGCGGTGACGCCCGCCCAGGCGCCGTCGAGCTGCTCGGGGCCGCGCTCCCGGACGAGCGTCTGCAGCGGGTGCAGGGAGAACCGGCGGTCGTGCGGGTCGAGGGCGGCGAGCGGTGTCGCGCCCGAGACGTGCGCCACCCAGGGGCCGGGCTCGATCGCCGCGGCGACCTCGGCGATCGCGCGATCGGGGACGCAGAGGAGGCGGAGCTCCCCGTTCGGGCGCACGACGACCCCGCGCTCGCGCAGCCTGGCGGCGAGCGCCGAGCCGGCGCGGCCGGAACCGATGACGGTCACGTCACGAAACATTTGTCGCTCCAGTCCCTATGAGCGGGTACCGGGCGTGGATAGCGTACCCCGCCTATGCACGTTCAGGCGGACGCCGCCCGCATCTTCGTCGACGTCGAAGGCCCGAAGCTGCGCGCCGACGGGAGCGAGCTGCGCGAGGTGCCGACCGTGGCGATCGTGCACACCGGGCCCGGCAACGACCACACGCCCTACCGCGAGCACATCGGCCCGGTTCTCGCGGAGGAGCTGCAGGTGCTGTACGTCGACCTGCGCGGCTTCGGGCGCAGCGACCTCTCCGAGCCTGACCGCTGGCACGTCGCGCAGTGGGCGGAGGACCTGCACGTCGTCTTCGAGACGCTCGGCGTCGAGCGGCCGGTGATCCTCGGTGCCGGCTGGGGAGCGTTCACCGCCCTCCGCTACGCCCAGGAGTGGCCCGACGCGCTCTCGAAGCTCGTGCTCGTCAACCCGGTCGCGCGCGTGGTGGTGCCGCGGATGGTCGCGGCGTTCGACGAGGCGGGCGGCCCGGCGGCCGGCGAGGCGGCGTTCACCTTCTACGAGCACCCGAGCGAGCTCTCGATCGCCAACTACATGCGCGAGTGCTTCCACCTGATGGTCGGCGCCAAGAACGCGCAGACGCTGATGCTCGACCCGATCTGGAGCTTCCCGGTGGCCGTGCACTGGGTGGCGACGGAGGCGCGCACGATCGACCTCCGCCCGGGTCTCGAGCGCGTGACGGTGCCGACGCTGATCGCGGCCGGGACGGCCGACCCGCAGCACCCGCTCGCGTCGATCGAGGAGGTCGTCGAGGCGCTGCCGCACGCGACCGTGCGCTGGTACGAGGGCGCGCGCCACTCGATCTTCCGCGACCGGCCGGAGGTGAACGAGCAGATCCGCGGCTGGATCCTCCGTCCGGGCGGGGAGTAAGACTCCCCGTTGCTAGGGTTGATCACGTGCCGATCTACGAATACGTCTGCATGAGCTGCGAGTCCCACTTCGAGGAGCTCGTCGGGATGTCCGACCCGGACCCCAACTGCCCCGACTGCGGGAACCAGAAGGTCGCGAAGCAGTTCAGCCACTCGTTTGCAGCACACGGCACCTCCGGACAGCCCAGCTTTGGTGGCGGGGGTTGTTGCGGGGGTTCCTGTGGCTGCTGCTGAGCTCCTCGCCTACCGCGACGCGATCGCCGACTGCACGAAGTGCGCCCTGGCGGAGGGCCGCACGCAGGTCGTGTTCGGCTCGGGGTCGCCGGCCGCCGGGCTGATGTTCGTCGGCGAGGCGCCCGGCTTCCACGAGGACAAGCAGGGCGTCCCGTTCGTCGGCGCGGCGGGTCAGCTGCTCTCGAAGCTCCTGGCCGGGATCGGCCTCGAGCGCGACGACGTGTACATCGCGAATGTCCTCAAGTGCCTTCGGTACAACGCCCTCGTCCAGCTGGGCGACGGTTCATGGGAGCGAATCGGAAGGCTCGTCGCAACGCGTTACGACGGTGAGGTGATGTCCGTTGCCGCCGACGGCGCCCTCGAGCCTCGCCGGGTGACCGGGTGGCACGCCTCGCCGCTCGGGCGTAGGAAGGTCTACCGACTCTCCTTCGAGAGCGCGAAACCGGATGGTCGGGGAGGGGCCAGTATCGAGCTAACCGGAGACCACCCCGTCCTGACTCCGGACGGATACGTCGTCGTTGCGGACCTGCGCGAAGGCGATCGGATCGCAGTCGGACACGGGGTCAGCGACCTCGCATACGACGTGATCGTCGGGACGCTGCTTGGTGACGGCACGCTGAACCGCAACTCGGCCCATCTGGCGATGACGCACTCGGCTGCCCAGGAGAGCTACGCGCGCTGGAAGGCGGAGCTGCTCGCAGAGCTTGCTCCGACAATCGCCCTCCGACCGGTGGCCGCGGTTGTCGGAGGCCCCCAGGAGTACGGTGTCGTTTCCGTCAGGGCTCCGGCCAGCCGGGCTCTCCGGACGGTTCGAAGCTTCTTCTACGACGAGCGCAAGCGCGTCCCTCGCTGGCTATCGAGCGAGCTGAACGAGCGCATGCTCGCAATCTGGTTCCTCGACGACGGGCATATGCGGCATCGACCGGGTCGGTCGTCTCGTGCCGAGATCGCCGCACACTCGTTCAGCGTCTGGGACATCCAGACGTTGCTCGCGGGCCTCGCTCGTCTCGGGCTGACGGCGAAATCCGCCCACGGACGTATCTACTTCGATGTCGAAGCCACTCGCCGCCTCTCACGGCTGATCGCCCCGTATACACCCCCGTCGATGCGGTACAAGCTCGTCGCCGAGGTCGAAGCCCAGATCCCGTTCGATCCAGGTCGTTTCGAACGAGGGCCGGCGAAGACGCTCTTCGATTTCGTCGAGGCGATCGACGTCACGCATGCGCCGCGTACCGACACCACCTTCTACTGCATCGATGTCGAGCAGAACCACAACTTCGTCACGACGGGGGGCGTCGTTCACAACTGCAGGCCCCCCGGGAACCGCGACCCGCAGCCCGAGGAGATCGAGGCGTGCGAGCCGCACCTGTGGAAGCAGATCGAGCTGATCCAGCCCAAGCTGATCTGCACGCTCGGCAACTTCGCGACCAAGCTCCTCTCCGGCAAGCCGGCCGGGATCACGCAGGTGCACGGGCGGCCGCAGGACGTGGCGCTCGGCGGCAACCCGGTGACGCTCTACCCGATCTTCCATCCGGCGGCCGCGCTCTACACGCCGCGGATGCTCCAGGTGCTCCAGGACGACTTCGCCCGCATCCCGGAGCTGCTCGGGCGCCCGGCCGCGCCGCCGCCGGCGCCTGCTCCGGCTCCCGCTCCTGCGCCGGCAGCCGTCGAACAGCCGGTCCAGCTCGGCCTCTTCTAGCTCTAGCCTTCGGTCGTGGAGGTCGTCACCGCCTCGCCCGAGGAGACCGAGGCCCTGGCGGCGCGCCTCGCGGCGGAGCTGCGCCCGGGCGACATCGTCGCGCTCTCGGGCGAGCTCGGCACGGGCAAGACGACCTTCGTCCGCGGGGCCGCGCGGGCGCTCGGCGTCACGCAGCCGGTCTCGAGCCCGACCTTCACGATCGGCCACCGCTACGAGTCGGAGCCGCCCGTCGCCCACCTCGACCTCTACCGCATCGCCGGGCTCGACCCGGAGGAGTGGGGCGACCTGGAGCCGTACTTCGACGGCACGATCGCCTTCGTGGAATGGCCCGAGCACGGACAGGACTGGCTCCCGCGGCCGCGGGCGCTCGTTACGCTCCGGCATGTCGACGAGTCGCACCGGAGCGTGAGGATCGACAGTGATCTTGGCCTTTGACACCGCCACCTCCTTCGGGGCGGTCTGCGGCGTCTCGACGGGCGGCCGCGGCCGCGCGACCCGCGCGGGCGACCTGCTGGCGGCGGTCGACGCGCTCGTGCCCGAGCCGTCCGAGCTGGAGGGGATCGTCGTGGGCCGCGGGCCCGGGAGCTTCACGAGCATCCGCATCGGCCTCGCCGCCGCGCGGGCGCTCGCGCTCTCCCTCGGGGTGCCGGTGGCCGGCGCCTCGACGCTCGACGCCTACCGCGAGGGCGCGCTGCCCGTGATCGACGCGCGGCGCGGCGAGGTGTTCGCGCCCGGGCCGGCCGTGTCGCGGCCGGAGGAGCTCGAGGTGGCCGGGAAGCTGCTCGTCGGCGACGGCGCGATCCGCTACCGCGAGCTCTTCGAGCGCGCCGGCGCGGAGATCCCGCCGGACGGAGACCAGGTGCACCTGCCCGACCCGCTGCTCCTGCTCGAGCGCGCCGGCGCGTTCGGCCCGGCGGAGCTCGTCGAGCCGCTCTACGTGCGTGAGCCGGACGCGAGGCCGAGCGCATGACCGCGGTCGCCGTCGAGATCCGCATGCTCGAGCTGCACGACCTCGACGCGATCGAGGCGATCGAGCAGCGCGCCTATGCGACGCCGTGGTCGCGCTCGATGTTCGCCTCCGAGCTCGCGAAGCCCACGTCGATCTGCCTCGGCGCCTTCGAGGGGCCGCGGCTCGCCGGCTACGTGATCAACTCGCGCTACGTCGACGCATGGCACGTGATGAACGTCGCCGTCGACCCGGAGCACCACGGCCGCGGCGTCGCCACCGCCCTCCTCGAGCGGCTCTTCGAGCTGACGGTCGACGACGAGCGGCGCGGCTACACGCTCGAGGTGCGCGTCTCGAACGAGGGCGCGATCCGCCTGTACCGGCGGCTCGGGTTCGAGCCGCGCGGGATCCGCCGCGGCTACTACACCGACAACCGCGAGGACGCCCTGATCATGTGGCGGGACGCGAAGCGCCCCACGGCATGATCCTCGGCATCGAGACGAGCTGCGACGAGACCGCCGCGGCGGTCGTCACTCCCGACGGCGAGATCGTGTCGAACGTCGTCGCGTCGCAGGCGGAGCTGCACGCGCGGTTCGGCGGCGTCGTCCCCGAGGTGGCGAGCCGCCGGCACCTCGAGCTCGTCGCGCCGGTGATCGCCGAGGCGCTCGACGGCCACGAGGTGGACGCCGTCGCCGTCACCACCCGGCCAGGGCTGATCGGCGCGCTCCTCGTCGGCGTCTCGGCGGCGAAGGCGCTCGCCTGGGCGAAGCGGCTGCCGCTGATCGCCGTCGACCACCTCCACGGCCACGTCGCGTCGCTGTACCTGCGCCCGCTCGACCTCCAGCCGCCCTTCACCTGCCTGCTCGCGAGCGGCGGCCACACCATGCTGCTCGACGTGCAGGAGCGGGGCTCGTACCGGGTGCTCGGCACGACCCTCGACGACGCGGCGGGCGAGGCGTTCGACAAGGGTGCGCGGCTGCTCGGGCTCGGCTACCCCGGCGGGAAGGAGATCGACGAGCTCGCGAAGCAGGGCGACCCGCACGCCTACGACTTCCCGGTGGCGCGCGTCCCGGGCCTCGACTTCTCGTTCTCGGGGCTGAAGACGTCGCTCCTCTACCGGGTGCGCGACCTGCCGCCCGGCGAGCTCGAGGCGCGGAGGGCCGACCTGGCGGCGAGCTACCAGCGGGCGATCGTGCGCGCGCTCGTCGAGCGGATCGAGGCGACCGGCGCCGAGCGCGTCGCCGTCGTCGGCGGCGTCGCCGCGAACTCCGAGCTGCGCGCGTCCCTGCCCGGTGCGGCGCTCGCTCCGCTCGCGCTCTGCACCGACAACGCGGCGATGATCGCCTCGGCGGCGAGGTACACGGAGCCCGTCCCGTATCCGGAGTACCTTTCGCTCGATGCGCGTCCCACCGCGTAGCTTCGCGCTGCTGATCCTCGCGGCGGCCACGATCGCGCTGGGTGCGCTGGTCGTCTCGGCGCGCGGACGGGAGACGGCGACCCCGAACACGCCGGTCAGCTGGCTCGGGCTCGTCGGGGAGGCGCGCGCCGCGGTCCCGATCGACGATCGCATGATCGTCGTGCTGAAGACGCCGTCCGTCGCGCAGCGCGTCCACCAGGCGCACGGCGCGACGGAGGCGCAGGAGCGCGGCTGGGCCGCCTCCGCCAACGCCGCGCAGAAGCAGGTGCTGCTCCAGCTCGCGGCGCTCGGCGTCACCGTCCGGCCCGACTACAGCTACTACCGCGTCCTCGACGGGTTCTCGGCCCAGCTCGACCCGCGCGCCGTGTCGCTCCTCGACTCGATGCCCGAGGTGCAGGGCGTCTACCCGGTCCGGGCGGCCTTCCCGGCGTCGGTGTCGGCGAAGCTGCTCGCGCAGAAGGACTTCTCGGCTGCGAGCGGCCACCGTCCCGACGCGTCGCTGCCCGGGTTCGACGGCCGCGGCGTGACGATCGCGCTGCTCGACACCGGCGTCGACCTCGCCGACCCGTACCTGGGCGGCGGCAGCCACGTGCTCGCGGGCCTCGACCTGGTCGACCACGGCGACGACGCGACGGCGCACGCCGACCCGCAGGACCCGACGGAGCTCGAACGGCACGGCACCGAGCTCGCCGGCATCCTCGTCGGCCGCGGCGGCCCGGGCGGGCTGCAGGGCGTGGCGCCGGGAGCCACGGTGCTCCCGATCCGGGTCGCCGGGTGGCAGGCGGACGCCGCCGGGAAGGACCTCGTCTATGCGCGCAGCGACCAGCTGCTCGCCGGCCTCGACCGCGCCGTCGACCCGAACGGCGACGGCGACGCGCACGACGCGGTCCGCATCGCGCTCGTCGGCGTCGCCGAGCCGTACGCCGCGTTCTCCGACAGCCCCGAGGCGCAGGCCGTCCAGGGTGCGCTCGACCTGAACACGGTTGTCGTCACCCCGGCCGGGAACGACGGGGGCGCCGGCCCCGCCTTCGGCTCGGTGGCAGGCCCGGCCGGCGCTCCGGCGGCCCTGGCGGTCGCCGCGACCGACGCGCGCGCGACGCTGCTGCGCGTCCGCGTCGTGCTGCGGCGGGGCCTCGACGTGATCCTCGACGAGAAGCTGCCCCTCCTCGGCGCGGCCGCGCCGGACAAGGCGCTGACCCTCCGCGTCGCCGTCCCGCGCGCCACGCGCGGCCTCGCCGGCGCGTCGAGCCTCGACTTCTTCGACGCGCACGGCCTCAGCCTCGTCGCCGGCCGGGCGGTCGTCGTCCCGCTCGGCGCGAGCCCCGAGGAGACGGTGGACGCCGCGTCGCAGGCCGGCGCCGCGGCGGTCGTGCTCTACGGGTCGGCGATGCCGGCCGGCGGGCTGCGCCTCTCCGACCAGGCGACGGCTCCCGCCGTCGTCGTCCCCACCGCGGAGGCGGAGGAGCTGCTCGCCGCCCAGCGCGCGGGGATCGACGTCGAGATCGCGGTCGGCGCCGCCCACCAGAGCGCGAACGCCGAGCACGGCGTCGTCGCGGGGTTCTCGTCGCAGGGCCTCGCCTACGACAGCGGCGTGAAGCCGAACCTCGCCGCGCCCGGCGTCTCGATCGCCACCTCCGAGCCAGGGCAGGCCTCCGACGGGTCGCCGCTCTACGGCACGGTGAACGGGACGAGCGCCGCCGCCGCGACCGTCGCCGGCGCCGCTGCGCTGCTCGCGCAGATGCGCCCCGCGCTCGACGGGCCCGCGCTCGCGAGCCTCGTCGCCGGCTACGCCCAGCGGGGCGCGGCGCCGACCGCGTCGGTCGGCGCGGGCGTCCTGCGGCTCGGCGCGTCGGCCGTCGGCGAGCTCGCCTCGTCGCCGACCTCGCTCGGCTTCGGGATCTGGCAGGGCAAGAAGTGGCACGCGACGCGCTGGGTGACGGTGCGCAACGTGTCGTCGCGGCGCCTGCAGGTCTCGGTCGTGGCCGCGCCCGACCAGGATCCAGAGGCGATCGGCTTCACGATCGCGCCGTCGCGCTTCACGCTTCGTGCGGGCGCGGCGCGCAAGGTGAAGGTGCGCGTCGTCGCGCCGACGCCGCCGCCCGACCGGCTCGTCACCGGCACGCTGCAGATCGGGGCGCGCGGCAGCCAGACGCTGCGCGTCCCCTGGGCGCTCCTCTTCAAGCGGGAGCAGGGGAACCTGCTGTCGCACGTCGCGCTCAGCAAGACGACGTTCCCCGCCTCCGACACCAGCCCCGCGATCCTCACGGTGCAGGCGGGGACGCTCGTGCGCGATTCCGGCGTCCAGATCCAGCCGGTGCGCCGGCTCGACATCCTCCTCTACTCGGCGGCCGGGAAGTACCTGGGCGTGATGGCGCGGCTCCGCGACCTGCTCCCGGGCGCCTACAGCTTCGGGATCACCGGCCGCGGCCCCACGAGCGCGCAGCTCGCGGCCGGGCGGTACGAGCTGCGGTTCGCGGCGTGGCCGACGCTGCCGCTCGACGCCAAACCGTCGAGAGCGCAGATCCCGTTCACCATCCAGTAGATTGACGCCCCGATGGCCGCGGCCACCGACTTCCATCTGCGCGAGAACCCGCTCGGGATCGCGCAGCAGCAGCTGCAGGCGGTCGCCGACGCGTTCGGCATCGACGAGCGGCTCGTCAACGTGCTCAAGGAGTGCAAGAAGTCGGTCGAGGTCTCGATCCCGACGTCGCTCGACGACGGCTCGGTCGTCGCGTTCACCGGCTACCGCATCACGCACAACGTCTCGCGCGGGCCGTCGAAGGGCGGCATCCGCTACCACCCGGGTGTCACGCTCGACGAGATCAAGGCGCTCGCGATGGGGATGACGTGGAAGTGCGCGCTGATGGGGCTGCCGTTCGGCGGCGCGAAGGGCGGCGTGATCTGCGACCCGGCCGCGATGTCGCGCGGCGAGCTCGAGCGCATGACGCGCCGCTACACGTCGGAGATCATCAACGAGATCGGCCCCGAGAAGGACATCCCGGCGCCGGACGTCGGCACGAACGCGGCGACGATGGCGTGGATCTTCGACACCTATTCGATGAACAAGGGCCACTCGGTGCTCGGCGTCGTGACCGGCAAGCCGCTCACGATCGGCGGCTCGCTCGGCCGCGAGGAGGCGCCGGCGCGGAGCGCGCTCTTCTGCCTCGAGTCCGCGCTCAAGGGGCAGGGCCGGTCGATGGCAGGGCTCCGCGTCGCCGTACAGGGCTTCGGCACCGTCGGTGCGCCGTTCGCGCGGATCGTCTCCGAGGCGGGCGCGACGGTCGTCGCGGTCTCCGACTCGAGCGGCGGCATCCACGACCCGAACGGCATCGACGTGGCGGCCGCGATCGCGCACAAGCGCGGCGGCGGCTCGTTCGCCGACCTGAAGGGCGGCGACCGCATCACGAACGAGGAGCTCGTCACCCTCGACTGCGACGTCTTCGCCCCGTGCGCGCTCGAGCAGGTGGTGACCGACGAGAACGCCGGCCGCGTGCAGGCGAAGCTCGTCCTCGAGTGCGCGAACGGGCCGGTCACCCCGGCCGCCGACCGGATCCTCGAGGAGAACGGCGTCCTCGTCATCCCCGACGTGCTCGCAAACGCGGGCGGCGTCGTCGTCTCCTACTTCGAGTGGGTGCAGGGCCTCCAGGAGTACTTCTGGAAGGAGGACGAGGTGAACGCGCGCCTGAACGAGATCGTCACCCGCGCGTTCGACGAGACGTGGTCGGTGTGCGAGGAGCGCAGCGTGTCGATGCGGCTCGGCGCCTACGGCCTGGCCGTCCAGCGCGTCGCAGAAGCCACGGTGACACGTGGCCTCTACCCCTAGGGTCCGCTTCTTCCACGCGCAGGGCTGTTCGCTCTGCGAGCGCGCACGCGGCGTTCTCGACGCAGTCGGTGAGCCGTACGAGCCCGTCGACATCACCGGCGACGCCGCGCTCGAGGCGCGGTACCGTGAATGGCTGCCCGTCGTCGAGATCGACGGCGAGCGGGCGTTCGTCTACTTCGTGGACGAGGCCGCACTGCGGCGCAAGCTGTCACAAAGGTAAGGGTTTGTGACAACCGAACCCTTGTCGCCGAGCCTCGGGCACAATGGTTTCGTGATGTTGCAAGCTCCGATCCCCAACGGCACCCCCGACCGGCTCACGGTCGGCGTCGCCGCCCGGCTCTCGCGGTACCTGCAGGTGCTCTCGCAGGCCCAGAAGATGGGCAAGGAGCGCATCTCCTCGCAGGAGATCGCCGACTACACGAACATCAACGCGACGCAGATCCGCCGCGACCTGTCGAACTTCGGCAAGTTCGGGAAGCGCGGGGTCGGCTACTCGATCGACTCGCTGCTCGCGGAGATCCGCAAGATCCTGCGGACGCAGGGGCAGCACAACATCGCGCTCGTCGGCGCCGGCCGCCTCGGCCAGGCGATCGCGAGCTCGCCGATCTTCGCCGAGCACGGCATCAACATCGCCGCGGTGTTCGACTCGAGCCCCACCGTGATCGGCGCCGACATCGGCGGCATCACCGTGGAGGACGAGCGGCGCCTGAAGGACGAGGTGCGCGACAAGAACATCGTCGTCGGCGTGCTCGCCGTTCCCGCCGGCGCGGCGCAGAAGGTCGCCGACGACCTCGTCGACGCGGGCGTGCGGATCATCTTCAACTACTCGGAAGCGCTGCTCGACGTCCCGGCCGACGTCACGGTTCACACGTCGAACCCCGCAGTCGAGCTGCTCCACGCCCTGTATTTCCACCTGACGTAGGCCCCGCTCCGTGCGGATCCTGCTCTGGCACGGATACCTGCTCGGCGGCACCGGTTCGAACGTCTACTCGCGGGCGCTGGCGCGCGAATGGTCGCGCGCCGGGCACGACGTGACGGTCGTCTGCCAGGAACGGGCGCCCGAGCAGTTCGACCTCGGCGGGGCACGCGTCGTCGTCCCGGAGCTTCCCGGCGGGCTGCTGCCGGTCTTCGTGCTCGACCGGTACGCGGGCCTCGACCCGAAGCTGCTGCAGGACTTCACGCACGCCGAGCGGGCCGCGTACGTCGAGGCGAACGCCGCGGCGCTGCGCGACCTGCTCCCCGCCGACCTCGTGTTCGCGAACCACGTGCTGATGGGCGGCCCCGTGGGCCGGGCGGCCGGCGCGCCCTTCCGGGTGAAGGCGCACGGCTCTGAGCTCGAGTACTCGATGCGCGGCCGGGCGGAGCTCGAGCGGCTGGGCGCCGAGGCGCTCGCCGCCGCGGACGTGACGTTCGTCGGCTCCGACCACATCCGCAGGGTCCTCGAGGAGGTGGTCGGCCACGTCGAGTCCGTCCTCGAGGTGCCGCCGGGCGTCGACGTCGACCAGTTCAGGCTGCGCCCGCGCGACGAGGCGCTCGCCGCCCTCGTCGACGAGGCGCGGCACGACCCGCCGAACCCCGGGAACCGGGAGGAGCGGCTGCCCGACGAGGGGAACGCCGAGCGGCTCGCGTCGTTCCTGCGCGGCGACGAGCGCACCGTCGTCTACTTCGGGAAGCTGATGGAGCAGAAGGGCGTGCAGGTGCTGCTGGAGGCGATGCACGAGGTGGACGCCCGGCTCGTCGTGGTCGGCTTCGGGCCCTACCGCGAGACGCTCGAGCGGCTCGCGCCGGAGCGGACGCTCTTCACCGGCCCGCTCGAGCACCGGCACCTCGTCCAGCTGCTGCCCCTCGCCGACGTGACCGTGGTCCCGTCGATCTTCCCGGAAGCGTTCGGGATGGTCGCCGCCGAGGCGGCTGCGGCCGGCTCGCCGCCCCTCGTGGCGCGCCATTCGGGCCTCGCGGAGGTCGCGGCCGGGCTCGAGGAGGCGTACCCGGCGCGGTTCCGCGGCCTCGCCGGGTTCGAGACGGGCGACGCGGCCGACCTGCGCGACAAGCTGAACGCGATCCTCTCCCTCTCCGCCGCCGAGCACGACGAGCTGCGCCGCGCGGCGCGCCGGGCCGTGGTCGACCGCTGGTCGTGGGCGAGCGTCGGCGCGCGCCTGCTCGCTCCCGTCTAGGCCGGGGTCAGACCCCTGACGGGGTCTGACCCCGTTTCTCGCGGCTAGGCTCCCGCCGAATGGGTGAGGAGCAGAAGGTCGGGTGGGAGGAGATGCTGGCTCGGAACCGCGAGGAGTTCGACGCGGGCACCGACTTCACGGTCGCCGTGGAGGAGGAGTTCGCGCTCCTCGACCCCGAGACGCTCGAGCTCACCGACCGCTTCGAGGACGTGAAGGCCGCCGCCGACGCGACCGACTTCGCAGAGCACGTCGTCGGCGAGCTGATCGCCTCCGAGGTGGAGGTCCGCACCGGCCGGTGCGCCGACTTCGGCGAAGCGGCCGCCGCGATCGTCGAGCGCCGCCGCCAGCTGCACGGCCTCGCCCGCGACCTCGAGCTCGGGCTCGGCGGCACCGGCACGCACCCGTGGAGCGACTGGCACGACCAGCGGATCATCGACACGCCCCACTACCGCCGGAACGACGAGCTCCTGCGCTACGTGGTGTGGCGCAACAACACCTTCGGGCTGCACGTGCACGTCGGGATCGCCGGCGCCGACCGCGCGATCGCCGTCCACGACGCCCTGCGCACCTTCCTGCCGGAGCTGCTCGCGCTCTCGGCCAGCTCGCCGTTCGTCGAGCGCGTGAACAGCGGCCTGCACTCCGCGCGCACCGAGGTGTTCACGCGCATGTTCCCGCGCTGCGGCATCCCGGACGCCTACGGCAGCTGGCAGGGCTGGGAGGACTACGTCTCGTTCCTCTACCGCACCGGCTCGGTCACCGAGCACACCCAGATCTGGTGGAGCGTCCGCCCGCACCTGGCGTACCCGACGGTCGAGATCCGCATCTGCGACGGGCAGCCCGACGTCGTCGAGGCGCAGTCGCTCGCCGCCCTCTGCTACGCGCTCGCGGTGCGCTGTGCGCGCGCGCACGACGAGGGGGAGACGCTGCCGAGCCTGCCGCACCGTCTCCTGGAGGAGAATCTGTGGCGGGCGATCCGGTGGGGGCTCTCCGGCGAGCTCCTCGACTTCCGGCGCGGCGAGCCGGTCCCGGCGCGGGCGCGCATCGAGCAGCTGCTCGACTGGGTCGCGCCGGTCGCAGACGAGATCGGCGCCGCCGCGTTCCTGAACGTGCCGGAGCAGAACGCCGCCGAGCGCCAGATCGCGCGGTTCGAGGAGGGCGCGACGCTCGAGGAGATCTACGCCGAGCAGGTGAAGGCCGGGGTCCCCGTCCGTGGCTAGCGACCTGCCGAGCCCCGAGGAGCTCGCAGAGCTGCAGCAGCAGCTCCTCGCCCTCGACGTCGAGCAGTTCCTCGTCTCGGCCGCCTCGACGGTCGCGAGCCTCGCCTTCGCGAAGCTCGAGCGCGGCGAGCTGGGCCAGGCGAAGCAGGCGATCGACGCCCTGACGAGCCTTCTTCCGCACGTCGGCGCAGAGGCGCGAAACGAGCTCCAGCCCGCGCTGACGAGCCTCCAGCTGGCGTTCGCGCAGGCCGCTTCCTGACGAGCTCCGACCGCCGCTTGTGATACATAAACGCCCGCGCCGAAGCCCTTCGGCGCCTTACTTTGTGAGGGAGCAAAACGGATGAGCTGGTTCAGGGATCATCCCGTCCTCCTCGGCCTCGTCGGTGCCGGCGTCGCCGTGGGGTACGGGCTCTATCTGACCTGGTGGCTGCTTCAGCAGCCGGCGGGCAACGAGCGGATGCGGGAGATCGCGCACGCCGTTCAGGAGGGTGCGGCTGCGTACCTGAAGAAGCAGTACACGACGATCGCGATCGTCGCGATCGTGCCGTTCGTGCTGATCGGCGTCTACGACAAGCTCGGTTGGGGAACCGCCTTCGGCTTCCTGATCGGCGCCACGCTCTCGGCCGCTGCGGGCTTCATCGGCATGAACGTCGCCGTCCGCTCGAACAGCCGCACCGCGGAGGCCGCGCGCGGCGGGCTCAAGCCCGCGCTCAACGTCGCGTTCCGCGCCGGATCGGTGACGGGCCTCCTCGTCGCCGGCCTCGCGCTGCTCGGCGTCACGGGCTACTACTGGTTCCTCACCGCCGCGATCGGCGACACCCCGAAGCGCGCGATCACCGACCTCGTCGGTCTCGCGTTCGGCGGTTCGCTCATCTCGGTGTTCGCCCGGCTCGGCGGCGGCATCTTCACGAAGGCCGCCGACGTCGGTGCCGACCTGGTCGGGAAGATCGAGGCCGGCATCCCCGAGGACGACCCGCGCAACCCGGCCGTGATCGCGGACAACGTGGGCGACAACGTCGGCGACTGCGCCGGCATGGCCGCCGACCTGTTCGAGACCTACGCCGTCACGGCCGTCGCGGTGATGCTCCTCGGCACGTTCGAGGGCCTCTCGGAGGCGCACCTCTACCTGTACCCGCTCGCGATCGGCGGCGTGTCCGCGATCGCGTCGGTGATCGGCACGTTCTTCGCGCGCCTCGGCAAGGGCGAGAACGCGGTGATCAACGCGCTGTACAAGTCGGTGCTGGTCGCGACCTTCCTCTCGGCGCTCGGGTTCATCCCGATCACGATGGGCTTCGACCACGGCACGTACGGGTTCGGCGACCTCTACATCTCGGCCGTGATCGGCCTGATCGTCACCTTCCTGCTGGTGGCGATCACCGAGTACTACACGGGCACGCGCTGGAACCCGGTGAAGGCGATCGCCAAGGCGTCGCAGACCGGCCACGCGACGAACATCATCGAGGGCCTCGCCGTCGGCATGCAGGCGACGGCCGCGCCGGTGATCGTGATCGCCGCCGGCATCCTCGTCGCGCACCACGTGGCCGGCCTGTTCGGCATCGGCGTCGCCGTGATGGCGCAGCTGTCGATGACCGGCCTCATCGTCGCGCTCGACGCGTACGGCCCGGTCACGGACAACGCGGGCGGCATCGCCGAGATGGCCGACCTGCCGGAAGAGGTCCGCGGCATCACCGACCCGCTCGACGCGGTCGGCAACACGACGAAGGCGGTCACGAAGGGCTACGCGATCGGCTCCGCCGCGCTCGCCGCCCTCGTCCTCTTCGACTCGTACACGAGCGGCCTCCACGAGCAGGCCCACCCGGGCAGCTCGCTGGCCAACGTGTCGTTCAACCTGTCGGACGCATGGGTCGTGGCAGGCCTCTTCATCGGCGGCCTCATGCCGTTCCTGTTCGCGTCGCTCGCCATGCAGGCGGTCGGGCGCGTCGGCGGCCTGGTCGTCGAGGAGGTGCGCCGCCAGTTCCGCGAGCATCCGGGGATCATGGACCGCACCGAGCGGCCCGACTACAGCCGCGCCGTGGGCATCGTCACCGGCTCGGCGATCAAGTCGATGCTCGCCCCGGCGCTGATCCCGATCGGGTTCCCGATCGTGGTCGGCCTCATCAACGTCCGCATGCTCGGAGGCCTGCTGATCGGCACCATCGTCACGGGCCTCTTCCTCGCGATCTCGATGACCTCGGGCGGCGGCGCCTGGGACAACGCGAAGAAGTCGATCGAGGACGGCCTCTACGGGGGCAAGGGCTCCGAGGCGCACGCCGCGTCGGTCACCGGCGACACCGTCGGCGACCCGTACAAGGACACGGCGGGCCCCGCGATCAACCCGATGATCAAGATCACGAACATCGTCGCGATCCTGATCATCCCGCTGCTGATCTCGGTCCACTAACGAGGCCTCAATCGCCGCGCGGAGGACGCGTTCCTCCGCGCGGCGTAGCCTTCCACCGTGAACCGTCACGTTCAGGCGGTCGCGGGATCCGTCGCCGCCGTCGCGGCTGCGACCGGCCTCGTCTACGCGCTGAAGCCGATCGCGCCGACCCTGAGCCTCGGCGTGGTCTACACGCTCGCCGTGCTCGCGGCCGCGGCGCTTTTCGGCGCGGGCTACGCGGTGGCGGCGGCGGTGCTCGCGATGGTCGCGTTCAACCTGCTGTTCCTCGCACCGGTGGGGACGCTGACGCTCGCCGACGCGCGCAACTGGACGGCGCTCGTCGTCTACCTCGTCACCGCTCTCGTCGCCTCGAACCTCGCCGCCAGCGCCCGCCGCCGTGCCGCCGAGGCGGAGCAGCGCGAGCGGGAGGCCGCACTGCTCGCCGACGCCGCCGCGACGCTCCTGCGCGGGGCGTCGATCCACGAGCTCGCGGCGCAGAGCGACGCGATCCTCCGGGGCGCCGACGACGCGGCGCGCGGCCGCTACGAGGCGGCGGTCAAATCGCTGCTCGCGCTCGCCGAGGAGCGCCGCGAGGCCGAGGCCGTCCGCCGCTCGGACGCTCTCAAGACGATCGTGCTGCAGAGCGTCTCGCACGACTTCCGCACGCCGATCGCGACGATCAGCGCCGCCGTCGGAGGGCTCCAGGACGACGAGCTCCGGTTGAGTCCGGGCGATCGCGCCGAGCTGCTCGAGACGATCAGCCTCGAGACGGCGCGGCTCGCGCGGCTCGTCGCCAACGTCCTGGATCTCTCCCGGCTGCAGGCCGGCGCCGCGGCGCCTCACCCGGCGCTGTGGGCGGTCGACGACGTCGTCGGCCAGGCGATCGCCGAGGTGTCGGACCCCGGCCGCGTGGCGGTCGACGTGCCGGGCGACCTGCCGCCGCTCGAGGTGGACGCCGCGCAGGTGCAGCGGGCGCTCGCGAACCTGATCGAGAACGCGCTCAAGTTCTCGCCCGGAGACGTGCTGGTCGCAGCTGCCGCGGACGGGCCGACGGTCGCGATCGACGTGCTCGACCGCGGCCCGGGCGTCGAGGAGGCTCCTTCGAGCGCCCGCGGCCTCGGTCTCGGGCTCGAGATCGCCCGCGGCTTCGCGGGCCTCAACGGAGGACGCGTCGAGTTGTCGAGCCGCGGCGGCGGCGGCACGCGAGCCAGGCTGGCGTTCACGGCCGTGCGGGTGGCGGCGTGAGCGCCGCCCGGGTACTCGTCGTCGACGACGAGCCGCAGTTCTTGCGCGCGCTCGCGACCAACCTCGGCGGCGCGGGGTACGTCGTGGAAACCGCGGCGACGGCGGCCGACGCGCTGTCGGCCGCGGCGCTCACGCGCCCGGACGCGGTCGTGCTCGACCTCGTGCTCCCCGACGGCTCGGGCACCGAGGTGTGCCGCGAGCTGCGCACCTGGAGTGAGGCGCCGATCGTCGTCGTGTCGGCCGTCGGCGATGAGGCCGAGAAGATCGCCGCGCTCGACGCCGGCGCCGACGACTACGTGACGAAGCCCTTCGCGATCGGCGAGCTCCTGGCGCGGCTGCGCGCCGTGCTGCGCCGCGCAGGCTCGACGGGCGAGCCGCTGATCGCGGTCGGCCCGATCCGGATCGACCTCGAGCGGTCGCTCGTCACCGTCGGCGGCGCGCCCGTCCATCTGACGCCCCACGAGTTCCGGATTCTCCGCCTGCTGGCGCAGAACGAGGGCAAGCTGCTGACGCACAAGACGATCCTGCGCGAGGTGTGGGGGCCGGCGTACGGCGGCGAGTCGAACTACCTCCACGTCTACGTCTCGCAGCTCCGGCGAAAGCTCGAGCCCGATCCGGCCAAGCCGCGGTACCTGCTCACCGAGACGGGTGCGGGGTATCGCCTCGTCGCACCTTGAGATCGTCTTGAGGGGCGGCGCCCGAATTCTGAGCCGGCCCTGAGCGGACGCCTCCTACCGTGGAGGCGTGCAGGTCAGGCTGAAATCGCCGATGCGCAGCTGGGAGCGGCGCCGGGCGCTGCGGGCCGAGCGGCGCCGGGCCGACGAGGAGCTGCTCGCGTCCGGGCTCGCGTCGCCGCGGCTCGCCTGGCGGGTCACCGAGCTCGTCGACAGCGGCCACCGGATCGAGATCGGCCGAGCGCTGACCGACGCCGTGCGCGGCGCCGACGAGCGACTGCTGCCGGCGGCGTCGCCGCTGGATCGAGGCGTCGTACGCGGGTGCCGGGCCGAGCTGCTCGAGCTCGCGAGCCGGTTCTGCGATCTCGACACCGCAATCCGACCGCGCGGCGTCCTGCTGACGGAGCGGTTGCTGCGCGACGGCGCGCTCTACGTCCCGACGGCCGCCGAACGGCTGCGTCGCGACCTCGACCGCTGCCTCCGCGAGCTGTGAGCAACGCCTCCGAGCTCCGTCCGCGCCTCAAGCGCGTCGTCGTCGGTCGCCCGATGGCGTCGGACGAGCTCGAGGAGACGCTGCTCCCGAAGTGGCTCGCGCTCCCGATCTTCGCGTCGGACCCGCTCTCGTCGGTCGCCTACGCGACCGAGGCGGCGCTCGTCGTGCTCGTGGGCGCGTCCGCCGGAGCGGCGCACCTCGCGTTCCCGATCTCGATCGCGATCGCGAGCCTGCTCGCGCTTGTCGTGCTCTCGTACCGCCAGACGGTTCAGGTGTACGAGAGCTCGGGCGGCGCGTACGTCGTGGCGCGCGAGAACCTCGGCCGCGTGCCGAGCCTCGTCGCCGCCGCCGCCCTCCTCACCGACTACGTGCTCACGGTCGCCGTCTCCGTGGCCGCCGGGGTGCTCGCCCTCACCTCGGCCGTGTCGTCGCTGCGCGGTCACGAGCTGGCGCTCTCGCTGCTCTGTGTCGTCGTGATCGCGGTCGCGAACCTGCGAGGTGTCAAGGAGGCCGGCGTCCTGTTCGCGCTCCCGACGTACGGCTTCGTCGCCTCGATCTTCGCGCTCGTCGGGGTGGGAGTGGGGAAGTGTGCGGTCGGCACGTGCCCGCACGCGGTTGTTCCTCATCCGCTCACGGCCGGTACGGGCGCTGTCACCGCGTTCGTGGTGCTGCGCGCCTTCTCGTCCGGATCGACCGCGCTGACCGGTGTCGAGGCGATCGCGAACGGCGTGAACGCGTTCCGGAAGCCGCACGGGCGCAACGCGTCCCGCACCTTGCTGATCCTCGGGGGGATCGCCGTCGCGATGTTCCTCGGCGTCTCCTGGCTCGCCGTGCAGATGCACGCCCGGCCGACCGGTACGGGGACGCCCTCCGTGCTGTCGGAGCTCGCACGCGGCGTCTTCCCGTCCTCGAGCACGCTCGGCTTCGTGTACTGGGCGGTGCAGGCGCTGACGCTCGCCGTCCTCGTGCTCGCCGCGAACACGTCGTTCCAGGGCTTCCCGCGCCTCGCGGCGCTGCTCGCACGCGACCGGTACGTCGCGCGGCAGTTCACGAACCTCGGCGACCGGCTCGTCTTCTCGAACGGCATCCTCGTCCTTGCGGGCATCGCTGCCGCACTGCTCTGGGTCTACGACGCGAGCGTCGACTCCCTCATCCATCTCTACGTGATCGGGGTGTTCACGGCCTTCACCCTGTCCCAGGCGGGGATGGTCCGGTACTGGTGGCGGAGCCGCGACGGCGGCTGGCGCCACAAGCTCACGGTGAACCTGGTCGGCGCGTGCGCCACCGGCGTCGTCGACCTGATCGTCGTCTGGACGAAGTTCGCCGAGGGGGCGTGGATCGTCACCGTGGCGATCCCCCTGATCGTCCTCGCGTTCCTCGGGGTGCACCGCCACTACCGCCTGTTTGCCCGCCGCGTCAGCGTCGGCGTCGAGGCGGTGCGTTCGGCGCGGCCGCCGACGAACGAGCTCCTGCTGCCGGTCGACGGGCTCGACTGCGCAACCGGAACGGCGCTCTGGTACGCCCGTCAAGTGGCGGATCCCGCGCACGTCCGTGCGCTGCTCGTTGCGGGGAGGCGCACCGACCCGGGTATCCGCGCCCGCTGGTGGGCGTTCGCGGGAGAGGCGCCCCGACTCGAGACGCTCGCCGCCCCGGACGGGCGCGCACAGGCGCTGCTCGAGGAGGTGTGGCGTCTGCCCCGCGGTGAGTCGGACTTCGTGACCATGGTCGTCCCGGAGCAGTTCCGGCGCCGCTCCCTGCTCTCCGCTGCCTCTCGAACGGCCTTGCAGCTCAAGCTGCGCCTGCTCGCCGAGCCGGGAGTGGTCGTCACGGCCGTCCCCGCCGTCGGCTCGGAGGCGTCGGCGCACGAGCGGCTCGTCGTGCGCGTCCTCGTGGCGAACGTGCACGCCGGGGCCCTCCGGGCGTTCAGCTACGCGCAGTCGCTCGGCGTCGAGGACACCCGGGCCGTCTCCTTCGCGTTCGACGCCGAAGAAGCGCGCCGCTTCGAGCGGGATTACGCAGGCGCGGGGCTCACGATGCCCCTCGACCTGAGCGACGCGCCGTTCCGGGACGTCGGCACGCCGCTCCTCGCGTACCTGCGCGAGCTGACGGCCGACCCGGGCACCGTCGTCAACGTCGTCATGCCGGAGATGGTCGTCCGCGGCTGGGCTCGGCTCCTCCACAACCAGCGGGCGCTCTACATCAAGCGCCTGCTCCTCTTCGAGCGGCACGTGATTCTCTCGAGCGTTCCGTACCAGCTGTTCAGGTAGCGCTACGTTTGCGCCGGTGCGCAACCGCGTCCTCGTCTACACGGAGGCCCTCGACGTCGCGGCGGAGGGAGCGGTCTGGTACGCCCGCCTCGTCGGCGGAGGGGAGTTCGAGGCGCTGCACATCCCGGGGAAGAAGACCGACACGGGCATCCACGCGCGCTGGTTCGAGTACACGGGCGGCGAGCCGCGGCTCGACGTCCGCCCGGAGGGGACCGACGCTGCCGCGGCGGTGCTTGGAGAGATCGAGCGGCTCCGGTCGGAGAGCGACGACACGGTCGTCACGGTCGTGCTGCCCGAGCAGTTCCGGAGGCGTTCGTTCCTCGCCGCGGCGCAGCGGGCGCAGTTCCGGCTGAAGCTGCGGCTGCTCGTCGAGCCCCGGGTCGTCGTGGCCGACGTGCCGGCGATCGCCTCCTCCCGCCGGCCGGAGGGCCGGGTGCCGGACCGGCTCGTCGTCCGCGTCGTCGCGGGGCAGCTCGACGAGGCGACGAGGCTCGCCGCCGAGTACGCGCGCGGGATCGGCGCGGGCGACGTGCGCGCCGTGCACCTCGGAGACCGGGAGTGGGAGGCGGACGACCTCGGCCTGCCGGTCGACGACGCACAGCTCGAGGGGCGGCTCGGCGACTCGCTCCTGCGCTACGTCCGCGGCCTCACCACGGAGGAGGGCACGGTCGTGAACATCGTGCTCCCGGAGCGCCTCCACCAGAACCTGCCGCGCCTCAGGGGGAGGCGCGCGCTCGCGATCAAGCGCTGCCTCCTCTTCGAGCCGCGCGTCATCCTCAGCAGCGTCCCGCACCCTGAGTAGATTCCAGGGCCGTGCCTAGGCGCAGGCGTCAGAGCCACGGCCTCGAACGGGTTCTCGGCGCACCCGCCCTCTTCGCGACCGCCTACGGGAACGTCGGGTCGTCGATCTACTACGCGCTCGGCCTCGTCGCCGGGATCGCGCTCGGCCTCACGCCGCTCGTCTTCATCGTCAGCGGCGTGATCTTCGCGGCCACCGCCGCGACCTACGCCGAGGGCACCGTCCGCTACCCGGAGGCGGGCGGCTCGTCGAGCTTCGCGCGGCACGCGTTCAACGAGCTCGTGTCGTTCGGGGCCGCCTGGGCGCAGATGCTCAACTACGTGATCACGATCGCCATCTCGGTGATCTTCGTCCCGCACTACCTCTCGATCTTCTGGGGGCCGCTGCGGACGAACCCGTGGGACATCGTCGTCGGGATCGTGTTCACGTGGCTGCTCGTCGGCGTGAACATCGTCGGCATCCAGGAAGCGGCGAAGCTGAACATCCTGCTCGCCGTCGTCGACTTCGCCACGCAGCTCGTGCTCGTGCTGCTCGGGTTCATCCTGATCTTCCACCCGACGATCATCTGGAACAACATCCATTTCGGCGTCGCGCCGACCTGGTCGTCCTTCCTGCTCGCGATCCCGGTGGCGATGATCGCCTACACCGGGATCGAGACGGTCTCGAACCTGGCCGAGGAGGCGCGCGACCCCGTGCGGTCGATCCCGCGAGCGATCTCGTGGGTGGCGATCGCCGTCTTCGCCATCTACTTCACGCTGCCGTGGGTCGCGCTCTCCGCGATGCCCGTCGTGCAGCACGGCGGCCACTTCGTGACCCAGCTCGGCCAGGACCCGCCGCACGGGTTCAAGAACGACCCCGTGCTCGGCCTCGTCGAGAACCTCGGCATCCACGGGGCGGTCCTCTCGGTCGCGAAGATCTACGTGGGGATCCTCGCCGCCACGATCCTCTTCATCGCCACGAACGCCGGCGTGATCGGCGCCTCCCGCATCACGTACTCGATGTCGACGTACCGGCAGCTGCCGGAGGTGTTCCGCCGGCTGCACCCGAAGCTGAAGACCCCGTGGCTCGCGCTCCTCGTCTTCGGCGGCGTCGGCCCGACGATCTTCCTGCTCACCGGCCAGGTCGACTTCCTCGGGAACATGTACGCGTTCGGGGCGATGCTGTCGTTCACGATCGCGCACGCCGCGGTGATCGCGCTGCGCGTGAAGGGCGGGCCGGGGGAGGAGCTCGAGTGGCGCGCCCGGCCGAACATCCGGTTCCGGGGCGTCGACTGGCCGCTGTTCGCCGTGTTCGGGCTCGTCGGCACCGGCTTCGCGTGGATCTTCGTCGTGATCGAGAACCCCGGCCCGCGCTACGCCGGGCTTGCGTGGCTGGTCGCGGGCTTCGTCTTCTACCCGCTCTACCGGCGGCGGCTCGGCGTCCCGCTCAAGGTCACGCAGCGCGCCCCGATCGCGCTGGGGGCGGCGATCGCGCTCGAGTACCGGTCGATCCTCGTGCCGGTGGTCGCAGGGCGCGAGGCGCGGGAGGCGGTCGAGCTGGCGGCGCGGCTCGCCACGGAGCGCGCGGGACGGCTCGTCCTGCTGCGCGTGATCGTCGTCCCGCTCGAGCTCCCGATCGACGCCGACCTGACGGAGCAGCTGGACGCGGCCGACGAGCTGCTGGACGACCTGCGCGCCGTCGCCGAAAGCTACGGCGTGCGCGTCGTCGAGCGTGTCGTGCGCGCGCGCAACGCCGGCCGGGCGATCGTCGAGGAGGCCGAGCGCCGCGGGTCGGAGATCATCGTGCTCGGCGCGCCGCGCGGCTTCCACCGCACGATCTTCGGCCACACCGTGGACTACGTCCTCAAGAACGCACCGTCGCGCGTGATGATCGCGGCCGGGAAGCGCGCCGCCTGATGTACGCGTCGCTCACCCGCCTCACCTCGCTCCTGCTGATCGCGCTCGGCGTCGCGATGATCGTCGAGACGGTGTGGCACGGCGGCGGTGCGGGCATCGTCCTCGGCGTGCTGTTCGTCCTCGCCGGCGGAGGCCGGCTGCTCCTGCTCCGTCGCAGGACCGTGCGCTGATGGCCAGGAAGCTGCCGGGCCTCAAGAGAGAGCTCGACGCGCGCGCCCTCTACTCCGTCGCCTACGGCGAGATCGCGTCGTCGATCTACTTCGCGCTCGGCGTGCTCGCGGCGTACGCGCTCGGCTTCACGCCGCTCGTGCTGCTCGTCGTCGGCGCGCTCTTCCTGATCGTCTCCACCTCGTATGCCGAGGGCACCGCCGCCCTGCCCGAGACCGGCGGCGCCGCGACGTTCGTCCGGCGCGCCTCGAACGACCTCGCCGGGTTCCTCACCGGCTGGGCGCTCTTCCTCGACTACCTGATCGTGATCGCGCTCTCGGCGCTCTTCCTGCCGCGGTACCTGGCGGGCGCGCTCCAGATCGAGACGCTCAACCACGGCCCGTGGGACGAGGTGTTCGCCGTGTGCGTGATCGCGCTCGTGGCCGCCGTCCGGCTGTTCCGCCGGCCGTCGCTCTACGGCGCCGGGATCGTCGTCCCGATCCTCGACCTGCTGACCCAGCTGCTCCTCGTCGTGCTCGGGTTCGCCTTCCTGTTCTCGCCGCACGCGCTCGCGCACGGCACCTCGCTCGGCTCCAACCCGAGCTGGCACGACCTCGCGTTCGCGCTGCCGCTCGCGATGCTCGCGTTCACCGGCCTCGAGACGGTCGCGAACCTGGCGGAGGAGGCGCGCCGCCCCGGCGTCGACATCCCGCGCTCGCTGTTCGGCGCGATCGCCACCGTGGTCACCGTCTACGTGGCGATCGCCGTCGTCGCGGTCTCCGCGTTCCCCGGCCCCGACACCGAGCTCGGCCACCGCTGGATCCGCGCCCCGCTCCTCGGCATCGCCGACCACCTGCGGCACGACCTCCCCTGGGGGCTCGGCCACGTCCTCCGCTTCTACGTCGGCGCGACCGGAGCGCTCATCCTGCTCGTCGCGATCACGACGTCGATCTCCGGGTTCTCGCGCCTCGCCTATTCGATGGGCGAGCACGGGCAGCTGCCGCGGGGCTTCGGCCGGATGAGCCGGCGCGCGCACGTCTCGCCGCACGCCATCCTCTCGGCGACGCTCGTCTCGAGCGCCATCGTCGTCGTGACGAGCGCCGTGAAGCGCGACGTCACGTTCCTTGCGAGCGTCTTCTCGTTCGGCGTCCTGCTCGCCTTCACGGCCGCGCAGGTGGCGGTGATCCGGCTGCGCATCGTCGAGCCCGACCTGCCGCGTCCCTACCGCGCGCCGTTCGACGTGCGGATCCGCGGCAAGGAAGTGCCGCTGCCGGCGATCGTCGGCTCGGTGGCGACGTTCGCGATCTGGATCGTCGCGATGGCCACGCATCCCGGCGCCCGCTACGCAGGCCCGGTCTGGCTCGCGGGCGGCGTCGTCCTCTACGTCGCCGTCCGGGCCTCGCGCGGGGAGGGGCTGCTGGAGCGGGTCGAGGCGCCCGACGAGCATCCGGTCGCGTCGAGCGCGCAGTACCACCGCATCCTCGTCCCGATGAAGCTCGGGATCATCGGAGAGGAGATGATCGCGACGGCGGTCAAGCTCGCCTCCGAGCACGACGCGGAGGTGCACGCGCTGCACGTCATCCGCGTCCCGCTCGAGCAGCCGCTCGACGCGCCGATGCTCGACGAGGAGGAGCGCGCCGAGGCGTCCCTCGCCGAGGCGAAGCTGCTCGGCTCGGACTTCGGGGTCGAGGTCAAGGGCTCGACCGTGCGGGCGCGGGCGATCGGCCACGCGATCGTCTCCGAGGCCGAGCGCCTCGACATCGACCTGATCGTCCTCGGCTCCTCGCCGCGCTGGCGCCGTCAGTCGCGGTTCTTCTCGCCGACGGTCGACTACGTGCTCCGGCGCGCCCCCTGCGAGGTACTGATCGTCGCGTTCCCGCAGTCGGTGATGGACGAGGAGCTCGCCGCAACCTAGCCGCGCGGGCGCGCGTACAGCCGCCGCGCCCACAGGTACGAGCCGAGCGCGATGCCCACGCTCCACGCGACGGCGCCGGCGCCGTTCGCGCCGATGTGCGTGCCGGTGAGCAGGCCCCGAAGCGTCTCGGTCACCGGCGAGAAGGGCTGGTAGCGGGCGAACTGCCGCAGCCCTTCCGGCATCGTCGACGTCGGCACGAAGCCGCTGCCGAGGAACGGCAGGAGCGTCAGGAACATCGGCGTGTTGCTGGCGGTCTCGACGCTCTTCGCCGCGAGGCCGAGGGCCGTCGCGAGCCAGATGAGCGCGAACGCGAAGAGCACCACGAGCCCGGCCGCCGCGAGCCAGTGACCTGCTCCGGCCGTCGGGCGGAACCCGAGCGCGAGCGCGACCGCGACCACCACGGCGACGCCGGCCACGGTCTGGACGAGGCTCGCGAGCACGTGCCCCGTCAGCACGGCAGAGCGCGCGATCGCCATCGTCCGGAACCGGTCGATGATGCCGCCGGTCATGTCCATCGCGACGACGATCGCGGTGCCCTGGACGGCCGCGGCGACGGTCATCAGGACGATCCCCGGCGTCAGGTAGTTGAGGTAGCCGCCGCGGCCGGGACGCCCGGCACTCAGGCTGCTGCTCAGGCCGTGCCCGAGCTGGCCGCCGAAGACGTAGACGAAGAGCAGCAGGAAGACGATCGGCATCCCTGCGAGCATCAGCGTCAGCGACGGGTAGCGCGCCAGGCGGCGCACGTTGCGCCGGAACATCGTGGCGGAGTCGCTGAGGGTGTAGGCGAGGCTCGCCATCAGGCAGCCACCTCCGTTTCCGTGGGTTGGCCGGTGACGGCGAAGAACACGTCGTCGAGGTCGGGGCCGTCGACGGAGAGCTGCTCGACGTCGATCCGGGCCTCTTCGAGCAGGTCGAGCAGGCGGCGCAGAGCCGGGACGGTCCCGTCGCTCGGCACGTCGAGGACGAGCCGCTCGTCGTCCGCGGTGGCGCCCTCGATGAGCGTCGCGGCGAGGCGGAGGGCGTCGAGCCCGGCGAGCTGCAGCCGCACGTGTCCGCCCGGGATACGGCGCTTCAGCTCGGCGGGCGTCCCCTCGGCGACGACGCGGCCGCGGTCGAGCACGGCGACGCGGTCGGCGAGCTCGTCGGCCTCGTCGAGGTACTGCGTGGTCAGGAAGATCGTCACGCCCTCGCCGGCCAGAACGCGGATCCCGTCCCACATGACACGGCGGGCGAGCGGATCGAGCCCGGTCGTCGGCTCGTCGAGGAAGATCACCCGCGGGGAGCCGACGAGGGTCATCGCGAGGTCGAGGCGGCGGCGCATCCCGCCCGAGTAGGCGGAGACCGGCCGTGTGGCCGCGTCGGTCAGGTCGAACCGCGCGAGCAGCTCCGTGACCCGTGCCTGCCCCGCGGCCCGTCCGAGGTGGTGGAGGTCGGCCATCAGGCGCAGGTTCTCGGCGCCGTTCAGCAGCTCGTCGACCGCCGAGAACTGGCCCGTCACCCCGATCGAGGCGCGGACGCCGTCCGGGTCGGCGGCGACGTCGTGGCCGGCGACCCGGACCGTGCCGGCGTCGGCGCGGATCAGCGTCGACATGATTCGCACCATCGTCGTCTTGCCGGCGCCGTTCGGGCCGAGCAGGGCGAAGATCGCCCCCTCGTCGACCGTCAGGTCGACGCCGTCGAGCACCACCGTCTCGCCGAAGGACTTGCGCACTCCGGTCGCGTCGATCACGGCTACCTCCCCTCGCCCGGCCGCAGCGCGGGCAGGTCGCCGGACGCGACCAGCGACTGGCGCCGCGCCTCCCACTCCTGTTGCACTCGGGGCATCTGCTCGATCAGGAACTCGGCGAACGCCGACAGCTCGAGCAGGGCGGCGCGCCGCTCCATCGGCGCGTCGCCCAGCACGTCGAGACCCTCGCGCGCCAACTGGCCCAACTCCCGGAACTCCGTGACGTCGAATCCCATCGACTGCGACGAGCTCAGGTCGATCTGCACGCGGTCCATCCGCTCGCCCGCCTGGCGCGTGCGCCGCACGAGGTGCAGCGACTCGAGGGTCTGGACGGCGCCGGAGATCGCGCTGCGGCTCGCGAGCAGCGCCTCCGAGAGCTCGCCGATCGTCGGCTCGGGGGGATCGCAGACGGCGAGGTAGCCGATCAGGCGGCCCACCATCGGCGGGAACGAGAACCGGCGGGCGTAGAAGCGTCCCGCGTGGTCGGCAAAGGTGATCTGAGCGTCGGTTGGCATATGTCAACGATAGCATGGATATCTGAGATAACAGAAATCGGTGTTATTTCAGGCGCTACGCCACCCGCTGTGCAACGAGTACGCTGCGCCGCTGTGAAGGCACTCGTGATCGGATGCGGGCGGGTCGGGTCCGCGGTCGCGCTCCAGCTCCAGGGCTCGGGCTGGGACGTCACGGTCCTCGACGAGAACGAGGACGCGCTCGGCCGACTCGGCGAGAACTGGATCGGCGGCTTCGTCGTCGGGCACGGGATGGACCTCCAGCTCCTCCGCGAGGCCGGGATCGAGGACGCGGACGCCGTCGTCGTCACCACCGACGGCGACAACACGAACATCGTGATCGCGCAGGCCGCCCAGAAGCACTTCCAGGTGCCGACCGTCGTGGCGCGCGTCCTCGACCCGGCGCGCGCCCAGTTCTACGCGACGCGCGGCATGCGCATCGTCTGCCCGACGTCGGCGGCGATCGAGACGCTCGTCAGCGCGGTGCGCACCGCCGAGACGGAAGAGCCGGCGAGGGCCTGATGTACGTCCTGATCGCAGGCGGCGGCAAGGTGGGGGCGAACCTGACACGCTCCCTGCTCCGCACCGGGCACGAGGTGACGCTGATCGAGCAGAAGCCGTACCGCTTCGACAAGCTCGAGGCGGAGTTCGAGCACCAGGTGCTCCGCGGCGACGCGACCGAGCTGTTCGTGCTCGAGCGCGCCGGCATCCGGCGCCCGCCCGACCTGGTGGTCGCCGCGACCGGCGACGACGAGGACAACATCGTCATCTGCCAGCTCGCCCGCGAGCGCTACGGGGTGACCAACGTGATCGCCCGCATCAACGACCCGCGCAACCAGCCGTACTTCGACCTGCTCGGGATCTCGCCGACCGTCTCCGCGACCGGCGCGATCATGGGGCTGATCGAGCACGAGGTGCCCGAGCACGGCCTCGTCCAGCTGCTCGAGCTCCGCAAGGAGAACCTGGAGATCGTCGAGGTGACGGTCGACAAGGGCGCGAACTGCCACGGCAAGCGCGTCAGGGCGCTGAAGCTGCCCGAAGGAGCACGCCTCATCTCCGTCGTCCGCGAGGGCAAGGCCGCCGTGCCGGACGAGGAGACCCAGCTCGAGATCGGCGACCAGGTGCTCGCGATCCTCGAGCCGGGCAAGGAGGACGAGCTTCGCAAGGCCCTGCTTCGCGACTAGCCGGGGTACCGGCTACCGTGTGAGCCGTGCGTCGCCCAGCTGCGCCGGTAGCACTGGCGTGGGCCGCCACCGCGGCCGGCCTCATTTCCATCGTCTCGGCCCTCACTCCGGGCATCGCGTACCGCGTCGACCTGGTGCGCGGCACGCTGCCGCCCGGCGTCCCGGAGGCCGCGCGCGTCGTCGCGCTCGCCCTCGGGCTCGGCATGGTCTTCCTGTCGCGCGGGCTCGCCCGACGCAAGCGGCGCGCGTGGTGGCTCGCGGTCGTGCTGGTGATCGCGTCCGCGGCCGCGCACATGGCCAAGGGCCTCGACTTCGAGGAGGCGACGGTGCACCTCGTCCTCCTGGCGGCGCTCCTCCGCTGCCGGCGCCAGTTCGTCGCGCCGGGCGACCCGGCCACCGTCCTGCCGCTCGTCCAGGTTGGCGCCGCGCTCGTCGTCTCGGGCGCCGCGCTCGCCTTCGGGATCCTCGACAACGACGCGTACTCCGAGCGGATCGAGTTCGCGCTGGCGTTGCTCGTCGGCGCGCTCGGCTTCCGCGCGCTGTGGCTCTGGCTGCGCCCGCACACGGTCGCGCCGCCCGCGGTCGGGGATCGCGAACGGGCCGCGGAGCTCGTGCACGAGCACGGGCGCGACAGCCTGTCGTACTTCGCGCTGCGCCGCGACAAGACGTACTTCTTCTCGCCGAGCGGCCGGTCGTTCCTCGCGTACCGCGTGATCGGCGGTACGGCGCTCGTGGCCGGCGACCCGATCGGCTCCCCGGCGGAGCGCCGCGAGCTGGTCGCGGAGTTCGTGCGGGTCGCGCACACGAAGGGGTGGCGCGTCGCGCTGGCGGGCGCGTCGAACGAGGCGCTCGAGGACTACGCCGCGCTCGGCTTCAAGTCGATGTACCTCGGCGACGAGGCCGTCATCCAGCCGGCGACGTTCTCCCTCGACGGACGGGCGATCCGGAAGGTGCGGCAGTCGGTTTCCCGTCTGGAGAAGAGTGGGTACGAGGTGCGCGTGCTCTCGACGGCGGACGCCGACGACAAGCTCCGGGCCGAGCTCCGCGCCGTCTCCGAGGAGTGGCGGGGCAACTGGCCCGAGCGCGGTTTCACGATGGCGATGGACGCGATGTTCCTCTACCCGGACACCGTGCTCGCCGTCGCCGTCGCCCCGGACGGCTCGGTCGGGGGGTTCCTGCAGCTCGTGCCGTCGCCGGCGAGCGAGGGCTACTCGCTCGCCTCGATGCGGCGGCGCGCCGACACGCCGAACGGGCTCATGGAGTTCCTGATCACGCGCACCGTCGCGTGGGCGCGCGAGCGTGCCGTCACCGAGCTGTCGCTCAACTTCGCGGTGTTCGCCGACTTCATGCGGGCCGACGGCGGAGCGTCGCGCTGGACGCGCGCCGTCCGCTGGACGCTGCTCAAGGCCGACCGGCTCTTCCAGCTCGAACGCCTGCACAGCTTCAACCGCAAGTTCTTCCCGCACTGGCGCCGGCGGTACTTCTGCTTCGAGCGCTGGAGCGACCTGCCGCTCGCCGGGCTCGCCTACCTGCACGCCGAGTCGCTCCTCACTCCGCCCGGCCCGTGGGTGAAGACGCCCGATCTCGCCGCTCGATGAGGCGGCTCCTGCTCCTCCTCGTCGCCGTCCCGGTCCTCGCGCAGGTCACGGGCGCTTCCGGCGCGTCGGCTCCTGCCGACTGGGGCCGGTTCGGCATCGACGCCTCGCGCAGCAACGTCTCGCCGGACGCGACGATCACCGCCGCGAACGTCTCGAGGCTCCATCGGCTGCGCGTCCACGTCGACGGGACGATCGACTCGTCGGTCATCTACGTCGCGAAGGGCGTGCGCGGCAGGGACGCGTTCCTCTTCACCACCACGTACGGGAAGACCGAGGCGGTCGACGCCGACACCGGGCGCGTGCTCTGGCGGTTCACGCCGCCGGCGTACGGGCGGCTCGCCGGGTCGGCGCAGATCACGAACGCGACGCCCGCGCTCTCGACCGACCGCAGCGCCGTCTACGCCGCCGCGTCCGACGGCCGCATCCGGAAGCTCCGCCTGTCCGACGGGCACGTGCAGTGGACGACGACGATCACGCGCGACCCGACGCACGAGAAGATCACCTCGTCGCTCAACGTCTCGCGTGGGCTCGTGCTCGCGACGACCGGCGGCTACATCGGGGACGCGCCGCCGTACCAGGGGCACGTGGTCACGATGGCGGAGTCGAACGGGAAGATCCACGCCGTCTGGAACTCGCTCTGCTCCGACCGCCACGCGCTGATGCTGCCGCGGACGTGCGGCGCGAGCGACTCGGCGATCTGGTCGCGGAGCGGCGCCGCGGTCGACCCCGCGACCGGGGAGATCGTGGTCGCGACCGGTAACGCGCCGTGGAACGGCAGCACGAACTGGGGCGACAGCGTCCTCGTCCTCTCGCCCGACGGCTCGCGGCTCCTCCGCCACTGGACGCCGGCCGACTATCAACGCCTGAACGACTCCGACCTCGACCTGGGGTCGACGAGCCCGTCGTTCATCGGCAAGAGCGGCCTCGCGGTGCAGGGCGGGAAGGACGGCAAGCTGCGGCTGCTCAACCTGCACCGCCTGCCGGGGGTGAACGCGAAGACGGGCGGCGAGCTGCAGACGGTCGCGCTTCCGGGGAGCACGGATCAGTTCGCGCAGCCGACCGTCTGGCGCGACCGGTGGGTGTTCGTGACGACGGGTGCGGGGACGGCGGCGTGGCTCCTCCAGGGCGGCCGCCTCCATGCGAAGTGGTCGAACTCGACGGGCGGCACGACGCCGGTGATCGCGGGGAGCCTGATGTACGTCGCCGGGAACGGCGCCGTCCACGTGTACGTCCCGACGAGCGGGCACGAGGTGGCGAGCCTCCCGACGGGCGACAACCACTGGCAGAGCCCGATCGTCGCCGAGGGCCGCGTCGCCGTCGCCGAGGGCAACGCGAACGAGCACGCGACGACCGGCTACCTGGACATCTTCAAGCGCTGATCCCGCGGGCCGGCGTCACACTTCCGTGACGCCTCGCCGTGACACCGGCGTCCCCGGAGCCGCACCCGAACCGAGCCTCCACGTGCAGGCGAAGTCACACTTCCGTCACAAAGGCGCCCGACTTCCGTGACGGTGCCTGGCACCGTCACAGAAGTGCAACGCCCGGCGCCCTAGCCGGTGCGGCGGCGGCGGACCTGCGGGCCCTGCGTGCCCAGGGCGGCGTACGTGATCGCCTGCAGCGACTCGTTGAGGTTCCGCAGCTCGTGTGCGATCACCGTCAGCTCCTCGCGGCGCTCCTCGCGCGCATTCATGCGCGCGAGCTCCTCGACCAGCCGGTCGAGCCGCCCGAGCAGTGCCTCCAGCTGGCGATCCGTGACCTCTCCATGCTCCATGGGGACGAGTCTAGACTCGCCGAGGTGCGTGTCGTCTCCCTCCTGCCGAGCGCCACGGACGTGATCGCCGAGCTGGGGCTCCTCGACGACCTCGTCGGGATCTCCGACGACTGCGACTGGCCGCCCGAGGTGCTCGCCAAGCCGCTCGTCGCGCGCACCCGGCTCGACGGGGACGCGCTCTCGAGCGCCCAGATCGACCGGCTCGTCACCGAGTCGGCCGCGACGAGCCATTCGCTCTACGCCGTCGACGCCGCCCTGCTCGACGAGCTGCGCCCCGACCTGATCGTCACCCAGGACCTGTGCGTCGTCTGCGCCGTCTCGAGCGACGACCTCGCCACCGCCTGTCCGGTCGGGACCGAGACCTACTCGATGAACCCGCGCACGCTCGACGACGTGATCGAGAGCGTCGTCGACCTCGGCCGCCGCCTCGGCGCCGAGACCCGCGCGCGCGAGGTCGCGGCGCGCATGCGAGCGGCGATCGACGAGACGCGGGCGCGCGTCGCCGGCCGCGGGCGCACGCGCGTCTTCGTCGCCGAGTGGGTCGACCCGCCGTTCTGCGCCGGCCACTGGCTGCCCGAGATGGTCGAGGCGGCGGGAGGGGAGCCCCTCCTCGGCAAGCCGGGCGAGCTGAGCTTCCGGACGACCTGGGACGAGGTTCTCGCCGCGGGGCCCGAGCTCGTGGTGGTGGCCGCCTGCGGGTTCACGCTGGAGGAGGCGCTGCCGCACGTCCGCGACCTGCGGCTGCCGGTGCCGACCGTCGTCGTCGACGGCGACGCCCACTTCTCGCGTCCCGCGCCGCGCCTGGCGGACGGCATCCGGCAGCTCGCGCACCTGCTCCACCCGGACGCCGCGCCCGATCCCGGGCTCGCGTTCGCCATGCTGTAGGCTCTCCCGCGCCGGGCACATATCCCCGGCCGGAGCGAACGCAGCGAAGCCGGTGAGATTCCGGTGCTGTCCCGCAACTGTGATGCCCCGACCCGTCGGGGACGAGCCAGGTCGCCTGCGCCGCTTCGTGCGAACAAGCCCTCGGAGGAAGGGCGGTACGCACGGCGAGAGCCGGCGAACCACCTCCCTCCGCGACAAGCGGAGGTTCTTGTATGGAGAAGCTGTTCCTGGTCGCCGCGCTCGCTGCACTCGCGGTCGTGGGTACGGCGTCGGCGACGCGAGCGGCGGCGAAGCCCCCGCAGCGGATCGTCTCGCTCTCGCCGAGCGCCACCGACGACCTGTTCGCGATCGGCGCGGGCAAGCAGGTCGTCGCCGTCGACTCGTTCTCGACGTACCCGAAGCAGGCGCCGACGACGAAGCTCTCGGCCTACCAGCCGAACGTCGAGGCGATCGAGAACTACAAGCCCGACCTCGTCGTCGTCTCGGAGGACGACAACCACATCGTCGAGCAGCTCGCGAAGCTGAAGGTGAAGACGATCGTCGAGCCCGCCGCGACGAACCTGAGCGGCGTCTACGCCGAGCTGACCTCGCTGGGCAAGGCCACCGGCCACACGAGCGAAGCCGCCGCGGTCGTGAAGCGGATGAAGGCGAACGTCGCCAAGATCGTCAGGACGACGCCGAAGCCGCCGCGGCAGCTGACCGTCTACCACGAGCTCGACCAGACCTACTACTCGGTCACGTCGAAGACGTTCATCGGCCAGCTGTACACGCTGCTCGGGATCAAGAACATCGCCGACGCGGCGGGCGGGACGAGCAACTACCCGCAGCTTTCGGCGGAGTACATCATCGCCTCGAACCCCGACCTGATCGTGCTGGCCGACACGGTGTGCTGCGGCCAGTCGCAGGCGACGCTCGCGGCGCGCCCCGGCTGGAGCACCATCTCGGCGGTGAAGCACCACGAGGTCGTACGCCTCGACGACTCGATCGCCTCGCAGTGGGGGACGCGCGTCGTCAACTTCCTGCGCGCGCTCTCGAGCGCGGTGAAGACGCTCGAGGCGAAGCAGCAGTAGTGGCGGTCGGCAGCGCAACGACGGCGGTGACGGCGGTCCGCGCACGCGGGCTGCCGTCACTGTGGCTCGGCGGGGCGGCCGTCTTCCTCGTCGCCGCGCTGCTCGTCGGCCTGGCGACGGGGCCCGTGCGGATCGGCCCGTGGCCGATCCTCGAGTCGGCGCTCTCCCACGTGCCCTTGCTCGGCATCCACTCGCACCTGAGCGCGCCCGACGCCGCGATCGTGTGGCAGGTGCGCGCGCCGCGGGTCGTGCTCGCGGCCCTCGTCGGCGGCATGCTCGCCGTCGCCGGCTCCGCCTACCAGGGCGTCTTCCGCAACCCGCTCGCCGACCCGTACCTCCTCGGCGTCGCCGCCGGGGCCGGGCTCGGCGCGACGCTCGTCATCGCCTACGTGGCGGCGGGCGAGACGTACCTGCTGCCGATCGCCGCGTTCGCGGGCGCGGTCGTCGGCGTCGCCGCTGCGTACAGCCTCGGCCGCACGGTCGGCGGCGCGCTCGGCACGGGCACGCTCGTGCTCGCCGGCGTGACGGTGAGCGCGTTCATGACCGCGCTGCAGACGTTCTTCCAGCAGGAGCACTCGGACACGCTGCGCGAGGTGTTCAGCTGGCTGCTCGGCGGGTTCAGCGCGGCCACCTGGCACGACGTCGTGATCGTGCTGCCGTACATCGCGATCAGCTCGCTCGTCATCCTCGCGCACCGCCGCGTGCTCGACGTGCTCAGCGTCGGGGACGAGGAGGCCGCCATGCTCGGGCTGCACGTGCGCCGCGTGCGCCTCGTGATCGTGATCGCCGCCACCGCGGGCACGGCCGCCGCGGTCGCGGTCAGCGGCCTGATCGGGTTCGTCGGGATCATCGTCCCGCACACGGTGCGCCTGCTGGCGTCGACGAGCTACCGCGCCGTCGTGCCGCTGTCGCTGCTCGTCGGCGGCGGGTTCCTCGTTGTCGCCGACCTGCTCGCGCGGACGATCATGTCGCCGGCCGAGCTGCCGATCGGCGTGGTGACGGCGTTCTTCGGCGCACCGTTCTTCGCCGTCGTGCTCCGCACGATGAGGTCGAGCCTGTGATCCGCGTCGACGGACTGTCGGTCTCTCTCGGCGGGGCGCAGGTGGTGCGCGGCGTCTCGTTCGAGGTGGGATGCGGCGAGTGGCTCGGCCTGATCGGCCCGAACGGCGCGGGGAAGACGACGACGCTGCGCGCGCTCGCGGCGCTCGTGCCGTCACGGGGACGGATCGAGCTCGGCGGCCGGCACGTCGGTGACCTGACTCGCCGCGCGGCGTCCCGGCTCGTCGCGCTCGTGCCGCAGGCGCCGCAGACCCCGGCGGAGCTGACCGTCGCCGAGTACGTCCTGCTCGGCCGGACGCCGTACATCGGGACGCTCGCGACCGAGAGCCGCAGCGACCACGAGGCGGCCGAGCGCGCGATGGACCGGCTCGGCATCCGCGAGTTCGCGCGGCGGTCGCTGCGGTCGCTCTCCGGCGGCGAGCTCCAGCGCGTCGTGCTCGCCCGCGCGCTCGCGCAGGAGGCGCCGATCCTGCTCCTCGACGAGCCGACGAGCGCGCTCGACCTCGGCCGCCAGCAGCTCGTGCTCGAGCTCGTCGACGAGCTGCGGCGCGACTCCGAGCTGACGGTCGTGGCGGCGATGCACGACCTCAGCCTCGCCGGCCAGTACGCCGACCGGCTGCTGCTGCTCGACGCCGGGCAGGTGGTCGGCGAGGGGACGGCCCAGGAGGTGCTGACCGAGGAGCGCCTCGGCGCGTACTACGGCGCCGCGGTGCACGTGCTCCACGACGGCGGCAACGTCTACGTGCTGCCGAGGCGACGCGCGCAGTGAGGGCGCTGATGGTGCAGGGCACCGCGTCGAACGCGGGCAAGAGCGTCGTCGCGACCGCGCTCGCGCGTGCGCTGCGCCGCCGCGGCATCGACGTCGTGCCGTTCAAGGCGCAGAACATGTCGAACAACGCGCGTGTCGTGGCCGGCGGCGAGATCGGCACGGCGCAGTGGCTGCAGGCGCTCGCCGCGGGGCTCGAGCCAGAGGTGCGGATGAATCCGGTGCTCGTGAAGCCGGAGGGCGACGACCGCAGCCAGGTCGTGGTGCTCGGCCGGCCGGACGCCGAGCTCTCGCGGCTGCGCTGGCGCGAGCGGCCGCGGCACCTGTGGCCGGCGATCGAGTCGTCGCTGCGCTCGCTCGCCGCCGAACACGAGCTCGTGCTGCTCGAGGGCGCCGGCAGTCCGGCCGAGATCAACCTGCGCTCGACCGACCTCGCCAACATGAGCGTCGCGCAGCTGGCCGACGCGCGCACGCTGCTCGTCGCCGACATCGACCGGGGCGGCGCCTTCGCGCACCTCTACGGCACGTGGGCGCTCCTCGACGAGGACGAGCGCCGCCGCATCGACGGCTTCGTGCTGAACAAGTTCCGCGGCGACGCGTCGCTGCTCGCGCCGGGGCCGGAGCAGCTCGCCGAGCTGACGGGCGTGCGCACGCTCGGCGTCCTGCCGTGGCTCGACCACGGCCTGCCCGACGAGGACGGCGCCGCGACGCCGGCCCTCGCGCCGGGCCTCCGCGTCGCCGTCGTCCGCTATCCGACCGCCTCGAACCTCGACGAGCTGAAGCCGGTCGAGTCGGTCGCGAGCCTGCGCTGGACAGCCTCGGCCGGCGACGTCCGCGACGCCGACCTCGTCGTGTTGCCCGGCTCGAAGAACGTCGACGCCGACCTCGCGTGGCTCCGGGCGCACGGCCTCGCCGACGCGGTCGCCGAGCGCGTGCGGGCGGGTGGCCGCGTGCTCGGGATCTGCGGCGGGCTGCAGCTGCTCGGCGCGCTCGGCCTGCTCGACGTCGAGACGACGTACGCCGACGAGAAGCTGACCGAGCACGCGACCGTCCAGCTCGGCCCGATCGAGGGGCCCTGGTGGGTGCTCTCGGGCCGCAGCTACCGCGGTTACGAGATCCGCCACGGCACGACGCGCGGCGCCGACGGCGCAGAGGTGCGCGCGCTCGCGCGCGGCCCGGTGCTCGCCGTCAGCGCGCACGGCCTGTTCGAGGACGACGCGGTGCTCGCGGCCGTGTTCGGCCGGAGCCGGGAGCGGACGCTCGAGGAGGTGTTCGACGGCCTCGCCGACGCGGTCGAGGAGCACCTCGACCTCGACGCGCTCCTGCGCGGCCGGTTCGACCGGCCGAAGCTGCCGGCCGGCTTCGACGAATCGCGCGCCCGCGAGCGCGGCGGCGACCCGGCGGGCTGGGCGTTCCCGCCCGAGGCGCAGGAGGCGGTGCGTGCGGTGATCGCCGCGCGCCGCGACATCCGCCGGTTCCGCCCCGACGCCGTTCCCGCCGACGTGCTCGAGCGCATCCTCGTGGCCGCGCACCAGGCGCCGTCCGTCGGCCTCTCGCAGCCCTGGCGGTTCGTGCTCGTCGAGGGCGACGAGACGAAGGCGGCGATGCACGCCCTCGCCGCGCGGGAGCGGCTCGTGCAGCGCGACCACTTCGACGAGCGCGCGCGGCAGTTCCTCGACCTGAAGATCGAGGGCATCCGCGAGGCGCCGCTCAGCATCTGCGTGTGCTGCGAGCGTCCGGCCGGCGAGGTGCTCGGCCGCCACACGATCCGCGACACCGACCTCTACAGCACCTGCTGCGCGATCGAGAACCTCTGGCTCGCGGCGCGCGCGGAGGGCGTCGGCGTCGGCTGGGTCTCCTTCTACCGCGAGGAGGACGTGCGCGCGCTGCTCGGCCTCCCCGGGAACGTCGTGCCGGTCGCCTGGCTCTGCGTCGGCTATCCCGACGAGCGGCCGGAGCGGCCGGGCCTCGAGGCGGCCGGCTGGGACCGCCGCAGGACGCTCGGCGAGCACGTCGTCCGCGAGCGCTGGGCGGGTGCCGCCGAGCGCGGGCCGCTGCCGCCGGTCACGGCAGCCGACACCCGGCGCACGATCGACGTCCGCGACCGCTCCGACGAGCTCGTCAAGCCGGCCGGGAGCCTCGGCGCGCTGGAGGCGCTCGTCGAGCGCTGGGCGGCCGCCACCGGCGCCCCGCCGCCGCCCGACCCGCGTCCCGCGCTCGCGATCTTCGCGGCCGACCACGGCGTCGCCGCGCGGGGCGCGAGCCTCTTCCCGGCGCGCGTCTCGGCTCAGGTCGCCGCGGCGGCCGGGCGCGGCGAGACGGCGATCGGCGTGCTCGCCCGCGCCCACCAGGCTCGGCTCGAGGTCGTCGACGTGGGCCTCGGCGCGGGGACGGCCGACTTCACCACAGGCCCGGCGATGACCCGCGACGAGCTCGACGCGGCGCTCGAACGCGGCCGTGCCGTCGCGGCCGCGCTTGCGGCGGACGCCGACGTCCTGATCGTCGGGGAGATCGGGATCGGCAACACGACCGCCGCCGCCGCGCTGCTCGCGGCGCTGACGGGGCTCCCGCCCGCAGCGGTCTGCGGGCGCGGCACCGGGCTCGACGCGCAGGGGCTCGAGCGGAAGCGTGCGCTCGTCGCCGAGGCGCTCGCCGTCAACGCTCCCGACCGCAACGACCCGCTCGGCTGCCTGCGCGCGGTCGGCGGCCTCGAGCTCGCGGCGCTCGTCGGGGCGGTCTTCGGCGCCGCGGCCGCGCGCACGCCGGTGCTCCTCGACGGGTTCGCGACCGGCGTCGCGGCGCTCGCGGCGGCCCGCGTCGACCCGCTCGTGCGCGACTACCTCTTCGCGGGCCACCGCTCGGCCGAGCCGGCGCACGGCCACGTGCTCGTCGAGCTCGGGCTCGAGCCGCTGCTCGACCTGCGGCTGCGGCTGGGCGAAGGGAGCGGCGCGGCGCTCGCGTTCCCGCTGATCGGCCTCGCGGGCCGCCTGTACGCCGAGATGCGTACCTTCGACGACGCACGGGTCGAGCAGCGCTGATGCTCGTCGTGCTCCTCGGCGGTGCGCGCAGTGGCAAGTCGCGGCTCGCGGTCGAGCTCGCCGGCGACCGGGCGGCGTTCGTCGCCACCGGCACCGCTTCCGACGAGGAGATGGCCGACCGGATCGCGCGTCACCGGGCCGAGCGGCCGGCAGGCTGGCGCACGCTCGAGGAGCCGCGCGACCTGAGCCGTGCGCTCGCGGCGCTCGAGCCGGGGGAGACCGCGGTCGTCGACTGCCTCTCCCTGTGGGTCTCGAACCTGCTCGAGACGACGCCCGAGGAGGAGATCGTGGCGCTCGCCGAGCGGGATGCCGCGGCGTTCGCGGCCCGCGACGGGCTGACGGTCGTCGTCAGCAACGAGGTCGGGCTCGGCCTCGTGCCGATGCATCCGGTCGGCCGCGCGTTTCGCGACGCGCTCGGCCGCGTCAACGCGGTGTGGTCGGCCGCGGCCGACGAGGCGTACCTCGTGGTCGCGGGACGGAGGCTCCGGCTCGATGAGTGAGCTGCGCGCCGCCGCAGCGGCCGTCACGTTCCTGACCCGCGTGCCGCTGCCCCGGCTGCGGCTCGACGGCGGCGACGTCGCGCGCGCCGTTGTGTGGTTCCCGCTCGTCGGCGGTGCGCTCGGCGCGGTCGTCGGCGTCGTCGCGTGGGCGGGAACGCACGTCGTGCCGCCGACGCTCGCGGCCGCGCTCGGCGTCACCGTCGGCGTCGTCCTCACCGGCGCGCTCCACCTCGACGCGCTCGCCGACACCGCCGACGCGCTCGGCGGGACGTCGCGCGGGCGCGCGCTCGAGATCATGCGCGACCACTCGGTCGGGGCGTTCGGCGCCGCCGCGCTCGGGCTCGACCTGATCGTCCGGATCGTCGCGATCGGCGCCCTCGCGGGGCACGGCGTCGTCGGAGCGGTCGCGGCGGCCGGCGCTCTCTCGCGCGCGGGGTCGGCGGCGGCCGGGGCC
>DASZWR010000063.1:0-8252 GCA_035546215.1 Gaiellaceae bacterium | reverse complement strand
GCCCATGCCTCCTCGCGACCGCCGTTGAAGAAGTACGTGACGTGCGCGTACTTCTCCGTCACGGCCACGTGGAGCTGCTTCAGGTGGTGCGCGGACAGGACCTCCGCGAGCGTGTTCGGGACGTCCTGCTCCGCGAACGCGACGTGCGTGTCGAGATCGGAGGCGTAGCGCGTCATCGTGGTGACGTCGAAGCCGTTGTCGAGGAGCATCCGCGTCAGCTGCCGTCCCCGGTCGGGCCGGAAGTTGAAGAAGACGACCGTGTCGCCGTGCTCGAGCCTCGGCGTCCCCTCGACGACGATCGGCTCGAGAAACTCATCGGTCGTGCCGGCGTCGTAGTTTCGTTGCACTTCTGCGAGCAAGTCGTGTGCTGTAGCTGTACAGCTACATCGCCCTTCGACGATCGCGTCGTACGCAAGCTGCGTGCGCTCCCAGCGCTTGTCGCGATCCATGGCGTAGTACCGGCCGACGACCGTTGCGATCCTGTCCTGCGGGAGCAGGGCCAGATCGCGCACGGCAGAGGTCGGCGAGACGTCCCGGCCGTCGGTGAACGCGTGGATCCACGTCTTCTCGGGCGCGAAGCGGAGGAGCGCCTGCAGGTGGTCGATGTGCGAGTGCACCCCGCCGTGGGAGACGAGTCCCATCAGGTGGACGCGGTTCCCGCGCTCGAACGCCGAGACCAGCGCCGGGTTCTGGAAGAACGAGCCGTCGGAGATCGCGCGGTTCACGCGCTGGAGGTCCTGGTAGAGCCGGCGGCCCGCGCCGATCGTCAGGTGGCCGACCTCGCTGTTTCCCATCTGGCCCGGCGGCAGCCCGGCCGCCTCGCCGGAGGCGTCGAGGGTCGTGTGGGGATAGTCGCGCCAGAGCCGGTCGAAGACCGGGGTCTCGGCGAGCGAGACCGCGTTGCCGGGACCGGGCGGCGCGCAGCCGAACCCGTCGAGGATGACGAGGGCTACGAGGCCGCGCGACATATCGCGGCGAAGGACTCGACGTCGAGCGAGGCGCCGCCGACGAGCGCACCGTCGATCGCCGGCTGCGACAGGAGCTCCGCGGCGTTCTCCGGTTTCACGGAGCCGCCGTACAGGACGGGCACGTCGAGCACGGACTTGACCGTTTCATGCGCGTCCTGGGCGATCTGCGGCGTCGCCGTCTTCCCCGTGCCGATCGCCCAGACCGGCTCGTAGGCGACCACCAGGTTCTCGTCGGGCTCGAGCACGGCGAGCTGGCGGCGCAGCACATCGTCGGTGTCGCCCGCCTCGCGCTCGGCCTCGGTCTCGCCGACGCACGCGATCACGTGCAGGCCTGCCTCGAGCGCCGCGCGCACGCGGAGCCCGACGGTCTCGTCGGTCTCGCCGAAGAGCTGGCGCCGCTCGGAGTGGCCGACGAGCGTCCCGTACACGCCGAGCTCCTTCAGCATCGCCGCGGAGATCTCGCCGGTGAACGCGCCGGTGTCGGCCCAGTGGCAGCTCTGCGCGAACACGCCGATCTCGGTGCCGGCGAGCGCCTGGACGCTCTCGGCGAGGGATACGTACGGCGGGCACACGACGACGTCGACGTCCTCCGGCAGGTCGGCGTCGCGCAGCGTGCGGCAGAACGCACCCGCTTCGGCCGGCCCCTTGAACATCTTCCAGTTGCCTGCGATCAGCTTGGTCATGAGGGGATCGCCGCCACTCCGGGCAGCTCCTTTCCCTCGAGGAGCTCGAGCGACGCACCGCCGCCCGTCGAGATCCACGAGATGCGGTCGGCGACGCCCGCCTCGTGCACGGCCCGGACGGAGTCGCCGCCGCCGACGACCGTGAATCCGTCGCAGTCGGCGAGCGCCCGCGCGACCGCGAACGTTCCCTCCGCGAACCGCGGCCACTCGAAGACGCCCATCGGTCCGTTCCAGAAGACGGTCTTCGCGCCGGCGACGTGGGCTGCGAACGCCTCCCGGGTCGCGGGCCCGATGTCGAGCCCGAGCCAGCCCTCCGGCAGCGCGTCGAACGCGGTCACCTGCGTCTCGGCCTCCGCGTCGAACGCGGAGGCGGCGACGACGTCGGTCGGCAGCACCGCATCGAAGGAGAAGGGGTTCTCGGTGCGCACGTCCTCGGCCATCTTGCCGCCGATCAGGACCGCGTCGGCCTTGCTGCCGAGGTTCTCGAGCACGCCGATCTTGTCCTCGACCTTCGCGCCGCCCGAGACGATCACGAACGGCCGCGGCGGCTCGAAGAGGCGTGACAGGTTCCGGAGCTCTTCGAGGAGCAGCAGGCCGGCGTACGCCGGCAGGAGCTCGGCGACGCCGACGGTCGACGAGTGCGCACGGTGCGCCGAACCGAACGCGTCGTTCACGTAGAGATCGCAGCCCTCCGCCAGCTCGCGCGCGAACCCGGGGTCGTTCTTCGTCTCGCCGGGGTTGAACCGCGTGTTCTCGAGCACCGTCACCCGGTCGTCGCCCACGAGCGCGGCGACGGCCGCACGCACCGGCCCCATCGAGTACCGGACGCGATCCTCCTCCGTCTTCGGGCGCCCGAGGTGCGAGCAGACGCGCACCGCCTTCGCGCCGCGGTCGAGGAGCAGGCGGATCGTCGGCAGCGACGCCCGGATCCGGGTGTCGTCGGCGACCCGGCCGTCCTCCAGCGGCACGTTGAGGTCCGACCGGACGAGGACGACCTTGCCCCCAACATCGGCCCCTTCGACGGAGCGCGGCAGGTTCATCTAGAGCTTCGACACGAGGTCGACCAGGCGACACGAGTAGCCCCACTCGTTGTCGTACCAGCCGAACACCTTCGCGAAGGTCCCGTTCGCCATCGTCAGCCCGCTGTCGATCGTGCACGAAGCCTGCGAGTGGACGATGTCGGTGGACACGAGCGGCTCGGTCGAGTACTCGAGGTACGGAGCGAGCGGGCCGTCGACCGCCGCCGCCGCGAACGCCTCGTTGATCGAGTCCACGGTCGCCTGACCCTTGAGGTTGACGACCAGGTCGGTCACGGAGCCCGTCGGCACCGGTGCGCGCATCGACATCCCGTCGACCTTGCCCTTCAGGTGCGGCAGCACGAGCCCGATCGCGCGGGCGGCGCCGGTCGACGTGGGAACGAGGTTCAGCGCGGCCGCGCGGGCGCGGCGCGGGTCCTTGTGGGGCCCGTCCTGGAGCATCTGATCCTGCGTGTACGCGTGGATCGTCGTCATGAAGCCGTTCTCGATCCCGAACGTGTCGTCGAGGACCTTCGCCATCGGGGCGACGCAGTTCGTCGTGCACGAGGCGTTCGAGATGATGTGGTGCTGCTCGGCGTCGTACTTGTCGTCGTTGACGCCCAGGACGAGCGTGAGGTCCGGGTCGGTCGCCGGCGCCGAGACGATCACCTTCTTCGCGCCCGCGTCGAGGTGCTTCTGCGCGCCCTCGCGGTTCGTGAAGAAGCCCGTCGACTCGATCACCACGTCGACCTCGAGGTCGCGCCAGGGCAGGTTCGCCGGGTCGCGCTCCGCGAGCCCCTTCAGGTCCTTGCCGCCGACCTTCAGCGACCCGCCCGACACCTCGACGTCCACCGGGAGCCGCCCGAGGAGCGAGTCGTACTTGAGCAGGTGCGCCATCGTGTCGACGTTGCCGAGATCGTTGAACGCCACGATCTCGAAGTCACCCTTCTTCTCCAGCGCTGCCCGGAAGAAGTTGCGGCCGATCCGGCCGAATCCGTTGATTCCCACGCGTGTCTTCGCCATGGCGAAGACACTAGCGACCGGCGCTACGCGGTGATCCCGTAGATGTCCGCGAGCTTGCCACGGAGGTACCGCACGTACGGCTCGGGGTCGATCTGCGAGGTGCCGACGACCCGCTCGAGCGTCTCGCTCGGCGTGTACTTCCGGCCGTGCCGGTGGAGGTGCTCGCGCAGCCAGTCGCGCAGCGGAGCGAACTCGCCCTGCTCGAAGCCGGCCTCCAGATCGGGCAGGTCGGCGGTGATCTTCTCCCAGATCTGGGCGGAGATCAGGTTCCCGAGCGCGTAGGTCGGGAAGTAGCCGATCGAGCCGCCCGACCAGTGCACGTCCTGGAGCACCCCCTCGGTGTCCGACGGCACGTCGATGCCGAGGTACTCGTCCATGCGGCGGTTCCACTCCTCCGGCAGCTGCTCGAGCGGGAACTCGTCGGCGAGCATCGCCTGCTCGAGCTCGAAGCGCAGGATGATGTGGAGGTTGTACGTCGCCTCGTCCGCCTCGACCCGGATGAGCGACGGCTCGACCGCGTTCACCTCGCGGTACCAGCGTTCGACGTCGTAGCCGGCGAAGTCGTCGGGGAACAGCTGCTGCAGCCGCGGGAACCACCGCCGCCAGAACGGCAGCGACCGGCCGACGAGGTTCTCCCACATGCGGCTCTGCGACTCGTGCAAGCCGAGCGAGACGCCGCGCGCGAGCGGCGAGCGTTCGAGCGCCGGGTCGACCTGGTGCTCGTACAGCCCGTGGCCGAACTCGTGCATCGTCCCGAAGAGGCCGCCCAGGTGCTCCGCGAAGTAGCGCGTCGTGATCCGGATGTCGGTGATGCCGGTGCCGGACGCGAACGGGTGCACCGTCGGGTCGAGGCGCCACGCGTCGTCGCTGAACCCGAACTCGCGGACGATCTCGAGCTCGAGCAGCTTCTGCGGCTCCCTGGCGAGGTTCTTCGCCGGCTTCTCGATCTCGCCGCGCGCGGCCACCTCCTTGACGAGCGGCGCCTGGTGCTCCTTCAGGTAGTCGAAGATGCGCCGGACCTCGGCGGTCTTCATGCCGCGCTCGTAGTCGTCGAGCACGATGTCGTACGACTCGTCGGCGACGTCGAAGCACTCGATGTACCGCTTGCGGAGGTCGAGGTTCTTGCGGAGCGCCGGCAGGAAGCTCGCGAAGTCGTTGTTCCGGCGCGCGTCGACCCAGACCTGGTTCGCGAGCGCCGCCGAGCGGGACATCTCGGCGCGCAGGTCGGCGGGCACCTTGCTGGACTTCTCCCAGTCGCGCGCGACCGTGCGCACGAGGCTCGCCTCGAAGGAGTCGTAGTCCTGTTGCTCCCCCCAGCCACGCAGGTCGTCGATCAGCTTCCCCACCTCGGCCGAGGTGAACTTCTCGTGCGCGATCCGGCCGACCGTCGCGAGCTGCTCGGCGCGGAGCGCGGCGCCGCGCGTGGGCATCATCACGTGCTGGTCCCAGCTGAGGAGGGCGACGGTCTTGCCGAGGTCGCTGATCTCGGCCAGCCGCAGGCGGAGCTCGTCGAACTTGGCCTGACTCATGGCAGCGAAATCTATATGAAGCCGACTCAGGGCGGCCGGGGGGAGGCTCCGAGGACGACCCTCCCCCCGGTTGCACCGAGGCTGTGCTTGGGCGGCGGACGGGGTCTGTATCCACCGCCGGCCGGCCCCGGCTCCGCCGCCAGGGAGTATGGGTCTCGCCCTGAGGCCGCGCTAGAGCATTTGCAACTTGGACAAAACTAGGTTTCAAGGAGCTGCATCACCGCTTGTAGACGGCGATGCGCGGCCGACCTCGAGAGCGGCGGACGGGCCTTCGCCGCGAGCTCGGCAAGCGAGGCCGAGGGATGGCGGAGCCGCAGCTCGGCGATCTCGACGAGCTCGGGCGGCAGCGCGTCGAGGCCGATCGCGCGGATCGCCTCCGCCTGGGCGTGCGCGGCCCGGGCGACCCGCTCGAGGTTCGCCTCGTCGGCGTTCGCGAGCCGGTTCGCGTCGGCGCGGATCGCCCCGAGCACCGCGTGCTCCTCGAGCTGCAGCGCCGTGTCCCCGGCTCCGGCGAGGGCGAGGACGCCGGCGATCGTCTCGTGTCCCTTCGCGTAGGCGATCGCGTGCCCCCGCCGCTCGGCGACGGCAAGCGGGATCTCCTCGCGCCGCGCCACGTCGGCGATGAACTGCGCCGCCGGGAGCGTGCGCGCGCGCAGCTCCAGGTGCGGGTCGCGCGGCCCGGAGAGCGACCCGGCTCCGAGGAGCGCGCCCCGGAGGTACGCGCCGCGGCAGCAGCTGCGGCCGACGACGCGCTTCGGCGGTGTCTCGAGCGGCGCGCCCGAGGCGGAGAGCACGCCGGCGTCCCGCAGCATCTCGAGTGCGCGTGCGTCGACGGTGACGTGGAGCTCGTACCGCGTGGCGCGGTCGAACGCCTGGCGGCGGTAGGTGCGGATCTCGGAGCGGACGCCGAGGTCGCGGAGCAGGCTGAAGGCGCGCCGCGCGCCGGCGGAGCTCGCGAGGTCGAGGTGCACGGCGACGCGCCCTCCCTGCAGGTGCCAGGCGCCGGAGGCGTGGAAGAGCGCCGAGAGCTCGGCGAGGCAGCAGCAGCGGCGGACGGGCGCGATCTGCGCCAGCTCGTCCCTCAGGTCGTCAGAGAGCGACACCCTCGAGCTCCAGGAGCCTGCGCTTGTACTCGACGCCGAGGTCGCCCCAGCTGCCGATGCCGCCGGCGCTGACGACCCGGTGCACCGGCAGGAACGGCGCCAGGTCGCACCGGGCGCAGAAGGTCCCGGCGGCGCGGGCCGCGCGCGGGCGACCGGCGAGCGCCGCGAGCTCGCCGTACGTGACGACCTGCCCGCGCGGGACGGCGCGGAGCACCCGCGCGCACTCGCCGTGAAACCCGTCCGGCAGGACGAGCGGGACGTCCAGAAAGGCCTCGTCCTCGCCGTGGAAAAAACGTTGCAACCTGCGGCACAACGTCTGAGCCGCGTCTGAGCTTGCTCCGACGCGGCTCAGACGCCGGGGGCGCGGGAGCTCGCTGTGGAAGACACGTCCGGCCGGGTCGAGCCAGACCTCGCCGATGCCGAAGCCGGGTGCCTCGTACTGCAGGAGCGTCGGTCTCATCCGCCGTTTGTTGTAGCTTCGCGCCCGTGACGCGGGCAACACTGCCGGCCCTGGGGTACGTCTACGTCGCGCTCGCGCTGCCCGCCTTCATCATCGGGCCGCGGCACGAGCGCACCGCCTCCGCCCTCCTGACGGGGGCCCTGTTCGCGTTCCTGTGGTTCCTCGGCAGCCTCCGCTCCAAGCTCATGCGCTTCGACCCGGACGGCTTCTTCGCCGCCGTCGTCGTCGTCGGCGGCGCCGCCTTCGTCGCGCTCCAGTCGGTCGCCGTCCTGCACGCCGAGACCGAGATCGCCGCCCCGGCGGCGGCGTGCGCGGCGACGGTGATCATCGGCTCGTCGCTCGCGGCCTGGCGCGCACGCAAGATCGCGAAGTGGTTCGGCCAGGCGGGCGTCGCCGGCGGGATCGGCGTGCTCGTCGTCGGGCTCGTCGAGGCGGCGACGAACTGGACGCTCGCCGGGCAGGCCATCTACGCCTCCTCCCTCGGCTTCCTCGTCTGGGTGATCGTCACCTCGACGTACCTCCTGCGGCGCTAGCCCGCCGGAGGCGCTCGACCGCGGGCTCGAAGGCCTCCGCCGCAGCCTCGATCACCTCGTCGAGCGGACGGTCGACGCGCAGGGTCGGGAGGCGGAGCTCACGCGCCTCGGTCTCGAACGCCTGCGCGATCAGCAAGTCGCGCCCGCTCGTGCCTTCGATCGGTCCGCCCGCGCTCAGCCGCCGGCGCAGCGCGTCGAGATCAGGCGCGAGGAAGAGCGCGTGGTCGGGCGAGGACAGCACCGCCGAGACGGAGGTCGGGAAGAGCTGGGTCCCCTCGACGACGCAGCCCGGCTCGTCGGGCAGCGCCCGCAGGTCCTCGAGGACCAGCCGGAACCGGTGGCGCGACGTCGTCACGAACCGGGCGAGCATCGTCGCGGGGTCCGCGTGCTCGTCCGTCGTCGTCAGCGACGCGAGCTCCGTCGCCGGCATCCGGTCCTCGTGCGCCCCGGTGCGCGCGTCGACGTGGTAGAGCTGCAACCCGAAGCGCGCGCCGAGCGCACGGGCGAGCGACGTCTTCCCGCTCCCCTGCGGCCCGCCGATCCACAACGCGTTGGCAGGGTCCACGGCCGTAATGTACGGCGCATGAGCACCCACGCCATCTTCCGCCCGCCCGCGCCGGCCAACGAGCCGATCCACGACTACGCCCCCGGCTCGCCCGAGCGCCAGCGCCTGCAGCGCCGCCTCGACCAGATGCGGGGCGAGCGGATCGAGATCCCGCTCGTGATCGGCGGCCGCGACGTCACCACCGGCGACCTCAAGCAGGCCGTCATGCCGCACGACAGCCGCCACGTCCTCGCCGACGTCCACCAGGGAAGCGCCGAGCACGTGCAGCTCGCCGTCGACGCCGCAGCGACCGCGTGGCAGGACTGGTCGCGGTGGCCGTGGGAGGACCGCGCGGCCGTGCTGCTCCGCGCAGCCGAGCTGCTCGCAGGCCCG
>DASZWR010000062.1:0-52138 GCA_035546215.1 Gaiellaceae bacterium | reverse complement strand
CGTACATCGTCTCTCAGTGCGTCGAGCCCGCGGCGGAGGCGGGAGTTGACGGTGCCGCGCGGGAGACCGAGCAGCTCGGCGATCTCGCCGGGGGTGTACTCGAGCAGGTGGCGCAGGACGACGACCGCGCGCTGGTCGGGCGGCAGCCCGGCGAGCCGGGCGACGAGCTCGGGCGGGGCGTCGCCGTTCTCCCGCGCCTCGAGGGTCTCGTCGGCCTCGATCTCGTTGCGGAGGGCGCGGGCGCGCGACCAGTCGATCGCCCGGTTGACGACGATCCGGTGCAGCCACGGCCCGAAGGGGCGGCGGCGGTCGAAGCGGTCGAGGTTGCGGATGGCGGCCAGGAACGCCTCCTGCGCGATGTCCTCGGCGGCGGCGGCGTCGCCGGTGACGAGGCGGGCGGCGCGATAGGCGCGCGGCCAGTGCTCGCGGAAGAGCCGCTCAAGGTCGGCGACAGACCCCTGCCGTGCACCCCGGATCCAGGCGCGCTCCGCCACCCGACGACTCTACGACGGAGGGTACGCACGAGGTCCATACGCGCCCGGGACCTCCGCAGGTCCGCGGCGCGTACTCGTCGCATGAAGCGCCTCCTGCTCGTCCTCGTCGCGGCGGCGCTCGTGGCGCCGGGCGCCGCCCGCTCCGCCGCCTGCACGCCGCTCAACTGCGCGCCCAGCGAGTTCTCGGTGCCCGGCACGAGCCTCGTCGGCTACCGCGCGCAGGCTCTCGCCCGCATCACCGTCGCCGACCTCCGCACCGGTGCGACCCGCTTCGTGCTGCCCGGCGGCTACGTCGACGGCCACCGCCTCGTGCACCAGGCCGGCCGGACGCTCGCCTGGTACGACCTCCGCACCGGCAGGCGCACGAGCTCGGTGCGGCTGCCGTTCGCCCTCCGGCTCTCCGGCGCGTCGTCCGGCGGCGGGCGCGCGGTCGGATTCTTCGGCTCGACCGTCGTGATCGTCGGGAGCGGCGGCACGGTCCGCAAGATCCAGCTCGCACCCGGGAACTGGGACTTCGACGCGCTCCGCGGGTCGAACCTCTTCCTGATCCGGTACGTGCAGAACGGCGGGTACCAGGTTCGGGTCGTCGACGTGTCGTCGGACTCGCCCGCCTCGCGCGTGATCAAGGACCCGCGCGAATCCGCCACGATCTGGGGCTCGCCCGCGTCGCGGCTCGCCTCGCGCGACGGCCGGTACCTCTTCACGCTCTACACGGCGGCGAACGGCGCGTCGATGGTGCACGAGCTCGACCTGGTGCACGCGACGGCGCGCTGCATCGACCTGCCCGGCACCGGCGACTACAACTCCGCGCTCTCGTGGTCGCTCGCGCTCTCCCCCGACGGGCGGACGCTGTGGGCCGCCGGCGCGGGCTACTCCCGGCTGGTGGGCATCGACGTCCGCACCCGCGAGGTGGTCGCCGCGCACGGGCTCGACCTGCCGTACTGGAACCTCGTGAACGCGACCCGCTCGGCCGTCTCGCCGGACGGACGGGAGCTCGCGCTCACCGACGGCGAGACCGTCGCCCGCGTGCGGCTCACCGACGGCACGCTGGTCGAGCGCGCGAAGGTGAAGGCGCGCGCCGTGGGCTACGCCTCGTCGGGGGCGCTGCGCATGCTGAAGTGAGCTTCGTCGCGCGCGCATGCGCATCGGTGCTCCTCGCCTGCGGCCCCGGCCAGACGACGATCGCGCACGGCACGATGCTCGTCGTCCGGCCGGAGGTCGCGGGGCCGCTGCGCGTGATCGACCTGGCCACGGGCCGAACGCGCTGGCGCCTGCCGCCGGGCGTGCTCGCCGGGCACCTCGTCGTGCACCGCGACGGGCCGCTGCTCACGTGGTTCGACGCGGCCACCGGTGCGCGCACCGGCGACGCGGTGCTGCAGGCGCGCGGGACGTTCGCGCTCGTCGGCGCGTCGCAGGACGGCCGCACCGCGGTGCTCGCGCGGACGGAGCAGCGGTCCACGACCTTCGCGCTCGTGTCGCCGGCGGGGGAACGCGACGTCTCCCGGCCCGGCCGGTGGCGCTTCGAGGCGCTCGCCGGGAGCCGGTTGACGCTCATCCCAGGCGGACGGCCGCCCGCGCTCGGGACGCCGCTCGCCACGGTCGACTCGCCCTCCGGCCGCTACCGCGCCACGCTCTACCGGCGCGGCCTCGCCGAGGCGGTCGGAGCGCTCGACACCCGCACCGGCCGCTCGCGTGTGGTCGCGCTCGGCGCCACGGGATTCACGCTCGTCCCCGACGCCGAGGACCGGCAGGTCTGGGCGGTGAGCCTCGCCGCCGGCGCCGTCGTGCTCCTCGACGAGCGCAGCGGAGCGATCGTGTCGCGCTACCGGTTCCCCGCGGTCGCCGGCGGGTCGTACACCGTGGCGTCGCTCGCGCCGGACGGCGAGCACCTCGCCGCGGGCGACGGCAACCGGGTCGTCCTGCTCACACCCGCCCTGCGGTCGGCGCGGCGCATCGCCGTGCACGTCTCGATCGCCCTCGGCTGGTCGCCCGACGAGCGGACGCTCTGGGTGCTCGGCGAGCGCGGCCGGGTCAGTCCGCTGCGGCCTCGCGTGACTCGCTGACGACCGCCGCCTCCGTCGCGACCGAGATCTCGCGCACCACCTCGACGATGTCGCGGTTCGCGTTCCACACGCGCAGCTGGCGGTCGGCGCCGTTCCCGCGCGAGAGGATCTCGCGCACGCCCTCGAGCTCGCGCTCCGAGCCGAGCTCGCGCGCGTGCGGCTCGACGTCGCGCAGCGTGCGCCGGATCAGCTGGGCGACGGGCACGCGGTTGCGCCGCCCGGTCGCGAGGTCCATCACCGGCGCCTCGAGCCCGTAGCGGGCGGCGAGCCACTTGTTCTCGGTGGTGAGGATGCGATGCCAGCTCGGGATCTCCTTGCCGGCCTCGTGGAGCTCGCAGTACATCTTCACGATCGCCTGGAAGAAGGCGGTGATCGCGACGACGTCCTCGAGGCGGGTGACCGCGTCGCACACGCGCATCTCGATCGTCCCGAGGCGCGGGTGCGGGCGGATGTCCCACCAGATGTGCGTGTAGTCGGCGATGCAGCCCGTGCGCTCCAGCTGTCCCACGACCTCGGCGTAGTCCGCGTAGTCCCGGAAGCGCGGCGGCGGGCCCGAGCGCGGGAACGCGGCGAACACCATCTGCCTGCTCGAGTGGAGCCCCGTCGGCTCGCCGCGCCAGAACGGCGACGACGCCGACAGCGCGAGCATCTGCGGCAGGTGCACGAGCAGCCCGTTCATCACCTGGACGGCCTTCTCTGGGTCGTCGACGGCGACGTGCATGTGCATCCCGAAGATCAGCTCGCGGCGCGCGATGTACTGCAGCTGGTCGACGAGGTTTCGGTACCGGTCGCGCGCCGTGATGCGCTGCCGCTCGAAGAGCGAGAACGGGTGCGTGCCGGCCGAGCCGAAGCGGCAGTCCTGCTCGCGCGCCACCTCGGCGACGTAGCCGCGCAGCTTCGCGAGCGAGCGCTGCACGTCGGCGGCGGTGCGGCAGACCGGCGTCGTCACCTCGAGCACCGACTGCATCAGCTCGGCGTGGATCTGCCCCTGGTGCTCGCCGTCCTCGACGGCGTCGAGCACCGAGTCGATGTGCTGCACGAGGTCCCACGTCTCGGGGTCGAGCAGCATGTACTCCTCCTCGACGCCGAGCGTGTACGGGTCGCCCTTGCCGAAGCGGTGGTCGAGAACGCTTGCCTCGCCCGAGCCGGGGCCTGCGGAGCCCTTGCCGGTGATCGACGACGGGAAGATCTGCTTCACGAGCCCAGTATCACCGCTTCGGCCTCGATCTCCACGAGCCAGCGCGGGTCGAGGAGCTGCGTGACGACGCCTGTCGTCGCGGGCCGCGCCTTCGCGAACGCCGCGCCGTGCGCGCGGCCGACGTCGTCGATGTACGCCGCGTCGGTGACGTAGATGCGCGTGCGCACGACGTCGTCCATGGTGGCCCCGGCCTCTGCGAGCGCGCGCTCGACGATCGCGAGGCACACGCGCGCCTGCTCGTACGGCTCGGTGGGCGGGTCGGCGTCGGCCGGCATGATCGGCGCGGTCCCGGAGACCCACACGCGGTCGCCGACCCGGACGGCGCGCGAGTAGCCGACGCGGTCCTCGAACGCGGCCCCGGAGGAGATGAGCTGCTTGTCCATACCGCTAGTCTCGCCGTTCGTGGACGCCCTGCGCCAGGTCGACGGATGGCCGTGCGACAACGTCGCCGTCGGCGTGACCGGGGCGGTCGACGCGACGCACGGCGACCCCGCCCGACGCTTCCCGTGGGCGTCGGTGACGAAGCTCGCCACCGCCGTCGCGATGCTCGTCGCGGCCGAGGAGGGGATCGTCGACCTGGACGAGCCGGCCGGGCCCGAGGGCTCGACGCTTCGGCATCTACTCGCGCACGCGTCGGGGCTGCCGTTCGAGGAGGGCGCCCCGATCGCGCGGCCGGGCCAGCGGCGCATCTACTCGAACTACGGGTTCGAGGTGGCGGCCGGCCTGGTGGCGGAGCGGGCCGAGATGCCGTTCCCGGACTACTTCGCGTCGGTCTGGCGCGGCACGACCGCCGAGCTGCGCGGATCGGCCGGGTCGGGCGCCGAGGGGACGCTCGCCGACGTGCTCGAGGTGGCGCGCGAGCTGCAGCGCCCGTCGCGGCTCGCGGCCGAGACGCTCGAGGAGGCGCGCACGGTCCAGTTTGCGGGGCTCGCGGGCGTGCTGCCCGGCTTCGGCCGGCAGGAGCCGAACGACTGGGGGCTCGGCTTCGAGCTCCGCGACGGCAAGTCGCCGCACTGGACGGGGTCGCGCAACTCGCCGCGCACCTACGGCCACTTCGGCCGCAGCGGCACGTTCCTCTGGGTCGACCCCGACGCCGGCGTCGCGCTCGCCTGCCTGACCGACCTCGCGTTCGGCGACTGGGCGGCCGACGCGTGGCCGCGGCTCGCCGACACCGTCCTAGAGGAACTCGAGCAGTAGCTCGTTCAGCGCCCCGGGCTGCTCCACGCCGACGAGGTGCCCGGCGCCGGGGACGACCTCGAGCCGCGCGCCCGGGATCTGCTCGGCGAGGTGGCGGGCGATGGCGTGGAAATCCGCCTTGTCGCGCTCGCCGACGACGACGAGCGTGGGCACGTCGAGCTCCGACAGCGGGCGCTCCTCCGGCCACCGCACCGCGGGCTCCTCGTGCGCGGTCTGCAGCTCGAGCGCCCGCCGCTGCTGCGGCCGCACCTCCTCGTGGAACGCGGGGTCGACCCAGAAGTCGAGGTTGACCTGCGTCGCCTCGTCGAGGTCGCCGCGCTCGATCGCCGCCTCCTCGGCGGCGAAGTAGTCGCGCAGCTCGGCCGTCCAGTCCCAGGCGCCGACGCCCGCGCCGACGAGGACGAGCTTCGACACCTCGCCCGGATGCGCGAGCGCCGCACGCAGCGCCACGTTCCCGCCGAACGAGTTCCCGACGAGCGCGGCCGGCAGGTGCTCGGCGAGCGAGTCGACGAACGAGAAGGGCACCTCGGGCATCGGGGTCGCGCCCCAGCCGGGCAGGTCGGGCGCGACCACGGTGAAGCGGGGCGAGAGCGCCTCGACCTGCCGGCGCCACAGGCGGGAATCGCCGAGCGCCGAGTGCACGAGCACCACTCTGCTCAGCTCGCCTGCTCCTCCGGATCCGGCGTTCCGCGCATGTCGTCCTCCTCGGTCTGGCGCTCGGGCTCGGCTGCGAGCTCCTCTTCCGTCTCGGTCGGCTCTGGATTCTCCATCATCTCCTCCTCATGGGTGCACTGGACGGTTGGCGCTTGTGTCCCCGCTGCGGCGGAGATCTCACCTCGGAGGACGGCCACCTCCGCTGTTCCGCCTGCGGCCACCGGTACTGGGCGAACTCGGTCCCGGGCGTCCAGGGGATTCTGGAGCGGGACGGCAAGGTGCTGCTCGCGCTGCGCGCGCTCGAGCCGCGGCGCGGCTTCTGGGACCTCCCGGGCGGCCTCTCGGACGAGGCGGAGGCGCCCGAGGAGACCCTGCGGCGCGAGTTCCGCGAGGAGACCGGCCTCGAGGTCGAGCCGGTCGAGCTCTTCCGCATCGACATCGAGCCGTACGGCGACCGGTACGTCTTCAGCGTCACCTGGATCGTCCGCGCGGAGGGCGAGCCCGTCGCCGCGGACGACGTCGCCGAGCTGCGCTGGTTCGGCCGCGGCGAGCTGCCCGACATGGCCTTCCCCGGCCAGAACGAGGTCCTACGCGCCTGGGCCGCGCGGGACGAGCAGCCGTAGGGCGCCGGGCTCGACCCGGAACTCGATCGGCGTCTCGAGCACGTCCGGCTCGCCGTCGACGGCGGCGCGGACGCGGCCGGAGGCGGCGTCGACCGTGAGCGAGGCGAAGCCGCGCTCCTGCCAGCTCGGCCGTGCGAGGCCGTGCGTCGCGTACACGTGCAGCCGGCCCTCGTCGAGCCGCGGGCGCTCGCCGAGCGAGAGCATCGACAGGTCGTACGCGTTGTTCGCCACCAGCAGCACGCGCGCGTCGACGGCCTCGCCGTCGACGGTGAACCGGTCGGTCGAGCGGTGCGCCAGGACGACGCCCAGCGCGCGCAGCCGGGCGAGGGCGTCGCGGCGCCGCCGGTGGCGCTCGCGCCGGTGCACGAGCGTCGCGTACAGGCCGAGCGAGACGTTGTTCAGGAACGGCCGGTCGTTCGCGCGGCCCAGGTCGATCCGGAGCTCGGTCCCGTCGACGAACGCGTCCAGCGCGGTGACCGGGTCGTCGCGGTCGAGGCCGGCGTCGCGGGCGAAGTGGTTCCGAGTCCCGGCCGGCACGCAGACGAACGGCAGGTCGCGCGCCGCCGCGACGGCGGCCACCGCGGCGAGCGACCCGTCGCCGCCCGCGACGCCGAGGGCGGTCGCGTCCGCCGAGCGCGCGAGCTCGACCGGGTCGTCGCCGTCGGAGAGCACGTGGGTGACCACTCCGCGGCGCTCCGCCTCGGCGACGAGCGCGTCGCCGTCGCCGTCGCCTGCATTCGGGTTTACGAAGAGATAACCGGTCACAATGAGCTTTCCGAGCCGAAAAGATGGGCCGAACGGCTCATGCAGCCGTCCGGTTCCTTGTCGATCATCCGGTCGTGAACGATCGCGGCATTCTCCATCGCATCGAAGACGATCTCGCCGAGACGTGGGTGGACGACTTCGCCTCCGCAGGTGTCGACTCGATCGAGTCGTACCTCGCGAAGCATCTCGCCTTCCTGACGTTCCTCGACGAGGCCTAGTTTTCGGCGGCCTCAGGGCGGGGATTCCTCGGCCGACGTGGCCGAGTTCAAGCCGAGCTATCTCATCCACGGCCTGCCCGGCCATCCGGTGCACCCGCCGCTGACCGACCTGACGATCGGCGCGTACTCGTTCGCGACCCTCGCGGCGTTCCTCTCGAAGATCGGCGTCGCCGAGCACGCGTTCGCGCAGGCCTGGTGGCTCGCGCTGATCGTCGCGCTCGTCTCGACGGTGCTGACCGCCACGACCGGCTTCCTCGACTGGCTCACGATCAGCTGGGGGAGCGAGCTCTGGAAGACGGCGACGGTGCACGCGCTCGCCAACGTCACCGCCGGCGTGCTCTTCCTGATCGCCGCGCTCGTCGGGCACGCCGGCTACGTCGACCATGCAGTCACGACCGGCGCGTTCGTCCTCACCCTGGTCGGGTTCACCGCGCTCCTCCTGGGAGGATGGCTCGGCGGCGCGATCACCTACGTGCACGGGATGCGGGTGCTGTCGCTCCCCGATGAGCCCGCGCTGCAGGCGGCCGCGCCGTATCCGAGCGAGGAAAAAGTGGAGGCTGCCGAGGATTAACCCTCGGCGAGCCCCAGAGCCTTCTCGAGCGAGCCCTTCGGGAGAGCGCCCACGGCCGAAGCCTGCGGCTGCCCGTCCTCGAACAGGACCATGAAGGGAATCGACGCGACGCCGTAGCGCTGCGCCAGGTCCTGGTGCTCGTCGATGTTCACCTTGACGAGCTTCACCTGATGCTCGTCGGCGATCCGGTCGAGCACCGGAGACACCGCGTGGCAGGGACCGCACCACTCGGCCCAGAAGTCGACGATCACCTTGCCGTCGCTCTGGATGACCTCCTGCTCGAACGTCTCGCTTGTTGCGTTGGTTGCCATCAGTTCCTTTCGTCGGGCCTACCACAGTGTGAAACGCGCGGCCGGGCTGCATTCTTCCCGCTCGCTACTCTCTCAAGCCCATGTTCACGCCCCTACCGGACAAGCCCGACCACCCGGCGCTCGAGCTCGAGCTCCTCGACGTCTGGGAGCGTGAGGGCACCTTCGAGAAGCTCCGCGAGCGGAACCGCGGCGGCCCGAAGTGGTCGTTCGTCGACGGGCCAGTCACCGCCAACAAGCCGCTCGCGATCCACACCGCGTGGGGCCGCACGCTGAAGGACGTCTTCCAGCGCTACAAGGCGCTCCGCGGCTTCGACGAGCGCTACCAGAACGGGTTCGACTGCCAGGGGCTCTGGATCGAGGTCGGGGTGGAGCGGGAGCTGGGGCTGAACTCGAAGCGCGAGATCGAGGAGTACGGCCTCGAGCGCTTCGCCGCCAAGTGCCGCGAGGTCGTCGTCCGCTCGTCGACCGAGCTGACCCGCGGCTCGCAGCGCCTCGGCCAGTGGATGGACTGGGGCAACGACTACTTCACCTTCAGCGACACGAACATCGAGTACATCTGGAAGTTCCTGAAGATCGTCCACTCGAAGGGCTGGCTCTACATGGGCCACCGCGCGACCGCCTGGTGCCCGCGCTGCGGCACCTCGCTCTCGCAGCACGAGCTGACGCAGGGCGGCGTCTACCAGGAGCGCAGCGACCCCTCGCTCTACGTGCGCTTCCCGCTCAAGGACCGGCCGGGCGAGTCGGTCGTCGTCTGGACGACGACGCCGTGGACGCTGCCGGCGAACGTCGCCGCCGCCGTGCACCCGGAGGGCGAGTACGGGTTGCGCGAGAGCGGCGAGTGGGTGCTCGCCTCGCGGTTCCCGGACGACACGTTCGTGCGCCGGGTGAAGGGCTCCGAGCTCGTCGGGCTGCGCTACGAGGGCCCGTTCGACACGCTCGCCCCCGGCGCGTCGGTCGACCACCGGATCGTGCCGTGGGACGAGGTCTCGTTCGAGGAGGGGACCGGCATCGTGCACATCGCGACCGGCTGCGGCCCCGAGGACTTCGAGCTCGGGCGGGCGCTCGGCCTGCCCGTCCTCATGCCCGTCGACGAGTCGGGCCGGTTCTACGACGACTACGGCTGGCTGCACGGGCTCTCGACGGTCGAGGCCGCCGACCAGATCGTCGGCAACCTGCGCGAGCGCCAGTTCCTCGTCGAGGCCGGCACCTACCTCCACAACTACGCGCACTGCTGGCGCTGCGACACGCCGATCATCTACCGGCTCTCCGACGACTGGTTCATCTCCGTCGAGGACGTCCGCCCGCGGCTGCTCGAGGAGAACGCGAAGGTCGAGTGGGTGCCCGAGTACATGGGCAAGCGGATGGACGACTGGCTGCGCAACATGGGCGACTGGAACATCTCGCGCCGCCGCTACTACGGGCTGCCGCTGCCGTTCTACCCGTGCGCGTGCGGCCACCTGAACGTGATCGGGTCGAAGGCCGAGCTTGCCGAGCGCGCGCTCGAGGGGATGGACCAGCTCGAGGAGCTGCGGCGCCCGTGGATCGACCGCGTGCCGATCCGCTGCGAGCAGTGCGGCGAGCCGGTCGAGCGCGTGCCCGAGGTGGGCGACGTGTGGCTCGACGCGGGCATCGTCCCGTTCGCGACGCTCGGCTGGGAGAGCCCGGAGTACGTCCCGCAGGGCTACGCGACCGGCGCCGCCAGGGGGCTCACCACCGCCGACCTGCCCGACCACGCGTACTGGGAGAAGTGGTTTCCCGCCGACTGGGTGTCGGAGATGCGCGAGCAGATCCGCCTCTGGTTCTACTCGCAGTTCTTCATGTCGGTCGTGCTCGTCGGGCGGTCGCCGTACAACCGCGTGCTCGGCTACGAGAAGATGCTCGACGAGACGGGCCGCGAGATGCACGGCTCGTGGGGGAACATGATCCACGCCGAGGACGCCTTCGCCCAGATGGGCGCCGACGTCATGCGCTGGCAGTTCTGCGCGCAGCCGCCCGACCGCAACCTGCTCTTCGGCTTCGGGCCGGCGCACGAGATCAAGCGCCGCCTGCTCACGTTCTGGCACTCGGCGAAGTTCCTCGTCGACTACGGGCGGATCGAGGGCTTCGAGCCGTCGTGGGAGCAGGGGCCGCGGGGCGACCTGCGCGCCCTCGACCGGTGGCTCCTCGAGCGCACGAAGGAGCTCGTCGCCGACGCGGAGGCGGGCTACGAGGCGACGCTGACGCTCGAGGTCGTGCGCGCGTTCGAGGCGTTCGTCGACGACCTCTCGAACTGGTACATCCGCCGCTCGCGCCGCCGCTTCTACTCCTTCGACGAGGCGGCGTTCTCGACGCTCTGGTACGCGCTCGTCACCTCGCTGCAGGTCGTGGCGCCGATCATGCCGTTCCTCGCCGACCACCTCTGGCGGAACCTCGTCCAGGACGGGCCGGAGTCGGTGCACCTCGCGCCATGGCCGGAGCCGGGGGAGCCCGACCGCGCGCTCCTGCGCGAGATCGCCGAGGTGCGCCGCGTCGTCGAGCTCGGCCGGCAGGCCCGCTCGACGTCGCAGCTCAAGCTCCGGCAGCCGCTCCGCCGGCTCGTCGTCGCCGGCGCGTCCGCCGACGCGCACGGCCACGCCGAGGAGATCGCCGACGAGCTCCGCGTCAAGGCGGTCGAGTTCGGGGACGTCGAGGCGTCGGAGCTGCGCGTGAAGCCGAATCTGCCGAAGCTCGGCCCGAAGCTCGGCGCGGCGCTCCGCGACGTGCGCGAGCGGCTCGCCGCCGGCGACTTCGAGGAGCTCGACGGCGGCCGCTTCCAGGTGGACGGGCACGTGCTCGAGCCCGAGGAGGTGCTCGTCGAGCGCGTCGGCCGCGAGGGCTGGGCGGTGGCGAGCGAAGCCGGCCTGACGGTCGCGCTCGACATGACGCTCGACGACGAGCTGCGGCTCGAGGCGCGGCTCCTCGACCGCGTGCACGAGGTGAACGTGCTCCGGAAGGAGACCGGCCTCGAGATCACCGACCGGATTCGCCTCTGGATCCCCGACGCGGATCTCGTGGAGCGCTATCGCGACCGCATCGAGCAGGAGACGCTCGCTGTCGCGCTCGAGGTCGGCGGCCTCCGCCTCGAGAAGGCCTGACGGCTACGACTGCGTCTCGGCGAGCGCGAGCTCGCGGCGCAGCTCGACCGGCAGGCGGAACTCGACGTCCTCGTCGACCAGCCGGTACGGCTCGATGTCGGTGACGCCGCGGCCCCGGAACCAGTCGCACACCCGCACGACGAGCTTCTCCGGCGCCGACGCGCCGCTCGTGATCCCGACCACCTCGACGCCGTCCACCCAGGCGTCCTCGATCTCGGTGTCGTCGTCGATCAGGTACGACGCGACGCCGCCCGCGCGGGCCACGTCGACGAGGCGGTTCGAGTTCGACGAGTTGCGTGACCCGACCACGAGCAGCAGGTCGATCTCGGAGAGCATCTCCTTGACCGCCCACTGGCGGTTCGAGGTCGCGTAGCAGATGTCTTCGCGCTTCGGCGCGTGGATGTCGGCGAACCGCTCGCGGAGCGCGCCGATGATCTCGGAGGTCTCGTCGACCGAGAGCGTCGTCTGCGTGATGTACGCGAGCCGCGTCCCCGGCGGGAACGAGAGTGCCGCCACCTCGTCGGCCGACTGCACGAGCACGATCCGGTCCGGCGCCTCGCCCATCGTGCCGACGACCTCCTCGTGCCCGGCGTGGCCGATCAGCACGACGGTGTACCCCTCGGCCGCGTAGCGGCGCGCCTGCACGTGCACCTTCGTGACGAGCGGGCAGGTCGCGTCGATCGTCTGGAGCTGCCGCGTCGCCGCGTCCGTGTGGACCCGGGGCGCCACCCCGTGCGCCGAGAAGACGACCGTCTCGCCCTCCGGCACCTCCGCCACCTCGTCGACGAAGACGGCCCCGCGGGCCTCGAGATCCCGGACGACGTGGAGGTTGTGGACGATCTGTTTGCGGACGTAGACGGGCGGCCCGTACAGCTCGAGGGCCTTCTCGACCGTCTCGACGGCCCGCTCGACCCCGGCGCAATAGCCGCGGGGCGACGCGAGAAGGACCTTCCGAACCACGGCGGCAGGGTACCGGGCATATGTGAAGCGGAAACGAAAGAGCCCGCTGCTCGGGGGGTCGTCGCAGCGGGCTCTTCGTGATCGCTCACCGCGGCATGGCTGGAACGCACGCGCCGCGGTTCGCATCGCCCAGTGCGGGGGACGCTACCCCGACCGACCGAACACGGAAATAGGCCGAAAGGCCCATCTTTGAAAGCAGGGCGCGTACGCATCCCGCGGCGTACCATTTGCGCTCTCATCGAGGGAACCCAGTGAGCCAAGCCACCCAAGCGGTCCTCTTCAACGGCGTGCCGCTGCTGCTGCTGGCGGCCGTCTACGCGGCCGTCGCGGGCGCGATCCTGCCCGTGCTCTGGCGTGAGCGGCGCCGCGCCCACGTGCTCGACTGGGCGGTCGTCCTCGTCTTCCCGGGGATCGCCATCGCCGCCGGGATCTTCGGGGTGCTCGTGCTGCAGGACCGGCGGCCGTTCGGCGGCCACGTCTGGGTCTCGCTCGCGGCCTGCTGCGTCGCGGTCGCGCCCGCGCTGCTTCTCCTCCTGCGCCGGGGCGACCGGGCGTTCGTGGCCGGCGGCGTCGGCCGCTCGATCCAGGCCGAGGAGCGCGTCTCGATGCGCGACCGCGAGCTGGGTGCGGTCGCCGAGATCTCGACGGCGCTCTCCCGTGCCGGCGACGCCGTCGGCGCCGCCCGCCCGCTGACCCGGCACGTCGCCGACCTGACCGGGGCCGGGTTCGTCGGGGTGGCGATCGTGACGACGCCGGGGGAGGAGGCGGCCGGCGTCTACGCCGAGCGGGACGGGGCGGAAGCGGAGTGGTGGGCCGACGTCCGCGTCGACCTCCGGAACGAGCCGTCGGGCATCGCGAGCGCCGTCTACGACGGTGCGCCGGTCACGGTCTACGACATCGCGAGCTCGCCGTTGATCAGCGCCCGGCTCGCGAAGATGGCCGGCGCGAAGAGCGGCGCCTGGATCCCGATGATCGCGGAGGACCGCGTCGTCGGCGTCCTCGTCCTCGCGAGCACGGTCGAGAAGCGCGTATTCGCGCCCGAGGAGCTGACGCTGCTGCAGGGGATCGCCGGCGAGGCGGCGATCGCCCTCGACCGGCTGAGCTCGGCGGCGGCGCTCGCGGACGCCCTCGACGAGAACCGCCGGCGGCTCGCCCAGCAGAGCGCGCTCCTCGACGCGGCGCAGGTCGTAACGGGGGAGCTCGAGCTCGACCTGGTGCTCGACCGGCTCGTCGAGGAGGTCACGAAGCTCCTCGACGCCGACGCGGCCGACTGCTACCTGCTCGACCGCGACCGCAATGTCCTCCGCTGCGCGGCGGTGCACGGGCTCGAGCCGGGGCTCGTCGGGCTCGAGCTCACGCCCGAGCAGCTGGCGGCGCCGATCCCCGTCGGCGCGTACGACGGCTTCCTGCGCGCCCTGGTCGCGCCGATGGTGCGCGGCGACGAGACGCTCGGCGTGATCGGCGTCTCGATCCGCGACACGTCGCGCACGTTCGGCCCGAACGACGAGGAGCTGCTCGAGGCGTTCGCGTCGCTCGCCTCGCTCGCGCTGCGGAACGCCGAGATCTTCGCCGAGCACACCCGCCAGGTCCGGGTGCAGCGGGGCTTCTACCGGATCGCCTCGCTGCTCGGCGAGCCGCTCTCGCTCGGCGAGACCTACGACGCGGCCGCCCTCGCGGCCGCCGAGGCGCTCGGCGGCGAGTTCGCGGCGATGCTCGCACACGGGCCCGGCGGCCTCTCGGTCGTCGGCGGCCACGCGCTTCCGGCGGAGGTGTCCGACCTGCCGACGCCGCGGGCGCTCGCCGAAGCGGCCGAGGACGAGCTCGTGCTCGCCGCGTCGCACGTCGCCGCGGACGACCGGTTCGAGGCCGAGTGGCGCCGTGCGCCGTTCGCGTCGCTGCTCGCGATCCCGGTGCGCGGGCAGGCGCCGGGGCTCGTCGTCGTGTTCTTCCGCGACGAGCGCGTCTTCTCGCGCGACGACCTCGAGCTCGCGCAGCACGTCGCCGGCGCGGCGCGGGGCGCGCTCGAGCGCAGCCGCCTGTTCGAGGCCGAGCGCACCGCCCGCTCGCTCTCCCAGCAGCTCGCGCGCACGGGCAGCCTGCTCGCGACCGAGCTCGACCCCGTCGCGGTGCTCGAGGCGGTCGTCGGCGAGGCGGCCGAGCTCCTGGGCGCCGACGGCGCCGCGCTCGCAGCGCTCGAGGACGGTGACCTCGTGATCACCGCCGCCGTCGGCGCGGGCGCCGAAGCGGCGATCGGCGAGCGCTCGCCCGCGACGGGCTGGGTGTCGGGCGACGTCGTCCAGTCGCGCGCACCGGTCGCCTACGACGACACGACGCGGAACGAGAGCCTCGCCGGCGCCGACGCGTTCCTCGCCGCCGGCCACACCGCCTACCTGGGCGTGCCGCTCGCGGCGCGCGAGGGAGCGCTCCACGGGGTCCTCTCGGTCTACTCGAAGGCGGCGCGCGTGTGGCGCGAGGAGGAGATCCAGGCGCTCGTCGCGCTCGCCGGCAACGCGTCCGTCGCGCTGACGAACGCCGAGCTCTACCAGCGCGTCGCCGTCGAGCGCGAGCAGAGCGTCGCGATCCTGGCGAACATCGCCGACGGCATCGTGGCGGTCGACCGCGACGGCCACGTCGTCCTCTGGAACCGGGCGGCGGAGGAGATCACCGGCGTGCCGGCCGCCGAGGCGATCGGGCGCACACCGGCGCAGGTGCTGCAGCGCGAGCTCGAATCGGACGTCGGCAGCACGAACCGGCTCGTGGCCATCTCGCGCGGCGGCGACGACGTGTGGCTCTCGCTCTCCGAGGCGGTCATGCGCGACCCCACCGGCGCCGTGGCGGGCCGCATCTTCGCGTTCCGCGACATCTCGGCCGAGCACGTCGTCGAGCAGATGAAGTCCGACTTCGTCTCGACGGTCTCGCTCGAGCTGCGCACGCCGCTCACCTCGATCTACGGCTTCGCGCAGACGCTCCTCCGCGAGGATGTGGCGTTCAGCGACGCCGAGCGCCGCACGTTCCTCGACTTCATCGCGCGCGAGTCGGAGCGGCTGACGACGATCGTGGACGCGCTGCTCAACGTGGCGCGCCTCGACACGGGCGACCTCGCCGTGTCGCTGGAGGAGACCGACGTCGCGGCGATCGTGCGCGAGGTGGTGGCGACGGCGCAGGCCTCCGGCAACGGTCACCGCTTCGTCGCCGAGATCCCCGCCGACCGCTACCCGGCGCAGGCCGATCCGGACAAGCTGCGTCAGGTGCTGGAGCAGCTCGTCTCGAACGCGGTCAAGTACTCGCCGGAAGGCGGCACGGTCACGGTGTCGGCCGCGCGCATCCCCGACGGCATCGAGATCGCGGTCGCAGACGAGGGCGTCGGCATCGCTCCGTCCGAGCGGGACCGCATCTTTTCCAAGTTCTACAAAGCCGGCAGCGGCCCGGGAACCGGTCTCGGCCTCTTCATCGCACGCGGGCTCGTCCGGGAGATGGGCGGGCAGATGTGGGTGGAGTCGGAGGAGGGCCGCGGCTCGCGGTTCGCCTTCGCGCTGCCACCGGTGGAGGATGTGTGAGATTTCCGCGATGGGAGGGATAAGGGACCGAATGGGCGACGCAACCCGGGTGCTCGTCATCGACGACGAGGCCCCGATCAGGCTCCTCTGCCGGGTGAACCTGGAGGCGGAGGGGATGGAGGTGCTCGAGGCGGCAGACGGGCCGAGCGGCCTCGAGAAGGCGCGGGCGGAGACACCGGACGTCGTGCTGCTGGATGTGATGATGCCGGGGCTCGACGGGTGGCGCGTCGCGGAGGAGCTCCTCGACGACCCGAGCACCGAGCGCATCCCGATCGTGTTCCTGACCGCGCGTGCGGAGCTGCGCGACCGTGCGCGGGGGATCGACCTCGGGGGCGTCGACTACGTCACGAAGCCGTTCAACCCGGTGGAGCTCGCGCCGCTCGTGCGCGACCTGCTCGACCGGGTCGCCCGCGGCGAGCGCGACGCGCTGCGGAGGGAGAAGCTGAGCGAGCTCCGCTCGCTGCTCGAACGGGAGTGACGGGAGCCGCGCTCGCGCGGCGCCTCTACGAGGGGCACCTCGCGGCCCAGCTCGGCGGCACGCCGCACGCGGCCGCCTTCCTCGGCTGGGGCTCCGACGTGCTCGGCTACGACGACGCCCGCTCGCAGGATCACGGCTTCGGGCCGCGCCTGCAGCTCTTCGTCGACGCGGGCGACGTCGCGCGTGTGGCCGACGTCGTGGAGCGCGTCCTTCCGGACGAGGTCGACGGGCATCCGACGCGCTTCGGCTGGGAGGACGTCCCGGTCGCCCACCGCGTGCACGTGGGCGAGCTCGTCCCGTGGTTCGTCGCCCGGGTCGGCTTCGACCCGACCGGCGCCGTGTCGACGCTCGACTGGCTGCTGACGCCGCAGCAGCGCCTGCTGGAGGTGACCGCGGCGCCGTCTTCGCCGACGACGGCCGGCTCGGGCCGGTTCGCGAGCGGCTCGCGTGGTACCCGGACGACCCGTGGCTCTGGCAGCTCGCGGCCCAGTGGCGCCGGATCGCGCAGGAGGAGTCGTTCGCCGGCCGTGCCGCCGAGCGCGGCGACGAGCTCGGGTCGCGGCTCGTCACGGCGCGGCTCGCGCGCGACGTCGTCCGCCTCTGCTTCCTGCTCGAGCGCCGCTACGCGCCGTACGCGAAATGGCTCGGCACGGCGTTCGCCGAGCTCGAGCTCGCCCGCGAAGTCGGCCCCGCGCTGGAGGCGGCGCTCGCCGCGCGGTCGTGGCCCGCGCGCGAGGACGGCCTGGTCGCCGCGCTCGAGGCGGTCGCCCGGCGGCAGGTGGAGGTCACCCCCGGCCCCGAGCCGGCCGCGCACGCGTACTTCGGCCGTCCGTTCCGCGTGATCGGCGGCGACCGCTTCGCCGAGGCCTGCCTCGCCCGCGTGGCGGATCCCGCCCTCCGCACCCTGCCGCCGATCGGCGCCGTCGACCAGCTCACCGACTCGACGGACGTGCTCGACCCGCTGCGCCGGCGCTCGCTCGCCGCGCTCTACCCGAGCCTTCGCTGACCGGGCTCAGCGGGCCGTCTGGGCGAGGCCGATCGCGGCGAGCACGACGACCGCGCCGGCGAGCTGCACGCCGTCGAGCGTCTCCGCGAGCCACAGCCAGCCGACGAGCGCGCCGACGACGGGCTCGAGCATCGCGACGATCCCGGCGGTCGTCGCGCTGACGTGGCGGAGCGCCGAGACGAGCAGGAAGAACGGGACGATCGTCCCGAGCAAGACCATCCAGAGCGCGAGCAGCCAGACCGGGAGGTGATGGCCGGCAAGGTGGCCGCCGAGATCGGCCTCGGCCGTCAGCATGTGCCCCGGGAACGACCACCACGGCACGACCACGGCCCAGAACACCGAGGCGAAGAGGAAGCCCCAGGCGAGCAGCGAGACCGGGTCGCGGTCGCCGACGACGTGCTCGGCCAGGAGCACGTAGAGCGCGTAGGCGAAGGCGCCGCCGAGCGCGAACGCGAGCCCGGCGGTCGACAGGGCGGTCCCGCCGCCGAACACGTCGACGATCAGGCCGAGCCCCGTGAGGGCGAGCGCGAGCGCCACCCAGATCCGCCGGCGGACGTGCGCGTGCTGGACGAAGCGCGACCAGAGCGCGACGAGGAGCGGCGCCAGGTACTCGACGAGCAGCGCGATTCCGATCGCGAGGCGGTGGATCGCGAGGAAGTAGAAGAACTGCACGAACGCGAGCCCGCCGACGCCGAACGTGACCACGTACGGGAGCTCGCGTCGCGTCAGCCGGAGCCGGCCGGGCGCGACGACCGCGAGGATCGCGACGAGCCCGGCCGCGGCGCCGAGCGACCGGAGCTGCGCGAGCCGCTCCGACGACAGCCCGGTGGCGAGGATCGTCTTCGAGACGGCGCCGTTCACGCCCCAGAGCACGGCGGCGGTCGCGGCCATCGCGTAGCCCAGGCGGGGATGGCGCCGGCGCGCCGGCTCGACCGGAAAGGCTGCTTCGCTCATTTCCGCTCCGGTGCCGGCGAAGCCGGTACCTGCGCTCCTTTCTCGCCTCCGTCGAGCCTACGGCTCGTTCCCGCTGAACCTATCTTTTGGTCGTGGACCACCGGCGGGATGTCGGCGTCGTCCTCTCCGGAGGCGGGGTGAACGGCGTGATGATGGAGCTGGGCTTCCTGCAGCGCCTGCGCGAGAGCTCGCTCTGGCCGCGCGTCGCGGCGATCTTCGGCACCTCCTCCGGCGCGCTCTCGGGCAGCCTCGCCGCGCTCGACCGCCTCGACGAGCTCGAGGAGTTCCTGATGCAGCTCCAGCCGGCGCAGACATTCCGGGCGACACGGCTGTGGCGCGTGCCGTTCCTCGGCCTGCACGACTACACGCTCCCGGAGACGATCGACGCCTGGTTCGGCGACCTGAACGAGGTCGCCCGGGCGCTCGCGTCGGCGCCGGTCGAGCTCGTGGTCGTCGCCACCGACCTCTCGGACGGCCTCGGCGGCGAGGACCACGAGTTCGAGCTGCACTACTCCTCGCGCAGCACGCCGCCCGAGGAGCTCGCCCAGGCCGTGCTCGCCTCGGCGGCCGTCTCGGCGCTCGTGCTGCCGCTCCGGGTCGGCGAGCGCGTCGCGACCGACGGCGCGTGGGTGCGCAACTTCCCGCTCGGCCTCGCCTACGACCATCCCGACGTCGAGCTGATCGTCGCGTTCCGCTACCTGCCGCAGTACCCGCGGCTCGGGATCGGCGCGCTCGAGTCGCTGCGCCGCCGCCTGCGCCGCTTCGGACGGCTCGCCCCGGCCCGCGCGTTCATCGCGGAGATCGACGCGGCCGAGGCTCGGGCCGCCCGCGGCGAGCCCGCCCACCTCGCGGACACGATCGTCCGCCTCGCACGCGTCTCGATCCTGCGGAACACGCGGCGCGAGGAGCGGCTCGCCGAGGAGATCGACCAGTCGCTGCGCGAGCTCCGCTCCCTGCGCCACGACGTGCTCGACGCGATCGGCGACGACGAGACGCGCGCGCGGGTCGACGAGCGGTTCGCGGCGGCGCGCTTCCCGTTCAGGCACGACCGGCTCGTCCCGCGCATCGTCGTCCGCGGTCACGTCGAGGGCGTCGGGCTCGAGCCGGGCTTCCGGAACCAGCCGCACTGGACCGACGAGGAGAAGCGGCTCCTGATCCGCCGCGGCTACGAGCTCGCCGGGGAGGAGCTCGACCGGGTGACGCTTACACTGGAAGAGGAGAGATCCAGCGGGACGTAGCTCAGCCTGGTCAGAGCGCCGCCTTTGGGAGGCGGAAGCCGTCGGTTCGAATCCGACCGTCCCGACTTCGCGTCAGCCCGGCAGCCAGCCGTCGCGGTAGCCGGTCAGACCGCCCTTCGGGAACCGCGCGTACGCCTCGGACGGCTCGGTCGTCTCCTGCTCGACCCCGGCCTCGTGGCGCAGCGCCGCCGCGTCGACGGTGTAGGCGCCCCAGTCGTCGCCGGTCGAGCGGTCGCGCGCTCCGACCGCGAGCACGACACACGGGCCGGCGCCCGCGCCGACGATCGTGTGGCTCGTGCCCGGCGGGCAGTGCACGAAGTCCCACGGGCGGAGCGGCCGCTCCTCGCCCTCGACGATCAGCAGGGCCTCGCCGGAGAGCACGAGGAAGTCCTCCTGGTCGGCCTCCCGGTGGTACATCGACATGGGCTCGCCGGGCTCGAGGCGCGACAGGTTGATCCCGAGCTGGTGGAAGTCGGTCGCCCCCTCGAAGCCTGCGCCCTCGAACTCGCAGAGGACGCCGCGGCCCGGGCGCTCCCACCACTGCGTCTCACGCGCGTTCAGGACGAACCAGCCCTCGCCCTTCGGGACGAGACCGCGCTCCGTCGAGACGAGCTCGGCCTCTTCCACCTAGAGCTGCCAGTCGCCGTTGCGCAGGATCGGCACGGCCTCGCCGGACGCGGTGACGCCGTCGATCTCGAGCTCGTTCGAGCCGATCATGAAGTCGGTGTGGATCGTCGAGTGGTTCACGCCGCGCGCCATCCGCTCGTCCGGCGTCAGCTCGCTCGCCCAGGGCACCGCCTGGAGGATCGACGTGCCGAGGGCGATGTGCGACGACGCGTTCTCGTCGAAGAGCGTGTCGTAGAAGACGAGCCCGGTCTGCCCGACCGCGGAGTGGCCGTCGACCAGCGCCACCTCGCCGAGCCGGCTCGCACCCTCGTCCTCCGCGATGTGGGTCCGCATCACCTCCTCGCCGGAGGCGGCGCGCACCTCGACGGCCCGGCCGTTCTCGAAGCGCACCTCGAGGTCGCGGACGATGTTCCCCTGGATCTGCAGCGGCAGCGTCGAGCGCACCACGCCCTCGGTGCGCCGCGCGTCCGGGGTGGTGAAGACCTCCTCCGTCGGCATGTTCGCCACGTGCTTGATGCCGCGCGACTCGTCGAGCGCCGACTGCCACTCGCTGTCCGGGTGCAGCCCGATCGTCAGGTCGGTGCCGGGCCCGCGGTAGCGGAGGTGGTCGAACCGGCGCTCGTTCAGGCTCGCAGCCCGTTCGTCCAGGCGCGCGATGTGCTCGCGCCAGGCCGCGACGGGGTCGGGCTGGTCGAGGCGCACCGCCTGCGCGACCGCCTGCCAGAGGCGCTCCACGTCGGGCTCGCCGAACACCGTCTCGGCCCAGCCCGCGTTCGGGTAGGCGACGATCGTCCAGTTGCAGAGGCCGTCGCTGAGCTTCAGCGACTCCTCGGCCACCTCGCGCATGCGGGCCTTCCCGACCCGCTCGCCGTCGAGGTCGGCGAAGAGCTCCGGTTCCGGGTTGCCCGTGATCGCGCAGAGCGCCGCTCCGTCCTCGCCGAGTCGCCGGTACCGCTCGACGAGCCACGGCGGCGAGTAGCCGAGCTGCTCGTCCGCGGCCTGCTCGATGTGGGCGCGGCGAACGTGCTGGTCGCTGTAGTAGACGTCGACGTAGGCGGCGCCGGCCGTGTACGCCTCGCGCGCGATCGCCCGCGCGAGCGGCATGTGCTCGATCAGCGCGTTGACGGCGAGGGTCTGGCCGGGCTGGAGGTTGAGCCCGACCTGGACGGCGAGGCGGGCGTATTTCGCGAGGCGCTCGTCGTGGTCGGCCACGGGGCCACACTACCCGTCTCCCGGACGGCGGCCGGGAAGGCCCGTACACTTCCGCGCCGTGAAGCGTCTGTCGATCATCGCCGCGATCGTGCTGCTCGCCGCGGGCTGTGGAAAGCCGAAGGAGAAGCTCTACGCCGAGCAGCCGACGTCCTCGTGCCTCCAGAAGGCGGGCGTGCAGGTGGGCGGCGTCGGCAGCGACGACTTCGTCGCGAGCTCGGCCACGGGCGGCGCCTTCCACGCCACGCTGAAGGACAACCAGGTGACCGTCTCGTTCGGCGAGACGCTCGTCGACGCCGACAACATCGACCAGGCCTACCGCCGCTTCCACGCGAAGAACGTCGGCATCGACGACGTGCTCCGCACGCAGGGGAACGCCGTCATGCTCTGGCACCAGCACCCGAGCGACGACGACATCTCGACGATCACCGGCTGCCTCTCCTCCTAGAGCGCGCCCTCCTCGGCGAGGAAGCGCCGGAACCAGTAGAGGAACATGACGAAGAGCACGACCGCCTGCTCGCTCGCCATCGTCACGCCGGCGATCTCCTGGTCGGCGAGCGGGCTGAGCCCCCAGATGCGCGGCCGCGCGTGCACGTAGAACGGGTAGATCGCCTTCGGCAGCAGCGCGAAGAGGAGTCCGAGCGGCGAGGCGAGCAGGAAGGCCGCGAACGCGTACCCCGCACGGAAGCCCGACGCGAGCCGCCGGGGCACGTCCTGCACGAGCGGCCACCACATGAGGATCCCGGTGCCGAAGTAGCAGGCGTGCTCGACGTGGACGAGCCAGGTGTGGTCGGTGAGCGCGGCGTCGTAGATCGCCGGCACGTGCCACAGGAAGTAGTCGACGAGCCAGATGGGGAGCGCCACCGCCGGGTGCACGAGCACGCGCCACGTCCGGAAGCGTGCGAGCGCGCGCGCCATCGGGGCCGAGATCCCGAGCACGGCGAGGAGCGGCGCCCACTCCGCCAGGATCACGTTGCCGAGCAGGTGCGCCGTCAGCAGGTAGTGCAGCCCGAGGTGGTGGAGGGGCGTCCAGAAGTTGGCGGCCAGCAGCACCATCGCGCCCGCGTAGCAGGCGATGCGCCAGCGTGGTGCGCCGAAGCGCCCGACCGCGAAGAGGTAGAGGAGTGAGAGCGTGGGGATGACGACCGTCGTGTCGACGTCCGCCTGCCACGCGTAGGGCGAGGGCGTGTGTGCCAGCAGCACCGCGGCTACGCTAGCGGCGCGCGGGTGTAGCTCAATGGTAGAGCTCCAGCCTTCCAAGCTGGCTACGCGGGTTCGATTCCCGCCACCCGCTTCATGAGCGAGCTCGCGGAGGTGCTGGAGCTGCTCTACGGGGCGCGGACGCGGTTCCGGACCGCGCGCGGCGCGCTCGTCCACCGGCACTCGCGCGCGCTGCTGCACGAGGCGCACCGTCGCTCGGCCGAGCGCAGTCGCGGCAGCTCGAGCCAGGTTTCGTTCCGCTACGCCGGCGGCGGCGAAGAGCCGCCCGACCTGCACGAGGAGCGGCAGCGCTTCTGGTGGGAGCCGCCGGGCCGGCTCCGCGAGGAGGTCGAGTCGGCGACGCGCGGCCACCCCCGCGTGACGGTGCACGACGGGGAGGTCTGGTGGTTGTACACGCCGGAGCTGGGGGCGATCTCGAACGTCGACCTGCCGCCGGAGGAGCGCGCACGGCACGGGGCGGGCGGCGGCGACCGGTTCCGGCCGCTGCTCGACCCGAGCGGCCTGATCGCGGTGCTCGACTTCACGTCCGTCGAGCCCGGGGACGGGAGCATCCGGGTCCGCGCCCGCCCGCGCGACGACATCGAGCACGGCTTCCTCTTCCACCTGCACGCGATCGGCGGCGCCGACGAGCACGAGCTCGAGGTCGACCGCGAGACCGGCGTCCTCCGCCGCGTCGCCGCGTTCCTCGAGGGCCGCGAGGCGGCGGTGACGGAGCTCGTCGAGCTCGCGCTCGACGAGACGTTCCCGGAGGGGACGTTCGTGCTGACGCCTCCGCCGGGCGTGGAGGTGCTGCCGCCCGAGGGGCTGGGCCGCCGGCGCTACACGCTCGAGGAGGCGGCCGCGGAAGCGTCGTTCCCGGTCTTCGCGATCCCCGACCTCCCCGAGGGCAACTGGCGGCTCGAGGTGCACTACCACCCGGCGCGGGAGCGGCCGGCGACGCCGCCGCACCTGGCGCTCTTCTACCACCGGGCCGACGGCCGGGCCGGCCTCATCCTGAGTCAGCGCCCGGCGGACGGGCAGGGCGCTCCCTGGGCCATGCCCGCCGAGGACGGGCCGAACGGCGTCGGCTTCGAGCGCGAGGGCACGGCGCTCCACCTGCAGTCCCAGGAGCTCGACGAGGAGACGCTGCGCGCGCTCGCCGCGTCGCTCAGCCGCGTCGCCTGAGCCGGCGCACGTACAGGACGTACGAGGGCAGCCCGAGGATCAGCGCGAGGAACACGAAGCTCGCCCAGGCCGACGGGTGCGGGACCCGGTGACGATCCGCGTGGAAGAAGACCGCCGTACCGGCGGCGCCGGCGACGACGAACGCGACGATGAACTGGGCTGCGGTCACGTCCGGAGTCTTACTTGCGCGCGAGGGACGCCGCCGCGCCGAGCACGGTGATCGCCGCCAGCACGAGCAGCGCGAGGTGGTAGCCGTGCGTGAGGTGGTCGAGGCTCTCGGGCCCGAGCCGCGACAGCGTGCCGGCGTACGCCTCGCGCTTCTGCTCGGGCGGCAGCGCGCTCGTGACGATGCCGAGCGAGAGCGCGACGCTCACGACGTAGCCGCTGTTCTGGGTCATCGACCGGATGCCGTTCGCGATCCCGCGCCGGCCCGGCTCGACGGACGACATGATCGAGCTCGTGTTCGGTGTCATGAAGATGCCGCTGCCGACGCCGATCAGGCCGAGCCACAGCGCGAGCTCGGCGTCGCCCGTCGCCGGGTGCAGCCGCAGCGCGAGCCCGAGCAGGCCGAGGCCGGTGAGCACGAGGCCGCCGGTCGAGAGGATGCGCGCGGTGAAGCGCTGGACGAGACGGCCGACGAGCGGCGACGCGATCATCATCCCGACCGCGACGGGGATCACGCGGATGCCCGCCTGGAACGGGTCGAGCCCGCGCGCGGCCTGCAGGTAGAGCGCGGCGAGGAGCACGACGGCGAAGCGGGCGAGTGCGAGCAGGAAGTTCGCGAGGTACGCCGCGGAGCGCTGCCGGTCGGCGAAGAGGCTGAGGTCGACGAGCGGGTGGGCGCGCCGCATCTGCAGGACGACGAAGATCGGCGTCGTCACGACGAACAGCGCGGCGCCGACGAGGACCGGGGTGCTCGTCCAGCCGAGCGCACCGCCTTCCGAGAGCGCGATCACGACGCCGCCGAGCATGCCCAGCGACAGAACTGCCGAGAGCACGTCGAAGCGCTCGTCGCTCGGCCGCCGGAGCGGCCGTCGCAGGCTGACGCGCGCCCAGACGAGGCCGGCGAGGCCGGTGGGGACGTTGAACCAGAAGACCGCCCGCCAGCCCCAGGTGCTCGCCATCGCGCCGCCGATCACCGGCCCGATCACCTGGGCTGCCGAGGCGACCGCGACGTTCAGGCCGAGCGCCGTCCCCAGCAGCCGCGCCGGGAAGGCGTCGGTCAGCTGGGCGGTCGTGTTGGTGATGATCGCCGCGGCGCCGATCGCCTGGACGCCGCGGAGCGCGGCCAGCGCGACGATGCTCGGCGCGAACCCGCACGCCAGGCTGGCCGCCGTGAGCGTCGCGAGCCCGATCAGGTAGAGCCGCCGGCGCCCGATGATGTCGGCGAGCCGGCCGAACGCCAGGATCAGGACGGTGTTGACGAGCATGTAGGCGAGGAGCGTCCAGGACGCCTCCGAGGCGCTCGCGTCGAAGTGCCGGGCGACGACCGGCAGCGCGACGTCGAGCGTCGAGGTGTTCGCCGCCGCGAGCAGGACGCCGAGGCTCGTGACGGACAGGACGCGCCACGCATACCTCTCGTCGTCGGCCACGAGGGCCGAGGCTAGTTGCTCAGGCCGGGACGGCGGCGCCGAGGCTGAGCACGGACATTTGGCTCGTCCCGGAGGCGCCGGTCACCCTGGCGACGAGCACGTGCCCGGCGTCGGCCGCGGTGACCGCGTAGGCGTCCGTCGTCTCGCCCGCGACCGTCGTGCAGAGGCGGCCGTTCGGGTTGCAGCGGAGCCAGGCGTAGGTGGTGGCGGAGGGCGTCCCGCTCCAGGTGGGCGCCTCGACCTTCAGCGTCTGGCCGGCGGCGGGCGTGCCGTCGAGCTTCGGCTGCGCCGTCGCAGCGAGTGGGGAGCCGGCCGGCGCGATCAGGCCCGCCAGCGCGGCGTAGGCGGGCGTCGTGCCGGTCGCGTCGGTCGCCCGCACGGTGACGCCGAGCGTCTGCCCGACGTCCTTCGCGACCGTCGTGTAGGTCGAGCGGGTCGAGCCGTGGATCGAGCTGCAGTGCGCGCCGTTCTGGTCGCAGCGGTACCACTGGTAGGCGTAGGCGATCGTCCCGCCCGACGTCCAGGTGCCGGACGACGCGGTCAGCTTCCGGCCCTGCTGGAGCGTGCCGGTGACGGCCGGGGCGGCGGTGAGGACAGGCCCGGGTGTCGTGCGCACGACCGCGCTCCGGAGCGTGAGCACCGTGTCCTTCGCCGCGCCGGCCGTCGCGGTGGCGGCGGCGACCAGGACGTGGCCGACGTCGTCGGGGGTCAGCGTGTAGCTCGCCTGGGTCTGGCCGGCGATCGCGGTGCAGAGCCGGCCGTTCGCGTTGCACCGCAGCCAGGCGTAGGTCGTGGCGGTCGGCGTGGCCGACCACGCGGCGTTCTCGACGGTGAGCGGCGTGCCGACGATGGGATCGCCGCCGAGCGCGGGCTGTGCGGTCGCGACGAGGGTCGAGGAGGCGGCGGCGACGAGCCCGGTGACGCCGGCGTACGCCTCCGCGGTGCCGGTCGAGTCCCTGGCGCGGACGGTGAGGCCGATCGTCTGGCCGACGTCCTTCGCGACCTGCGTGTACGTCGACTTCGTCGCCCCGTGGATCGAGCTGCAGTGGGCCGCGCCGGCGTCGCAGCGGTACCACTGGAAGGTGTAGGTGACGGCGCCCGACCCGAGCCATGTGCCGGTCAGGGCGGTCAGCTTCTTCCCCTGCTGCGGCGTGCCGCTGACCGTCGGGGAGGCGGTCGCCGACGGGCCGGTCGCCGCGTGGGCTGAGGCGACCGGCGCGGCCGCGGCCGCGAGCAGCAGTGCGAGTGCTGTGCGCCTCATGCCGTGGCGGCCCAGAACGGTACGAGCTCGTCCTCGTGGATCTCGGCGACCGGCGCGACGAGCGCGACCCGCACCGACGGCAGCCCGTGGCCGATCACGAGCGCCGTCGCCATGGTCTCCGGCGAGGCCTCGTTGCAGGCGAGCACCAGCACGTCCGGGGTGCGCTCGAGCGCGAGCTCGAGCGGGTCGCGGCCGGAGGAGTCGCAGACGATCTGCGCGGTCGGCCACGCGCGCACCACGGCCGCGCAGGCGGTCGCCGCGGTGTCGGCGTCGTCTGCGGAGACGAGGACGGAGAGGGGCTGCGGCGGCTCGTGGTCGATGCAGAACTCGCCGAGCGTCTTCGAGGAGCATCCGGGCTCGGAGCAGCTGCGCAGCATCGCCATCGGGCCGACCTTCTAGCCCGCGCTTAAGGATCTCCTGTGACAGATGTAAGGCGCATGTAAGACTCCGGCATGGAGGAGCTGGAGGCCCGGATCACGCGTGCGGTGGGGTCGCGCCCGGTGCGGTACGCGGCCCGGTCGGGCGGCTATTCGACCGCCGACCGGTTCGCCGTCGAGCTCGCGGACGGCCGCAGCGTGTTCGTCAAGTCGGCCGACGCGCCGAACCTGGCGGCGTGGCTCCGCCGTGAATACGAGGTCTACGGCGCGCTCGCAGGGACGTTCCTGCCGCGCCTCGAGGGCTGGGACGACGACGGCGTTCGGCCGCTGCTCGCGATCGAGGATCTGAGCGGCGCGGACTGGTCGGTGCAGTGGGACGAGGCGCGCGTCGACGCGGTGCTCGAGGCGGCGGCCGCGGTCGCCGCGAGCGCGCCGCCGCCGAACACGCCGGCCGTGCGCGAGTCGCACCCGGACGTGTGGGGGCGCTGGCGCATCGTCGAACAGGACCCCGGGCCGTTCCTCTCGCTCGGCCTTCGCGACGAGCGGTGGCTCGAACGGGCTCTGCCCGAGCTTCACGCCGCGGTCGAGCGCGCGCCCATCGAGGGCGACGAGCTGATGCACCTCGATCTGCGCAGCGACAACATGTGCTTCCGCGACGGGCGGGCGGTGCTCGTCGACTGGAACTGGTGCTGCCTCGGCAGCTCGGCCGCCGACCTCGCGGGCTGGGCGCCGAGCGTCGCCGCCGAGGGAGGCCCGCCGCCGTGGCGGATCCTGCCCGGCTGCGGCGAGCTCGCCGCGTTCGTGGCCGGCATCTGGGCGTCCGTCGCCGGGCTGCCCCCGCCCGAGACCGCACCGACCGTGCGCGAGGTCCAGCGCCGGCAGCTCGTCGCAGCGCTCGACTGGGTCGACCGCGACCTGCTCTAGGCGAAGCGCTCGAGGTCGTGCGCGTGCAGCCCGACCTCGCCCGCCTCGATCCCGGCCTTGACCTGGCGTGCGAGCGCGTGCGCCTGGTCGATCTCGTCCGGGCTCAGCGACGTGGAGATCGACGCGACGAGCGCGTTCCCCTCGTGGAGCTGCAGGTCGACGGTCGTCAGCTGCGACTTGTCGTCGAAGTAGGGGTCGTCGGGGACGCCCACCCAGACGGTGACGGTGCCGCCGTGCGGCAGCGAGGCGTGCTCGACGGCGGGGCTCGTGCGGAGGCTCATGGCGGCACCGTACAACGTCCGGACGGCCCGCGATGCTCTTGCGATGACCTCGGAACGCGTGGTCGACCTGCGCCCGCGCACGATCCTGCGCGTGTTGCTCATCGTGCTCCTCGTCGCGATCGCGCTCGAGGTCGTGTGGATCTCGCGGCACGTCCTGTCGTGGGTGGTGATCGCGCTGTTCCTCGCGCTCGCGCTCGACCCGCTCGTCGGGCTCATCGAGCGGCGGACGGGGCTCGCCCGCGGGCCGGCGATCGGTGTCGCCTACCTGCTCGTCCTGATCGTCGTCGTCGGGGTCGGGTGGACGTTCGTCCCGAAGCTGGTCGACGAGGTGAACGGGTTCGTCGACGCGCTGCCGGGCTATGTCCACGACCTGACGCACGGCCGCGGCCGGCTCGGCTTCCTCGAGCGCAGGTACCAGATCGTCGAGAAGGTGCGCGAGCAGGTGCAGAACGGCGGCGCGACAAGAGTGCTCGGCCTCTCGGGCGCGGCGCTCTCGGTGACGAAGAGCATCATCTCGATCGTCGCCGCGACCGTGACGATCGTCTTCCTGACCTTCTTCATGCTGCTCGAGGGTCGCGACTGGGTCGAGCGGGCGTTCTCGCTGCTGCCCGAGAGCTCGCGCCCGCGCTGGCGCCGGGTCGGCCACGACATCTACCGGACGGTCGGCGGCTACGTGACCGGGAACATCCTGATCAGCCTGATCGCGGGCGCGTCGATCACCGTCGTGCTCCTGATCATGGGGGTGCCGTACGCCGTCGCGCTCGGACTGCTCGTCGCCGTGCTCGACCTGATCCCGCTCGCCGGCGCGACCGTCGCGGGCGTGATCGTGTGCCTCGTGGCGTTCCTGCACACGGTCCCGGCCGGGATCGTCGTGACGATCTTCTTCATCGCCTACCAGCAGGTCGAGAACCACTTGCTGCAGCCGGTCATCTACGGGCGCACCGTGCAGCTCTCGCCGCTCGCCGTGCTGGTCTCGGTGCTCGTCGGCGCCGAGCTCGCCGGGATCCTCGGGGCGCTCGCGGCGATCCCGGTCGCCGGCTCGATCCAGGTGATCGTCCGCGACCAGCTCTCCGCCCGCCGGAAGCTGCTCGAGCCCCCTGCGCCCGAGCCGCCGCCCGCCACTGTCTAGCCGACCGCTCGTTCGGGGTAGGTTGGCCGGTCGGCTGGACCTGGGTCCGAAGGTCCTGAAAGATGCGCCGAACGGCTGATGCGCCCTGGGGTGTTTCACGGGATCCTCTCGCGCGTGCTTCGCTGGTCTCGCCGCGCCGTCGCCCCGCTCGCGCTCCTCGCGCTCTGCGCGGCCGTCTTCGCCCCGGCCGGCAGCGCCGCGCGGTCGTCTCACCATGTCGCGCTGACGGTGCTCGAGTCGGGCGTCCTGCACGACCTGAACGCGATCCGCACCCAGCACGGGCTCGTCCCGCTGCGCCTCAACGCCGAGCTCACCTCGGCGGCCACCCAGCACTCCCGCGAGATGGGCGTCGACGGGTACTTCCAGCACACCTCGGTCGACGGCACCGCATTCTGGAAGCGCATCGTCCGGTGGTACGGCTCGACCGGCTACGGCTACTGGTCGGTCGGCGAGAACCTCCTCTGGTCGTCCCCCGACGTGACCCCGCAGGCGGCCCTCCAGCTGTGGATGAACTCCCCGGAGCACCGCGCGAACATCCTCGCCCCCCGCTGGCGCGAAATCGGCGTCTCGGCGGTTCATCTCGCGACCGCACCGGGCACCTACGCCAACCGGCCGGTGACGATCATCACCACCGACTTCGGCGTTCGCCGCTAGCGGCGGTACCGTTCACGAGAGCCACGCGCCCGTAGCTCAGCGGAAGAGCGGCGGCCTTCTAAGCCGTTGGTCGGGGGTTCGAATCCTCCCGGGCGCATCGACGGTGCGTTTTCCGAGCCGCCTCGCGGGCCATCTCTTCCCGGAAGGGACGTTTCGATCCGAGGAGGCCGAATGGCAGACCAGAAGCTGAAGGGGAAGAGGGTCGCGATCGTCGCGGCCGACATGGTCGAGCAGGTCGAGCTGATGGAGCCGCGCAAGGCGCTCGAAGAGGCCGGCGCGCAGACCGAGCTCATCTCGCTGAAGCCCGGCGAGATCCAGGGGTTCAACCACTTCGACCCGGCCGACAAGATCAAGGTCGACAGGGCGATCGAAGAGGTCGACGCGTCCGACTACGACGCGCTGATGATCCCGGGCGGGGTCGGGAACCCCGACCAGCTGCGCGGCGACGAGAACGTCGTCTCGTTCGTCCGGGACTTCTTCGAGGCGGGCAAGCCGGTGGCGGCGATCTGCCACGGGCCGTGGGTGCTCGTCGAGGCGGGCGTCGTGCGCGACCGCAAGGTGACGTCGTGGCCGACCCTGCAGACCGACATCCGCAACGCGGGCGGAAACTGGGTCGACCAGGAGGTCGTCGTCGACCAGGGGCTCGTCACGAGCCGCAAGCCCGACGACATCCCCGCGTTCAACGAGAAGATGATCGAGGAGTTCTGCGAGGGGAAGCACTCCGAGCAGCGCCAGAAGACGCAGGCGGCCTCCTGAAGCCGGCCGCGCTCCTCGACCTCGACGGAACGCTCGTCGACGCGAACTACCAGCACGCGCTCGCGTGGTACCGGGCGTTCCGCCGCTACGACCTCGTCCTGCCGGTGTGGCGGCTCCACCGCCACATCGGCATGGGCAGCGACCAGTACGTGGCGGCCGTCGCCGGCGACGACGTGGAGTCGCGCCTCGGCGACGACCTGCGCGACGCGCACGACGAGGAGTTCAAGCGGCTCCGTGACGAGTGCGCGCCGCTCGAGGGGGCGCGGGAGCTCGTGCTCGAGCTGAAGCGACGCGGCCACGTCGTCGTGCTCGCGTCGTCGTCGGGCCAGGACGACCTCGACCACTTCCTCGGCGAGCTGGGCGTCCGGGACGCGGTCGACGGCTGGACGACCGCCGACGATGTCGAGCGCACGAAGCCGCACCCCGACGTGATCCACGCGGCGCTCGAGAAGGCCGGGACCGAAGGCGCGGTGATGCTCGGCGACTCCCGCTGGGACATCGAGGCGGCCGCGAACGCCGGGCTCGAGACCGTCTGCCTGATCACCGGCGGCTGGTCGGAGCAGGAGCTCCGCGACCACGGCGCCGCCTGCGTGTTCGACTCCCTGGTCGAGCTGCGCCAGGGTCTCGATTCCACGCCGCTATCCTGAACGCCGCACGGTGGCAGTAGCTCAGTTGGTAGAGCTCCGGGTTGTGGTCCCGGCGGTCGTGGGTTCGAGTCCCATCTGCCACCCCTCGTGAACCGCTGGCTCGCGGAGATCCGTCGCCTCGACCCCGAGCGCGACGCGCAGCGGATCGTCTTCCTCGACTCGAACGTCGAGTTCCCCTGGGACACGCAACGCGCGCTCGAGCTCGCGTTCTTCCGCACCTACGCCGTGCCGTCGATCGCGGAGCTGCTCGCCTCCACCGGCGAGCTGACCGAGCGGGCGCGACGCCGCTACGACGACACCCGGCTCCTCATGTCCGCGCTCGGCGAGTACGGCTGGGACGGCGAGCTCGGCCGGCAGGCGCTCCGGCGCATCAACCGCATCCACGCACGGTTCGAGATCGGAAATGACGACTACCTGTACGTGCTCTCGGCGCTCGCGCTCGAGCCGATCCGCTGGAACGCGCGCTTCGGCTGGCGGCCGCTCGTGGAGAACGAGCGGCAGGCGACCTACGTGTTCTGGCGCGAGATCGGGAGGCGGATGGGGATCCGCGGCATCCCGTCGTCGCTGGACGAGCTCGACGCGTTCAACACCGCGTTCGAGCGCGACCGCTTCGCCTTCACGGAGGCGGGACGGTCGCTCGCGAAGGCGACGCTCGGGCTCTTCCGCGGCCGGCGGCTCGCGGTCGCGCTGCTCGACGAGCCGCTCTGCCGCGCGCTCGGCCTGCCGCGTCCCTCGCCGCGGGAGCGCACGGCCGCCGAGGCGGCGGTTCGCGGCCGCGCAGCGCTCGTCCGGCGGCTCCCGCCGAGGCGCCGCGCCGTGTTCCGGACGCTCGAGCGCCATCGCACCTATCCGCACGGCTACGAGATCGCGCAGCTCGGGCCCCCGGATGCCACGGTACGCTTGAGCCGCTCGGCCCCGTAGCTCAGAGGACAGAGCGGGAGCCTTCGAAGCTCCGTGCGTAGGTTCGATTCCTACCGGGGCCATGGACCCGAGACGCCTGGATGCCGTTCGTCCAGGTCGGCCCGTAGCGCCTACCCTGTACGCCACACGCGCGGGCGTGGCGGAACTGGCAGACGCGCCGGGTTTAGGTCCCGGTGGACTTCGGTCCTTGGAGGTTCGACCCCTCTCGCCCGCATCGGGACACGGTGTTTTCGAACCTCCCAGCGCGGTGACAAGCGGAAACGGTGCGTCGCCTGTTGGAGATCGGCGGGCTCGTCGCAGGGGTGGTCCTCGTCGGGTTCGGGATCGCCGTGATCGTCCTCGCGCTGGACGGGCGCTCGACGGTGCGCCGCGAGCTCTCCCAGCAGCACATCACCGGCACCGCGGACATGACGCCCGGCGCGATCAGGGCCGAGGGCGCGAAGGCCGGGCTGAAGCCTGCGCGGGTCGACTACCCGTCGTGCTCGGTCGCCGGCAGGCCCGTCAACGACGGGAGCCGCGCGCGCTGCTTCGCGCAGTACATGCGGATCCACGCGCTCGAGTCGTCGGGCGGCAAGGTCTTCTCGGAGCTGCCGCAGTACGCGACCGCCGACGGGCAGGGCACCGACGACCCGGCGCAGGCGCTGAAGAAGAACGGCCATCCGGTCTCGAACCCGGCCCGCGACGTCTGGATCACCGAGACTGCGCTCTCGACGGCACTCAACACGAGCTACATGGCCGAGCAGCTCGCGCTGTTCAGCCTCGTCGTGGGCGTGGCGCTGCTGCTCACCGGCGTCGGCTTCGTCGTGGTCGCCGCGAGCGGGGCGCTTCGCCGCGCCGCTAGGGAAGGGCCGTGAACACGTCGTCGAGCGGCGCCCGCTCCTTGACGGGCGGCTCGCTCAGGGGCGGCCCGAGGTGCACGAGCGCCACCACCCGCTCGTTCCCCGCCAGTCCGACGACGTCGCGCACCGCCTGCTCGCGGAAGCAGGCCGGGGTCCGCCAGTAGGAGGCGAGGCCGCGGTCGGTCGCCGCGAGCAGCAGCGCGTACACGGCGGCGCCCGTCGCGAGCACGTCCTCCTCGGCGAGCACCGGGTCGTCCGAGACGGCTGCGGTGACGAGCACGAGCGTCGGCGCTCGGCGCAGCTTCGCGACCTCCTGCTCCGGCACCAGCGCGTCGATCGCGGCCCGCGTCTCCGGGCCGAGCAGGCGGAACCGCCAGGGGTTCGTCAGCTTGTGGTTCGGCGCGAAGCGGGCGAGGTCTGCGAGCTCGCGCACCGCCGCGACGGGGACGGGCGTCGTGCCGTACTGCTTGTGCGTCCGGCGCGAGCGAATTGCGGCAACGACCTCCACGACCCCGGACGGTACATACCTGGTTCAATGGCCCGACCCCTCATGGCAACCCAAGTCGAAGAGCTCCCGGAGAACAAGGTCAAGCTGACCGTCGACGTGCCCGCGCACGACGTGCACCACGCCGTCGAGCACGCCGCGAACGACCTCGCCGCGACCGTCCGGATCCCCGGGTTCCGCAAGGGGAAGGTGCCGATGCCGCTCCTCCTGCAGCGCATCGGCAAGGAGCGCCTCTACGCCGAGGCGGTCGAGAGCCACATCGGCGGCTGGTTCTGGAACGCGGCCGCCCAGGCGCGCGTCAATCCGGTCGCGATGCCGGACTACGACTACGACCTGCCGTCGACCGACAAGGAGGACTGGCGCTTCTCGGCCACGGTCGAGGTGCAGCCGAAGCCCGAGCCCGTCGACTGGACGGAGCTCGAGGTGCCGAAGCACGAGGTGGAGGTGCCCGAGGAGGCCGTCCAGGCCGAGCTCGAGATGCTGCAGCGCACCGTCGCCGAGCTCGTCGACGTCGAGGGCCGGCCCGCCCAGGAGGGCGACGTCGTGGTCGTCGACATGGTCGCCGAGGACGGAAGCTCCCAGCGCGACTACGTGGTGGAGCTCGGCTCCGACCGCCTCGTCGAGGAGATCGAGAACGGCCTCCGCGGCCTCGGCGCCGGCGAGGAGCGCGAGATCGCCTACGAGCTCGGAGACGGCAGCCGCCGCAAGGCCACCGTCGCCGTCAAGGAGATCAAGGAGCGCGTGCTGCCGCCCCTCGACGACGACCTCGCGAAGGCGGCCACCGAGTTCGACACCTTCGACGAGGTGCGCAAGGACGCCGAGGACCGGCTGCGCGCGCAGATCGAGGACGAGGTCGAGGGCCAGTTCCGCGCCGCCGCGATCGACGCCCTGGTGCTGAAGACGGGCTTCGTCGCCGTCGGCCCGCTCGTCGAGGCCCGCACCCGCGAGCTCCTGACCGGCCTCGCCCGCAGCCTCCAGGCGCGCGGCATCGACGCGAATTCGTACATGCAGCTGACCGGGCAGACGCCCGAGGTGCTCGAGCAGCGCCTCCGGGCGGAGGCGTCGCTCTCCGTCTCCCGCGAGCTCGTGCTCGAGGCGGTCGCCGACAAGCTCGGCATCGAGGTCACCGACGACGAGATCCGCGAGGAGCTAAAGACCGCGGGCGAGTCGGACGAAGACATCGAGGAGTTCATCGCGCAGGGGGGTGCGGATCGCGTCCGTGACGACATCCGGCTGAAGCGCGCGTTGGACCGAATCGCGTCGGAGGTGAAGCCCATTGCGCCCGAGCTCGCGGAGGCGCGCGAATCGATCTGGACGCCGGAGCAGGAGCAGCCGGCCGAAACACCGAAACTCTGGACCCCCGGCACGTAGAAGGAGCTGAAGCAGAAGATGAGCCCTCTGATCCCAATGGTCGTCGAACAGACCTCGCGCGGCGAGCGTGCGTTCGACATCTACTCGCGCCTGCTCGCAGAGCGCATCGTGTTCCTCGGGACCCCCGTCGACGACCAGATCGCGAACCTGATCGTCGCCCAGCTCCTGCACCTCGAGTCGGAGGATCCCGACAAGGACATCTTCCTCTACATCAACTCGCCGGGCGGCTCGGTCTACGCCGGCCTCTCGATCTACGACACCATGCAGTTCATCAAGCCGGACGTGCAGACGATCTGCGTCGGCATCGCGATGAGCATGGGCTCGCTGATCCTCTCGGGCGGCGCGAAAGGGAAGCGCATGGCGCTGCCGAATTCACGGATCCTGATCCACCAGGTGTCCGGCGGGTTCCAGGGCCAGGGCACCGACATCGAGATCCAGGCCCGCGAGGTGATCGGCCTCAAGCGGCGTCTGGAGGAGATCTACGCCCACCACACCGGCAAGGAGCAGGAGGAGATTTCGCGCGACATGGAACGTGACTTCTTCATGAGCCCCCAGGAAGCGGTGGACTACGGGATCATCGACACGGTCATCACGCACCGCGATGCCGCCCGTGCGGAGGCTGCGGCTTAACGACGCGGCCCTAGCCGTTTCGTGTAAACCGGGGTAAAAGGAGTCCGATGGCGCGCGCGAGCGAAGGTAACGAGCAGCTTCTCTGCAGCTTCTGCGGCAAGTCGCAGCGCCAGGTCAAGAAGCTGATCGCAGGCCCGGGCGTCTACATCTGCGACGAGTGCATCGATCTCTGCAACGAGATCATCGACGAGGAGCTGACGACTCCGAGCTCCCTCGACCTCGACAACCTGCCGCGCCCGATGGAGATCTACGGGGCGCTCAACGAGTACGTCGTCTCGCAGGAAGAGGCGAAGCGGACGCTGTCGGTGGCGGTCTACAACCACTACAAGCGCGTCCAGATGGGCGCCGAGGACTCGGACGTCGAGGTCCAGAAGTCGAACATCCTGCTCCTCGGCCCGACCGGCTGCGGCAAGACGCACCTCGCCCAGACGCTCGCCCGCATCCTCAACGTCCCGTTCGCGATCGCCGACGCGACCGCGCTCACCGAGGCCGGCTACGTCGGCGAGGACGTCGAGAACATCCTGCTGAAGCTCATCCAGGCCGCCGACTTCGACATCAAGAAGGCGGAGACCGGGATCATCTACATCGACGAGGTCGACAAGATCGCGCGCAAGGCGGACAACCCGTCGATCACGCGCGACGTCTCCGGCGAGGGGGTGCAGCAGGCGCTGCTGAAGATCCTCGAGGGGACGGTCGCCTCGGTTCCGCCGCAGGGCGGCCGCAAGCACCCGCACCAGGAGTTCCTGTCGATCGACACGACGAACATCCTGTTCATCTGCGGCGGCGCGTTCGCCGGCCTCGACAGGATCATCGCGAAGCGCATCGGCAAGAACGCCGTCGGCTTCGGTCGCGAGATCTCCTCGAAGCGCGACGCCGAGAGCGCCGAGCTGCTCGCCGAGGTGATGCCGGAGGACCTCCTCAACTTCGGCCTGATCCCCGAGTTCATCGGCCGCCTGCCGGTGCTGTCGGCGGTGCACCAGCTGCGTCGCGAGGACCTCGTCCAGATCCTCACGGAGCCGAAGAACGCGCTCACCAAGCAGTACCAGCGCTTCTTCAACTACGACGACATCGACCTGGTCTTCACCGAGGACGCCCTCTGGTCGATCGCCGATCGCGCCCTGCAGCGCGAGACCGGGGCCCGCGGCCTGCGCTCGATCATCGAGAACGCGCTGCTCGACGTGATGTTCGAGCTGCCGTCGCGCAAGGACGTCTCCAAGTGCGTGATCACGAAGGAGACGATCGAGAAGGGCCTGAAGCCGACGCTCGTCACGAGCGCCGGCGCCGACATCGAGCCGGAAGAGCCGGCCGCCGAGTCGGCGTAGTTCGGTCCCCGCCGAAGCGTTCCGCACCTACCCTGGAGGCATGACCCGCGTTCGGGGGGATGCCGACATCGCGAGCGTCGCAGCCGTCGTCGCCGACCCGGCCCGCGCGCGCATCCTGCTTGCGCTCGCCGACGGCCGCGCGCTGCCCGCTTCGCTCCTCGCGTCCGAGGCCGGCGTCGCCGCCTCGACCGCCTCCGAGCACCTGCGGAAGCTGCTCGACGCCGGCTTCGTCACCGCGCACCCGCAGGGTCGGCACCGCTACTACCGGCTCGCCGGCCCCGACATCGGCTCGCTGATCGAGACGCTCTCGCAGCTGGCGCCGCCCGTGGAGGTGCGCTCGCTGCGGCAGGGGACGCGCGCCGAGGCGCTCCGGTCGGCGCGCACCTGCTACGACCACCTGGCCGGGCGGCTCGGCGTCGACCTCTTCGCCTCGCTGCTCGAGAGCGGCTCGATCGTCGGCGGCGACGGCATCCACCGGATCGACGCGGACGGCGCCGACCGGCTCTCGGCACCGGGCCGCGACCTCGCCTACCGCCTCACGCCCGCGGGGCGGGAACGACTCGGCCGGCTGGACATTCCCCTCGGCCCGCCCGAGCCCGACGGCACGCTCGCGCTCCGCTACTGCGTCGACTGGACGGAGCAGCGCCACCACCTGTCGGGCGCAGTCGGCCGGGCGCTCACCGGCGAGCTCTTCGCCCGCCGCTGGCTCGAGCGCGACGGCCGTACGCGCGCCGTCCGCGTCACCGACGCCGGCCGCCGCGGCCTGCAGCGCGCCTTCGGGATCTAGAAGAGCGCCGCCGCTTCGTCGTAGGCGGGCGCGTCGACCTCGACCGTTTCGCGGGCGGCGATCCGCCCGGCCAGCGCGCCCACCGTGCCGAGCGCTGCGCGCGCGAGCAGCGAGCCGAGGCTGACGCGCCGCACGCCGAGCTCGCCGAGGCGGGCGAGGTCGGTTCCCGGCGACCAGAGGAGGTTCAGCGGCAGCGGGGTCGCCGCCACGAGCTCGGCGACCGCGTGTTCGTCCCGGACGCCCGGGACGAACACGCCGTCGGCGCCCGCGGCCGCGTAGCGGCGCAGGCGCTCGGTCGTCTCGGCGACGCCCGCGGACGGGCCGCCGAGCCAGAAGGTGTCCGCCCGGGCGTTCACGAAGAGGCGGGGCGCACCCTCCTTGACCGCGGCGACGATCCGCGCGTGCAGCGCCGGGTCGCGGCCGCCGTCCTCGAGGTTCACGCCGACGGCGCCGAGCGCCGCCAGCTGCTCCGCGAGCTCGGCGACCTCTGCCGGGTCGTCCGAGAGGCCGCCCTCGACGTCGACGGTGAGCAGGCAGAGGTGCGCTGCGCGCGCAGTCAGCTCCACCGTCTCGTCGCGGGTCGTGCCGGCGCCGTCGCGCTTGCCGGCGGCGAGGGCGACGCCGAGGCTCGTCGTCCCGACCGCCTCGAACGAGCGGGCGAGGAACGCGACCGACCCGGCGTCCCAGCCGTTCGGCAGGAGGAGCGGGGCGGGGCCCGCGTGGAGGGCGCGGAAGCGCTCGGGCCCGGTGACGGCGCGGGCGATCGCGCGTGCGAGCGCCTCGCCGGGGCACGCGTGCCGGCCGGCGCCGAACGGCACGCCGTCGAGCGGCACCTCGACAAGCTGGCCGTCCACCAGCCGCGCCGTCGCGGGAGCCGGGGGATCGGCGCCGGCGATCAGCGCGGCGGTCGCCTCGCAGGCCTGGACGAGCACCCCGATCCGTGCCGCCGTCTCCTCGGAGCGGCCGCCGAACCGGTCGACCAGCCGCTCGACGGCCTCGTCCGCGGCGGGGTCGTCGCCTGCCCGGTACACCGGCCCGATCCGGAGGACGCACTCGGCCGCGGCCTCGTCGTCGAGCAGCGCGCGCACGGTCACGCGGCGCGCGTCGAGCCCGGCCGCTGCCAGGCGGCGTGCGCCGGCCGCGACCTCGCGGACGTCGAGCTCCGCGAGGACGCGCTCGGTCAGCGCGCGCAGCCGGCTGTGCCGCTCGCCGCTCGCGAAGCGCGGCACGGACGCGCGCAGCCAGGCGAGGCCGGCGGCCGCGTCGGGCACGGGCGGGACGGTGTTCCGGTCGTCCTCGAGGATGCGCCGGCTCTGCTCCACCGTGCCCACGCTAGACACCCGATCCTTCGGTCGGGACCGAACCGCTCTCCCTTGACAGACGGCCGCCGCACCGTCAAAACTCACACCTGAATCGGGTTTCAGGTTGGGCCACTTCTCAGGAAGGACGTGTTCATGCGCCACCGCTTCACGAAAGTCCTCGTCGCCGTCGCGCTCTTCACGCTGCTCGTCGGGACGGCGTCGGTCGCCGCCAAGTCGCGCCACGCCGCCGCGTCGTACAACGTCGGCGTCGTCTACTCGCGCACCGGGCTGCTCGCCGCCTACGGCGCCGAGTACATCGAGGGCCTCAGGTACGGACTGCAGTACGCCACGAACGGCACGAACAAGGTGAACGGCAAGGCCGTCAACCTGACGCTGATGGACGACAAGACCGACCCGGCGACCGCGGTCAACGACGCCAAGCAGCTGATCGGCGACGGAACGAAGATCCTCGCCGGCAGCGTCTCGTCGGGCGTCGCCCTGCAGGTGGCCCCGCTCGCCGCCCAGAACCACGTGCTCTTCATCTCGGGACCGGCGGCCTCGGACGCGATCACGGGCCTCAACCGGTACACGTTCCGCTCCGGCCGGCAGACGCTGCAGGACGTCGAGACCGTGACCTCCTTCCTCAAGGGCGCCGGCAAGAAGGTCGTCGTCTTCGACCAGGACTCCGTCTTCGGCCACGGGAACTACGCCGCGGTGAAGGCGATCGTCGGTTCGAAGGGCCACACGGTCACCGAGGTCTCGGTGCCGCTCACCGCGACCGACTTCACGCCGTTCGCGCGGCAGGTGAAGAGCCAGAACCCCGACCTCGTCTTCGTGGCGTGGGCCGGCTCGACCGCGGGGGCGATGTGGAACGCGCTCGACCAGCAGGGCGTCTTCAGCGGCCCCGACGTGGTCACGGGACTCGCCGAGCGGGCGACCTGGGCGGCGCTCGGGGACGTGGCCACGAAGATCCACTACCTGTCGCACTACGTCTACAACGCGCCGAAGAACAAGGTGAACGACTGGCTCGTCAAGCAGATGCGCAAGAAGGGCCAGGTGCCGGACCTCTTCACGCCCGACGGCTTCAACGCGGCGCTGATGATCGTGCACGCGCTGAAGGCCGGCAACTACGACGTGGACAAGATGGTCTCCTCGCTCGAGGGCTACAAGTTCCTCGGCCCGAAGGGCTGGAGCGCCGTCCGGCCGCAGGATCACGCTCTGCTGCAGCCGATGTTCCGGGTAGAGCTCGTCAAGGGGTCGAACGGCAAGCTGACGCCGAAGGTGCTCGGCACGGCGACGTCGTTCCAGACCGCACCTCCGGTCACCCCGATCAAGGGCTAGCGCCATCTCCATCCTCGCAACGAGGAACCTCGGGCTCGTCATCGGCGGCGCGACGATCGTCGCCGATGTCGAGCTCGAGGTTCGCGAGGGCGAGCTGCTCGCGGTGATCGGGCCGAACGGCGCCGGCAAGACGACGCTGTTCAACCTGATCTCCGGCCTCCGCCGGCCGACGAGCGGCAGCATCCACCTGGACGGCGTCGACGTGACGCGCGAGCCGCCGTTCCGGCGCACCCGCGCCGGCCTCGGCCGCACGTTCCAGGTGTCGAACGTCTTCCCGCTGCTGTCGGCGCACGAGAACGCGCGCCTCGCGGCGGAGGCGGCGCTCGGCGGGACGATGCGCATCTGGAGGCAGGCGTCGCGGGTGGCCGAGGCGACGGAGCGTGCGGAGTGGGCGCTCGAGCGCGTGGGGCTCGGGAGCCGCGGCGCCGCGCCGGCCGGCCTGCTCTCGCACGGCGACAAGCGGAAGCTCGAGCTCGCGATGGTGCTCGCCGGCAGCTCGCGGGTGATCCTGCTCGACGAGCCGATGGCCGGCGTCTCGATGGAGGACGTCGACGAGCTCGTCGAGCTGATCCGCTCCGTGCACGCGGAGGGCCGGACGGTGCTGATGGTGGAGCACCACATGGAGGTCGTCACCGGCCTCGCCGAGCGCATCGCCGTGCTGCACCACGGCAGCCTGCTCGCCCTCGACACGCCGGGCGAGATCATGAAGAACGAGACGGTGCAGCAGGCGTACCTGGGGGAGCCGCTGTGAACGTCCTCGCGGTCCGCGACCTGCACGTGCACCTCGGCGAGTCGCACATCCTGCAGGGGATCGAGTTCGACGTGCGCGAGGGAGGCGTCACCGCGCTGCTCGGCCGCAACGGCGTCGGCAAGACGACGACGCTCCGCGCGCTGCTGGGGCTCGTCGACCGGCGCGGCTCGATCTCGCTCGCCGGCGAGGAGCTCGCGGCGACGGCGACCCACCGGATCGTCCGCCGCGGCGTCGGCTACGTGCCCGAGGACCGCGACGTCTTCGCCGGGCTCACGGTCGAGGAGAACCTGCGGCTCGCCGAGCGCGACGCCGAACCGCGCTACGACCTCGTCTACGACCTCTTCCCGGAGCTGAAGGAGCGCGCCCGGCAGCCTGCGGGGACGCTCTCGGGCGGCCAGCAGCAGATGGTCGCGATCGCGCGGGCGCTCCTCAACGAGAACCGCGTGCTGCTCGTGGACGAGCCGACCAAGGGTCTCGCGCCGCTCCTCGTCACGCAGGTCGCGGACGTGCTCGCGCGCGTCGCCGAGCTGACGACGGTGCTGCTCGTCGAGCAGAACCTCGGCGTCGTGCAGCGGGTCGCCCACGACGCGGTCGTGCTCGACACGGGGCGCGTGGTGCACGTCGGGCCGGCGCGGGAGCTGCTCGCGGACCGGGCGATGGTGCATCGCATGCTGGGGGTCGGATGAGCACCTTCGTGCTCCTCACGATCACCGGCCTCGGGCTCGGGGCCCTGTACTTCCTGATCGCCTCCGGGCTCTCGCTCATCTACGGCTTGATGGGCGTGCTCAACTTCGCGCACGGCGCGTTCCTCACCGTCGGCGCGTTCGCCATGTGGTTCGTCGAGTCGAAGCTCGGCGGGCTCTCGACGCTGCCGCGCTTCCTCGTCGGCGCGCTCGCCGGGCTCGTCGTCGGCGGGGTGTTCGCCGCACTCGTCGAGCTGGTGCTGATCCGGCCGCTCTACCGCCGGCACGTCGAGCAGGTGCTCGTCACGGTCGGCCTCGGGCTCGCCACGACGGCGCTCGTGGTCGCGATCTGGGGGAACGACGCGCGCCCGGTCGCCTACCCGAGCTGGCTCGGCCGCACGAGCACGGTGTTCGGCGCGCACGTGCCGAACGACCGCTTCGTGCTGATCGTCGCCGCGCTCCTCGTGCTCGGCGGGCTGACCGCGTTCCTGCGCGGCACGCGCTACGGCCTGATCATCCGGGCCGGCGTGGAGAACCGGGCGATGGTCACCGCCCTCGGCATCGACGTGCGCAAGGCGTTCACGCTCGTCTTCGCGATCGGCGGCGTCGCGGCCGCGCTCGCCGGCGTGCTCGGCAACGTCTACTTCACGACCGCCGACCCGAACCGCGGCACGTCGCTGCTGATCTTCGCGTTCATCGTCGTCGTGATCGGCGGGCTCGGGTCGCTGCGCGGCACCGCCGTCTCGGCCGTCGTCGTCGGGCTCGTGCAGCAGTACGCGAACTACTACGCCTCGTCCGGGCTCGGCGACCTCTCGGTCGTGCTGCTGCTCGGGCTCGTGCTGCTCGCGCGCCCGCGCGGCCTCTCGGGGAGCCTCGCGTGAGGCTCGTGCGCGCCCTGGCGCTGCCCGTCGCCGTGCTCGTCGTGCTCGCGCTCGTGCCGAAGCTCGCGGTCGACCTCCCGTACGTCTTCCAGGACTCGCTGAACACGCCCGGCACCCTGCAGCTACTCGCGCTCTGCCTTGTGTTCGGCGGCCTGGCGATGACCTACGACCTGCTCTTCGGGTTCACGGGGCTGCTCTCGTTCGGGCACGCGCTCTACTTCGCGGTCGGCGTGTACCTCGTCGCGATCTCCCTGACGAAGTGGCACTGGAGCTTCGCCGAGGGCCTGCTCTTCGCGGCGCTCGTCGGGATCGTGCTGCCCGCGATCTTCGGCGCGGTGTCGCTGCGGGTCGGCGGCATCGCGTTCGCGATGGTCACGCTCGCGTTCGCGCAGGCGGGGTCGATCCTCGCGTTCAAGAACCCGTTCGGCTGGACGGGCGGCGAGGAGGGCCTCGGCACCGACTACACGAAGCTCCCCTCGGCGTTCGTCGGCATCTTCAACACGGAGAACCTCTACTGGCTCGCGCTCGGGTACGCCGCGCTCGTGTTCGTGATCGTGCGCTTCGCGGTCGGCTCGTCGCCGGGCCGCATCTGGCAGGCGATCCGCGAGAACGAGCTGCGCGTCGAGGTGCTGGGTCTGCGCCCGTACGGCTACAAGCTGATCTGCTTCGTGCTCGCGTCGTTCCTCGCGACGCTCGGCGGCATCGTCTACGTGCTGCTCGAGGGCGGCGCCACCACCGACGTGACGAGCGCGAACTTCACGCTGACGCTGCTCGTGATGGTGGTGATCGGCGGCACCGGCACGACGTGGGGCGCCTTCCTCGGCGGCGTCCTCTACACATGGGCCAACCAGCGGCTCGGCGACGCGTCGTCGTCGCACGCGGTCTCGTCGCTGCCGGGCGTGCTGCGAACGCCGCTCGGGCAGCCGCTCTTCGTGCTCGGCGTGCTCTTCATCCTCGTCGTCTTCTTCCTGCCCGGCGGCATCGCGCGCGCCGGACGGCTGCGCAGGGCGCTGAGGCTCTCGTGAGGATCGCGTGGGAAGAACGCGGGTCGGGTGCGCCGCTCTTGCTCGTGCAGGGGCTCGGCTACGCGCGCTGGAGCTGGGAGCCGATCGTCGGCCCGCTCGCCGAGCGCTACCGCGTCCTCTTCTTCGACAACCGCGGCATCGGCAAGTCGGACACGCCGCCCGGGCCGTACACCGCGCGCGAGATGGCCGCCGACGCGCTGCAGGTGCTGGACGAGGCGGGCGTCGAGCGCGCGCACGTGCTCGGGGCGAGCCTCGGTGGGATGATCGCGCAGGAGCTCGCGGTGCTCGCGCCGGGGCGCGTCGACAAGCTCGTTCTCTGCTGCACGCACCCGGGCCTCGCGCACGGCTTCCCGATGCCGGAGGTGACGGTGCGGCTCTTCGCCGAGGCGGCGACGCTGCCGCCCGAGGAGGCGCTGCGGCGGTTCGTCGAGAACGCGCTCGGCGAAGACCCGCCGGCCGGCCTCGTCGACGAGCTCGTGCGACGCCGCCTCGAGAACCCGCAGGACCCGGCCGGCTGGCAGGCGCAGGCGGCGGCGGGCACGACGTTCGCGGGCGTCGACGCGCCGATCGGGCAGCCGGCCCTGATCGTCTCCGGCACCGCGGACAACGTCGTCGACCCGCGGAACGCCGGCGTCCTCGCCGCGCGGATCCCGGGCGCCCGGGTCGCGATGCTCGAGGGGCGCGGCCACCTCTTCTTCTGGGAGGACGCCGCCGGCTTCGTCAGGATCGTCGAGGAGTTCCTGGGATGACGACGCACACGCTCGACCACTGGATCCGCGACCGCGCCCGCACGACGCCCGGGCGGGCGGCGATCGACTACGGCGGCGAGATCACCACCTACGCCGAGCTCGACGCGCGCTCGGACGAGCTCGCGCGCGACCTCGCGCACGGCGAGGTCGTCTCGACCCTCACGGGCAACTCGCCGGAGCACGTCGCGCTCTTCTTCGCGTGCGCAAAGGCGGGCGCGATCCTGCACCCGATCTCGTGGCGCCTCGCCCCGGCCGAGATCGCGTTCCAGCTCGACGACGCCGGCTCGTCCCGCTTCGTCGTCGAGGACGAGCACCGCGCCCTCGGCGACGCGGCGCGTGCCCTCGCCGCCGGGTCCGACCCCGTACCGGGGTCAGACCCCGGTCAGGCGCCGCGCGACGACGACGGCCTGCTGCTCATCTACACCAGCGGAACGACGGGCAAGCCGAAGGGCGCGCTGCTCACGCACGCGAACTGCTTCTGGACGAACCTCTCCTTCGACCTCGCGACCGGCGTCGGCGCCGACGACGTCGTGCTCGCGTGCCTGCCGCAATTCCACTGCGGCGGCTGGAACGTGCAGCCGCTCCTCGCCTGGTGGAAGGGCGCGACCGTGGTGATCGAGCGCGCCTTCGACGCGGGCCGGGCGCTGCGGCTGATCGAGGAGAAGCGCGTCACGACGATGATGGGCGTTCCCGCGAACTACCTCTTCATCGCGCAGGACCCCGCCTTCGCGGCGACCGACCTCTCGTCGCTGCGCCGCTGCGTGGTCGGCGGCGCGCCGATGCCGGTGCCGCTCCTCGAGCAGTGGCGCGAGCGCGGCGTCGAGATCGTGCAGGGCTACGGCCTCACCGAGGCGGCGCCGAACGTGCTCTGCCTGCCGCCCGAGGACGCGATGCGGAAGCTCGGCTCGGCCGGCAAGCCGTACCCGTACGTCGAGGTCGACGTGGGCGAGGGGAACGAGCTGCTCGTGCGCGGGCCGAACGTGTTCCCCGGCTACTGGCGGAACCCGGAGGCGACCGCCGAGACGCTGCGCGACGGCTGGCTGCACACGGGCGACGTCGTCGAGCGCGACGAGGAGGGCTACTTCTTCGTCCGGGGCCGCCTGAAGGAGATGTTCATCTCGGGCGGCGAGAACGTCTACCCGGCCGAGGTCGAGTCGGTACTGCACGAGCATCCGCACGTGCGCGACGCGGCCGTCGTCGGGGTCCCCGACGAGCGCTGGGGCGAGGTCGGCGCCGCGTACGTCGTGCTCGACGCGCCGGTCGCCGAGGAGGAGCTGCTCGAGCTCTGCCGTGCGCGCCTCGCGCGCTTCAAGGTGCCGAAGTCGGTGCACGTCGTGGACGAGCTGCCGCGCAACTCGCTGGGGAAGATCCAGAAGTCCGAGCTCGGGAGGGTGCCGGCATGACCGACGTCGTGCTGAACACCGACGGCAAGCCGCTGTCGAAGCGCGGGCTCGACACCCGCCGCCGCCTGCTCGACGCGGCCGAGGCGGTGTTCAGCGAGCTCGGCTTCCACGACGCGTCGGTGGTGAAGATCACCGAGGCCGCCGGCGTCGCGGCCGGCACGTTCTACCTCTACTTCGACTCGAAGAAGGCGATCTTCGACGAGCTCGTCCGCGACCTGAACCGGCGCATCCGCCATGCGATGCGCGAGGGCTCGGACAAAGGGGAGACGCGGCTGCAGCAGGAGCTGCTCGGCTTCGAGGCGTACTTCCGCTTCACCTCCGAGCACCCGGCGCTCTACCGGATCATCCGCCAGGCCGAGTTCGTCTCGCCGGAGATGCTCCGGTACCACTACGACCGGCTCTCCGAGAACTACGTCGAGGCGCTGCGTACCGCCGCCGCCTCCGGGGAGATCGCGAAGCTCGACCCTGACGTCGCCGTGTGGGCGCTGATGGGCGTCGGCGAGATGATCGGCATGCGCTGGATCCTCTGGGGCGAGGGGCGGCCGATCCCGGCAGCGGTCTGGGACGAGCTCGAGCGGCTCCTCCGCGGCGTCCTCGGAGTCTCGGAGTGAGGAAGGTCGGTCTCGCCGCGACCGCTTCGTACCTGCCGGAGCGGTGGATGACCGCTGCCGAGGTGGCCGAGCGCTCGGGCATCCCGGAGCGGGTGATCGTCGAGAAGTTCGGCCTGCGCGGCAAGCACATCGCCGCACCCGACGAGCACGTGAGCGACCTGTCGGTCGCCGCGGCCGAGCGGCTGCTCGTCGAGACCGGGACCGATCCGGCAGACATCGACGTCGTCGTCTACTACGGCTCGACGTGGAAGGACTACTCGGTGTGGCAGGTCGCGCCGCACATCGCGTACCGCCTCGGCGCGAAGAACGCGTTCGCGCTCGAGTACGACAACGTCTCGCACGGCACCTCGATCTCGCTGCGGGTCGCCCGCGACCTGCTGCGCGCCGAACCGGAGCTCCGCAGCGTCCTCGTCGTCGCCGCCTGCCGCGAGTCGTACCTGCTCGACTACACGAACGAGCGCTCGCGCTTCATGTTCAACTTCGGCGACGGCGCGGTCGCCGGCCTGCTCGTCGGCGACGCACACCGGAACGAGGTGCTCGGCGCGCACGCGATCACGAACGGCGCGTACTCGCTGCAGGTCAAGGTGCCGGGCGGCGGCTCGCGCGAGCCCGACGGCTACCGGTTCCTCGACGTGCAGGACCCGCGCGAGATGAAGGGCGGGCTCGACCAGGAGTCGCTGCCGAACTTCGTGGCCGTGGCGCGCGGCGCCGCCGAGCGCTCCGGCCTCGCGCTCGACGAGATCGCGTTCGTCTGCCCGCTCCACACGAAGCGCTCGATGTTCCTGGCGTTGCTGGAGGCCCTCGGGATGCGCGAGGATCAGGCCGTGTACCTCGACGACACCGGGCACATGAGCGGGGTCGATCCGCTCCTCGGCCTCGATCGCGCCGTGCGGGACGGCCGCGTGCGCGACGGCGACGCGGTGCTCTTGCTCTCCGCCGGCACCGGGTACACGTGGGCCGCAACCGTCGTGCGCTGGGGGGAGCTGAGATGAAGGTCGGAGATGTGTACGGGCCGTCGAGCTGGGTGGAGGTCCCGCAGGAGCGGATCGACGCGTTCGCGGACGCGACCGGCGACCGGCAGTGGATCCACGTCGACCCCGAGCGGGCGAAGGACGGGCCGTTCGGCACCACGATCGCCCACGGCTACCTGACGCTGTCGCTGCTCCCGGTCGCCTCGTACGAGGTGGTGCCGCGGCAGGGCGGGATGGCGATCAACTACGGCCTGAACAAGGTGCGGTTCCCGGCGCCGGTGCCGGTGGGCTCGCGCGTGCGCGCCACCTTCGAGGTGATCGACCTCGACGAGCAGGACTGGGGCGGGCAGGCGACGATGCGCGCGACGGTCGAGCGCGCGGGCGGCGACAAGCCGGTCTGCGTCGCCGAGACCGTGTTCCGCTACTACACGTGACCCGCGTCGCGCTCGTCACCGGCGCGCGCGGCGGCATCGGCGCGGCGATCTGCACGCGGCTCGAGGCCGACGGCTGGACGGTGTACGGAGTCGACGTCGACGACGCCGACCTGACGACGCGCGAGGGGAACCGCGTCGTCGTCGACGCCGCGCTCGCGACGCACGGCCGGCTGGACGCGATCGTGCCGAACGCGGGCTTCCAGCACGTCGCGCCGGTGCGCGACTTCCCGGAAGACGAATGGGATCGGCTGCTCGCTCTGCTCCTCACGTCGCCGTTCCTGCTCGCGAAGTACGCCTGGGATGCGCTCGCCGCCTCGGGTGACGGCCGCATCTGCGTGATCGCTTCGGCGCACGCGCTCGCCGCCTCGCCGTTCAAGGCCGGCTACGTGTCGGCGAAGCACGGCGTGCTCGGCCTCGTCCGGACGCTCGCGCTGGAGGGCGCCGCCGCGGGTATCTGCGCCACGGCCGTCTGCCCGGCGTTCGTGCGCACGCCGCTCGCCGAGCGCCAGGTGGCCGAGCGCGGGCTCGAGGCGGTGATCGAGCGCCACGCCGTGAAGCGGCTGCTCGAGCCCGGGGAGGTGGCGGATGTCGTCGCCTTCCTGCTCGGCCCGTCCGGCCGCGGCTTCACCGGCGTGCCGGTGCCGATCGACCTCGGCTGGACAGCGGCCTGACCTCGTCCTAGTCGAGCTCGTGGTCGCGCTCGCACCAGTCGGGGCAGGTGCACTCCGCGCGCTCCCACTGCGGCTCGGGCTCGCGCTCCCGCTCCTCGACCTCTTCGACGATCGCCGTCTCGGCCATCTCCACCTCCTTTGGATCCGAAGCCTACCAGAGTTCGGATCCGAGATCTGCTAGGTTGCCGAAACAGAGCCAACTATCCCAGGAGCGCGAGAGATGGAACCCGAAGATCGGATCCAGGAACAGGCCGAACAGCTCGAGCGGCAGTGGTCGGAGGACGCCCGGTGGGCCGGGATCGCCCGTGCCTACACGGCCGAGGAGGTCGTGCGGCTGCGCGGCTCGCTCGTCCCCGAGTGCACCGTCGCGCGGGCCGGCGCCGAGCGCCTCTGGCGGCAGCTCACCGGCGGCGGCTACGTGAACGCGCTCGGCGCGCTCACCGGCGGCCAGGCGGTGCAGATGGTGAAGGCGGGCCTGCAGGCGATCTACCTCTCGGGCTGGCAGGTGGCGGCCGACGCGAACCTCGCCGGCGCCACCTATCCCGACCAGAGCCTCTACCCGGCGAACTCGGTGCCGCAGCTCGTCCGCCGGCTGAACGCGGCGCTGATGCGCGCCGACCAGATCGACTGGTCGGAGGGCCGAAACGGTACGGACTGGCTGGCGCCGATCGTCGCTGACGCCGAGGCCGGGTTCGGCGGTGCGCTCAACGCCTACGAGCTGATGCGCGCCATGATCGAGGCGGGCGCGGCCGGCGTGCACTTCGAGGACCAGCTCGCGGCCGAGAAGAAGTGCGGCCACCTCGGCGGCAAGGTGCTCGTGCCGTCGTCGCAGTTCGTCCGCACCCTGACGGCCGCCCGGCTCGCGGCCGACGTCCTGAACGTGCCGACGGTGCTCGTCGCACGCACCGACGCGCTCAGCGCGACGCTGATCACGAGCGACGTCGACGAGCGCGACCAGGCGTTCCTCACCGGCGAGCGCACGAGCGAGGGCTTCTTCCGCGTCGCCGACGGGCTCGAGGCGGCGATCGCCCGCTCCCTCGCGTACGCGCCCTACGCCGACGTGCTCTGGTTCGAGACGTCCACTCCCGACCTCGGCGAGGCGCGTGAGTTCGCGCAGGCGATCCACGAGCGCCACCCGGGCAAGCTGCTCGCCTACAACTGCTCGCCGTCGTTCAACTGGCGCAAGGCCCTCGACGACGAGCAGATCGCGCGCTTCCAGGCGCAGCTCGGCGAGTGGGGCTACGCGTTCCAGTTCATCACGCTGGCCGGGTTCCACTCGCTGAACGCCGGCATGTTCGAGCTTGCCCGCGGCTACCGCGACCGGGGCATGAGCGCCTACGTCGAGCTGCAGGAACGCGAATTCGCGCTCGAGCCGGACGGCTACACCGCCACACGCCACCAGAGAGAGGTCGGTGCGGGATACTTCGACCTGGTGATGCAGGCGGTATCCGGCGGCGAGAGCTCGACCCTGGCCCTCCACGGCTCGACGGAGGAAGCGCAATTCGCGTAGAGACGAACGTGCTCTCGCGCGAGGCGCTCGACTTCGTCGACCGGCTGCACCGTGAGCTGAACCCCGAGCGGCTGCGCCTGCTGGCCGCCCGGGACGCCCGGCGCGGGCGGGAGCCGCGGTTCGTGCCGGCGCCGGAGGACTTCACGGTCGCGCCGGCGCCTGCCGACCTGCGGGACCGCCGCGTCGAGATCACGGGCCCGGTCGAGCGGAAGATGATGATCAACGCGCTCAACTCGGGCGCGAAGGTGTTCATGGCGGACTTCGAGGACGCCAACTCGCCCACGTGGGAGAACGTCCGGCAGGGCCAGCGCAACGTCCACGACGCGGTGCGGCGCACGATCGAGCTCGACACGCCCGAGAAGAGCTACCGGCTGAACGGGCAGACGGCGACGCTCGTGATCCGCAACCGCGGCTGGCACATGGTCGAGCGCCACCACGAGGTGGACGGGGAGCCGGTGAGCGCGTCGCTCTTCGACTTCGGGCTGACCGTCTACAACAACGCGCACGCGCAGCTCGAGCGGGGGACGGGGCCGTACTTCTACCTCCCCAAGATCGAGTCGCACGAGGAGGCTGCCTTGTGGGCGCGTGCCTTCCGGCTCGCCGAGGACGAGCTCGGCCTCGAGCGCGGGACGATCAAGTGCACCGTGCTGATCGAGACGATCCTCGCGGCGTTCGAGATGGACGCGATCCTCTACGAGCTGCGGGAGCACTCGTGCGCGCTGAACGCCGGCCGCTGGGACTACATCTTCAGCTGCATCAAGAAGATGGGCGCGGTGCTGCCCGACCGGGCGCAGGTGACGATGACGGTGCCGTTCATGCGCGCGTACACGGAGCTGCTCGTCAAGACGTGCCACGACCGGGAGGCGCACGCGATCGGAGGGATGGCCGCGTTCATCCCGTCGCGGCGCGACCCCGAGGTGAACGCCGCGGCGCTCGCGAAGGTGGCCGAGGACAAGCGCCGCGAGGCGACCGACGGCTTCGACGGCTCCTGGGTCGCGCACCCCGACCTCGTCCCGGTCGCGCTGCAGGAGTTCGACGCCGTCCTCGGCGACCGGCCGAACCAGGTCGCAAAGAAACGGCCCGACGTCGAGGTCACCGAGCGCGAGCTCGTCGACTTCACGGTGCCGGGCGGCGAGATCACCGACGACGGGCTGCGCGTGAACGTGAGCGTCGGCGTCCGCTACGTCGACGCCTGGCTGAACGGGGTCGGCGCCGCGGCGATCGACAACCTGATGGAGGACGCCGCGACCGCCGAGATCTCGCGGGCGCAGGTCTGGTCGTGGGTGCAGCAGGGACGATTCGACGCCGAGCGCGTCCGGGCGGAGATCGCGAAGATCGACGCCTCCGGCGCAGCGAAGGAGGTGTTCGCGGACGTCGCCCTGTCGACGCCGCTGAAGGACTTCCTGACGCTCACGGCGTACGATCGTCTCCAATGAGTCTCGAGTCGACGAAGGCCGACGACATCGCGGTGCTGATCGAGGAGGCGATCGTCTCCGGCGAGCTCGCGCCCGGATCCGTGCTGCGCCAGGAGCAGCTGTCGGAGCGCTTCGGCGTCTCCCGGACGCCCGTGCGCGAGGCCCTGCGGCGGCTCGCGGCGCTCGGCCTGGTCTCGTTCGAGCCGAACCGCGGCGTCCGCGTGCGCACCCTCTCGTACGAGGACCTCCGCGAGGCGTTCCTCGTCCGGGCCGAGCTCGAGGCGCTCGTCACCGAGGAGGCCGCGCGCAAGATGACGCTGGCTGATCTCGAGGAGCTCGAGCAGTGCGAGCTCCGGTTCACGCGCCTCACCAAGGAGGTGCGCTCGCAGGAGCCGGGCAGCGCGCGCCGGTCGCTGATGGCCGACTGGATGCACGCGAACCACGCGTTCCACGACGTGCTGTACCGCGTCGCCGACATGCCGTACGTCGAGTCGGTCGCGAAGTCGGCGCGCCGCACGTTCTCGGGCCCGACCGTGTGGGCGCCGGTCGACGAGGAGCTCGAGGCGCTCTACTCGCGCAACCAGGCCGAGCACCGCGCGATCCGCGGCGCGCTCGTCGCCGGGTCGGTCGCCGGTGCGCGCGAGCTCGCCCACGAGCACGTCATGCACTCGTTCGAGCTGCTGACGACGATCCTCGCGCACGTCGGCGCCGACTGGGCGCGCGCCAGCTAGTGGCTGCGCTCGAGTAGCACCGCGACGAGCTCGCCGGCGTCGTG
>DASZWR010000061.1:0-5639 GCA_035546215.1 Gaiellaceae bacterium | reverse complement strand
GTGCCGGTCGTCGAGCAGCTTCAGCGCGACACGGCGGCCGAGCTCCTGGTCCTCGGCGAGATACACGTCGGCCATGCCGCCGCTGCCGAGCTTGCGCTCGATCACGTAGCGCTTGTCGAACGTGCGGCCGATCAGGGTGTTGGTCGAGCTCATACGGCGCCGACTTACTTGTTCGCCGTTCCAGGGAGGATCGCCTGCATGAGCTGCTTCGCGATCGGGGCGGAGACCGAGCCGCCGAACCCGTCGTTCGCGTGCTCGACCACGACCGCGCCGGCCACCTGCGGGTCGTCGGCGGGCGCGAAGAAGATGAACCAGGCGTCGTAGACGCGGTCGATGCCGGTCTCCGCGGTGCCCGTCTTGCCGGCCACCTTGATGCCCGGGATCTGCGCGCTCGTGCCGGTGCCGCCGGTGACGACGGCCTGCATCATCTGGTTCAGCGCCGCGGCGGTCGACGGCTTCATCGCGTGCTTCCAGACCTGCGGCTTGACCTTCACGACGGTGCCCCCCTTCGACGAGGTCACCTTGTTCACGAGGTGCGGCTCCATGATCGTGCCGTTGTTCGCGACGGCGGCGGCGACGAGCGCCATCTGCAGCGGCGTCACGAGCAGCTTGTCCTGGCCGAAGGCGAGGCGGCCCGGGTCCATCAGGTGCGGGTCGGTGAACGGCGTGTGGCGCGGGGAGTACTCGCCGCTCGCCGCGATCTCGCCCGACGGCAGCTCGATCGGCGGCTTCGAGTAGAAGCCGAAGTCCTTCGCCTTGTCGATCACCTTCGCCGCGCCGAGCTTCTGGCCGATGTTGCAGAAGACCGCGTTGATCGAGTGCTGGTAGGCCTGCAGCAGGTCGACGTTGCCGAACGCCTCGGCGCTCCCCTCGGGGTTCAGCGCGTTCGACACCTTCTGCCCGTACTCCGTGCAGTAGCCCGGGTCGTCGAAGCGCGAGTCGATCGTGTAGACGCCGCCGTCCAGGCCGGCCGCGGCGGTCACCGTCTTGAAGGTCGAGCCCGGCGGGTAGAGCCCCTGCGTCGCGCGGTTGAGGAGCGGCGACGACGAGCCCGGGCACGCCTGCGGCGACTTGAGGATGCTCGCGTAGCCCTTCGAGGACTCGATCTTGTTCGGGTTGTAGCCCGGCGACGACGCCATCACGTACACCTGGCCCGTCTTCGGGTTGAGCACGACGGCCGCGCCGCACTTCCCGCTCAGGTCGGTCTCGGCGATCTTCTGCGCGTTCACGCGCAGGTTGAGGACGAGGTTGTTGCCTTTCACCGTCGTGCCCTTCACCGAGTCGGCGATCTTCTCGAAGATCGTGCCGAGGTTCGCGTTCGACGCGGTCAGGTACGCGTTCTGCGAGCGCTCGATGCCCGCGCGCGAGCGGCCCTGTGTCGAGTAGCCGATCGTCTGCGACGCGAGCCCGTTCGTGGGGTAGCGGCGGAGGTACAGCGTCTGGCCGCCCTCCTTCTTCGCGGTGTTCGCCGCGAACACCGTCTTGCCGTCGGACGCGTAGATGAGGCCGCGGCGGATGGTGAACTGCGCGACGCGCTGGATCGCGTTGTCCTGCTTCGCGGCCAGGCTCGGCGCCTGCCACGACTGCCAGTACGTCGTCGCGACGACGAGCGCCGCGAGCAGCAGCAGGGCGACGATCGCGACACGTGAGATCTGCCGGTTCATGACGTCGACGTCGCTCGGTGGGAGACGAGGGCGAGGCCCGCGAGCAGCAGGAAGTTCGCGACGATCGACGAGCCGCCGTAGGAGACGAACGGCAGCGTGATGCCGGTCAGCGGGATGATGCGGAGGACGCCGCCGACGATGATGAACGTCTGCAGCGCGAAGCCGAACGTCAGGCCGGCGGCGAGCAGCTTCGAGAAGCCGTCGTCGGCCTGGAGCGCGATCTTCATCCCGCGCGCGACGAAGAGCATGAAGACGAGCAGGAGCGCGGCGGCTCCGATCAGCCCGAGCTCCTGTGCGAGCGCCGAGTAGATGAAGTCGCTGTTGATGTACGGGATCAACGGTGTGCCGGAGGTCGTGTTGAAGGTGCCCTTGCCGAGACCCGTGCCGCCGAACCCACCGTGCCCGATCGAGTACAGCGACTTCACGAGCTGGTAGCTCTCGCAGTCCTGGCGCAGCGCCATGGTGCCTGTCGACGGGCAGTAGACCTTCGCGGTCGTCCACGGGTGCAGCCAGATCGTGATGCGCTCGCGGACGTGCGAGACCTTCTCGTAGGCGCCGAACCCGCCCACCGCGAACAGGCCGATGCCGACCAGCACGTACGAGAGCCGCGCGGTCGCCACGTACAGCATCGAGAGGAAGATCCCGTAGTAGAGGAGCGCCGAGCCGAGGTCGTTCGACGAGACGAGCACGAGCATGCAGCCGCCCCAGATGACGAGCAGCGGGCCGAGGTCCTTGAGCCGGCCCTGCGCGAGCACCTCGCGCTTCTCGCGCAGGTACGCGGCCAGGAAGACGATCAGGAAGATCTTCGAGAACTCGCCCGGCTGGAACTCGATCGGGCCGACGCGCACCCACAGCCGGGCGCCGTTCACCGTCTCGCCGAACCCGGGCAGCCGCGGCAGGAAGAGCAGCACGATCGCCGTGATCCCGAACAGGTACTTGTAGTTCTCGAGCACCCGGTAGTCGCGGCGCAGCCCGAAGAGCGCGAGCGCGAACAGGGCGACGCCGATCACGATCCAGAGGCCCTGCTTGAACGCGTCGTCGGGCCCGAGCCGGTAGATCTCGGTGACGCCGATCGCGGTGAGGAGCCCCGCCATCGGCAGCAGGTACGGGTCGGCCTCCGGCGTGGCGAACCGGGCGACGAGGTGCGCCGCCAGGTACAGCGCGAAGAAGAAGATCGCGTAGCCGAGCGAGCCCCAGCTGACGAGCGACTGGCGCGCGATGTACACCGACGCGAAGCCGAGCCCCGTCAGGACGCCGACGGCGCAGAGGTAGAAGAGCTCGCGGTTGCGAAGTCCGATGCCGCTCAGCGTGCCAACCCCTGCCAGACGAGGACGATGATGATCGCGATCAACGCGATGATCACGAGCAGCGCGAGGAGCCGCCTGCCGAGCCCTGCCTGCGGGGTTGCCGGAGCGTCGTCGTGCTCCTCGATCGCCGACTGGATGTCGGCGACGGGCACGACCATGGTGTCGTTCGCGGCCGGCGGGGGAGCGACGTTGTCCTCGGGATGGAGGGTGTCTTCCTCGTCGACGTGGGGCGGGAGCTGGTACTCGCGCGTCGCCTCGTCGGGCTCGGCCGCGGGAGCGCCCTCGACCATCTCGAAGAGCACGACGGTGATGTTGTCGTCGCCGCCGCCCCGGTTCGCCGCCTTCACGAGCGCCCTCGCGGCGCTGTCGAGGTCGGACCGGTGCTCGACGAGGATCCGCTCGATGTCGCCGCCCGAGATCATGTCCGACAGCCCGTCGGAGGCGAGCAGGTAGACGTCGCCCGGCTCGGGGCGCCAGGTGAACGCGTCGACGTCGACGTCCGGGTCGGTGCCGAGCGCGCGCGTGATCACCGAGCGCTGCGGGTGCACCTCGGCGTCGCGCTCCGAGAGCTCGCCGCGGCGCACGAGCTCGGCGACGAGCGAGTGGTCGTCGGTGAGCTGCTCGAGCCGGTCGCCGCGGAGCATGTAGGCGCGCGAGTCGCCGACGTGCCCGAAGGTGAGCTGGCCGTCGGGCTCGATCAGCACGACGGTCATCGTCGTCCCCATCCCGGAGGTGGACGGGTCGGTGGACGCGCGCTCGTGCACGCGGCGGTTCGCCTCCTGCACGAGCTGCTTGACCCGGTCGGGGCCGCCGCCGTTCGCCTGCGACTCCTTGAGTGCGCCGGCGGCGAGCGCCGAGGCGATCTCGCCGGCCCGGGCGCCGCCCATGCCGTCGGCGATCGCGAAGATCGGCGCCCGGGCGACGTAGGCGTCCTCGTTCTGCCGCCGCTTCCGGCCCGGGTCGGTGACGGCCGCGCTCTGCCCCAGCTTCACGGCTCGAACCTCAGGTCGGTCTCGCCGATGCGGAGCAGGTCGCCCGGCGCGAGCCGCCGCTCGCGCGTCAGGCGGATGCCGTTCACGAACGTCCCGTTCGTCGAGCCGATGTCCTCGACCCAGATGCCGTCGCGGCGCGGCTCGAGCCGCGCGTGCCGCGTCGACGCGTATTCGTCCTCGGGCAGCGGGACGTCGTTCGTGACGCCGCGGCCGAGCGTGATCGGGCTCGAGTCGATGACGATCTCGTCGCCCTCCTCGAGGGCCGGGCTGGCGAGCACGACGAGGCGGCCGAGCTGCCGGGTGAGGGCGGGCGCGGGGACGAAGCCGGCCGCCGCGGCCTGCTGCGGCGCGAGGATCATCGACTCCTGCGGCAACCGCAGGTCGCGCGCCGCGGAGCGGACGATCCGCCAGATGAAGAGGTAGAGCAGGACGAGGAACGCGAGCTTGAGGATCAGGAGCGTCGTCTCGACCTGTGCCGAGCCGAGCAGCAGCGCCACTACTGGAGCTCCCGTTCGAAGGAGATCTCCGTCGAGCCGAGCGTGAAGCGCGTGCCGTCCTCGAGCTTCAGGCGCTTCACCCGCTTGCCCTTCACCTCGACGCCGTTCGTCGAGTCGAGGTCGACGAGCCAGTACGTCGCGCCTTCCTGGCGCAGCTCCGCGTGGCGGCGCGACACGTTCGGGTCGTTCACCTGCACGTCGGCGTCCTTCGACCGGCCGATCACGACGCGCCGCTTCGACACCTCGTGGCGGCGGCCCTCCCAGGTGAGCACCCCGACCTCGCGCTGGATGCCGAGGTCGACGGGCGACGCCGCCTCGGTCGCCTGCGGCGGGGGCGGCGCGGCGGCCGGCTTGTAGACCATCGTCGCGTTCGGCTCCGCGTCGGTCGGGGGCCCCTCCTGCTCCTTGCCGGACGGCTGCACCATGCGCGTGGCGATCCCGAAGACGCCCACGTCGAGGTCGTCGTCGGTCTCGAGGTCGACGCGCGGGGGCGAGAGCAGGACGTAGCTCTCGCGCCGGGCGTGCTCGGCCAGGTAGTCGCCGAGCTCGTCGCGCAGCTGCGCCTCGTACGAGTCGAACTGGTCGCGGTCGCCGGGCGACAGGTAGATCGTGTACTCGTTCGGGACGTAGACACGCGACACCGAGACGTTGCGGTGGTCGTCCATCTCCTTCACGAGCTTCCGGGCGAGCTCGACCGGCTGCACGTTCGTCCTGAAGGCGCGGCCGAACACGCCCTCGAAGAGCGATTCGAGCTTGGATTCGATGTTCCTGAGCACGGACATGGCGCGGCGAGGGGATTCCCTCGTCCCCGGGATCTTATGTCCGCCGCTCGAGGGCCAGCGCGCCGGCGGTCGCCCAGGCGACGAGGACGAGCGGCAGCAGCGCAGAGGCGGGCGCCGCCAGCGCCGTCGCCGCGAGCAGCGCCGCTCCGAAGCCCGCCGCGGCCCACGGTCCGCGGCCGCGCACGTGTGGAAGCGCGACCGCGGCCGCGGCGAGGATCAGCGCCTCGACCGCGATCGCCGGATGGTCGCCGAGCTGCGACCAGAGGGCCTGCGCGACGGCGGTCGGCCGGGTCGAGCCGGCGATGCCCAGCCCGAGCGGCGGGGCCGAGCCGTCGAACGGAAGCGGCGCGTGGCGGAGGCCCGCGACGACCGCGGCGACGAGCACGGCGGCGACGAC
>DASZWR010000060.1:0-11228 GCA_035546215.1 Gaiellaceae bacterium | reverse complement strand
CGCTCGAGCGCGGCTCGCACCTTGGCCTCGGTGGCCGGGCCGATCCCGGGCGCCTCGCGCAGCCGGCCCGCCGCCGCGGCCGCGCGAAGCTCGTCGGCGGTCGTGACGCCCAGCGTCCGCCCGAGCTCGACCATGCGCTGCGGCGCGAGTCCCGCCAGCCGTGCGAGGCCGACGAGCTCCGGTTGCACCTCGGCCTCGAGCTCGTCGATCTCAGCGAGGCGCCCCGTCTCCACCAGCTCGCGGAGACGCGCCTCGATCGAGCTGCCGATGCCCCGCAGCTCGCGCACACGGCCGGCGCGGACGAGCTCGGCCACCGGCGCGGGCGTAGCCCGGATCAGCTCCGCCGCCCGCCGGTAGGCGCGCACGCTGTAGTAGCTCGAGCCGGCGAGGTCGAGCAACGCGGCGAGCGCTTCGAGGCGCTCCGCGATCGCCGCGTTGTCTGGGCGGTCCACCCGGGTAGTGTGGGCGATCCATGCCCACCGTCGTCGTGCCCTTCCGCAGCACCGACCCCAAGCGCCGCCTCGACGGCCTCGGCGTGACGGACCGCGCCACGCTTGCACACGCGATGCTCGCGGACGTGCTGGCGGCCGCCGCCCCGGTGGGCCAGGTGCTCGTCGTCGCACCGGACGTGCTCCGCCTCCCCGACGGGGCGACGCACGTCGCCGAGCCCCGCCGCGGCCAGGGGGCCGCGGTCCGGGCCGCGCTCGACGCCGCGGCCGCCCAGGGCCTGCCGGCGCCGTTCCTCGTCGTGAACGCCGACCTTCCCTGCGCGGGCTCCCGCGACCTGCTCGCCCTGGCGGGCGCCGTCCCCGACGGCGGGCTCGCGCTCGCCGCCGCCCCCGACGGGACCACGAACGCGCTCGCGCTCACCGACGAGCGGCTGTTCGAGCCGGTCTACGGGCCGGGCAGCGCCGAGCGCTTCGCGGCGCTCGCGCCGTCGCGGCTGCTGGACGCGCCGAATCTCATGGATGACGTGGACACGCTCGACGACCTGGCGCGGCTGCGAGACCGCCTGGGCCCGAACACCCGGCGCGTGCTCGAGGCGCTCGACCTCCCGTTCGCGGCATGAGCCCGGGGCTCGACGGAGGCTTGCAGGGGCACCGCGTCGCAGTCCTCTCGGGCGGGGTCGGCGGTGCGCGGTTCCTGCGCGGGGTCGTGAGTGTCGTCAACGGAGGCAACGTTTCCATCATAGGCAACGTCGCGGACGACCTCGAGGTGCTGGGCCTTCGGGTCTCGCCCGATCTGGACAGCGTCCTCTACACGCTGACCGGCCTCTCCGACGAGGAGCGCGGCTGGGGCCGCGCCGACGAGAGCTGGCGTGCGCTCGAGACCGTCGCGGAGCTCGGCGGCGAGAGCTGGTTCCGGCTCGGCGACCGCGACATCGGCCTCCATCTCTTCCGTACCGAGCTGCTTCGCGCCGGCGTTCCGCTCAGCGAGGCGACGCGGCGCATCGCCGAGGCGCTCCGGCTCGAGCCGACGCTGCTGCCGGCGACCGACGACCCGCTGCGCACGTTCCTCGAGACTCCCGCCGGGACGTTCCCGTTCCAGACCTGGTTCGTCGAGCGCGGCCATCGCGACGAGGTCGACGCGGTGCACTACGCCGGCGCGCCCGAGGCGAAGCCCGCGCCCGGCGTGCTCGAGGCGCTCGCCGCGGCGGACGTCATCGTGATCGCGCCGAGCAACCCGTACGTCTCGATCGGGCCGATCCTCGCGGTCGGCGCGATCCGCGAGGCGCTCGAGCGTCGCAGCGCGCCGTGCGTCGCCGTCAGCCCCCTCGTGGGCGGCCGCGCCGTCAAGGGGCCGGCCGACCGCATGCTCGCGCGGCTCGCCGGCGGCACGACGCCGGCGCACGTGGCCGCCTGCTACGACGGCCTCATCGACGTGCTCGTGGTCGACGAGTCGGACGAGCAGGTCGAGCTGCCCGGCGGCATCCGGACGGTCGTCACCCAGACGCTGATGACCGACCTCGACGCGTCGCGCAGGCTGGCCGAGGCGGCGCTCGCATGAGGATCGCCGTGCTCGGCGGGACGGGCAGCTTCGGCAAGGCGCTCGCGGCGAGGCTGGCGGCGGTCGGGGACGACGAGATCGTGATCGGCTCGCGTGACGCCGCCAGGGCCGAGGAGACCGCCCGCGAGCTCGGCGGCGGCAAGGTCACCGGCGCGACGAACGCGGACGCGGTCGCGGGCGCCGACCTCGCCGTGCTCGCCGTGAAGGCCGAAGGCGCGCTCGACACGGCGCGCGACGTCGCCGCCGCGCTCGGCGAGACACCGCTCCTCAGCGTGGCGAGCGCGATCCGCTTCGAGAAGGGCGTGGGCATGCTGCCCGACCCCGAGGCGCTCAGCCTCGCGGAGCGGATCCAGCAGGTGGTCGCGGCGCCGGTCGCGGCCGGGCTCCACTCGATCGCGGCCTCGAACCTCGAGGGAACCGAGCCGGACGACGAGGACGCGCTCGTCTGCGGCGACGACGCGCGTGCGAAGGAGCTCGCCCTCGGGCTGGCCGGCAAGCTCGTCGGCGGCCGGGCGCTCGACGCAGGGCCGCTCGCGAGCGCGCGGGCGCTCGAGGGGCTGACGGCCGTGATCGTCAACCTCAACCGCCGCTACAAGGCGCACGCCGGCGTCCGCATCACCGGCGTCGAATGATCCAGCTCCTGCCCGTGCGCGGCCTGCCGGAGATCCGGCAGGACGACGATCTCGCCGCGATGGTCCTCGAGCGGATCGACCTCGAGCGCGACGACGTCGTCGTGCTCGCCCAGAAGGCGGTCTCGAAGGTGGAGGGGCGGATCGTCCGGATCGACGACCTGGAGGCCTCGGCGAAGGCGGTGGAGCTGGCCGGCGACGAGCGCGACCCGCGCGAGGTCGAGGCGATCCTGCGCGAGGCGAAGCGCATCGTGCGCGAGCGCGGCCCGCTCGTCATCGCCGAGACCCGCCACGGGTTCATCTGCGCTTCCGCGGGGGTCGACCACTCGAACGCGCCGGAGCCGGGAACGCTCGTGCTCCTGCCGGTCGACCCCGACGCGAGCGCCCGCGCCTTCCGTGAGCGGGTGCGGGAGCTCGCGGGCGTCGAGGTCGGCGTCGTCGTCACCGACTCGTTCGGCCGGCCCTTCCGGCAGGGGACGACCGACGTGGCGATCGGGGTCGCGGGGATCACGCCGATCCTCGACCTGCGGGGCACGAAAGACCGCCTGGGCTACGAGCTGCGGTCGAGCCGTGTTGCCATCGCGGACGAGATCGCGGCCGCCGCCGACCTCGCACGGGGGAAAGCCGAAGGTGTCCCGGCCGTGATCGTGCGTGGGCTCAGCGTTGCCGGGGAAGGCACCGCACTCGACATCGTCATCGAGCCCGAGCTCGACCTGTTTTCCTGAAGTAAAGCCCTTACAGAACGTTTAGCGGTTCCCGTCCTGGCAACGCTCCGGGCCGCTACCTTCACGCGGTCACCCGGCGAGCCGAGCCCAGGCTTGCTGCAGGTAACCCCCCCTCGAAGCCTCACCGTCAAGGGCCTAAGGAGGACAATTCGTTGTGCGTCAACGCATCCCGCTGAGCCTCGTCGGGCTCGCGGCTCTCACCACGTTCATGGTCGTCGGCTCGACCGCCGCGCGGTCCGCCGTCCGGCCCGCGCGGCCGGCGAGCACGACCGTCCTGCGGTCGGCGATCGACCACTACCGCAAGCTCACGTGGAGCTACGAGCGCGCCGCGCACCTGCGGCGCACGCCCACGTCGTACTCGTACCGCCGGAGCACCGACCGCGCCTACCTCGGCTGGACGGTCGACGTCTGGACGAAGCGGGCGTTCCGCGCGCGCCAGGAGGCGGTCTCCCATCTCCGCCGCAAGCTGTCGGCGGCGTTCCCGGCCTCGCCGGGCCTGCGCAGCCGCCTCGAGAGGCGGCTCGCCTACGAGCGCTCGCTCACCCTGGCGCTCCGCCGGATCTTCCCGGGGAAGGTCAGCCGGCGGTTCGCGAAGGCGCACGCGGGGACGGCTGCAGCCACCCTCAGGCTGTGGCAGGACCGGAGCGCCGCGGCGGCCCTGCTCGTCGACCGGCACGGGTATGCCCGCCCGCCGGTGCCGGCCGCGCTGGCCTCGGCGTTCACCTGCATCCACCGCTACGAGGGCGCCTGGGACGCGAACACCGGCAACGGCTACTACGGCGGCCTCCAGATGGACGTCGCGTTCCAGAGCAGGTACGGCGCGCCGTACCTCGAGCGGTGGGGGACGGCCGACCACTGGCCCGCGTGGGCGCAGCTCCAGGCGGCCGTCCGGGCCTACCGGGCGGGTCGCGGCTTCTACCCGTGGCCCAACACGGCCCGGGCCTGCGGCCTCATCTAGTCCAGCGGACCCTGATGGACCTCAAGCGGGGGCGCCCCGCCGCCGATCTACCGGGCATGGTGCGGCAATCGACGGCGGCGCGCGCCCCGCAAGGGGCGCCGATACCTGGTGGAAGCGGGGCAGCGTCCGAGGCCTCCGTCGAGTCCTACCGGCGCCTGGCCGAGGTCTTCCACGAGGTGCTCTCGGAGCAGAGCCTCGACGCCGTGCTCGAGAAGATCGCTGCGGCGCTCGCGGACCTGATGCCGTACGAGGCGCTCCACATCTACGAGGCGGACGAGGACCGGCGCGAGCTCCGGCCGCTCCTCGCGCGCTCGCAGGAGTTCGAGGTCGAGATCATGAACAGCCGGCCCCGCTTCGGCGAGGGGATCACCGGGTGGGCGGTCGCGAACCGGCGGCCCGTCTGGTCGAACCGCGCCCATCTCGACCCGCGGACGGTCGTGATCCCGGGGACCTCGAACGACCCCGAGGCGATGATCACGGTGCCGCTGATCGCGCGCGGCGCGCTGAAGGGCGCGCTCAACATCTACCGGATCGGCGAGGACGCGGGGTTCGCGGAGCACGAGTTCGAGCTCGCGAAGTGGTTCGGCGACGCGGCGGCGCTCGCGATCGACAACGCGCAGATCCGCGCACGGCTCGAGCACCTCGCGCAGACGGACTCGCTCACCGGGCTCTTCAACCACCGGTACTTCCACGAGCGGCTGCGCTCCGAGCTGACGCGCGCCTCGCGCTCGCACGACTCGGTCGCCGTGCTGATGTTCGACCTCGACGACTTCAAGCGCGTCAACGACGTGTACGGGCACGGCGCCGGCGACCAGCTGCTGATCCAGATCGCGCGCATCGCGCGCGACGCGGTGCGCGCCTCCGACGTCGTCTGCCGGATCGGCGGCGAGGAGTTCGGGGTGATCATGCCGTCGTGCGACGCGGGCGATGCGCTCGGGCTGGCCGTCCGGCTGCGCGAGGCGATCGAACGGGCCGAGTTCGAGCCCGCCGGCCGCATGACGCTTTCGATGGGCGTGGCTCAGGGCCCCGAGCACGCGATGAACCCGCGCGAGCTCGTCGCGTGCGCGGAGGCGGCGATGATGACCGCCAAGGCGCGCGGCAAGAACCAGAGCGTCCTCTACGACGACGGCCCGGCCGAGCGCCCGGTGCCGTCGGGAGGCCGGGACGTCCGCTCGATCGCGCACCTGAAGATGCTGCAGTCGCTGGCCGGGAAGCTGAACCGGCTGAACGATGTGACGCAGATCGGCAACGTGATCGCGACGGAGCTGCGGCAGCTGATCGACTACCACAACTGCCGCGTCGTCCTGCGCGACGGCGATCGCCTCTTCCCGGTCGCGTTCGTCGGCGACTACGACGAGTCGCTCGGCACCGACGCCTACATCCAGACTGTCGGCGTCGGCGTGACGGGACGCGCGGTGGAGATCGGCGAGCCGCTGCTCGTGCCGAACGCGCTCGAGTGCGCGTTCGCCTACCGCATCCCCGGCACGGACGACATCGAGGAGTCGCTCGCGGTCGTGCCGCTGCGCTACGGCTCGCGGGTGACCGGCGCGATCGTCATCTCGAAGCTCGGCGTCAACCAGTTCGACGACGACGACGTGCGCCTGCTCGAGGTGCTGGCCGGGCAGGCGTCCGTCGCGCTCGAGAACGCGCGGCTGTACGAGCGCCAGCGCCGCGAGGCCGAGGGCGCGAAGGCGCTGCTCGCGTTCGCCGACGACCTCTCGCTCGCGCACAGCGTCGACGAGATCTGCGAGCTCGCGGTGGAGGCGCTCACGCGGATGTTCGAGACGCCGCGTGCGTCGATCTGGCTCGGCGAAGTGTGCGTCGCCTCGCTCGGCGAGCCGCTGGCCGAGGGCGCGACCGCGCCGCTCGCCGAGGGCGAGGGGATCCACGGGCGTCTCGTCGTCGACGTGCCGGAGCTCGACGACGATCAAGCGCGGCTCCTGACGGCGTTCGCCTACCAGCTCTCGGTCGCGCTGCAGAAGGCGCGCCTCTACTGGAAGCAGATGGAGGCGGCGGAGATCGCCAACGCCCTCCTCGACGCGGGCCGCGAGCTCGCGACCGCCGAGTCGCCCGAGGAGGTGCTCGGCCGTGCCGCGGAGGTGACGGCGCGCGTGCTCGGGTCGGGCCGCGCGGCGCTGTGGATCGAGGAGGAGGGCGCGCCGCACGACCTGCTCGCCCGCGCGTCGTACGGCTACGCGCCGGAGCTCGATCCCGCGGGCTCGCGGCGCTTCGCCCACGACCTCGCCCACCACTGGCTCGAGCGCAGCGAGCCGTTCGTGCTCGAGCCGGAGGACGTCGCGGACATCGCGGGCGCCGACACGACCGGGATCGCGCGCATCCTCGTTGCCCCGCTGCGCCTGGAGGGAAGCCGGGTCGGCGCGCTCACCGCCTCGGTCGAGTCGCGGGACGTCGACGACCGCCAGCTCCGGCTGCTGGCCGGGCTCGCGCACCAGGCGAAGCTCGCGATCGAGAGCGCCGAGCACTACGAGGGCCTCGAGCGGACGTTCGTCGCCACCGTCGCGACGCTCGCGAACGCCCTCGAGGCGAGCGACGAGTACACCTCCTCGCACGCGCGCTGGATCACCGACATGTCGCTGCTCGTCGGCCGCGAGCTCGACCTCGACCGCGACGCGATGAAGCGGCTCGAGTTCGGAGCGCTCTTCCACGACATCGGCAAGATCGGCATCCCCTCGGAGATCCTGCGCAAGCCGGGCCCGCTCACCGACGAGGAGTTCGAGATCGTCAAGGAGCACCCGGAGCTGGGCGAGAAGATCCTCGCCCCGATCGACCGGCTCTCGGACGTCCGCCCGATCGTGCGGGCCTGCCACGAGCGCTGGGACGGCCTCGGCTATCCCGACGGGAAGGCGGGCACCGACATCCCGCTCGAGGCGCGGATCGTCCTCGTCTGCGACGCCTACCACGCGATGGTCACCGACCGCCCGTACCGCCGGCGCCTCGACCCGTCGGTGGCGGTGAGCCGCCTCGTCGACGCCGCCGGGTCGCAGTTCGACCCGAACGTCGTCGACGTCTTCGTGCGGATCTTCGAGGCGGGCGGGGTCCTCCCGCTCTAGCCGCTCGGCGTGTTGACGGGCTCCGAGCCGGCGTGGGTCGAGCCCGAGTAGGCGAGCCAGCCGCCGTACCCGATCGCGATCGCGAGGATGAGGCCGACCCACTCGGGCCAGCGCCGGACCTCGTTGGCGGTCAGGAACTTCAGGATGCCGAGCACGAGCACGGCGCCTGCGAGGGCGGCCGAGGCGAGCGCGTCCGGCACGGGCACGAGGTCGCGGATCTGCGAGGCCCGCTCGCCGAGGAGCAGGACGACCTGGAAGGCGACGAGGGCGATCACGGCGATCCCGAGCAGCACCCCGTTCAGGCCGTGCCAGCCGCTGACGCCGACCGTGGTGCCGAGGATCGAGACGCCCTGCCAGGTGAAGAGCATGTCGATGAAGAGCAGGACGCCGCACGCACCGAGGATCTGCTGTGACCGGGACATGCGGCGCCAGTCGAACCCACCCATTGGAGGACCTCCGTCGGAGACTTGATGTGGATTGACACTACGCCGACTGGTCGAGGGTGGCTAGTAGACCTTTGTCGTGTATCATGCAACCGGTTGCAATGACGACGGCCCGCGCCCAGACGATCGCCGACATCGCCCGCCTCGCAGGCGTCTCGAAGTCGACGGTCTCGCGGGCGCTCAACGACAGCCCGCTGATCGGCGCCGAGACGAAGGACCGCATCCGGGCGATCGCCGCCGAGCACCATTTCGCCATGAACGAGCCGGCGCGGCGCCTCAGCCGCCGGCAGACGAACGTCGTCGGCCTGGTGATGTTCGACTGGGGCATGGCGAAGCGCCAGGACCTCTTCATGCTCGAGGTGATGGGCGGGGTCTCGACCGGCCTCCACCAGGACGGCTACGAGCTGCTGATCGTCCAGCCGCGGCCCGACGACCAGGGCTGGGCGCGCCGTTATGTCGAGACCGGCCAGGCCGGCGGGTTCGTGTTCCACCACGCCCAGTGCTCGCCGCCGCAGATCCAGCAGCTCGTCGACGACCGCATCCCGTTCGTCGTGTGGGGCGCGCCGTCCGAGCGCAAGGAGTACTCCTCGGTCGGCGGCGACAGCGTCAACGGCGGGCGGCTCGCCACCGAGCACCTGCTTGCGCGCGGGTGCCGGCGCATCGGGATGATCGGCGGCCCTTCGGGCTCGCCCGAGATCGACGAGCGCCGGGCGGGCTACGAGGCCGCGCTGACCGCGGCCGGCGTGGAGGTCGATCCGAGCCTCGTCGTCCACCTGCCCTGGTCGGCGCCCGACGAGAACGCGGCCGAGGCCGTGGGACGGCTGCTCGAGCGGGCGCCCGACCTCGACGGGATCTTCGCCCACAGCGACCGCTGGGCCCTCGGCGCGCTCGCCGAGCTCCACTCGCGCGCCGTGGACGTGCCCGGAGAGGTCGCGGTCGTCGGGTACGACGACATCGCGATCGCGGCTCATTCGCATCCGCCGCTGACGACGATCCGCCAGCAGGGCGACCTCGTCGGCCGCCTGCTCGCGCGCACCCTCGTGCAGCAGCTCCAGACGGGCGCGATCACGAACGTCTCGATCCCGGCGGAGCTCGTCGTGCGGGAGTCGGCGTGAGTCTTTTATTTCACCTGTTGTGCAACCGGTTGCAGCCAGAACCGAGAGGAGCGTGAGCCATGTTCCACCTGCTGCCCTACGAGCCGCCGCAGCCGCCGAAGGTCTACGACAACCCGTCCGTGGTCGAGCGCCGGCCGCTGCTTCAGCGCCTGCGGTCCTCGAGGCGCCGCGTCGTCCCGACGTCGACGAACCCGAACCCGGCCAGGATCGGGTACGAGGTGTCGGCGAGCGCCTCGGTGACGAGCGCCGGCGTCTGCCGCTGCACCGCGTCCTCCCACCTCGCGCGGACGAGCGCGCGGTAGACGCCGCGTCCGCGGTACGGCGGGAGGACCGCGCCGGCGATGAGGAAGACGCCGCGGTCCGAGTAGACGGAGCGTGCGACGCCGACCGGGCGGCCGTCGATGCTCGCGAGGAAGGTGACCGGACTCCCGGCTGCCCGCGCCGCCTCGAACTCGCTGCGCAGGTGCGGCTTCTGAGCCTCGCGGCGGTCGCGCGGGGTCTCGAAGAGCTCCCACTGCAGCTCGGTGGCGGCGAGGTGTTCGTCGAACGTCTCGACCGTCCGCACGGAGACGCCGGCCGGGCCCGTCGCCGGCTCGTCGGTGCACACGAGCGCGTGCACGACGTCGCCACCGTCGGCCGGCCGCTGCAGGCCGAGTGCGACGAGCCGCTCGTAGAGGTCCGCCGGCGTCGCGTCGGCGTCGAGCCACCAGGTCTGCGTCTTCTCCGCCGGCACGAGCGCCCGCACCTCGCCGAGCGCCGCCTCGACCTCGTCCGGCCCCAGCCGGAGCCCCGAGATCGCGGCCCACGTGTTCCCCTGCACCACGCAGATCCGGCCGTCGTCGCTGCGCGTCGCGTCCCCGCCGAGCCGCGTGTAGCGGTCGGGGACGAGCGCGAACTCCCTCAGCGCGTCAGGAACAGAACTCGTCGGCAACGGACAGCGCGTCGTCGAGCGCGTCGAGTGCCTCGTCGAGCTCGTCGCGCGTGATCGTCAGCGGCGGGCAGCACATGGCGACGTTCCAGTGCGTCATCAGGTAGAGGCCGCGGTCGAGCGCGCGCTTCATCACCGCCGCGATCGGCTTCGCCGCTTCGCCCGACCCGTTGAACGGGACGAGCGGCTCGCGCGTCTCGCGGTTCTTGACGAGCTCGAGCCCCCAGAAGCAGCCGAGGCCGCGCACCTCGCCGATCGACGGGTGCTTCTCCTGGAGCTTCGCGAGCTCCGTGCGGAACACCTCGCCCATCGCCGCGGCGTTCTCGACGATCCCCTCCTCGCGGAACGCCTCGATCGACGCGACCGCCGACGCGCACGCGAGCGGATGGCCGCTGTACGTGAGGCCGCCGGCGAAGTACTTGTCGCGCACCCACTCGGCGATCGGCTCGCGCACGACCATCGCGCCGAGCGGCACGTAGCCGGAGTTGATGCCCTTCGCGACGGTGAGGATGTCGGGCACGACGTCCCAGTTCTCGACGCCGAACCACTTGCCGGTGCGGCCGAACCCGGCCATCACCTCGTCGGCGATCAGCAGGATCCCGTGCCGGTCGCACACCTCGCGGATCGACTGCAGGTAGCCGTCGGGCGGGACGATGATCCCGTTCGTCCCCGTCACCGTCTCGAGGATCACGGCGGCGACCGTGTGCGCGCCCTCGTACTGGAGGATCTCCTCGAGGTGCGGCGCGCCCGTGCACACCGGGCACGGGTCGGGATGGCCGGCCGGACAGCGGTACGTGTACGGGTCGAACATGCGCACGACCCCCGGGATGCCGGGCTCGGCGGGCCAGCGGCGCGGGTCGCCGGTCAGCGTGATCGAGCCCGCGGTCGCGCCGTGATAGCTGCGGTAGCGGGCGATCACCTTGTGCCGACCCGTGTACCAGCGCGCCAGCTTGATCGCGTTCTCGTTCGCCTCTGCACCGCCGTTCGTGAAGAACGACATCTGCAGGTCGCCGGGCGTCACCTCGGCGAGCAGCTTCCCGAGCTTCGAGCGCGACTCGGTCGCCATCGGCGGCCCGATCGTCGCGAGCTTCTCGGCCTGGTCCTTGATCGCCTGGACGACCTTCGGGTGCGAGTGCCCGATCGAGACGTTGACGAGCTGCGACGCGAAGTCGAGGTAGCGGTTGCCGTCGTAGTCGTAGAAGTGGCGCCCTTCGGCGCGCTCGACCGCGATCGGGTTGATCGCGTCCTGCACGCTCCACGAGTAGAGGACGTAGCGCTTCGCGTCCTCGACGATCTGCTTGCCCAGCTCGGTGTTCGTCTCTGTCGTCGCCATGGTCGGAAGCCTACAACCG